>JAYZDF010000068.1:0-38469 GCA_036337945.1 Myxococcota bacterium
TGACGCAACCGAATATAAGAACGAGATGAGCTATGAACTGATGTAATTTATTCGTTTTCATCGTAATGCTTCCTCTGCGGACCGGCTTACTCGCGCTGTCATCCAACCGTAGACGAGCAGCACTAGAAAAATGATTACTGAGCAGGCAGCGGCTTTTCCATATGCGCCGCCTTGTGCAAGTCCACGCTCAAAGGCCCATCGATAGGCTTCGGTGACCAAGATATCTGTTCCGCCATCTGGTCGGCCTTCTGAAACCAGGTAAATGACCTCAAACTTATTGAATGTCCAGATTGAGCCTAAGATCGTTGCCGGAAGCAGCGCTGGTTTGAGTAGTGGTAGCGTGATTTGAGTAAACTTCTGCCATCCATTCGCGCCGTCGACATCTGCCGCGTCATACAAATCTCCAGGAATAGAGGTCAGAGCGCCCAGGCAAACAACCATCATGAACGGAAAGCCGAGCCAAACGTTGGTAATAAGGTTGGCGCAAAACGCAGTGAAGGTGTCGTGCATCCACGACATGCCTTCGAGCCCTAAAATACGATTGATCACGCCGATATCTGCGTCAAACATGCTTCGCCAGATGAGCGCTGTCAGATAAGCGGGAACGGCCCATGGAATAATTAGGATGACGCGGTAAATCCGCGTCCAACCAGATGCATGCTTATGAAGAAGCAGTGCGAAGCCAAGGCCTACACTCAGGTGAAGAATCACGTTGAGGAAAGTCCATATGACGGTGACAACAAGCGTATAGAATATTGAGTGTGGGCCTTCTGAGCCGGTCAAGATTTGACGAAAATTATCAAGACCTACAAAGCTATAGTCACCGTGAACGTGCCGGAAAAAGGCAAGTCCGATTCCTACGACAAACGGAATACCGACCAATACGAAAAGGCCGAGCATTGCGGGCGAAATCGCAACGTAGGCTTCTCGAGAGCGCTGAACGGAATCAAGAGATCTTTCGAAGGCAGAAGTCGCAATGAAGACGAGTGCGATAGCCCCAGCGACGTAAATTGCTGCCAGAGTCCCCCAAAAGGAGCCACTTGGACTCACGACCGCCGGTGCTCGTCGACCGCCAGCCCTCAAGAACTCACTGGCCTCTGCGGCACTTAGACCCAGGTACTGGCTTCCGATGACACCAGTTGAAATTGCTAATCCAGCTAAGAGCACTACGCTGCCGACAACAGGAGTCTTTTTGGCGGCGAAGATGCTTGCGATGAAGAGGCAAATGCTAATAGCGAAGAAAATTCCCCAAGAGAACGGTACTACTGGTAGTGATTCACTCACCAGTACTTCACTTGTTTTCATTCCGTCTGCGACAGTTACACGAACAGAGCCATCTTTGAGTCTTTGGACCACCGGCTTCTTCGTCCGCCGCGCATCGCTGTGGCGGTCGGCGCGAGCTTTGTCTTGGTCGTTTTCTCCGGTGAGAACTGTTCCAGCCCGTGAAGAATCAGCAGTGTTTACTTCGTAGCTTCGCTTGTTTAGGAAATGATATTTCGCGGATTTGGTTTCTTTGACGATCGTGACGTTTTGCTTGTCACTGGGACCTGACTTCAAGGCTTGGTGAGCATCTAAGATTGCCCTTGTCACCTCGACTTGCTCGAACTGGCCCTTGATAACAGATTGCGCGCCGAACCCGAGAGCATATGTGAGTCCGAACGCAAAAATTCCAGAGATTATCAACCGAACATTTTGTTTCATTTGTTGAGCGCCTTCATGATTCGTTTTTGAGCGTCTGCGGCGGCGTCTTTCGGTGCAGCACCTTTGTGTAAGGTATTGTACAGCGCTGCGTTCATGGGGCCCCAGACGGCATTCATGTTCGGAAACGATGGTGATGGATTCGAGTTTTCGAATGCATCACGAAATGCTGAATAGATTTGCTTCGTGTTCTCACTGAGCTGAGGCAGTACTCGGTCCCAGGCTTCATTGAGAGTGACCGTTTGCTTCCCCTGCATCATGCGTGCAGCAGCAGCTTCCGCGTCATCGGCAAGGTGAGTCATCAACTCAAAAGCCGCGCGTTTATGCTTCGATTGCCGGCTCATGAAAACACCTTCACAGCTAGAAAATCCACTGGCGGCGCGGCCTTCGAAAAAAGGAGGGATTGCGGAAACTTGGAAGGGAACCTTCCCTTGAACAGTATCGAGGAACCAGGGGCCATTGATGATCATAGGCGTTCGACCTGAGACGAACATCGAGCTTGCAACAACCGGAGTGGGGTCATCAGGCAGAACATTCAAGTCTTTAATGCGCTTTGCTGTCCGAAGTGATTCAGCGACACCGGCGTTATTCACATCTGGGGTTTTCGAGTTTTTAGGAAAGATGCTTCCATTCATCGAGTAGAGTAGAGGAGTGTGAAAGAAGAAGTCTCCGGCTGGATATACGAATCCGAATTCACCCTTTTCTTTATTTGTATGAGCTTTCGCCAGTTCCACGAGTTCATCACTTGTTTTCGGAGGAGCTTTAATTTTGTCGGTTCGAGTAAATAATGCGAGTGCTTTGAAAGCCAGTGGAAGGCCGTAAAGCGAGTCACCATATGCAAGAGCAAAGACGCAAGATGTGAGATGTCGGTCTAGTTGCTCTTCCGTGACTAAAAGCTCAATTGGTTCGAGGAGTTTACCTTCTGCCCATCCGCCAATGCGGTCATGAGCAAAAATAAAAAGGTCAGGACCGTGACCTCGAGGAATCGCAGCCGTAAGTTTATCGGCAAGCGCGTTGAAGGGCACAAAGCTCGCTTCTATTCTCAAAGAATTATTAGAGTCATCGAACTTCTTAACTATCGAATCGAGAGCTTCTCGTTCACCTGCAGTATAGCTATGCCACAACCGAATGACAGTCTCTTCTGCTTGGGCAGGTAATGCAGGAATGCAGGTAGCGAACACCAAAGCCAATACTAGCTTTTTCAATTCAGCTTTCCTCCAGCCTCGCCGTTTTCGTCGGAGAAGATATGAATCTCGCTCTCCTTAATATCAAGCCGCACCTGGTCGCCACGCTTGTGGCTGGTAAGTCCCGCCACTTGTACTGTCACCTTCTGCTGATCTTCGAGTCTGAGCCGAATCACTGATTCACCACCGAGCGGCTCAACCAAATCGATCTGACCTGCTAATGCGCCATTTTCGGCAATGTGAAAAGATTGAGGACGTACACCGACAAATACGTGAACATCTTTGTGCGCAGCATATTTGCCTTCTTCACCAATTCTCGCGTCGTTAATTGCTAGGTTTCCAGCTCCGTCGATTTTTGCAGAGATCAGATTCATCGGAGGTGAACCAAGAAACGAACCAACAAAACCGTTATTGGGATTTTCGTAAACCTCCAAAGGGGCGCCCTGTTGCTGCAAGACTCCTTGATGAAGAATGACGATCCTGTCAGCCAAAGTCATCGCTTCAACTTGATCGTGAGTTACATAGACAGTTGTGATTCCAAGCTTTGCGTGAAGAGCCGCGATTTCGGTTCGCATCTGTGCACGAAGTGCAGCGTCCAAGTTTGAAAGTGGTTCATCAAACATGAACACTTTTGGCCGCCGAACAATTGCACGGCCCATGGCTACGCGTTGGCGCTGGCCGCCTGATAACTCTTTTGGCTTTCGATCCAACAGGTGTTCTATATCTAGGAGCTTGGACGCTTGTTCGATTTCTTTAGCAATCGTTTCCGCGGGAGTCTTCCTTACCTTCAGACCAAACGCCATATTTTCACGAACCGTAAGATGGGGATACAGTGCGTAGCTTTGAAAGACCATCGCTACATCGCGTTCCTTAGGCGCTAGGTTCGTTACATCATTACCGTCGATGAGAATCTGCCCGTCGCTGGGTGACTCTAGACCCGCAATCATTCTGAGCGTCGTTGATTTTCCGCACCCTGAAGGACCGAGTAAAACGATGAACTCGCCCGAGTTTATAGTCAGATCGAGCGGCTTCAGGACGCTGGTTTGACCGAATTGTTTGGATAGATTCTTGAGGACGATGTCCGCCATGGCTGACAGACCGGCTAACACGAGTGTCCCAGACTCCAAAGTAGAATTGTGGCAACTTCGACAATATTTTTAGAGACGAATTTGCATTACTGTCTTGATATCTCCGAAATCTGAAAGCGAAATGTTACCTCGGTGTGACAAACTAGAACGTTGTCTAGCTATTGTGAAACTTGTGCGGTGATTCGAGTGCAATATTGAGTGTAGACGCCGAGGAAATTCATGACTCTGGTGTCAACGGCGATATTTTTCAGTGTTTTTCCTGACGCTCCTGCCGCCGTGAGTGCCGCTTGTACCGACCAGTCACCAACTGCTACCAAACCGAGAACCTGAGTGGCACAACTTTCGCCGCTTATCGTGGTTGCACCCATGTTGGTCGTCTTTCCGGGATCAAAGGCCACGGGGTTCTTCACACTGGTGAAGAGGGCCCCTACGGGCGTGCAGCCGGCAAAAGCGAGCAAACAGATAAAGAGAGCAAAATGCCGAATAATCTTCATGGGTGCCAGATATCATGAAGTTGGGCTGGGTGTAAGCCAATGAAGCTTGAGAAAAAAGCGTCAACCTTAGGCTCATAAGCTATGAGCACTGTCCTTTAGATCTTCTCGTAGATAGGTAGAGACTGCCTCCGCAATTTTCTCGGCAATAAGCGTCGCTCGTTCCTCAATCATTCTAACTGGTGTGAGATCCTCAATTTCCCAAATCAAATCTTTTCGCACTTCGACTGATATTGCACTCGGCCGCTCCGGGCTTGTCCGAAAGTTTTCGACCAAATAGTAGTTCTGATCTAGAAACTCACGAATATGTTCATATGCGTCTCGCGCTTCTGCGAAAAATTCTCCATCGTTCTCCGGAGGTGTTCTGAAGCGATGTAAATAACCATAAAGTGCTTCAGCCTGTGCTTCTCTGAGGTTTGTATTCAATAGCATATGCCATACAAGTCCATAAGATGAGTCTTCCTTGGTTTCAGGATGATGCTCGGCAAATACGTCACGAAGATGCTGAAAGAAAAACCATACGAGAGCTCTAATTTCTAAGCTGCCGTCCGGTAAACAATAAGGATAGTTGTGCTCCACTAATACACCTGCTTTTTCGAGGTGTAGTGCTATGCGGTCCCTGAGAATTCTGGTTGTTGTTGATTCTGCGAGGATATCTGGAAAGAGTGGATCGAATTTTCCAAAAGGTAACTTTGAAAATCGTTGATAGCTGAGTGACCGAGAAATGAGACTAACCTCAGGTCGCTGAGTGCGTGAAACATTGTGCTCGTCATAGGTATGAATGGAAATCTTAATGAGTGAGTTTGCGATGACAGACTCCATTTGTTTTGAGATTTCATCGTAATACGTCCGAAGAACTCTATATTTCTCCTCATGCGAAAGCATGTCGGAAAAAGGCGGGTTAATTGCGAGGCGTTCGAGTGAATTCGCGCCAGAGGTGGAACTTCCAGGAAACCGGTTGAAGTCCATGACTACGCGAGCAAGGTTCACCCGGTAATAGTGTTCAAGCCCAAGAAAAGAGACCAGTTTCTCGGCGACGAGGTTGGCTCCCCAATCGCGCTCGATGACGTAGTGCTCCCACAAGGATTTATCTTCCTGCAAACGAGTGATCCGAGAAGTTCGCATGAGTTCGGGCGGAATGAAGTTTCCGTCGTGAACGGTATCAACAACGATCCGTGGCTTTATGTCGTCTGGGATATTTGTGGTCGAATTCGACACCGGCGCGACCTTTATTTTTTCGAAAAGGTGGTCGCACTCGGTGGTGTATTGGGTAATTGAATTCGAAGGTCTGTTCATAGTTGATTCACTCGTCCGTCCGATTTGTGACTAGACGGACAAGTGATAGTGTGCCGATCATTGAGAAAATGCACCAGTCCCTGAGTATAATTGGCCGTGGAAAGCTTGGGAGAGCTTTAGCGGAAGCCTGGAACGGTCAAGTACAGCTTTATTCACGTGAGGGTCGACCCTCGGGTTGGGTATTGCTGGCTGTTCCGGACGACCAGATTGAGTCGGTCGCTGAGCATTTTCAAGGGCGCTGCGTTCATTTATCCGGAAGTCGACATTTTCCGCACATTCCCTGCGCTCACCCGCTTACGAGCTTCAATGGAGGAGTATCTGACTGGTCCGACACACCGCTGGCGATTACCGGTCAAGTACCAGATTTTATAACGGACGCTTTCCGCGATCTCGGGTTTGCGCCGTTTTCGCTACCGGCAGAAAAAAAAGCGCTTTATCATGCCGCGGCTGTTTTCACCTCAGGCCACGCAGCGACCCTTTGGTTACTTGTCGATAAGCTTCTTCGCGACAATGATGTTCATCTGCCCGGAAGAGGGATTTGGCCTCTTGCCGAAAAGACCCTTATAAACCTTCAAGAGCTTGGAGAATCAGGCAGAACAGGACCTTTCGTTCGCAACGACACCGAAACAATCAAAAGAGATACAGATGCTCTCCCTGAATCTCTGCAGAGCTTGTTTGCCTTGATTGGCGAGTTTTACGAAGGTGGCTCGTAGCCGACGGGTGCGTCGCGTGGTATAGGCGTCGCCTATGCGGTTTTCACACGGAAAAATCAGTTTTGACGTACCAGAAGAATGGGTGGATGTTTCGCAAATTGCTTTCATGGCACCCGCTCAAAATGACTTGGCAGATGACTTTGCAAAAAGAGCAGCAGCGGCAGGCGCTCCGATAAATCTTGAAATACCTGCTCAAGGGAACTCGCGCGCCAATTTCGCGTTCTCTATTCGACCTTATTTCCTCGAGATGGACCCCAAAGAGTTTTGTGGAACCGAACTTAAGGCGATGCTGGCCAATATGCCCAACTCAAAATCCAGCGAAGTGGAATGGATTGAAGTCAGTGAAATACCCGTGGCTCACGCGGATCTCGAAATCACAATGGATGGAGCGGGTCTCAAACAATTCCATGCTCTCGGGGTCTTCGGAGGCGGAATATTACATTTTTGCGGAACTTCCTCTGTAGGGGACTTCCCATCCCAAAAACCGGTGTTCCTCGAAACGCTCTCTTCCATTCTGATTGCAGAATAGTGCACATGTGCACCATCAAAGGTGCATCCTGCCCGCTTGTCTGGGCACAAACGTCCTCGTAGTCACTGCTTCTCATTGGCATGTATTATGCTACTTTATCCCGCAGACACTTTAGTCAGGGAGAAACATCATGGGAATTTCTAGTTTACTCAATCGTCGAAACTTCAATCCGCAAACCGGGGTTGTAGAATTCAAAGGCTCGGTCGGCGATGGAGAGGCCGTCGTCAATCAATACGGCATCCACAATCATAAAGCTGGACTCGGCAACAACGTCATCGAATCAGGGGCGAACGTCGCGACCATGATCGGCGGCCCAGTCGGCGTCATCGCTAATGGCGCTAATGCTGTTCGCCATGCCTTCAAAGGAAACTGGGGTAGCGCTCTCAAAAGTGTCGGAAAAGGCGTTGCATCTATGATTCCCGGCCTTAATCTAGTCGTTGGTGGCGCTAGCTTGGTCAAAGACGGCGCGGACGTCCTTCGACATGGCGTCGGCGCTATCGAACAGGGAGTCAAAGGTGGCTACGAACGACAATCTCAAATGGCAAGCCGCATGTTCGGTCAAAATATGAACTACGGTCTCGGCATGTCCTATGGTGGCCAATCAGCTATGTACGGTGGTCAGTTCGGTCAATATGGATACGGCGGAAACTACGGCTACAATCCTATGATGCAGGGTGGATTTGGTTACGGAATGAGTCCTGGATACTTTTGATAACTATTCTCGTCACGGTGCACTGACCTTCAATTGAAAGTGCGCTGTCTTTTTCAACAATACAAGTGCCAACGAATGCGCCCGGTACGGACTTTGCGGTCCCTTACCGGGCACTTCTATTTGTGCCGGCTTCTGCTTACCAGTAATCCTGCCAATAGAAACAATAAGTAGTTCGTGGTTTTGGTAGACGCTAGGTTCGTTTGGCACGAGCACCCACTAGACTCTGTTTCAATCGCGCCGGTCAGCTCACATGTCGACAAACATTGAACGGATCCCGCGGGACCATCGTCACAGCTTTCTGATTGATCAACTACAAAATCGCCACATCCCGCGGGCTGACAATTGGTTCGACAGGCGTCGGCAAGGCTGTCGCTATTATCAGGGCCGTCATCACAAACTTCGTCTCCTTCGATAATTCCGTTCCCGCATTGCGCGAGTGGGCAGGCGGTTGTGCATAGAGTGGTGTCGCCTGCAACAAGGTTCGAGCCATCGTCGCAGATTTCGTTACTGTCCACCACGCTATCTCCACAACGTGCAGGCGTGCAGTCACTACGGCAGGCATCCGCTATTTGATCATTATTGTCCGCTCCATTGTCACAGTCTTCAGCACCTTCGAGAACGAAACCGTCACCACATCGGGCCGTTGAACAGGTGTTGAGGCACGAATCAGTATTTGAGCGATTCCCATCGTCGCAGTCTTCATTACCCGACCAGATGAATCCGTCACCACATTTTGCTCTTAAACAGGTCGTCAAGCATTCGTCGTTATTGCTTTCATTACCGTCGTCACAGATTTCACCTGGGTCTACAATTCCATTCCCACACGAAGTCATTCTGCAATCGTTCGTGCAGCTATCCTTATGAATCAAATTACCATCATCACATTCTTCACCTGGATCTATGATTCCATTCCCGCAGCGACACGTTGGTCCTGGTTCGCCGGGTGGAACAGATGAGGGGTCACCAGGGTTAGATATGTTCGTAGTACGTTCAGGTGTCCGACCAATTCTCCATTCTCCACATGGGTCTCCAAGTTCCCGACCATTGCTAAATCCATCCCCATCAGAGTCGAGGAAGTAAATGGCCGCCCAGTTGGTATTACCATTGATTAATGTGAAATCAACATCGAGCCCAAATGGATTACGACCACGAATCCTTTGATTCACATGACAGGTTGCGCAGTCATTTACCCGGCCGTTGGGAAGTTGATTCACGCGAAAGCTTTTGGCCTCTGTGCTTGGTATATCGATAATATTCATCGCGAAGAGAGTCAGCGCAATCAAACGAATTTTTATCATTGTGTTCCTTTGTTTTTGAGGCCTGGTGTTTCGGCCGGCATCTTTCATTTTTTCTTACGTGATCGAATCTGACAACTCGGTCGCTCACGAATATCTCCCAGCCATCTATTGATATGCTCAAGCTCTGGATTTACGCGGCACCCACTGACTTTGCCGAAGTCAATGGCACAAATTGCCGTAATGTCTGCCACGCTAAATTGGTCTCCAGCAAGCCAGATTCGCTCTTTTAACATTCGGTCTAAAAGTTTCAAGTGTTTGACGAAAAGCCTTTGTCCTTCCTCTACATTTTGCGGAAGCTGTTCCCACCGTCCTGCAAAAAAAGGTGACGAGTGTTGAAAGGCCTGCGACGCACCTAATAGCAATCCAAACTCAGCGATTCGATTGGCTTCACGTGTTCGAGCGCGCTGCAAAGTCGACTCGCCAAATAGATTAGGACTAGGAAACAAATCTTCAAGATACTCACAGATGGCCATGGATTCGGTCAAAAACTCACCATTTTCAAGTTCAAGCGTAGGCAACAAACCTAACGGATTCTTTTGTAAATAATCGTCAGCCTTATGCTGCATCGAGCCCATGTCAATGCGTACAATCTCGATCGAATCGATCTGCTTTTCTTTTATGAAGATTTCTACCCGTCTAGGGTTAGGAGAAAATTTTGCGGAGTATAGCCGAAGCATAGCTCGCGCTAGTCTACAAGAATACTCGGTCCGCTTTCAACTTGAACGAGGTTCCCAGTTGCATCTGCTACTTTGATCGCTTCAAGTTTGACCCTAGCGCTCGCTTGACCATCAGCTGTGCGTTGGAGTCGAAATTTTGCAATCGCTCCGTTCTGCTTAAGCTTCAACCCACGTTTATCACCGACGAAAACCCGTGTTCGGTTAACACCAGCAGCGGCTGCCTTGATCGAGTCCAAAGCAAGGTCGCTTACGGCTCCAGTTTCTCCGACAACAAACGTATCATCGCTTTCGACAACAACCTCGAATTGAGCAGCCATACTGGTTGCGGGGAAGTTTCTTGCGACCACTTGAATAGAGCCATCTGAACTACGAGCCAATTCTAAAACTGAGGTCGCTGACGTTTCTTGTTTTTCTTCAGTACAAGCACTGGCAAGAAGAAAAGTGAGCCCCAAGAACAGCTTATTGAAGTTTTTCATTAGTTAGCCTCCGACTGCGCTGCGAGAACGAAATCACGAACGTCGATGATGTTGTCAGCGTTTTGATCCAACGCCGAATTACGGTTCCCTGACAAAATCGTAGTGATAATGTCTTGGAGGGTCTTTCTCTTCTCAGATGATAATTCCTTGCAACCTGTCGCATCAACCGTGGTTCCTGCTGCGGTTTCAGGGCAGTTATCGCACTGGTCTCCGACTCCGTCTTTATCAAAATCTGTTTGGTCTGGATTTTGAATATTTGGGCAGTTGTCATCCGAATTCAAAACACCGTCTCGATCAAGATCTTGATCTACACTGATTCCACTGTCTGGCATTATGACTCCAGCGTCAGCCATAGTCATTTGACCGGCATCGTTTTGTGGCATCACTCCAGCATCCGTGTCGGAGGTTTCATTTTCAACCAGGAGAAAAATACTCTGCTCATTGTAGAAGCTTGGTGTTCCGGCATTTGCTATTTTGATGGTGAGGACATGGACGCCCGGAGTCCAGTTACTCACGTCTAAGTCATCAAGTACGAAACTGTTTGGAGGCATCGATTTGGCAGTCATCTGCACAAAACCATCGTACATTTCGTCTTCGCTCCCGCTCACAGCCATTTGACCAAAGGTTTCGCTTCCATCGTTGAGCTTCAAGTAAGCGGTTTCAGCCACGGGCGTACCAGTTACGTTTATGGTGAGCTTCTTCGATGTATCGATAACAAACGCTTCAATATTCGTTGGATTCACAATCGCTCCAGCGGGGGTTTGTCGGCGGCCCGCTGTTTGAATTGTTGTGAGGCTTGGCTGTGCGCCTCCGTTGTCAATCAAGATGGACACCGCAGAAGTTTGGGGCGCGTACATAACATACCCATTATCTGGACCTTGAGGAATTTGTAGATAGACGAGACCGTAGTTCTGAGGAAGTGGGAACTCCGATGAACGGTCATACTCTGCGAGCGCTCGATCGAGCGCGGCTTGTGGTACCGCGGTTGGGTCAATGACTTGAATCTGTGCAACAGAACCATTTCCAGTGAGTTCTACCAAGTTCGTACCTGGCGGAAATTCGGTCACGAGAAGTGGCCTAGAATCGAACTCGCCGAATCGCGCTTCGTTCTGGGTATTGTCTGTTAAGCCAACGAGAAGTGTTGCTCCGTTACTGCCCGAAGCCGTGGGAATAACGCGTTCGTAGACGTAGGTGTCTCCATCAACAAACCGATTAAACATCCCGCCTCGCGCAAACCTGTTTCGAATATCTACCAAGTTTGTGATGACATTCGAGTTGAGTTCACCGAGCGCGTCAGCGCGCCCAGGTGTAACGAACGAGTTCGGGTCAAAATTGTTTCCGTCGTAGAACACAACACTGTGTCCAACGCGAGTCATTATGAAAGCGTATGCTCCGTTCGGTTGTGCGCCGGGTGCGTAGGTGTCGTGCGATTGAACAAAGCTAACGCCAGCAAGTCGTCCCATTCCACCGAACTCTGTGAAACCACCCGTCATTCCTCCCTGCGGGTAGCTGAGTTGCCCGATATCGCCGTCTCCCCATCGAGCAAAAACGCCGCCGCTATCCGCCATCTTAAAGAGAAGGGGGAAATCGAGTAGATACATTCCGGTATTTCGATAACTTTCAAGGCTGCCAAGATCACCCGTATACGACTCTCCGAAGAGTAGGGCATCTTGTTCGCCGTCGTCGTCGTTCGTATCCGTATAGCCTCTTCGTTGGTTCAAATTCCGTTGGAATGCGCCATTAAAATCAATGGGGTCGTTGGGAAAATCCGAGTCGAAGAACGTCTGGGGGACGTGTTTGATCGCGTCGAGTCGAAGGCCATCGCAATTTGTTTCGTTACCGAACCACTCAATCCATCGAACCATCATTTCGCGAATGTCTTCTTCCACGGGTGTTCCACCTGGATATTTATCCGGTTCGTTGGGGTGCCGAATAAACCTAGGAAGAGGAAGGTCAGCAATCAGGTTTTGCCCATCGTTCGCCGCAGGAGCGCCATTTTCGACAATTTGTTCGATGGCGAAGTCGATGAGGCCTAAAAGCGAAAGATACTGTTCGTCAATTTCAGTCGCGTTGGAAAAATCTACCCTTGGTGCCCGGACGAGATGTGTATATCCAGGGACATTCACATCCATGGGCATTGGTGTTGCAGCAACGAATGATTCTCCAGCTCCGAAATCTGGCCCGAGAATGTAGGTTCCTCCGCCGAATATCTGCGCTTGCCGTACTTCCCAATTTCCGTTGCCGGCATCTCTTGCGGGAAGCACGTGATAATCGAGGGGATGGGTTCCCGGATATTCTTCGATTTTTGCGGCTTCACCCGAGAAGCCGGAAGTCTCGACCAAAGCCGGATTCGAATTGTGATTCATCACAATGTCGAAATAAACCTTTATCCCGAAGCGATGGGCTTCATCGACCATACGAAGAAGTTCAGCTTTTGTTCCGTATCGAGTGGCGATTGTGCCCCTTTGGTCTTTGTCTCCTAAATCAAATCGGTCGAACACTGCGAAACCAACGTCGAACGTTCCTTCGGCGCCTTTTGTAGGGGGCGGAAGCCAAATTGCAGTGTAACCAAGCCGGGCAATTTCCGGCATTCGGTCAGACACATCGTTCCAGCTTGTTTCAAAAAACTGAAGAATAGTCTCAGGCCGTTCCGCAGCAATTGCGGAAGACGAGAGACTGATAGTGAGTACAACGCTAAGGTGCGCGAGTAGTGAGTTGCAACGCATGAATAGGCCCTTTCATGAGGTCACCGAGTGCGTCATAAACCATTCGGTGCTGTTTGATCATTGATATGCCAGCGAAAGCTGGCGCAGAAATTTCGGCAGAAAAGTGGTCTCCGGTACCCGTAAGATCCTTTACGGTGACCTCGGCTCCTGGAATGCCGTCCGTGATAACTTTCGTGACTTCCTCGCAGGTCATAAAAAGAGGTCTAGCCAAGCCCAGTCAGACTGTCGACGTAAAAACGAAGCGGGGGACCTGATTTAAGGATGAATTTGCTCGCAAAACCCACTACAGGCCTATTTGCGTCTAGGGGTTTAACCCTTCAGCAGAGGCAGTGGGCGGGTTCAGTCATACTTTTAGCCGCAAATGGTAACTCTTGGGCCGAGTGACAGCGTGAAAACCGAGCGCGGACAACGAGGCGCCCTTTCCAGAATCTTTCACGCCGGTCCATGCAAGATGAGGGTCCAGGTAATCGGCTCTGTTCAAAAAAACCGTCCCAGCTTCGAGTTGAGGAAGCAGATTCCGTCCTCGTTCAATGTCTGAAGTCCAAATGCTGGCGGTCAGTCCGAATTCACTGTCGTTCATTTTTTCAATGGCTTGTTGGTCTGAGCTTACTTTTTGAATCGCGATGACCGGCCCGAAGCTCTCTTCTTTTGCTATCGACATACTGTGATCTGTATCTGCAACGATCGTAGGTGAGAAAAAACGCCCCTTGCCTTCGAACTGGGTTGCCGAACCGCCCGTCAATATTCTTGCTCCGGACGACTTGGCTTCATCAATTTGCTTCTCCAGAAAAGGAACAGACGTCGGTTGAGCCATGGGTCCTAGGCTTGTGTCTTTGACCATAGGGTCACCTGGCTGATAGTTCCGCGTTTCTTCTACGGTTGCTTCGAGGAATTTGTCGTAGATTGTTTCGTGAACATATACGCGTTCAATGCCGCAACAGCTTTGTCCCGCATTATAGAAACCACCCTCAACTAAATTTACGACTGCGTGTTCAAAGTTTGCATCCTCAGCAACATAGGCTGGGTCTTTGCCGCCCAATTCCAGACCAACATCGATAAAACGAGAATTTGCTACGGCCTGATAAATTCGGCGACCACCAAAAACAGAGCCAGTGAAGGATACGTATCCGGCCAAGGGATGAGCAACCAGTTCCTCGGAAACTGCGTAGCTACAATGAATCGCCGTTACGAGATCTTTTGGCGCTCCTGCGGCTTCAAATGCTTCAGCGAATTGTTCCGCGCAGCGTGGGGCTCGGGGACTTTGTTTGAGAACCACGGAGTTTCCAGCCAGAACGGCTGCAACAACTGAATTGATAGCTGTGAGTAGCGGATAGTTCCAAGCGGCGAGTACAACTACAACGCCGACCGGTTCACGACGAATCCATCGGCTATATCCTTTTTGTTCTGGGAGAACGATATCCGCAAGCGCGTCTTCTGCAATGGCGCTCATTTGAGTCGCGCGATAAATCATGCCTCGGACTTCTCCACGAGCTTGCCCCAGCGGCTTCCCCATGCTCGCGGTGATTTCGGCCGCGTAGTCATGAGCATTCGAGTGGAAATGATCAGTGAAACGTTTCACGACTTCAAGCCGCTCAGTCAGCGAGGTTCGTTTCCAACTTCGATGGGCTTCGTGCGAGCGTTTCATGATTTCATCCATTTGAGATGAAGTTGCGAGTTGTCGCTCGAGAACAACTTCTCCAGTGTATGGGTTATCGACGATAAGTAAGGATTCGCTCACCTGGCGATTATTAGCACGGCTGATGTCCTACGCCAGCTATATTAAACCCTCGGCTGCCAAACTAGCTGTGACACCCTCTTCGTAAGTCGGGTACAGCAACGGACCGACCAGTTGTTCACGATAGATAGAACGGCAAGTTCTACCGTTTGATCGAAAACTCCAAGCGATTTCAGACATCTTCTGTCTGGCTTCTTCTCTTGTCACCAGTGCTGGTAGATCGACCTTGAGTAAGCCTGCGGTAAAACGTGCGACTTCGAGTGTCGTGCATGGCAAATCATCACATGCATTGATAAGGTCTGGCGCCTTTTCTTCATGCATGCCTTGTAAAATGGATACAAGATCGTCGACGTGGATCCGACTCGTGTTCGGCGCATCCTCAAATAGAGGCCAGTCAGGTGACCGCACCCGACTCGCTAGTGTCCTTCCTGGGCCGTAAATTCCTGCAATGCGCACGACCTTTGTGGGTACGCCAGCATCCCTCAGTGCTGTCTCCATATCTGCGCGACGCTGTCCTCTTGAGTCTCGGGGGCCGCACTCACTCAATTCATCAATCCACTCGTTTTGCGTTTCACGGCGACCATAAACGCCAGTGGTTGAGCCATAAATGCATACTCGTAAATTCGGACTAGCGTTACGGAGTTTCTGCGCAATTTGTGCGGGTAAAAGAGATGGATTCGGGGGAGCGAGATGGTACACGACCTCAACATCGCTGAGCAGTTCCTCAAAATCTTCTGAGGAATCGTCTTGGGCGAAGACAATCGGCTGCAATCCCCAACTTCGATAAAGACCATGTTTTTCATCTGTTCGATTGGTCACCTTTACACGATGACCGGATTCGACCAGTTTCCTAGCGAGTCTCTCTCCGGTATATCCGCATCCTATGATTGCAATTTGCATAATCTTTTTGCTTTTTAGCCTGGTTCTAAAAGTTCCGTAACCCTGTGGTCGTGGGCTGAAAAAAGCACCACTTTGCAAAGGATGCGAAGAGAATATGCCTTGCCCGAGGGCCGCAGCATGCGCGGTTGCTGGTAAACCCGATATCGAGAAGGAGAAGAACCAAGAGAAGCGTTCATATTTGGCGTCCATCTTTCAGAAAGGTTAGAGTTTTGGAGCGTGCCAAAGGTCATCAAACGAAAAGAAGCGGATTCGGCATCGGCGAGCTCCTCCAGACCAACGAAACCACCTCGGAGATCCGGACACTCGGGGGGAAGAGGGCGAAAACCTATCATTGAAAAAGAAATCGTTGGTGCTGAAAAAGAGGCGCGACGAATCTTGGCCGAGGCGCGAACACAGGCTCAGCAGATTATTGACCAAGCCAAGCACGAAGGCGAAGAGATTAGGCAACGTGCCCATCAAGAGGGCTACGAAGAGGGGCTTGGGCAGCATACTGAGCAAACAACGCAAGCGCTTTTGCAAGTAGAGCAGATGAAGGCATCCATCGAGCCTGAGTACATCAAACTCGTCACAGCTTGCGTCGAAAAAATTATCGGCAAAGAGCTTCGTACTGAGCCTCGAACAATTGTGAGCATCGTACGTGCTGCGCTAAAAGACGCGACTCAACAGCGAGAAATTAATGTAAGAGTCAATCCTGACGATGTTGATACGTTGCGCTCTAATCAACGTCGACTCTTCGACGTTTTGGCGCGAGCTGGGAACGTAGAAATTCGTGAAGATGACTCCGTTCGTCGTGGTGGCTGCATCGTGGTTACTGAACTAGGTACAATTGATGCCTCGTTAGACCGTCAACTCGCAGCATTAGAGGTTGCACTGCAAGACGAACTAAATTCTTCGGAAGAAGATGAGTCTGAAACCGGAGAGTACGACGAGGAGAGCTACTAGTTGTGTCCGCACCGCTAACTTTTGATCGTTATATTCGCCGCGTCCAGAACCGTAAGCTCACTCATGTAAGAGGTCGTGTCACGGAACTCACAGGCCTGATCATCAAAGCCGCGGTACCTGGAGTCCGAATCGGTGAGATGGTCGAGATAGTGAACCCCGATCGCAGACTCAACGCCGAAGTTGTCGGTTTTAGGGACAAAGAAGTGCTGCTCATGCCGATGGGTTCAGCTGAGGGCGTTGGTCCTGATTCCGAAGTCATCCCTAGCGGTAAACCGTTTGAAATTATGTGCGGTGTAGGGTTGCTGGGCAGAGTTCTTGATGGACTTGGTCAGCCAGCCGATGGCCGACCTCTTGACATGAGAGGTCTTGAGCCCTGGGCCGTTGAGCGAGACCCTCCTAATCCCATGGATCGTGAACGCATCACGGAACATATCTCCTTTGGAGTCCGTGCAATTGATGGGTTGCTCACAATTGGAAAAGGACAACGTGTTGGCCTTTTTGCGGGCTCTGGTGTCGGTAAGTCGACGCTGATGGGACAGATCGCACGTAACACCGAGGCCGAGGTCGTTATTTGTTGCTTGATCGGCGAACGTGGCCGCGAAGTTAAGGATTTTATTGAGGAGTCCCTAGGTGAAGAAGGGATGAAGAAATCAGTTGTGGTCTGTGCGACGTCCGATACGCCCTCTTTGGTTCGTCAAAAGTCTGCGTTCGTTGCGACTGCTGTCGCCGAGTGGTTTCGGGACCGTGGAGCAAAGGTTCTTTTAATGATGGATTCGACCACGCGCTTCGCGCGTGCACAGCGCGAAATTGGTCTTGCGGTCGGTGAACCACCGGCTCGGCAAGGTTATCCACCTTCCGTCTTTTCTATGCTGCCCCGACTACTCGAACGGACAGGTAATTCGGACCGGGGTTCAATTACTGCATTATATACAGTGCTCGTTGCAGGCGGTGACATGGAAGAGCCCATCTCAGATGAAGTAAGAGGTATTCTGGATGGCCACATCATTCTGAACCGCGACCTTGGTGCACGCAATCATTGGCCTGCGATTGATATTTTGCCGTCACTTTCTCGTGTCATGGCAGGAATAGTTCCTGAAGAGCACCAGCAATCGGCGGCCCAATTGAGAGAAGTTCTGGCGAATTACGAGAAGCAACGAGATCTAATCTTACTTGGTGCGTATCAATATGGGACAGACCCCAAAACTGACTTTGCGATAGATAAAATCGAGGCCTGTGAAACCTTCTTAAAGCAACGGACTGAGGAATGTTCAAGCTTTGAAGAAGCCATTCAACAATTAACAGGGCTGTTCTACTAATGGCGCAATATCGATTGCAAGCCCTCTTAGGTATTCGTGAAAGAGCCGAAGAGGAAGCCAAACAGTATTTCGCAGATATGCAAGCAGCTTTGCGACACCAAGAAGAACTTCTCCAGGAATTTGAAAAAGAACTCGAAGATATGATCGCCGAACGGCTTCGTCGGCGCGAAGAATATTCTCAAAAACTTGCGTCCGGCGAAATGAAAATTACGGACCAATCGTCTGCCTATCGATACATTGATCGTCTCAAAGAGCGGGAGACGGACCAGAAATATAAGATCGAAGGTCAAAAAGAATCAGTAAAACAGGCTGAGATGGACCTCAAACGTTCCAAAGATGCGCTTGTTCATGCAACGCAGGAACTTAAGGCTCTGCTCAAACACAAGGAAAAATGGGAAACCGAGCTCAAAAAGAAAAGGGCTCAAAGGCAAGCCGATGAAATGGATGAGATTGGTCAGACCATCTACAATTTCAAAAAAAACTAATCATTTTTCCCAGTTACAAAGCATCACACAACATTTCTCGAGCAGTATGCGATAATATAAAGGCTAGGCCGTCGAGTACGCCTACTTTATACTACATATGGCACGGATTGGAGACACACCAGAACAACAGCGGGTGAACGATGCGAACGAAGCGCAAAGGCGTCGACGCGTAGACCAATCTAAAAAGCTGGACCAGAACCGCAGGAACGTAGCTTTTGCCGATGTGATGCAGCAAAAAACACAGCAAGAGCGAAACCAAAAACGAAATTCTCAGCGTGCCGCTTCGAAAGATACTCGAAATCAACAAACGCAGCCTCAACAACAAACCCGAAATGCGAAAGAGCTCCTAAAGAATCGACGTGAACTTGCTAAACGAGCCGCTGTGTCTCAGGCAGCGACAAAAGGAGGCACTCGTGCTCGCAATGTAGATGTTGAAGCAGGCAAAAAAGCAGAAGTTGACCGCTATGGTGAAATTGACAGTGTCGCTGAAACCGAGCGGGAGCGTGTAAAAAACGCGACGCTTGAAGAACAGTCAGAAATTTTTCTGACAGAAGAGGGTGTACTGGGTGGCGGCCTAGATATCGATCCAGACCGAGAGAGGTCATCCGATGACGATAGGCAACAAGAACAGCAATCTGGTCAACACGACGGCCAGCCCGAGCCCCAGATACTCACCGTTGAAGCAGCCGGTTCAAGCACCTCAGAAGGAGCAAAACGCTTACCTGATATCGTCATTCGAGAAATCGCTAAGGCCATCGCCGTCGCAGCCGCATCTGATGGTAAGTCAGAGGTCATGATTCAGTTGAAGGGTCCAATGTTCGAAGGCGTAACGCTGCGCGTGGGACTTCGAAAAGGAAAAGTTCGTTGCAGCTTTGATGGCTGTGACCGGAACACTCGAAACCTTATCGACGCAAGTAAAGGTGAACTTATGCGAGCCTTATCCAAAAAAGGTTTGGAACTTGATATTCTTCGAGCCCGGTAGGGCGCCCGAATTGACCTAAGTCTAAAGAAATCTGCTTTTTTTCGCGTGTTTCGTTCATCTTGACCCCTCAGTGACTTGCTCCTCAGACAGGTAAAAGGTAGTCATATCAATAGCTTTGGCTGTTCAACCTCCACCAGTGCCCGCCCCCACGATTCCACATCACGGAGCGATAGGAACTCGAGTGTCGCGAACGCTCGAACCTGACGACCCAGAACTTCGTCAGAAACGAATTCGTCCGTTTCGAATTCACGAATTAGAACATATTCCTCGGGACCAAAAATTTATGCACGATGCTCTTTTACGAGCTATGCCTGAAGCGTTTTTCTCCCGAGGATTGGTATCGAGAATTAGCGCACTTTTTGAAAAGCACACCGACATTTCTGTCGACTTTTTTTTCGACGCGATTCGTTTTCACGAAACGAACCGTCTGCGAAAAGTTATTCCAGGTAAAACCTGTCTTTTGATTATTGGCCTGGCACCTAAAACTCAGAAAATTGTGGTCGAAGTTGATTTAGAGTTTGCGTACACAATTGTTGCGAAACTCTTGGGAACGTCAAAGAGCGGTTTCGACGTGCATCGTCATCTCACCGAAATTGAGCAGGGCGTTTTCATGTTCATGGCCCTCAAGGTACTGGCTGAATGTGCAGATGACTGGCCGAACCCGGAGCAATTATCTCTTCGTATAGAAGATTTCCGAAGCGACGTGCGCTCCGCGGCAGATATCTTCAAAACGGAATCGAGATGGATGTCCGTAAATTGGAAACTTTCCTACGATATGGACATAGGGAGTGTTCGCGCTTTCATCCCGGAAAGTTTAGCGCGAGCGACTGTTCTGAACCCTAAAAATGCGAACCAAGAAATTCAGAACCGAACGAGTGAGCGAATTTGGGAGCGGTTTCAATCTTTTGGGGGCGTACCCGTTGATGTCTGGGTTGAGACAGGGAATATAGAACTCTCACGGGGAGACCTAGAGGAGTTGGAACCCGGAGATATTGTACTTCTGGAAGATACTTCAATACAAATTCAAGATGGCTGGATTCACGGTCCAGCGACTATGCGCGTAGGGCTTGGAAAAATCGCAAAACTTACTGGTGAAATACGTATGCAAGATGAAAAACAATTCTTCGAAATCCAAAATATAATTTATGAACAACCACCATCTGTTCATGACCCGGTTATTGGTCATGGCGCGCCCGAAAATCCCGAGGAATTGGTGGCAGGCTACGAAGATCACGAACATGGCTATTCAGAACAAGAGGGCGATGACGGAAACGTGACTAACGACGATGTCTTCGACGAAGATTATGGCCTCGATGACGAAAATGACGGCGATTATGAGGATTACGAAGAGGGCGACTACGAAGAAGGCGACTACGAAGAAGGCGGCTACGAAGAGGGCGGCTACGAGGAAGGCGGCTACGAGGAAGGCGGCTACGAAGATGGTGCTTCCGAAGAACCGGAGGCTCAGGCGAATCGTTTTCCGGAGGCAGAACCCCTGCTCGGCGACATCCCTATGGTTGCCGTTGTTGAGCTTGGTCGCGTGCAATTGACCGCAGATGAGATTGTTAGACTTCGTTCTGGTCAGCTTATTGAACTAGGACGGTCGCCCACGGAGGCGGTTGATCTTGTCGTCAATAATAAACTCGTCGCGAAAGGCGAACTGGTTGAAATCGAGGGGGCGCTGGGCGTCAAGCTCGTAAGCCTGAGCCAAAACGGAGAATGATGAAGCAGCTAATTCTCATTTTGTTGAGTAGTTTTTTATTTGCGACGATTGCGGTTGCTCAGCCGCTTCCTTCCAATGAAAAAGTTACCGCAGCAACGTCTTCTACAGCTCGATTTAATGCTGCTCTTGCGAAGGAAGAGAGCGGACAAGCTACAGCTGAAAATATTGGCACAAGTGATGGGATGCAATTGGCAGGCAAATTATTTCAGGTCGTCCTTTGGACTCTTATTACCTGTCTACTTGCGTATATGATTCTCGGAAAGATGCTCCCGAAATTGTTACAGATGACGCCAGGAGGGCAGGTTGGCTTGACGGCTACAGCTCCCAAGGGACTTATTAAATTACTTGATCGACTGCCGCTCGATGCAAAACGAAGCCTCTTCATTGTAAAGGTTGAGGATGAGTTTTTCTTGGTCGGAGTCACGGAGCAATCAATGCAGATGCTTGCAAAGTTAGACCTGAACGAAGCCAGTGAGCTCCATTCGGCGACAGGGTCACAGCCTTTTGCTGGGCTGTCTCGGTTCGCGTCACTGCTCGGTAATAAATCCGAAAAGGATACACCATCATGATAGGAAAGAAGGGTTCTCGTAAAAGGTCAATGAGAGGAGCACTTTTGCTCACAGCTGCATTGGCGGCGGCTGGCGGTGTTTGTGTCGTCGATGCCGAGCCTGCGCACGCTCAACGTAATCGACCGCGTCGCTCTATTCGAGAGTTGACCCAAGTGAATCAGCAGGAATCATTGGTGTCCCGTCCATTGATGCTTGCCTTCGCGCTCGCTGGAATGGCGTTGCTGCCATTCTTGATCATTATGGTCACAAGCTTCGTGAAGATCTCTGTTGTCTTGTCAATTGTTCGTTCGGCTTTGGGAACACAACAAATGCCGCCGACTCAGGTCATAACGGGGCTCTCGATTATACTTACAATATATGTGATGACCCCTGTGGGGCTTGAGGTGTATCGAAATGCCCAAGCGCTTATTGATAAAAAGGCTCCCGGAAAATCTCTACTCACTGCGCAATCCGTAGATTTAGCCTTTGAAGCAATGGCTGAGGCTCGCGATCCCATGCGAAAGTTCCTGACTCGGCACAGCCATATGAAAGATAGAGCGATGTTCTTCAGCTTGGCGAAGCGGCTCAGACAGCCGGAAGATAGGCAAGGTGTTGCGCCCGAAGATTTTAGTGTGATTATTCCCTCCTTCGTCATTTCCGAATTGAAGGAGGCCTTCCAGATCGGTTTCATTATCTTCGTGCCGTTTTTGGTTATCGATATGGTAGTAGCGAATATTTTGATGGCTCTGGGTATGCAAATGCTTTCGCCGACGACGATTTCGCTCCCGTTTAAACTGTTGTTATTTGTTATAATCGATGGCTGGTACCTGATCACAAAGGGACTGGTCGTTGGTTATGTTTAGTCTAGGAAAGGAGAAGAGACCGTGACGAATGATTTTATTGCTCAAATCACCAATGAAGCACTCTTACTTGTACTCATTATTTCTGGACCACCTGTTTTGATCTCTTTGATTGTCGGGCTTATCATCGCTCTATTTCAGGCGGTTACTCAAATCCAAGAACAGTCATTGACCTTTGTGCCAAAAATTATCGTCGTATTCGGCGTCTTGGCGATTTTCGGTCCGTGGTTAGGTGGAGCGATGGCACAATTCGGACGAATCTGTTTCGAAGGCTTTCCATCCGTAATTGGTAGATGAATAAAACTACCGTCGAGTAATCCATGGGCAGCATCTTTATCTCGTTTGGCGAATTCGTTGGTCGGTCTCCTGACCTGGCGGAACTCGTATTACAGGGTATGTTGCTTATGTTCCGGATTCTTCCCATCGTATTTATTACACCTTTCTTAGGTGGCAAGTTGGTTCCTGCTACTACAAAAATGGGCATTTCTTTCGCTCTCGCCTTTTTGCTTTGGCCAGCTGTGGTCGGAACTGTGACAACGCCCATGGCGACGATGAGCGCGGTTGTTTTTATACCGCTTATGCTCAAAGAGTTGTTTATAGGCTACGTAATCGGGTTTGTCGGCGCGGAAATGTTCTACGCTATGGAGATAGGCGGCCGTGTTCTTGACGTCATGCGCGGTTCCAACATGGCTGAAGTGCAGGTTCCAGAGCTTGGTTTTCGTGCTTCTCCGCTTGGTTTATTTTTGTTTCAAATTCTCCTAATTGTGTTTATTGGCGTAGGCGGTCATAGGTTGTTTTTAGGAGCATTTATTGAAAGCTATGCGCTTGTGCGCATTGATCAATTTCCCGCACTCTCAGGCGGATTTTTCGAATTAGTAGACGCCATTATGAAGTACACCGCATCACTTTTTGCGATTGCTTTCGCCTTGGTCTTTCCCGGTATCTTCGCAACGTTCATGACGGATGTTGTATTCGGAATGTTAAATCGTATTGCGCCTCAACTAAATGCCTATTTCATGGCAATGGGTGTAAAGGCGATGTCGGCAATCGCATTGCTACTATTTTCACTTACTCTCGTTTATGATCGTATGGCCGATTTGGTTGCTTACTCGCTGCAGTTTGCTCAGAACGTGATTAAGTTGTGGGCATAATTAGAAATCGGGTGAGTAAATCACCGATGCAAGCTTTTTATCGAGCTCTTGAGCATCTAATTCCTTGATGTGGATCACCGAGTTTGCATGAGTCTGAAGCATAAAAACACTTCCTGGGACACTAAGCAGAGTGAGATCTCGCGTCACCCATTCTTGGGCTAGATAATCAAATCGGGTTAAAACGTAACGGCTTCGTTGCGTAAGCCCATCTGATAAATCTCGTAAAAAGGGTCTGAGTGCGTGACTGTCTTTACGTCTCATTATTACCCCCTTTTTTTCCAACGACTCTAGTGCCTTTAGCCACTCGAACGGCTGAACGACACTTCCTGATTTTTCAAAATCGAGAGACAACTTCTTTGCTAGTCTTTGCAGTGAGCCTTCTTCATCAACTGAGTCACTCATGACGACAGATGGGCCAAGAGATTCACTATGGCTCATTGAACGTTTCGGGTGTGCCCTCGGTTTTGCGGTGTTTGAGGTCTCTTTTGCAACAAGAGAGAAAACAAAATATTCGGGGAGACTCATTTTGAGTTCGATGAGGTCTCCTCCTGAACTTCTGGCGGTAAAGAATCCTCGGACTCGTTTGTATAGCCAGCTTTTTCCTCTTGGAACTCCGAGTGATATCGCTTGCTTGTTACTTTGGAGTTCCATGAATGTTGAGGCTCGCTCGAAAGCATCAAAGAGTAGATTAGTTTGGTTAAGGTTCCGTTTAGTAAGGACTATTCGTGCATCAGGCTGTGAAGCGATGAGTAGTCTTCTCAAAAGCTCTCTTTTCGGTCGAAATGTTCTTTCTTCTACGAGGCTCTTTTCTAATAGTGTTTGCGCGCTGTCTCCAAACCCTTCCGAATTTGAAATTGAAAGCTGTGACGATAAAGGTGACTCGTTACAAGGTATCAAATCACAGGTGAATCGGAGAAGATTGAGCTCCTTATGTGATATTTTTACAATGCCATCGAATGGATCGTCCGGAATTTGATTCATCCCAAGCGGTCCCCGTAATTGATAAGGTCTTGTAGTCGTTGCAGGACAGTTAAACTTCGATCAAGATTAGGATTGTCTTGCGGTTCGGTCAAATCATGCTGGGGATCTTCGTTCTCTGAACTTGCGAGATCCAGCAGAACTGTGCTCGGGTTTGTTGTTGCTGCGAGGCTTAGGCCTGCCGCCATATCTTGGGGCGCTAGTTTTACTCGACGCTGCTCAGTTGCAAGGTCTTCAGTAAGTATTAGAGAAGCCGCTTCATAGGCTTTCTCCAGAGGTGAGTCTATTGCTTCAATTCGAGCGAGCTCTTTTTCTAGTTTTTGGATATCAGGGGTGGATACCTGCTCGTAGTCTTCTGCTTTGAGATTTCGACTTTCGTGGATTTTTTTCTTTTGTATTCGTTCAAGTTCTTTGCGGATTTTTGCGAGTTCTTTTCTATGACGTTCGATACTTTCTAACGTAAAGCCTTGCAGCGCCATGAGATGCAGTAATTGTTCTGCTTTGTGCTGGAGTTTTTCAGTGTTCTGTGCCCTTTGATCAGTTGCTCGAGACCAAAGAGCACTTTGTTTTCGTTTGGCTGCTTTTCGTCGAGTTTTCTGTTGTTGCTCTCTGCCCGTGTCGCTGCCAGCGAGCGATTCAGCAATTCGATCAAATTCGTCCGAGCTTGGTTGCTGGGCCTTCAATTGCGTCTTTTTGCTTTCGGCGGCTTTTTCCGCGGGGTTTTCGCCGTTTTGGATTGCGTTGGTACCTGATCTTGGCCCGTTTGGTCCTTTGACGGCCATATATTTCCGATTAACATGGCTAGGACAATTATGAAATGTGGGCTAGCTTGTTTCTCAAGTGGGCGGCGAGAGCGGCGAGAAAACGGAGGAAGCGACCCCGGAAAAACTCCGTAAGTCAAAAGAAGAGGGGCAGGTACCGAAAAGTCAGGACTTTGTCGGTGCTTTAGGTTTTGCCGGAGGCTTTTTTACCTTAGCTGGCCTTATCGGGTACGTCGGTAATCAACTTATCGAGTACACGCGAGCAGCGATTGATGCTGCTGTGACAAGACCTTCCGAGGCGGTCATTGCAAAACTTTTTGAAGATGCCATTCCCCTCCTGCTGCAACTGACTTTGCCCGTAGCTGGAATTGTTTTTGTTCTAGGGATTTTCTCGAATGTGGTTCAGACCGGCTTTTTTGTCGCTTTCAAGGCCGTGATACCTAAAGTTGAGAAACTGAATCCCATACAAGGGCTCAAAGGCCTCTTCAAAATGAAGAAGTTTATCGAGCTTCTTAAGAACCTCGTTAAGATGGCGGTCGTTACCTACGTGGCTTGGGATATTATGACTGCTGCACTTGCTGACATGGTTCTCGTCGTAAGCCAGCCATTCGAAAATGCGCTTGAATTCGGTGCAGGTTTACTGACAGAGTTTATGATCAAAGTAACTGCGGTGTTTATTATTATTGGCGTAGTTGATCTCATCATTGCTCGAAAACAATTCGCCAAAGAAATGATGATGTCGAAGCACGACGTGAAACAAGAGTACAAACAGATGGAAGGTGATCCGCAGGTCAAAGGTCAGCGAAAACAACTGGCTCACGAGTTGCTTTTTTCGGGAAGTCAGGAGAACGTTAAGAACGCAGACGCCGTTATCGTGAATCCAGCTCATATTGCAGTCGCCATTAAGTTCGACAAAGAGAAAGACAAGGCGCCCAAGGTGGTAGCCAAAGGTATGCGTAAGCATGCGGAAAAAATTAAGGAGATTGCAAAGCACTACGGCGTTCCAATTTTGCGCAACGTTCCGTTGGCTCAAGCGCTCAACAAACTTGAGATTGATGAGGAAATTCCTGAAGAACTTTTTGAAGCCGTCGCTGAAGTTCTCGCCTTTGTTTACAAGATCAGAGAAGAACAAGAGACCAAGAACAAAGGTTCGACCAAGCGGCCAGATGTTCGCGGCGCACCAGCAGCTCCGTTACAAGTCAAATCAGATGGCAGCGCTAGTAAGGGTAATAACGATAAAAAGCCTCGAGGGGCAGGTCGACTCAAAGGGTAGTGGCGAAGTTTTCGCTTGAATGTCATGATATGAGCACCAAGTCAGCGTTGTCGCCGACAACGATAGGTGGAGGATTATAAACTTCTATGGCGGACATTAAAGCAAAATGGCCCTGGCCAGCCAATGCAGGCTTAGTTGGGACCTATCCAGATGAGGTTAAGGCGCTTCAACGACGGATCGAGAAAAATCCGCAGGCCTCTCCTATGCCAGAGTTGGCGCCGACGAACTTTCTCACACCTAATCGTAACAGTGAGGCACTTCGTATAGGCGGGCCGCCTATAGAAGATGACCCCTCGACGGACGCGACCGCGTTTCGCCTTACGCACGTTGTTTTTCGTAAGGTGTTAAGCCGGGCACGCCGCCAGTCAGCGGTTCTATTCGATGACGCCGTTCAGGACGCTCCGTTATCAGGGCAACCCGCCGCTCGTCGTGAGCAGATGCAAAGGATGCTTCGGCGTGAGCAGAAAATGTTAGAAATTCTGGATAGATACAACGGCTTAGCTGAAGATGTCTATATGAGGCTTCTCGCATCATCGAAAGGATAGTAGAACTTCCCTGTGGCTGACCAAGGACCTATGATTGCCCTCGGAGGCGAAAAGGCGCTCACAAAGCGCGGAATAGATGCGCCGGGTGCTTCTTATGATGAATACGTACAGAAATGGGCCTCAGGTGAGCAAACCCTAAAGCAAATCAAAGATTACAGTACGGACGACCTGTACCAAATCGCCCAACATGCTTACACCCTGTATCTCAATGGCAAGTTTCGCGATGCACAAACGATTTTTGAAGGTCTTGTCGCGATAGATCCCAAGAGTGATTATTATTACCGCGCGCTCGGCGTTGTATATCATCGCAGGGGCGACGCAGAACGCGCGATTCGGCAATTCAATCATGCAATTAAGGTTAACCCGCAAAGTATTGCAGCGTATGTCAATCGCGCTGAAGTTCATATCAGCCGTCGAGATACGGTTAGTGCCCTTGGAGATCTCAATCAGGCTATCCAGCTTAGCTCCAGTCGTAGTCACCCCCTGTGCCGTAAAGCGAATGCGCTGAGGCGCCTGCTTTCCCAGCGCGGTCCCGGCTCGTTCTAATGTAGGACAAGGTAGTCCGTAGTAGTTGTAAGTAGCTGATTTCGCAGTAGAATCAGCGTTTTCGGTTCTCTAGATCACCAATAATTACGGTTACTTATAAAAAAGACCGAAAAAGAGAAAAAACTCAGCAACTACGTAGGTTTGGATCCGATACACTCTGAGTCGATTGGGAAGCGAGAGGTGAGAGTCTCGTTTGCAAAACCCAGTCGAAAATTAGCTAACAAGCGCTTCTTATTAGAAAAGCGCGAAGGAAATAACTCATGGGAATGAACATAGGTTCCAATAATAATTTGTTTCACTCGCTAGGCTACGCTCAGGGCCTGCAGCAAGGCATTGAATCAGCTCTTGCGGCAAACCCTCATGCAGCACTTAGCATGCTCCAAGGTGGTTTCGGTCACTGCGCAACTGGTTTTGGTCAGTTCTCTGGTGCGAATCTTCCTCCGTTCGGACAGATGCCCTCGCCTGGAATGATGAGGCCGGTAATGGGTCCAATTTGTGGTGGTGGATACTCTGGTGGTTTTGAACGACTTGATCTCGCCCCCGGAACGAAGAAGGGATTTTTTAGCAGGCTTTTCAACCGAAAACGAAGAGGCGCCGCAAAACTTGAGAGATTGCTATCTCGCAACCCAACCGCTCGCGCAGCTTTCGAACAAGGTGTTGGCGGTCGCATCGTTTCTGATGGAAAGAGAGACGGTGTTCTCACTATCCAACGTTTTGCACCTGGTGCACGTCCAGCTCCAATGCCAGGCTTCGCTGCGAACCCAATGGCAAACAGCGCGATCGGATGCCTCCATGGTATGGAACACTCGGTCATGCGTTCTGCTGGCAAGCTCGGATTGATTGGCGCTGGCGTCGGCGGCGTCGGTGGTGCTCTGCAAGGGCTCATGATGGGAACAATGATGGGCAATCCCTTTGGCGGTCTTATGATGGGCGGCCTGGGAGGTCTTGTTTCTGGCGGTCTCGGCGGTGCATCCATGGGCATGATGGGCATGGGCGGCATGGGCATGATGGGCATGGGCGGTGGCCTAGGAATGGGCGGTTTTGGCGCTCTCCCAATGCTTGGCGGCGGCGGAATGGGTTCTTGGAATCCTCTCGCAATGCCTGGTCGAATCAACAATACGAACCCATTGTACGAAATGGCGCATCAAGGACAGGTTACCGGAGTGATGATGGATCCTTCACTAACTGTGGAGGACAAAGTGACCCTTATGTTGATGCTCATTATGAAGAAGATGGACCGCGACATCCAACGTCAGGCGCAGTACATCAATGCTATTCAGCAGCAACAGTCTAAGCGTAACGGCAAAGGTAAAGCCTTGGGCGGTTTGGGCACGGCAGCTGGTTTTGCACTTGGTGGACCAATGGGTGCGAAAGCTGGCGGCGGCGTCGGCGGAAAAATGGGTGGAGGAATGAATTCTCCGTCCATCGATGTCGAAACCATGAAGCTGAAACGAATGATTGATAAACGTTCGCAGATGTTCGATATGCTTCGCCAAATCATTGATAAATACAATGAAACGGCCAAGGGTATCATCCAGTCGATTGGTCGATAGGAAGCATTTTTTTCAGGCGGCTTGAGCTTCTGCTTTGGGAGCTTAAAGCCATCAAAAAGTCCGGCGAGCGATGCTCTCCGGGCTTTTTTTCGTCTTTGAAGCAAAAGTGGTCGATAATTTTGAGATTTTCTCGGACAGTGATATGAAGGACGGGCACAGAAACGGGCTATGGCGACTAAGAAAATAACAAAAGGCAAGAAGCCAACAACTAAGATGTCGACTGAGGAACTCATGGCTAAAAAGAAGCCTGAAGACCTCACCGAGGCGGAAAAAGAGCAGATCCTTGCTGATGTCGACAAAGAACTCGAGAGCATGACCGCAGACGATGTCATCAAAGCCGTTGAGCGTGGTGATATTGAGCTCGAATACGTCGATGCACCCAATCCTATCGACAATTTTACGGAAGAAAACTTCAAGAAATTCCTGTTCGGTAAAATCACTTGGGCGCAGCTCGAGGGAATGACGATGGAGCAAGCGTACGCCATCGCAGAGTTTGGTTACACCATGTACCAACAAGGGCGTTATAAAGATTCAAGAACACTCTTCGAAGGCCTGGTCATCGGTAATCCTTACGACCCCTATTTTCATGCCATGCTTGGTGCGATCTATACGAAGTTGGACATGCACGAAGAAGCGGCTCAAGAATTCTCGATCGCGATCGAGCTGGACCCAGAAGATATAAATTCGTACGTAAACCGTGGAGAACTATTGCTTCAGCACGGTGAGTTTGAGTACGCAATGGAGGACCTCAAAGCAGCGATTGAACTAGACCCGGAAGGAAAGAATCCCGCTTCACTACGTGCACGCGCTTTAGCTGCTGCGACCGCGGCCGTTATCAAGGAATTGATTGAGCACAAAGAAGCGGCTGGTGAATCGGGTGATGCGCAACCTAAGCGCGGTGCCAAGAAACCCAAAGCCCGACCTCCTAAAAAGTAGTTGTCGCGACGCTAGTTGCGTATGAAAAATTTCATAGCAGTTTTAACAACCGGCGACCTGAGCCAAACAATTGGTCGTTACTCCGACCTTTTGATGGCGGGACTCGTCGTCACCATCATTTCGATGCTCATCATACCGGTTCCTCCGGTAGCGCTCGATTTGCTGATTGTCCTGAACATGTCGATTTCGGTCCTGTTGCTGCTGCTCGCTATTTATATCCCTAACGCGCTTCAGATCGCGTCTTTTCCCTCCCTACTACTAATTACAACGTTGTTTCGACTGGCACTAAACGTGTCCTCCACTCGGTTGATTTTGCTCACAGCTAAGGCGGGTGACGTAATTAAGGCGTTCGGTGATTTCGTCGTCCAAGGGAATTTGGTCGTTGGTATAGTCATCTTCTTGATTCTCACAATCATTAATTTCTTGGTGATTACGAAAGGTGCCGAGCGTGTTGCAGAAGTTGCAGCTCGATTCACCCTTGACGCCATGCCCGGTAAGCAAATGTCGATTGACGCCGACTTACGAGCGGGTGCGCTTGATATGGATGAGGCGCGAAAGAAGCGAAACGATCTGAGTCGTGAATCCCAGCTTTTTGGCTCCATGGACGGTGCGATGAAATTCGTCAAAGGAGATTCGATTGCGGGTCTGATCATCACCGCAATCAATATTATCGCTGGTATTGTGATTGGTACATCGATGCTTGAAATGACCGCAGCGGATGCGTTGCGGGTATTTGCAATTCTTACCATTGGTGATGGTCTAGTATCTCAGATTCCCGCTCTGCTCATTGCGATCACTGCTGGTCTCATTGTGACCCGCGTTGCGTCAGAAGAAGAAAGCCAGCATCTTGGTAAAGACATCGCATATCAACTTCTTGCTCAACCTCGTGCATTTGTCATTGCAGCAACTTTGATGATTCTGTTGGGCCTTGTACCTGGTCTCCCGACGATTCCATTCTTTGTTCTTGCTATGCTTTCTGGTGGAATCGGATATGGCCTCATTCGAACCAAGAAGCTCAAAGCCGAAGGTCGGCTCATGCCGCAAGATGACGAGATGGGCGTCACAGACGAGCAGGCAAAAGAGCAGCGAGACAAACGAATCCAAGCGCAGAAAATGCAAGAAGGTCAATCGCAACAAATGCTGCCATTGGTGACGCCAATTGCACTTGAGGTTGCCGCTGACCTTATTCCTCTGGTGGAAGACGCCGGCGAAGGAAGCCGTTTTCTTGGGGAGATGGTCCCCATGATGCGCGATGGTCTCTTCTACGAACTTGGCGTACGATTTCCCGGTATACGAGTTCGGGGTAACGAAACAGACATGCCCGCGGGCAGTTACCTCATCATGGTCAATGAAATTCCTCTAGTTATGGGTACCGTGAACATTGACAAGGTGCTCGTAAACGATACGGCTGAACGACTCAGGCTTTTGAATATCGAGGGTGAAACCGCGACCAATCCCGCCAATAACAATGAATGCGCTTGGATTGATGCTGAATACAAAGATGTAGCAGAGCAGGCCGGACTCACGACTTGGGATGCTGCTGGTTATATTGTCTTACATCTGTCGAGTGTTCTCAGAAAGAATGCCTCCGAATTTGTAGGTATCCAGGAAGTGATGAACATGCTCGAGCAGTTGGAGCAAGCATTCCCAGCATTGGTGAAAGAGACTGTTCCAAAGGTCGTTTCCCCATTCCAACTGACTGACATTTTACGAAGACTAGTTGAAGAGGAGATACAAATCCGCGATTTGCGCTCTATTCTTCAGTCTCTTGCCGAATGGGGCCAGGTTGAACATGACACCGTCATGCTCACTGAATATGTTCGTTCGGCTCTCAAGCGTTACATCAGCCATAAATATACTCGAGGTCAAAATACGCTGATCGTGTATCTATTGGACCCTCAAATAGAAGAGACTGTGCGGTCCTCAATTCAGCATACCTCTTCCGGAAGTTACCTGGCGTTGGAGCCCGAAATTACCCAAGAGATCTTGTCGGCAGTGCGAACTGAAGTCGGTTCTCTTCCACCAACCGCTCAAAATCCGGTGATATTGACAACCATGGAGATTCGTCGATATTTCAGAAAGCTCGTAGAACTTGAATTTCCGCATCTGGCGGTTCTTTCTTACCAAGAATTATCCCCGGACATGAATATTCAGCCGATTGCGCGTATTTCTCTCGACTAAGTCTGCTAATTCTTTATTCGCACCTCGCGCACGCTCTGGTATAGCCGACAACAGCATGAAGACTATGACTACGGACGAGATTCGTTCGTCTTTTCTGAAATACTTCCAAGAGCGTGACCACGAGATTGTACAGTCCAGTCCACTTGTTCCTGCGAACGATCCTACGCTGCTGTTTACCAATGCGGGGATGTTTCAGTTTAAAGATGTATTCACATAGAAAGAGAAGCGAGGCTACACGACTGCTACGTCTTCTCAGAAGTGCGTTCGCGCTGGCGGAAAGCACAATGATTTGGAAAATGTTGGGTATACAACGAGACATCACACCTTCTTCGAAATGCTTGGAAACTTTTCTTTTGGAGACTATTTCAAAGAGAAAGCTATTGAGTATGCTTGGGGCTTTTTGATTGATGTTCTTGAGCTACCGAAAGATCGCCTCTGCGTCACAATATTTGAAGGCGATAAAGATATACCCGCAGACGAGGAAGCGGCGGAATTTTGGAAACAACAAGGAGTTCCACCGGAACGAATTATTCGACTAGGACGAAAAGATAACTATTGGCAAATGGGTGATACAGGACCGCAAGGACCGTCATCAGAAATCCATTATTTCTGGGCCGATGATGTCGACAACATGTTTGCTCCAGGGCGCGTCGCAGAGTCAGAAGGTTGGATAGAAATTTGGAATCTTGTCTTTATGCAATTCGTAAAGGACACTGCGGATAGTCCTATTCAAAGCTTGCCTAAACCTTGTGTCGACACTGGCGCTGGCCTTGAACGCCTCGCAATGATTTTGCAGGGCAAGCTTTCGAATTACGAAACAGATGGAATTCGCCCTTATCTGAACAGCATCGCCGAAGAACTTGGTAAGCCATATAATGGTGGAGATACTGCGGACGAAGTATCAATGCGGGTCATAGCTGACCATGCAAGAGCGACAACATTTCTTGTCGCCGATGGTGTTCAGCCTTCTAACCTAGGAAGAGGTTACGTTCTTCGTCGAATTATGCGCCGAGCAATACGTCATGGAAGCCGTCTCGGATATGATGATTTGTTCTTTCACCGTGCGTGCGCGCGTGTAGTAGAAAAAATGAAAGATGCATATCCTCAACTTCTTGAAGCTTCAACGCTCATTGAGAAAGTAGCGATGAGCGAAGAGACAGCTTTTCGGCGCACGTTAGAAAACGGTCTCAAGCTACTCAATAAAGAACTTGAAGACACAGCAGATAAAGTTCTTGAGCCTTCATTTGTCGCCAAACTGTACGGCACTTTTGGTTTTCCAATTGATCTCACTCGAGTAATTGCGACCGAAAGAGGATTCACGGTTGACGAAAAAGCCGCGATGGAAATTGTGAAATCTGATTCTGGTACAAATGAAAATCTAGGCGGCGCCGATGATGCGATTGAAGACGTTTGGTTTCGCGTTAGAGAAGAGGTCGGAGCATCAAAATTTCTAGGATATGAAACGGAGACTGCAACAGCACAGATTGTCGCGATTGAGCAGTTAGACGATGGCTTCACATATCTTGTCCTTGACCAAACGCCTTTCTATGGAGAGTCGGGCGGACAAGTTGGCGACGCTGGTATCTTTCGTGGAACTGATTTAGAGGTTTCGATTGTCGATACACAAAAACCCCGGCCCGATTTAACCGTTCACAAAGCAAAGGTGATTCGAGGTCAGGCAAGCGTGGGTCACCAAGTTGAGGCCGAGGTGGATAGTCGACGCCGGCAAGCGGTTCGGCGAAATCACTCAGCAACGCATCTATTACATTTAGCGCTCAAAGAAGTGTTAGGGACCCACGTTCAACAAAAGGGATCGCTTGTCGCTCCGGATCGTCTTCGCTTTGATTATTCGCATTTTGAGGCGCTGACGTCTGAAGAAGTTACAAGTATTGAACACCGTGTGAATGAGCTTGTTCTTCTGAATGCGCCAACCGAAACGGACGTTTGTGAGCTTGAGCAAGCGCGCTCCGCTGGGGCGACTATGCTATTTGGAGAGAAGTATGACGAGGTCGTTCGAATGGTTCGAATTGGATCAGATTCTCTCGAGCTTTGCGGTGGAACCCATGTCCAGCGGGCGGGAGAGATAGGACTCATCAAAATCATTGGAGATTCTGCAGTGGCAGCAGGTGTTCGTCGCATGGAAGCCGTGACCGGGCTCGCCGCCTTAGACTGGGCTCACGAACAGGCTGAAATTCTCGAACGTGTTTCAGGGCTGATGAAGTCGACTCCGGACCAACTTGTCGGTCGACTCGAAAAAGTTTTGAAACAAAATAAGACCTTGGAGAGAGAACTCGAGCAAGCCCGAGCCAAAGCGGCGATGGCAGGCCAAAGTGGAGGGGATCTACTAGATAATATCGAGGAGATCGCGGGTTTTCGTGTGTTGGTGCACCGCGCAGATGGAACTCCGAAGAAAGCGCTTCGAGATGTTTCTGACCAACTTCGTGACCGACTCGGGTCTGGGATTGTCGTGCTTGGTGCCTGCGAAGCTGAGAAAGCATCGCTTTTGGTCGCGGTCACCAAGGACATAGGCAATCAAGTGGATGCCGGTAAAATCGTGAAACTCGCTAGCGAAGCTATGGAAGGGCGCGGTGGAGGCCGTAAAGATTTTGCTCAGGGCGGGGGGAAATCTGCATTATTAGCGTCTGGTTTTGATGCAGCACGTCGCGTCATCAGTGAAATGAAATCATAGTCTTTCGTCCGTTTCACATCGAGGCGTACAGCGCTATAGTTAGGCACCGTTGAGTACTCAAACTGTCTCACTCAAGATTACCCTTCGCTACAAAGATGTAGACGAATTCGCGAAGCGTTATGCTGAAAATATTTCGTCGGCGGGCCTTTTTTTGCGCACGCGAACACCGAAGCCGACTGGCAGCAAAATTCGCTTCGAACTTTTGTTGTCTGATGGGAGCCATGTTCTTCGTGGAGATGGTGTTGTCGTAAATACTCGCCAAGACGAAAAGCCAGGCATGGCCATTCGTTTTAATGTTCTTGATGGCGAATCTTGGGCGAATGTCGAAAAAGTAGTCGGGCTACACGGCAATGGTTCGCTTGCTCCAACCCCTCTCGGCGCACCTTTTCGAACTGTTGCGCCTTCAGGGGGCGCTTCGTCGTCCAGACGAGTCCGAACGAGTCTTCGTGCGGGTGGAGTGGGGAAGGGTACAGGCTCGGTTCGTTCTCCTTTTGCCGGGGCATCAGCACCAGCCGGTGCCAGCTGGAGTGCACCACCACCTCCTCGGGAACCGGCAACTTCGGAGATGGACGAGGATACTGCTGATGAAAACGAACCAAATGTGAGTAAACGGCCATCGATGCTTGCACGACCTTGGGCGACTGGGCGTCAGGCTGACATTGACACCAGCGAAATCCGCACTGCGCGAATATCCCAGTTTGGGATGAAGGACGACAAACTCGAAGTTCCCGCTCCAGTTGATGCTGATGTCCCCGAAGAAACAGCGAAACTATCTCCTGCTGAATTCTTAAACCGTGCGTCTGAGCTCCGAAAGCGCGTGGCTTCAAGCATTCAGAGTCAGACTTCTCAAGAAGATAACGAAGACATAAGCATTGCTCCAGCATCACCAGAGGAAGAAGCAAGTCAACTTGCAAAGTCTCACACCGAATCTGACTCTTTAGATGCAGAACTTGAATCTGTCTTATCCGAAAATACGGCATCAGATTCTGATAGAAGTATCGATGGTCATGACGAATTTTTATCATCACAAGAATCTCAAGAAGACGAACTCGCTCTTGTGAGCGAATCAATCGCCGATAAAGCAACATCAGAGATCGGTTCCACAGGGTCGACAGACGCCGACGCATGGGAGGCTCAGGCGAGTGAATTGAACGAGCCAAAGAGTGAATTAGCCGCAGAAATCGATGATGATGATTGGGCGTCCGCATTCGATGATTTTCCAGAGTCTTCACTGCCGACGAAAGTTGTGACGCCTACTGACCCTGTGCCGGATGAAAGCTTCTTTGCCGAGCTTGAGAGTGAAGGCTCGGTTGAACCTCAAGAAACAGCCTTGAAATCAACAAATGAAAGGATTGGATCGCTAAGTGATGAGACCACTGTGGAATTGGAATCAGGGAGCTCCACAGAACAAGACGAGAACCTGACTTTGTCCGAAGACGAGTCTGCTTCGCCTGAAGGCTCCTTTTTAGAACCGGATGATGAGAGCGAGAATTATTCTGACGAGTATTTGGTACAAGGTGTACTTGAGGACGCACCAGAGTTTTCGCAAGAACCTGACCCTGAGGCATCAACTTCTGACTTTGCCGTAGAAGAAGACGATGACGCGCAATCTGCATCGGCAGTCGAAAATGAAGAGAACGTAGTTTCTGAAAGTCCGGAAATGGATGCATTGGCGTCTGGTAGCGAATCTGCGAACGGTGACGAAATCCAAGAAGATTTCGCCGCAGAGGCAGATGAGTTGAGACAGGTACCAACTGATTTTGGTCTTGCTACGAATGACGCAGAACCATTTCCCGAGACACACATTCGTCTGAAGTCACCAGGCCAAGAGCCAATCGACCAAGAAAACATGAGTTTAGGGGATGAATCTGGCGAGGCTTTAGACGAAGTTTGGTCTGCTTTCGCTGAGACTCCCGAAATAGGTGATCCAGCAGCGCCACCTTTATCTGAAGTACTCGCTGATGCTTCGAGCGTCGAAGCCGACGATACATCTTTAGTCCCTGAGTCATCCGATTTAGGAGTTGCCGCCGGGGAAGGCAATGAATTTGAGAATTCGCAGTATGACTCTGAAGAATCTGCTCTCCCTGAAATGGAATTTGAGTCTGACTTACCCATAGACGAACCGTTACTCGATCAAACGGAAGGCATGAGTGAAGACGGTACATCGACGGCCTCGGCTGATGATGCGAATCTCAGCGACGACGAAAATTCTATTTCCGCCCAAGAAGGAGACGAACTCGACGAGCGCGCAATCAGCGGTAGCGGCTTTGATGAAGCGTCCGAAAACGAGTTATTTAAAGTGGTCGATAATTTGTTTGAGGTTGACTCAGATGAAGAGCCTTTGCCGAAACTCAGGGCATCAGTGGCTCCTGATATTTTGAATTCACCGCCGTTGATTGATGAAGTGGTTGAGAAGGCTGTACAGGCTGAACGCGAATCAACCGGCGAGTTTGTCGGGCCATCGAATGAAGCGATTGAACTTGCGAGTTCTGAAACGAACGAATCCTTGGAGAATTTACTTCAGGCTCGCTCTGTTGCGCGTGACGATTCTGATCTTATAGACAACCCTCCTGCTGATTTTGCGATGCATGAAGCGCAAACTAGGCTTGCACACGAAACAGTCAGTGATGAGGAACTCGCTGACGATTCTACACGAGTAAAGTCGGACGAACTCATTAATGAAAATCCTAGTCGACTATCCATGGACGTAGCGGAGGCCTTTGACGGCAAGAACGAAGCAACGGTGATTGAAGAGTCAGCCCAGGAATATCTTTCATCTCTACCTTCGCCGGCGCGTATCGACACGATCGAGCCGCCCAAAAACCTGGTATCTGAGATTATTCCCGACCGGCCTATTTCCGCTGAGACCAGGGCAGAACCAAATCAAGAACATTGGACTCACAGCGAGATTGAGCGTGGATACTCGGTCGATATTTCAAGTCACATTCAATCTTCCCGACCCGCGAAAGAAGCGACTGTCGCGATAGACTTGGGAGGGCAGTGGTTGAGAGTAGCTCAAAACAAAGAAGGCTCTCTGGTTCCGATTCAAATCGAAGGTCTTACGCATTATCCGGCTTCGATAGGTCTTTATGAGAATTATGAAGTTGCCCAGGGTGCTGAGCTTCTTGAGGTTGAGCAGAGTACGTCCTTGGAGATCGTCTCGATCATGCAACTGTTGAGGGTTCTTCAGGGCGAACCATACGCTTCGAAGGAGTACGTGGGTAAGGTTCGAGCAGAAGCCAACGGGCGATGCATCGCGGAACTGATCGGCAAGAAATGGAACTTAGGCGATCTATTGCGTGCATTTTTCAGTCCAGTCGGCGCTGCAATTAATGAAGAATTTGGAAGCTCTAAGACGTGGGTCAAACTCATCGTTCCGGCGGGAACAAACGAGCAAGTAAAATCCTTATTACTCGAAGCATGTGAAGATGCTGGTCTCGGCGTTTACGACTTTGTAAACGATGTCGATGCAATCCT
>JAYZDF010000069.1:0-55034 GCA_036337945.1 Myxococcota bacterium
TTCGCGCCCTTACAGGCTCCTGAACTTTTGCTTTCGTCGCATTGATAACAGCGCTCTCCACCGACCGGGTCGGCTTGGTTCAACATGCACATATTTGTCGTGGCGTTTTTTGTGAGCTCTACTTGAACGCTTGAGTTTGCTTCGGCAATCTGGCTGACAGATGATCCCTCAGACCATGAAGCGAGAATAAAGATCGCGACGACCGCGAAGAATGTGAATGCGTATTTTTTCATGATGACCTCCCGTCTGCAAAAAGCGACCTAATATATATCTCGCGACTTCGAAAAAAAAGAAAGCGAACCTCAGTATTCCTTCTTCTGAGGAGACTAATTTTCCAAGGAAGATTTACCGTCATCACTTCTAATCGCCCGGAAAAGCGCAATACATACCAGGAGTAAAATGACACAAAAGGGTAGCCCGAAGCACACTACGCCTGCTTTCAATCCTGATAATATTTCATCACCCCCGGTATAGATGAGAACCGCGGCTGTCGCGCCTTCGGCTGTAGCCTAAAAAACTCGCTGCCAGGTTGGGGGGTTAGGATGTCCACCCGATGTAAGAATATCGACAACAAAAGAAGCGGAGTCTGACGAGCTCACAAAAAATATCGTCACGACAACGACTGCAAGTGCACTCAAAAGTCCAGAAAAGGGAAGGTTGTCGAGCATTGCATACACCGCGACTGCATCAGCATTATTTCCCGCTTTTTCCATTGCAGCGATAATCGGACCTTGAAATTCTGGACTAAGCGCTGTCCCGCCAAAAACGGCGAACCAAAAAAATGTCACGCCCACGGGAACAAAGATCACACTCAAGAGAAAATCACGAACGGTTCTCCCTTTGGAAATCCTTGCGACAAATATTCCCACAAAGGGAGCCCATGCAATCCACCATCCCCAGTAGACAACACTCCATCCTCGAATCCATCCTGTCTCTTTTGATCCTGGCGCACCGATTCGAAAGCTGCGATCGATAAAGTTCGTTGTATAAACACCAATTCCTTCGATGAATCTTTCGAGAATGAATACAGTCGGTCCGAAAGCCAATACGACACAAAGGAGTAATAAGGCGAGAGCCATATTTACCTCACTCAATCTACGGATTCCTTTATCTAAACCAATGACCAGTGAACAGATGGCACAGATTGTAATCACTACAATAATAATGATTTGATGTTGTGTGCTGTTCGCAAGTCCCACGAGGCGATTGAGACCGGCATTCACGGAACCTGCTCCAGCTCCCAAAGAAGTGGCCAGACCAAACAATGTTCCAAACACGGCTAGGATATCAATTGTATGCCCGACCCAACCATATATCCGGTCTCCGAACAGAGGATAGAAGCAAGAACGCAGCGAAAGTGGAAGCTTGTGTCGATAATAGAAGTAAGCGATTCCCAGTCCCAAAACAGCATAAATAGCCCAGGCGTGGAGGCCCCAGTGATGAAAGCTCAAGGCAAGAGCATTTTCTGCTGCTAAGGCGCTCTTTGGTTCGCCGGTCGGTGGAAAGCGAAAATGCGCAAGTGGTTCAGCCACACCATAGAACACGAGTCCAATTCCCATCCCGGCTGCAAAGAGCATCGCGTACCAGGATGCTCGACTGTATTCGGGTTTATCGGTCGCCTCACCCAAAACAATTGCTCCAAACTTGCTAAATGAAAGCCACATACAAAAGCCAAAGAGAAAAATAACCGTGAAAATATAAAACCAGCTGAAATTAACGAGAATCCAATCCTTAACCGTTGTGAATAAATGAATTGCTCGATCAGGCGTGATGACTGAAAACAAGAGTAGGGCGACAAGAAAAAAAGAGGCAGTGAAAAAGACAGGCGGATTAATTGTCTCTAGAAAGCTCTGATTAGAGCTTTCGATAGCATTTGAAGTTTTTGGTTCGTTTTTTTGCATTTTTAGATTTTCCGCCGAGGATGAAACAGGTTCAGTAACGAAGAGTTGACACAAATAGGTGTACAATTGCGAAAATTTGCCCGCAACCCTCCTTTGTTCCCAAATTGTAATTACCTAATTAGCCTGAGATTTGATTCCTGAGTGATTTATTAGGGTTCATTGCTGTCTTTTCCTCAAGGTGCTCCCGTGCCTGCGTTCTCATCGGCATCTTGCGGTGAATAGCGAGAAAGGATTTTTCGGACAGATTCAGCTTTTTTAGCATCTTCGAAAAGCATCTCGGCTTTTGCGCATCGAATCAGTAATTCGATGAGGTGGTTACTGAGTTCAGGAGCGAGTTTTGCCGCGTGATCGATCATCTCGGGCAACCAAACAGTAACCATCAGTTCATGATACAGCGCTGGTCCGGACCAGTGTCTTCCATAAGCCAGCTCATTTGCGTCATCTTTCGTCCACATCCACTTTTTGCCTGTGGCATACAGAAGTCCACGTATTCCTTGGCGGAAGAGTTCCACCCAGTATGCAAAGTCCTGACTCTGTTTCATCATCTCGGAAATCTCTGCAAATACGCCGATATTATTCACCGCCGTTGCATGGGTATTTATAATCCAAGCGTTTTGAGGGCTGAGTTTTACATCAAAATAGTCGAACCATAAGCCTTTTGGCCCCGCCGGAAGAGACCAACTGTATTTGCTTTCGGGGTCATAAACGGTTTTTGCACGCTGAAGGTCTCGATATAATTTCTTCTTTTCTTCTTCAAGAAGAAATGGCGAGTCTAACAGTGCTACAAACTCTGGAAGTCGAAATTCCCAAAACTGGCAAAAGACCACTGAGTATATGAGTTCGGGGGTTGCGAACCGTTGTGACCAACTCGGGACATCTACGAGTAGAGGAGGGGCTCCTTTCTCTTTTCCAGCTTCCAGGAAAAAGGAGAGCATACGAAAAGCGTGGTCTCGAAAAAGAGCTTTCTTCGAATTGGGGTTCACTCGAATTGCCTTCATCGATTTCGTGGTCATTCCCCATGCAAATCCCCCTTCATGTCCTTTTGCCAGGGGCGTACTGTCGATCCAGCTCGCAAACTCTGCTGGATAATATCGACGCATATATACAAGATCTATATCGTGATCGCTTGCGGCACCATGATTTGTATCTAAGGACCAATAGTTCATTTGGTTTTGAATTTGTTTCTCTTCTTTTTCATGAAACGGAATCCGTCCCAGTTGAAAGTGGTCCAATGCGCGACGCAGCCCACTGTCAAAAGGCATAATCATCATCGGCCCGTCCCGGGTGGTTCGGACTTTATTTTCTGCGATTGCATCCAGCATGCTGGTTACTTCTACGTGGGTTCCTCTACCGTCCAACTGTACGTGTATGCGAAAGCCAGCGCTTTTGTTGACAATATAATCTTCCGAAAACCATCTGCGCTCTTCGGCCGGATGAGGAAAATAGAGGAGTACACCTTGAGCTTGGTCTTCAGTATGAAAGATGACGAAGGGAAGTCGGGTATATTCAGGTTTTAGAGACACTGATTTCATCCGTGAGGTAGTCTTTTTGTATTCTTCAAAATAGGTGACATGAGAATAAATGGCGGAAAGCGAAAACTTGTATGAAGGTCCTCCCGCAGTAGACCGGTCAAAAACCGAGATGATTGGAGAGCCTCGAAAAAGCTCGATATGGCGTTCATGGTTTTTGGTTGTCGAATGAGTATTTGTATAAAAGCCTCGATTGACGCGAAGATGTCCCAAAGCCTGGCTTTTCGGCTGTGAGATTCCCCTAAGCAGAATTTCGTCACCATTTCGAAAACGGCTAACGAGCTGTCCATCAGAGCGGATCTGGTTTGCGGCCACGACTGTACTTACCGCTAACGTTCCAAACTCACGGCCTATCGATTGTTTCCACCTTATTGGTGCTCCTTCTCCAGAAAAAAAATCGAGTCCACGAGGTCCTTGGTGAGCACAAGAAAAACTGGATAAGAGACAGATGCAGAGTCCGAATGTCTGTAGAATGTGCACGGATCATCCTAAGTCTATCATTGTGTCTCATGACTCACAGAGAAATGACTCAATTAATTGCAGTTCTCACCGAAGAATTTATGGGGTTCTTTGTAAGTTTTTGCTATTGTCCGGGCCTCTTCGCGTGAAAACACTTCTCTTCGTTATAGCCACGACTTCGATTGGTCAGGTTCCAACCTCATCTACCTCGCAATCTGACTTGGCTGCGATCAAAATCCACAGAGGAGCCGACGTCAAGGCCGATGATGTCCAACTCCAGTCTCGCGAGAACTGGTGGGCTATCGGAGCATGGTCCGCCGGAATTACGGGCACTATTTTCTTGGGAGGCACACGGGCGTGGTGGGACCAAGGCTATGAAGAATTTAAACTACGCGAAACCGGTTGGCTCGGCAAAGATACATATTCTGGCGGACACGATAAAATTGGACATATGTGGTCTGGCTACACTTTGCTGCATACTTTGGCGTATATTTACAAGTTTCATGGGATGAGCCAGGAAGGGGCGATGTGGATGTCAGTCGTCATGAGCACTTTAGTCATGAATGGCTTCGAGTTTGTTGACGGTTTTACTCAGTTTGGTTTTGAGTATGCGGATGCCATTGCAAATACTGCAGGTATCGCTTTAGGTGCCTTGACCTGGATTTATCCGAGTCTCTTTGATCTCATTTCATTCCGCTTGGCGTATGTTCCTACCAACGACTTTTTAGATAATGAAACTTCTTTGGTGAAATTTATTAATGATTACAGTGGTCAGATTTATTACTTAGATATTCGAGGACACGGGGTGAACCAACTTCTTAATCGCGAGTCCGATTGGACAAAGTATCTCTTGGCCGGAGTCGCTTTTTCGACGAATCATTATTCTCCAGTACGTCGCAACGAGCTGAGGCAAAGGTTGTGGGGCGCACATGTGGGGCTCGACACGTCCAAACTCCTGGAAGATATTTTACCTTCGAATACCGGCAATAATTTCGTGCGCAATTTCTTCAATTATTACGCTTTGCCGTTTTTGTCCGTAGCTGTCTTCAAAGATCTAAACAGCGACTTTTGGAGCGTCAACTTCGGGCTTTCAAATAGACTTCAAGCTACCTTTTAGTTTCTTGCACTATGGTGTCTTTTCTCTAAACGACGGAGTCCGAACCTAGGTCGACCTGGTTCAGTATGGTCCTCCTCTTTATCGTCGATATAACCTAAGGTCATGCTCGCCAAGTTTACCATCAATCGATAGGACTTTTTAATAAGAAGATCTGTTCCTAGTGTAGCTAAGTCGTCGTGACCGGTTGTCATTCTTGAAGCCTCAAGCTCAATTGCTGATAGAGGTTTATCTCGATCGCCAAATTGTAAAATGACTTCAGAATCCAATGTACGAATAACTTCTCCTCTGAAGTCGACAATATTCTCTGTTAGGCTTCCCGAAGGAAGGTAGCGTACCGCATCGTGTCTAAAGAAACTCGCATTAGAACCTGTTTCTAATCTTGCACCCAGCATTGGGCTTCCAGAAATTTGGACGGAGGTGAATAACTCACCGTTCCATGAATAAAGTGGAACCGTATTTTTTGGTTGAGATGTGAGGGTGGTACATTCGTTTGAGTCCAAGAATATTTCGAGCGTCGCAGATGAACGATCAATGATAAAGCAGTGATCGTTAAGGAGCAGTTGTGGTGATAGTATGCCGTCGAGTTCTATATTATTGCGACGAAGATTCGCATTAACCGCTCTCAAGTCAGAGACCAGCCATGGAAAATTACTCCACTTAAGATCTCCAAATGATACTGCAGAGGTGTGTGTTGCGCTTACGCGTACGACGTATCCGTCTTTATCTCGTAAAACAGGGAACTGAAGTTTTGTTTTAGCGAGATTTAGTTCCGCAGCGGTATTCTCGCTCATTATGTTTTCGATTGAACCCGTGTCCCATAGAAACAGGAACTGCCGCCCATAGATAACAGCTTCAATCACAGGTATTCCGCGAAGCAAGTATTCCTTATTCAGTGGAACCGTCAGTGACGTGCGATTTGAACTGAGGTGTCGAATCGTGGTCGACTGGTCGACGTTTTCAAGAATCGCTTCGAATAGTCTGTGGGCTGGCTGCGGAGGAGGTAGCTGCTCGACCCAGCGCTTAATTCCTTCGACGTCACCTTTTGCATAAGCAAGCCGAAGCTTCAGAATTTTTAAATGGTCTGGACTGAGCACACTCTCTTTTTCTAGAAAATTTATCCAACGTTGAGTGTCTCGACCATGCTCTTTAGAAAGTTCTTCAAATCTTGTGCGGCGAAATAATTCTACGTCATCGGTAAACAGCATTGGAGCCTCTATAGGCTCTGGTAAAGATGCACAGGCGCAACAGCTCAAGATCACAAATAGACCTTGAAAACTCAAACGGTTCTCCAAAATATGTCTCCCTCAGCTCAAAAATGAGTAAAATAAAATCTGCTTATGGAGTGCCCAAAGGCCTGCCCATAATTCAAAAAAAAAGAGAACTTCTTTTGAAGGATAGAGATTATGCCGTAAAATCAGCCGCTTATATGATCATTGTCTCGTGATCGTCATAGAATAACTGTTACCGGGATTTGGTCCAAGGTCGAATGGTTGGTGCACTCGAATAACGATCGCATTTTGCGTCATTACTGAATGTGTGAGTGCGGTTTGGCCAGCAGACCCACTCGCGCTAGCGAGCACAGCGCCTGTAGTCATATCGATATATTCGAGGTCAAGGTCACCCTCTCCGACGGTATACGAAAGTTGCGTAGTTAGTGTGCTCCCGGATTGATTTCCAATCACAATGTAGTGGTCATCGGCGTTCTCACAAACTTTTAGATTAGAGCGAGTTCCCGTGTTGATGAGTCGTGCAGCACTCAGCGTATTATTCCCAGACCCTTCCAAGATGTCATCTTCACACGGTTCAATACGCATTGAGTACTGATTGCCTGGTGTGGTGCCCGCGTCTTGATATAGCCAAACCCGTAGGTAAAGGTTTCCAGAAAGCATCGGGATAAACTCAATCGTTTCGTTGTCTGTTGTTGTTCGAGCTTGAGCAATTAAGCTCCCTGAACTGTCCACGATTTGGAGATCGATATCGCCTTCATTTGTTGCATAGTTGAGTCGAACAACCGTCGATTCGTCACGGGTTGAGGTGAACCGATAAAAGTCTTCGTCCATGTCGCAGGCGACAAGGCTTGAATAATCGATTTCTGTGAAGATTAGACTTGCAGAGGTTCGGTCATCATTTTCTTCATAGGTATCGTCTGAGCACATGGGTCCGCTCATTCCGCCGGTGACGACGGCAGTCATTGTATATCCGTTGCCTGGTGAGTTACCGGCGTCCGTAGGTAACCGAACTCGAAGGAAATAATCTCCACCGCTCGACGAGGTATGGAACACAAACAAAGCTACCGCGATGCTGTCCGTCATGATCACGTTCCCGACATTGTCCAAAAGATCGATATAAATGTTTCCTTCGGTCACCGAGTCAGGAACGATAGTGAACTCGATTCTCTCATTGGCATTTAGACTAATCCGGTAGTAATCATCATCTGATACGCAAGCACTTAGATTTGAGTATGCACCAGGCATAATCACAGTTGGGCTGAAGCTTGAGTCGTTGGGCTCGAGTACGTCTCTTGGACAACTCATAGGATTACCTCCTGACGTAGTGATCGTCAGGTCATAATCATTCCCCGGAATAGAGCCACTATCAGCATTTAGAAATACACGAATATAGTGTGAGCCGCTGGTATTCACAAAAAGATTGATGGCTTCGTCATCGCTCTGAGAGTTGGCACTACCAACGACGGAACCATTCGGGTCAATGATTTGAATATTAATGTCGCCTTCAGCATGAGAAAAGGTGACCAACAGCTGCATTCGTTCGCCTTGGTTTAAATTCACGGAGTAATAGTCGTCGTCTGAAGAACATGCTCGGTAGCCTTGGGATAGACCGCTACGCGACGGAGACGCTGAGGATACGGTATCATTGTCTTCCCAAACATCTTCCATACATCCCGACATCGTTGCTTCGCAACGCCCCGTGCTTGAATTACACATTTCGTTCATGCCACATCCGGTGCTCAAGCACCCGGCCTCACAATTTCCGGTGTTTCTGTTACAGATGGTAGATGGAGGTGAGCAGTCTGAATCGCCCATGCAAACAGCACCGCCCATGACGCATCGCCCCGTGCTCGAGTCACAGACTGTGTTTCCCGTGCACTGTAGTCCACCAATCGTATCGCAACCACCTACGCATTGTCCGCTTTCGCACACCGTCATAGGAGGACTGCATTCTGAGTCGCTCTGACAATTAACGTTCGGCCGGACGCATCGCCCCGTAGATGGATCACAAATTTCGTCCATTCCACATTGCAATCCACCGAACTCATCGCAACCAAGAACACATTGTTGGTTTTCACAGACTTCTTTGGGCGGCATACAATCGCTGTCTGCCGTGCAGCTTGAACTGGAGTTCCCTGCGTCTTGAGTATTATTCACACCCGCGTCCGATTGGGGAAGCGGCTCACAAAACCCTCCGCTACATTGTTCTGAAGGGTCACAGTCTGAGGCAGATTGGCATTCGTAACACTTACCGATTTGTACGTCGCATTTCAGTCCGCTTGGACAGTCCATATCTGTGGAGCACAAACGTTGCCCGGTGACGCAAATGCCTAGGCTCAACGAGCACCTTTGGGTAATTGGACATTCTTCGTCAGAAGAACACGTTCTTACTGGATCAATACAAATTGCATTCGCGACATCGCACACTTTGCCGTCATCGCAATCTGCGTCGTTGAGACATACATCTTCTTGTCCAGTACTGTTGCCGCATATCCCGGCAATACAGACGAAATCATTGGAGCAATCTGAATTTGAAACACAGGTTTGCTGTGGCGCGCTCGACTCTGAGCAGCTGATGACCAGAAAAAAAATGAGTAAAATGTGTCTGCTCACGGTTGTCCTTCCCGCCTTTCCACTGGAAGTATACCTGATTAGGGCTCGTGAGGCCGACCGGCTAGTTTACCCCTAAGGTTATCGATTCTGTTCCGTGAATTTTCGAGAGTCAGAGGTAGAGCGAAGATGTGAGATAAGACCGATTCGTGGTCGGTCTCAAGGAAATCTTTTTCGACTGGTTATTTCTTTATGAGCGTGGCGCCCGTTTCCGTTCTAATGATTAGCCCATCTTTTAATGTGTGACAGGCGAGAATCGACTCGGTCGAGCCGTCTGCGAAGTCAATGACTGAATGTTCAACGAGGACATCATCGTTTTCGTAAACACATCGATGTTCTTTCGTTGTGATGCCTTCACTGGAAAGGAATCCTCGATACATCTCCGAAGTTTCCGATTTGTTCATTGTCGTTCCGGTTTGGTGCCGCACGAACGTATAGTCTTCGTGTAGAAGCTCTATCATGCCGTCCGCGTTTCGATCTTTAATGCTTTGTTCCCATTTGCCAAAAATGCTCATATTTATCTCCTTTGTGGGTGAATGATTACCGCGCGAACGGTTGTGACATTCTCTCGGCAGAGGTGCAATGGCTCCGCATGAAATTAGCGCTTGGCTGGTACTTTTGGTCTTGCCTCTGGAGCATCGCGCAATCCCCTGTCAGGGGAAACATCGCGCGACTAGCGCTCTTTTCGAAATCTTATTAAGCTGCCTAGGCGCTTATGCTCAAAAAAATCTCCAAAAAGACTCGAACATCAGTGGTAAGAAGTCTTCTGTTTTCTGTCGGGCTGTCCTTCAGCTTTTCTTTATCTGCTTGCACAGGCTCCTCGGAAGTTCAGGATCCAGTTGTAAGTGACGCGGGCGGCATTAATCCTAAAGATGCAGCAAGAAGCGTGGATGTCTCTATTTTTTCCGATGCCGATATTCAGGATGCTGGGCTTCACCTCGATGCCGAGTCTGTTGACTCTGGAGCGTTCAATCCAGATGCCTTTCTCACCGATCTTTCGATACCCGATATGGGTTGGAGAGATGCCTCCGCGCCCGATGCCTCCGCGCCCGATGCCTCGCTCCCTGATACCGGTCCGCCACCGTGTATGTGTGATGACGGCCTTTTTTGTAATGGTTTAGAAATCTGCGATACGAATGGACAGTGCGTCTCGGGCATTCCGCCACAAGCCGTTGATGACGGAGACCCTTGTACAATTCCGACGACCTGCAATGAAGCCACTGATCAATTTGAAGTGATCAACGATGATTTCAACCCGATTTGTGTCGCGACGTCGACGGCTCCTCGAGTCAGCCCTTTTGATTACAGCTATTGGTATTGGCCAAAGAATCATCGTCCGACCGAGACTTGGCCTACACCCGAGCGAGAGATGCATTTACTCACGGCCTACTACGGGATGGCCTTTAACGAAGAAACCGGAGTTGTTCCGCACTTAGGATTTTTCACGCAGCCTCAAACGGTTCAACAAAGTTTGTTGCGTGATAATGCCGCGGTGGACCAGATGGATTCTGCCATTCTTTCGCTGGGGGCCGGACCTTCCACAAGTAATATTATTGCGACAAGCTTTGAAGGAATTATTCCGACGGCCATCGACCGAATTATTATGATTGATGGTGGACGGTTTATGAACCGCTTGTACGTTCCGGTGTTGCGATATGCTGCCGATAGTAACTTGGACGGTGAATTCCATATTTCCTCCATGTCTAAGCATCTCGCGCTCACACATACAATTTCAGGCAGTTCAAGCAACGCGGATACGGCGCGTATATCTCTCGGAGGAGCGTTCCTTGCCGCGTACCCAAATGCGCAATGGAACGTCACCGACCGGGCGCTGACGATGACAAGTTCGACGGGCGAAGGCTGGCACTTTATCGTATATGACCAAAGTGGAACGACCACTGCGCTGCGGCTCGACAATCAAGGAACCGTGCATGCAGAGCGCACACGAATGACCGCTTCCAGTTCTGATCTGCACGTTTCCCTCGTTATGATTCCGACTTCAGCTGTGACGCCAGCTGAGCTCGATATCTATCTCTTTCCAAATGCGCAGGTTCAAGCGTCGAGTACCTTGCTCGATCGTTTTGGTGCGACGGTTCGGGCGGAAGACCCAGCTACTTGGGACGAAAGCCTGGGCGCTTATCGTTTCGAGCTCAGATCTCTTCAAACTGCCGGTGCGCCTAATAATCGCGATTTCGATCAGGACCATTTTCATAATTGGTACGGTCGCCACCGCATCGAAGTCGACACCGGGATGAGTGGCCCCGTCTCAGTGCCGATGGCCTTTTTCGGGTCAACGAGCCTGTCTTGGAACGTTACGGGTGGAGTTGCAATCTTGCGCGATGAACAAGGAGAACCTTTGGGGGTTCCCGTTCAAATAAGTAAGAATTGGCATGGCGCCGGAAATCGTTGGTATCATTTTTATGCTCACCCGATTTTCTCCGGCCTGAGCTCCGAAGAAATGGAATTTACGATTGCGTCTTCAAGATGGGGTGATGCCTATGCCGCCTCTCATGCCCAACTCGGCCTGACCGGCTGGGGAGAAACGGACTATAGAACGGGCCGCGGCCACTGGGATGAATCGGCTTTGGGCTGCTTTGGCGAAAGCGTAACTTATGATCCTGACTTGACCCTAGGACGCGCGATGGTCGACGATGTTCGTCCATTTTTGGTCCAAGCAAACCAGAAATGGTCATGGACCGGAAACGTGGGTGGCGCAGATTTCCTAAGATACAAAACAGAAACGGAACCCTACTGGATTCGTCGAATGTCTCGGGTACGCAGTCATTACGACGCGCCTGGACCAAACGTGACTGATGTGACTTACGCTGGCGTCACTACCGATGGTCGAATCGAAGGAAAAATGACCACTCAGCTGGCCGCCACCGATGATTTGGTACGGGTATATTATCATCTCGAATACACGTTCTTGTCGGACGTTCGGTACAACCGACTTGCGTTTTTCCAAATTGCCGCGGACCGCTACGGCGACAATCTCTTTACTCAGTATGCGTACGGAAATTCTGGTGGTGTGATTCAGACGGGTCAAGTGGACACAGCGCACAACACGACCGGTTACGAATCAGATATGTTTAGAGGCATTGCACTGACCGGCGATAGCCCCTGGGTTATGCTCTACGACAATCAGCGCACCGGAGGTAACTTACCCGAGCACTATGCGGACATCGGCTTTGTGGTTCGCGAATTCGAGGTTGTAACCGGAACCGTCACTTTGACCACACCTCATATCAATATCCATCGGACTAGTAATGCTGGCTTTTTTCAGTACGCGTTTGAGTTGGGTCTCCCTTACCAATCGGGCTCGACCTGGTGTGGTTCAGGCTGTCAGGGGCAAGACCGATTTGTGCCTGCGGGAACCACCGTCAAAGCGACGGTCGAGTATCTCATTCCTCCGGCGGATTCGATGAGATATTATGGCGTGAATAATCATTTGAAGATGCTTCCAAACTCCGCTTTCCGCAGCCCAGATATGATGCTGTCTTTAGCCAGAGGTAACGAGCTGTATGTGAGCGTAAGCACCGGTACCTTAGAACGTACTTATCCCATCGAAATCGAAGTACAGCTGGGCGCTGTGGCCGCAGATTTTTCGGTCACTGGCGGTTTAGGTTACACTCCGATTTCTTTTCACGGACTCAATCGTCATGATGGTTGGAGGCTTGAAAAGTTAGACAATCAAACTTGGACGGCCGTCGATCATTCTGTTCATGGAAATGATTATTGGCAGTCGGTCTTTGACGCGATTCGCGGAACGTGGACGCAGACGTTTAGTGTGAAGAATACGGGAACGACGAGGTATAGACTCGTGTGGCTCCCACCCAATTTACGCTGAGTCGTATATCTTCTGATTAGCGAGGAACTTCCAGCAGCGGAGCGAACTCTTGCCAGGAGAGTTGCTTATCTGAGTTGGCGTCCTGAGTAGCGATAATGCGGTCTGCCCACTTGTCTTTCACTTCTTCTGGGCTTGCTGAGTTTCCGAGAAGTCGCAACAGCTCCTTGGATAAGCTTGCACCACGAACACTTTCTAAGTTTTGGACATCTACGCCGGCCGAATCCATGAGTTTGGTCAGCTCAGCTTTGTTCATATTTAGGTCGGTTCCCGCGTGATGAGCGTACATTGCCATTTTGAAACCGAGATATTTTTCGTTAGCAAAAGCATGGGTTTTAATTCTGAACTCAGCGTGAGAGGGCGTTTCGCCTGTGACTTCAATTCCGTTTCTCATGGATAGCTTGAAGTCCAATCCAGGGGATTCTTCTGGGGCGGTACCACAACCTGTCAGTCCGATGGCCGCGCCCGCAAGGACCGCGCCAACGGCAATATTTTTTGCTTGCTGCGCCAAACCGTTCAAGGCCGCAAAGGCGGAGTTGGTCGGAGCCGGGCTCGTTACACTCTGAGTAGTCTTCTGAGATGCATCTTGAACGTAACTATCTGTATTTACTGATGCCTGAGAGGTTACCTTATTCTTTCTTGCTGACTGTTGAGGACCAGAACAAGGGTTTACCTGTGAGTTGCCCTGAATTTTCATACCCATGATATGGATGTCTTCGCCCTATGAGGGCAAAAGTTGCCTACTTTTGCCTACATTATCTCTAATTCGGAAGATCGAACGATAGGCGGCCGTGAATTTGGCTCACGTTATGGCTTCGGAAACCAGGGTACGAGTCCGCTGACCTTCTTGATGCGCTCTGCGTATGCGGGCCGTGAATCCATTGTTTTTCGGTCCGTCCAGGGAACACTCGAAAATACGAAGAGAGCCGTCATAGCGATTGCTCCCGCCAACACCCAATAATCTCGGGGTGCACTAGCTACGCCGAACATCGCTAATGACCACCAAAAAAGGACCTCACCGAAATAATTCGGATGCCGCGAGTATTTCCATAGTCCCGTTTCTAAAATCGACCCTTTTGGAGGATTAGAAGCCCGGTGCCGACGCAGCTGAGTATCTGCGATTCCTTGAATGAGAACGGCGCCTAATCCTGTTATCAGTCCGAACACTTCTAGCCAATGCCATGCCCCCAAGTTTTGTGAACTCACCCAGACCGGAAGCATCCCAGCGAAAACAATCAAGGTGGGAAAGAAGTGAATACCGGACAAACTAACTAACCAGTATAGGGCGCCGAACTTCTCTCTGAATTCCCGGTACCGCCAATCTTCGTGTTTCATTCCCGGCCAGCTCACCAAAAAATTCCAGGTTAATCTTATGCCCCAGCAACTGATGACAATCATGATTGCTATGGCTCGAAACGTTTGCGCACTGCCGAAATGAGGCCAAAGCCAATACAGGCCAATACCAACCGGAATGAGGCTCCAAAAAGGGTCATATAGACTAGAGTTGTTCATCATGAACGAAAAAGCGAAGATAACCAACGTCGCAGCGATGTGGGCGAAAAGCATACTTATCAGTGGGTGATAATTTTTCGTATTCATCAACACAACAAATCCGGCACCGAACGCGCACAGGTACGCTAGAACCTGAATCATGATGGATTGCTTTTTAGAAAACTCTCTTCCAACTTGGCCCATACCAGCTCTACCCATAGAACAAGATAAAATCGACAGCCAGTCTCTATACTCATTTTTCGATCTGCCTATCGATGAAACTCGTTTCCCGATGAGCTTGAGTTCGACTCATATAAAATATTACGGGAGCTATCCTGTTTCGCTTAAACATCCACTGGACTACCGAAGGTAATTCCAAAGTTGGTTTTCGTTTGAGCGGTCCGAATTTAATCCCATACTTGTTGGCTGACGTTCATCTGGAGCCCGACGAAGTAGTTTTCTCCTCGAATAGCTGCAGGCCAATCGGAAATGCTCGCAGTGGCGTCTGTCAGGCAATTCTTGAATGCGGGCTGATCTTTCCAGGTGGAGGCTTCTTTTCTCGATTTATGATTCACAACAAACGTATTTGTGATGCGCCCTTGATCGTTGACGGACAGTCTGAAAGGAACCCGAATGTTTGAACCGGTATATTGGTTGAATGGTGTCTCTCCCGAACGTTCCAGAATTCCATGTTTCACCCAGCATTGCCAAACTTTCATTTTTGCAGGAGCGAAAGCGTCAAGAGCACTTGCAAGGCCGGGACGCTTTTGTTGCTCGTTATGAATGTCTACATCCCAGGTCACGGAAACCCGATTTAAGGAAACTGAAGAGTCTTCGGGTTCAAAAGTATTTCCTGCCGATGTTTTGACAAGCACTTTCCCCAAAATCAGTTCACCTTTGGGCGCTTTCATGATGCCTAATAAGGTGGAGTCATTTAGGCAGCTCAAAAATGATTCGCTGTAGCGACCTCCATTCGGCGTCAGGAAGGTTTCTGATCCAAAAGAGCCAAACCTTAGTCTTATTTTTGAACCTGCGTTTATGCTTGGGTCTGCACAAGACAGCATTGTTATCTTTTGGTGCATGTCATCGTAATAAGCCTTGGCGCCCATCGCTGAGATATAGCGATGCGTGCCGATGCTAAGGACTGCAATCAGCAGGAAGCCGGCAACGGGTTTCAATGGAACGCCGCGGCTTTCTCGCCCTTGGACTTCCGGCATATTGATGGTGGGAATCGGTTTGTTTTGCTCAAGTTTCGTGTTTGTGTCGGCAGATTGCTCTTTCGGCGGAGCAATACTCGCCTGGCAATAGGTACAAACAGCAGGAAGATACGCACTGGTTCGAAACTCTATCGAAGCCCCACAATTGGGGCAGTTGATGATTTGCGTAGACACTGCCACAGGAGTTATCAATTTTTATCGCGAGAGACAATCAATGCCTTGAAGACACGAATGCTTAAGTTTCGTTATCATTGACGAGCTCTTGAATTTTGTTGGTCACATAATCGTAGGGAGTTTGCAGATCATCGTCGTCTGCTGAAAACAATTGTTCATGCTCGACCACCTTTCCGATACGATAGGTGACTTTTCTCGGGATGATTGGCCAGAAATGAAGCAGAGAAGCAAACCATAGCCAAACCAGACCAAGTGTCCAAAAGCCGACCGCCGTCCAGCAGCTGTAGACAATTGCGATGGCTCCGAGTAGTCCGAGCAGTGATAACGGGAATCGCTTAATGCCGAATAATTTTGGGAGAATGAGAAGCCAGGGCAACACAAATTCGGAACGCCACAAAATGGGGCAGGTGGCATGACTCCCATGAATCCCCATAGGGACAATGGGTACACGAGCTTTCCTTGCGATTTTTAGGAAGCCTTTTCGTTGATTGAAATCCACGACGTTGTTTTGCCAAAAGGGTCTAATAGATTCGTGGTCGCCACCTGGGAAAATAAGGATGGGTACTCCTTTCTCAAGCGTATCGAAGGCATGCGTATAGGTTGATGGAATCGCACCGAGTTTCGGCACAAGTAAACTCATTGGAGGAAGAAAAAATGCAAAAGGGTGAGCAAATCCTGCCAATTTGCGATCAAATCCGCACAAATCAATATACTTCAAGGCAAAGCACGGTAGTTCGCTCAGTGAGATGGAGTGATTAGAAACTAGCAAAAATGGTCTATCGGTTGGAAGGCGGTCTATGTTGAGGATCTGAGGCCGAAAAAAGAAATAGAGCAGCGGACGAAAAGGACGCAAAACCCACCAATAGACGGCTTTGTTGAGTTCACCGGGTTGCTCTACCTTTACTCTGTCGCCGAAAAATTGTGGTTTCATTCTTTTACATGATTATATAGAACCACATCGTCGAAGGCCACACGTACGCCATTGTTCTTCACTTATTCGAGCATATTCTAAGAGGTGGACAATATTGTGCCTGAACATCGCTTGATACATGGAAATCCTCTTGAGGTATGTACAGAACAGGGTACTCTAGTACTGTTATCATGCTACGCCCTTCAACCTTTGCACCTTTGGGAGTGTACGCACTTCCGGCAGTGATTCTGCTTTCCGCCTGCGGCGTGGATCCAATCGCCATCAACGTCAAATTTGATGCGGCGGGCTCTACTGTAATCATGGACACAGGCACAAGCTCGGTCAGTCAAACCGATTCTGGGGTGAAAGACGATTTGGATGCATCGCAAACGAGCACTGATGCTGGTTCCGGGCTTGATGCCTCAATAAGTACAGCCGATGCTCAAACGTTTGAGGATGCGTCTACTTCGGTGGACGCAGGACTATCGGCGGATTCTGGAGTGAATTCGGTCGATGCACAAAGCGCAAGCGACTCGGGTGTAACCTCGGCGGACGCAATGACCAGCAGCAGAGATGCGGGTTTCGGCGTTCCTGATGCGGGCGGTCCGGACCCAACTAGAAATGATCTCGATTTCGACTGCGACGGACTTAGCGATGCTCGTGAATTTCAGCTGGGAACTGACCCCACTAATCCGGATACCGACCAAGACTCGATCACAGACGGTATTGAAGCTGGGAGCACGATGGCGATCGCCGGTTGTTCGTTTCCGGGGGACGCTGATCCTTCCAACACCACCAATCCTTTATCTGACGATACTGACGGTGACGGCATTGTCGATGGATTTGAAGACCGCAATCAAGACGGAGCAGTCGACGCGTCTGAATTGAACCCAAATCTAGCGGACACTGATGCTGATGGTTTGCCGGATGGCTTGGAAGACACCAACCGAAACGGACAAAGAGACGTCAATGAAACCGATGGAACCAATGCCGATACTGACGGAGACGGCCTATCGGACGGCCTAGAAGACACGAACAAAAATGGATTTTGGGAGTTTAGCGAAACGAGTCCATTATCTTCGGATACCGATAACGACGGAATATCTGATGGTATTGAGGACGCCAATCAAAACGGTTTGTACGAGCTTTCGGAGACCAATCCAAGGCAAAACGATACAGATGGTGACCTTCTACCAGATGGCTGCGAAGACACGAACCGTAACGGCATCCGAGATGGATTAGAAACAGACCCTCGATTGGCTGATACCGATAACGATAACCTTAGCGACTCCGATGAAGATGTGAATCGAAACTGTATATTCGATGCCAATGAAACAAATCCCAACAGTGGCGATACCGATTGCGACGCGTTGTCCGATTTTTACGAGACCGTCACGAGCTTTTCGGGTGGACGCCTCGATGCTCTTTCTGCCGATACCGATGGTGATTTAATTCCTGATGGTGTCGAAGTCGCAGCGACCAGTACGGTTTTCACTTCGAGTTGTGCGAATGTCTTGTTGGATGCAGACCCGCTTACGACGACGAATCCAACCGCACGAGACTCAGATGGTGATGGTCGTGAAGACGGGTGTGAAGACCTAAACCAAAATGGCCGAGTTGACCCTGGGGAACTTAACCCACGTGCTACAGACTCAGATGGCGATGGCATTGACGATGCAACCGAGGATGCAAATGGTAACTGTATTCAGGACACAGGAGAGACAAACTTTACCCAGTCGGATTCTGATGGTGATGGCATTGGTGATGCGGTTGAAATTGCGATTGGAACAAATCCTCTGCTCGCGGATACAGATGGCGATGGTATCAATGACGCTTTAGAAGACGCGAATCAAAACGGCGTTGTGGACCCTGGGGAGACCAGTGCAGTGCTCGCAGATACAGATGGTGACGGTCTCAATGACGGGGTAGAAGATGCGAACCGGAATGGGAGCGTAGACCCAGGCGAAACGAACCCTCTACTCGCGGATACAGACGGCGATGGCCTCAACGATGGTGCTGAAATTCCCCTTGGAACCAACCCACTTTTGGCTGACACGGACGGCGACGGTCTGAACGATAGTGAAGAGGGTAACAGAGGCACGAATCCCCTCAACCCTGATTCGGACAATGACACCTATTCTGATGGCGACGAAGTCTTAGTGGGAACAGATCCTTTAGACCCCAATGATCCCGGCATTTCTTCAACTCCGGGGGCGGGCGTCAATGCGATTTGTTCAGATGCGAACCTCAAGAATGTCTTATTTTTCGACAGTGCAGCCAATTCAGGCGATTGGCGCATAACAACGGAAACTACTTTTGCCTATACCAACCTAAATATCTCCTCAACAGACACCTTCGCCGGAAGTTTTAGCGATACGACAAATAGTGTGTCTGGATTCGTTGTGCAGCTGCCCTACGTGGGAGGAGTCGCAACAACTGCAGCAGGACAGACGGATGGTTTGAGGGCTCGATTGGCTTCCGCAGCCATGATGTTCAATCTGAGCTGGAACAATCGTAACTCGCCTCGCGTGACGACATCTCACGATGGCTTTGAGACCTCGGTAGGAGCAATCACCGATATTGTCTCTGCGTCTACAAACGTTGTTGCTGTGAGAAATCAGCTTTTGGCGATGACTACCGGGTTGCCGGTCAATAGCTTTGGTGGGCTCCCTACGGCAGCGATCGGTTCGAATGGCACGGATTGGGTGTTCACGTATCAAATTCTTTTGCGGCCGAATACTGCAGAATTATTGGTGGTCGGAGCGGTGACTAACCAGGGCGCTTTTGATAGCGCAACAAGTCCAGTGAGTTTTCTATTGTCCGATTTGACCAATAGTACAGCTCTCGCGAAAGCGGGTGCGCCACGAGATAAAGATTGTGACCCCTTCACCGCGACAGGTGAAGCAATTGCAGACTTCATTTGGATGGCTGACACTTCTGGCTCAACGAACAACGATCGAGGTCGTATCACCCAAGCGGCTCAATCTATTTTTGATGAACTCACGAATAACGGTGTTGATTTTCGAATGGCTGTTGTACCTCACAACGAAAATGAGATTCGCTTTTCGGCGGGGAGCGGAGGAGATTTGCGTGGCGTCGGATTCACAAGAAGTTCTCTCGACCCTCAGTTTAACGCAACCACGGAGAGAAACGCATTTATCGCGAATCTTGAAAACAGGGCGAATCAAGATGGATGCGAATATGGGCTAGATGCCGTATTCCATGCAGTAGACGATGCTTTACCTCGAACGCCTTCAGGTTCCCCGGAGCAACGTCGAAAACTGCGAGAAGAAGCTACTCTAGCGATTGTCTATATCTCCGACGAGCATGCCCAATCGGTCGAAGAATATTCCGGTTGTGTCAATCGCCCAAGCCAAGTCGGATGTTCAACCGGCATAAGAGACATGTACTCACAAGGAAATAGCGTTTGTAACGATGTGCTTAGCTCTTCTGAGCAATCCTGCGTCGAAACGATTATTCAACCGTATGTAAACCAACTTCTTGCGCAAGGAGCGATTGCCTTTGCTCAAGTCATTGATCCCAATCCGGTGTCCAATTGCAATGTTGGTCAATACGCTTGTGGAAACAGTCGTAATGAAGCAGGCAGAGGCTATATTGAGGTGACTGCCGCAACGGGAGGTAGTTTTTATTCTCCTTGCAGTAATAATCCGGGAGCTTCACTTCAGCAAATCATCGATGCTGTCACCGGCGCCGCCTCTGAATATATGTTGTCCGAGACACCGATTTCTTCGACCATTAAAGTTGGGATTACTCCCGTAGGCACGACAACAACAACAATCGTGCCCCGTTCCAAAGAACAAGGATTCGATTACGACCCGGTCAGTAATACAATCTTTTTCCGCGGGACCACGTATCGACCAGCGGTTGGTGACTCTGTCACGGTATCGTATCGTCTTTATGATCCCGCTCCCGCAAATGTGTCTTGTAATCCGCCTTTGGTTCTCAATACATCGACCGGACAATGTGAGTGCCCAACAGATTGCGGTGTAGGAAGCTGTGGTCAGGGTCTTATTTGCAACCGCGACCCATCAATCTGCGCGTGTGAATGTGCACCAGATTGTGGTGGGACGTGCAGCGGAGCGACAACTTGCGATGTTGCGAGCTGCAGTTGCGTTTGTGCGGCGAATTGCGGTGGTACTTGTACCGGCAACCAGACCTGTGACCAGAACGCGTGCTCATGTATTTGTGAGGACTCAACGCCTGGCGATAATGTCAATGATTGTAATGGCTCATGCATAGGCAACGAAGTTTGCGATGAGGCTTCTTGCACCTGCGCATGTCCGGTTGATTGTGGGGGCTGTGGGCAGTTTGAGCAGTGTGATATCGCCACCTGCCAGTGCGTCCCATCCTCGTCGTAATTATGACCATATAGATACTTACCCTGATTTCTTTCTTGTAATACCAATTTCACCGCTTCTCGCTAGGGTTATTACCCTACATATCTTTGGCAACAAAACGATTTATCAAGCATAAGTCCCTGTTTTCGTTCAATGTATGTGTTCGATATTTACGCACCAAAGTAAAGGTACGTTCGATAACTACATTGCAGCACATAAAAGCTGAGGAATGTTATGCCATTAGTTTCTAGAGATACACTTAATTCACAACTCAACGACCGCGTGCAGCGCGAGCTGGATCGGGCAGATGCCAATCAGGATGGCGCAGTTTCTAAAGCGGAACGTCGTCGTCTTCCTCGCGACGTCCGTATGTTGGCCGATCAGGTTGCTGACAATTATCTGAGCGGAGGCCCTTTGCCTATTCGCGCTTACGCTCGAGCGTACCAAAATTACACCGATCAAGTGTTGAAGCAGGCGGACCCAAACAATGATGGTTGGATTGATGATGGTGCACTTCCTAGTAACATCTACCAGAGTGTTACAGCGTTACGAGCTGAGCAAGATGTTAGACCGTCGGTTCCTACAAGCTCTTTGTACGAAACTTACGAAAGTAATCAGCAAACCGGATGGAGTGATGACGATCTGATGAAGTTCATCAGTCGCGCTCAGGACTCTCACCAATTGGCGCACTATTTTTCAAAAATTCGTGCCGCTGTTGCGAACCCAAAGCGTGGTACAGAAGACCACTCTGGCGATCGTTTTTACGAAGCAATGGCTTGGTACACCGATCGCACAACGTCTAATCGACCCGACGGTTATCTAACCAAGACCGAAGTACAAAGCGCAATCGCTCAAGCTGCTAATAAATATCTGTCACTCGTTTTTAATCAACCAAACGACGTGAACTCGCGACTTCAAACTTGGAAGAATATTCAAAAGCTCAGAATGCTTGAGGGCCAAATCGAAAAGAGAGAAAGACGCGGACAGGGCGCGAACTATCCGTATCGCCCGAGTGTCATGATGTCGATCGATTCGAATAGCACCTTCAATCAGACAAATACGATTGATACACCGGCTGAATTTCAACGCCGTGTCATTCAAGGAAGTTATGAAAAACCAGTTATCGTGAAATACGGCCTAACCTATTGCATGCACTGCTTGCTCCTAGAACAGCTTGGTTCTATCCCGGCAGCGCAAGAAAAATACGGTGATTCAGCTGATGTATTCAAACTGTGGTGGAACCCGAAAGACCCATCGATGAAGGCAATTTCCGAACTCGCAACTCAACAAGGTGTCACAAGCAGCCCATACTTTATCGTGTACGATCAAGGTCAACCCGTTCGTGCTGGCTATGCATTTCCCGATGAAAAAGGAAACGGTCTAGAAAAACTGTTGAACGGAATCGTAAATACACCTCGGAGCTAATAAACAACACTAAGCCTCCTTTTTCGAATGCCTCCAACGCTCCATCGTTGATGAGCCTGGCCCCGACACATGGCGTGCTTCGAGAACCTTATCATTTACGGAGAGATGTTCCCTTGGGTGCGTTTCGCTATAGCGGACTCCGGTAGAGCGAGATACAGTTTCGAAAGCCCCGCACCTAACGCCAATGAACCTTTGTCCATAAATCCAGATTACTAAGCTTTATCGCTCTCCGGAAAAACTTAGCCTTTGTCTTCTTGATAATTTGAATCTTCTTGCTCAGAAGCATCTTGCACGAGCGACTCTTCATCAACCTCTGAGTCGTCGCTTGTTTCTTGGAAAATATTATCCTCTGAAAGTTCGTCGAGGATATCCATAGAGCCTACTTCTGATTCCCGGTCATCACTTGCCGAATCAGCACTTTCTATCATTGAGATCGACGATTGTCTCAGTTCAATTTGTTGTTCTAGCAATACGGCAATTTGCTCTTGGGCTCTTCGAAACTTCGCGCGCAGCTCTCTGGCGTCTTCCTCAGCTTGAAGCACAACTTCATCTCGCGCTTTAATGGTTTGAACGAGTGCGACTTTTTCTTCTTCTACCAGTTCAAGCTCTTTTCTGTGTTCTTCACGAAGCCTATCTGTCACCTGTTTTTGTTGCTCAATTTGCTCTTGAACAGTATCCAAGACAGAGGCTAACTCCCGCGCTGTTTGCGCATATTTCGCATCCTGTTCCTGTCTGGCGGAAAGGGATTCCGCACTTTTCCCTCTTTCGCTCGCGAGGCTTTCCTGGATTTCGGCGTTTTCTGAAAGAACGGTTGCTATTTCGTCTCTGAGTCTCTGCGTTTCAGCCTCCGCCAAATTCAATTTATCTGTCCATTCACCCTCAAGTTCTTTGATGTGTGTTCTGTGTTCTTCTTCAATGCTATCTAGCTGAGACGCATGTTCGACCGTGAACTCTTCAAACTTTTTCTCAAGAGACGTTTTTAGTTGTACTGCGTCTTGATATCGCCCGAGCTCAACTTGGATTCGCTTGAGATGTGACTCATTTTGCACCTGCAGCAACTGCATCTCTTCTCCGTGAGCCAGATTGAGTTTGTCGATGTCATCTTCCTGCTGTCTTTTCAGCTGGGAGATTTGCGTGTCTGTAGCACTGCGAAGTTCTGTCAATTCGAGTTGCAGACGCTCGTAATCTCTGCGTATAGATAACTCTTTCTTCCTCTCTGCGTTCAGTTCGTCCTCGAAGTTGGAACGATCTTGTTCGCGAGCCGTCTTTTGTTCGTGAATTTGATTTACAAATTCGGTAACCTTTGCCTCGTAACTCTCCTTCTGATGCGCGAGCTTGTCTTCTAAAGATTTTACAGTGTTTTCTTGATCCGAGACGAGCTTATCTCGTTCATTGAGTAATTCCGTTATTCTACTAAAATCATCCGCGCTGGGTAAAACTCGGTTTTTCTCGGCGAGTTCTTCAAGTTCTGTCTGTAGTCGGATGTTTTTCTTTTCAAGTTCACGAACGTTTTGTTTTGCTGAGCGTAAAGCATCTTCAGTTTGAACAGTGTGTTCATGTTCTCTTGATTGTAGTGCTGCCATATCTTGCAGCTGCCCAACTAATTCTTGATTCTCTGCAACAAGTTTTTGTATTCGCGTGGTTTGTTCCGTCGTAATACTTGATATTTCGGACTGAAGTGACGTTCGAATATCGTCGTAACTCGCAAGTTCTTCCGCTTGTTCGCTCACCTTGCGTTTCAATTCTATATATTCGTCAGAAGAGGGCAGGTTACGAAATGTCTGTTCCAGGAGTTCCAGTTCATCTTGGAGGTTCCTGATGGTTTTATCTTTGCTGATTTGAAGTTGAGACAGCTCTTGATTGGCACGCTGTAGAGAAGCCAGCTCAATTCTTTGTGTCGATAACTGGATTTCTTGATTTTCTAATTTCTCGTTTCGCTCGGAAATATGTGACTTGAGAATATGCGATTTGGACTCTTCTTCCTCTAAGCGAAGCTGTCTCTCTAGTACTTGTTCTTCTAGGTTGTGATAGTCCTCTAATGTTCCTCTTTGGCTGAGGCTCTCACGCAGTTCGATGACCTCTTGGTTACGTTGTTCGAATAGCGCCTGAATTTCGAGAATCTTTTGCCCTTGCTTAGTGATGCTCTCCGAAAGCGTTTCATTGTCCTGCTTTGATTTTTCTAGTTCATTTTCTCGCTGCTGCAAAAATGTCTTTAGCGTTTCAAATTCATTTAGTGATGTTTCACTTTCTTTTCGTTGACCTCGAAGAAATTCCACTTCAGCAGCCGAAGCTTCTACTTCGTTCGATAAACGTATTTTCTCGTTTTGTATATCGTCGAGTTGATACTCAAGCTTCTCCACCATTTGAACAAGGTCGATATTCCTTTGTTGTGCCTCTGCGAGGCCTTCAATAACTTCTTTGTCTTGGTTATGCTGTTCAGTGAGTCGATTATATGCTGCCGCCTGTTCTATTGCATTTTGATCGGCTCGTGCTAGTTCTTCGCGGACGATATCGAGTTCCAAGTTTTTTTCCGTCAGCTCTTTTTGGAGTTCGATTCTGGCTGCGTTGGATTCCTCAAATGAAACAATTGCCTCTTCCAGGTCTTCCTCTGATTTTGAAAGAATCTGCTGAAGCTGTTCGAGTTCGTTTTTTGAGTTGAGTTCGTCTCTTTCCTTTTTTGTTTGCGCTAATTCGCTCTCAAGCTCAGAAATACGTTTCGAAAACTCATTTTGTTCTTCATCTTTAGCGATGAGCAGAGAGGTTTTTTCATCACGTAACGAAATGATTTCTTTTTCGTATCTCAAACGTGCCTGTTCAAACTCACTGATAAGCTCTTCATTACTTTGGTCAGAAACTTCGAGCATTTTGCGCTCAGCGCTTAGCGCATATTCGAGCTCGTCGAGTTTGTTTTGAGATGTTTCTAACTGGCTTTGTAATTGACCTTGTTCAGCTTCAAGATGTTCCCGTTGTTGTACGAGCCTTTGGTCTGCATCAAGTGATTCCGCTCTAGCCAAGTCTACCTGCGCACGAATCTCGTCATGACTAAGCTTTAGAGCGCTAGAAGTACTTTCATGTTCGGCTAATAGTAGAGAGATTTTTTTCTTCTCCTGTTCAAAGTAATCTTTTGAAAGCTCGAAATCTTTCGCGATAGCGGACTTCTCGGCGCTCAGCTTTTCAATCGTCTCTTCTAAATGAGAAATGTTTTTCTCGTAATGATCTCGAAGCGTACTTAGTTCTTCTGCTTGTTTTGATTCACGCTCGTGAAAAGTTGAAAGGTCACGCTCCCGAGCTCGTTTTAGACCGTCGATCTCGGACCGTAAGCGTACGGTTGAAAAAACATTCCCCGATTTAGAAATTTCGGTACGGGAAACGGAGCTCGCACTTGCTGTTGTCGTATCGTTACGGTTTCTCGACGCCTGAGGTGGCTTTGATTCAAACGACGGTGGAGAGGGTATCGTAGCTTTGTTGTCTATTTTGAGGTTGCTTAAGTTCCCTAAATCGGACGCAGACGCTCGTTCTTGAGTTTCTGGTTCTAGTGGTTCAACAACTTTCAGGTGTCCCAGGTCCGCATTGTGGATGACGGAGCCTCGTAATTTTTTGTGAGCGGTCTTCAGTCCGATCGCAGCACCACTATTTTCTGAATTGAGAGCTAAGGCACGTTCGAAGACAGTGACTGCTTGCTGAGGTCGGTTTTCAGTCAAGTACACAGTTCCAAGTAAAACATGAAGGGGGTCGTGATCTGGGCAATTCGCGACGGCTTCTTCAAGTTCTTGGTGGCATTGTTCGGTAAGTTCCAGACGAATCGCTTCGTCTCCTTCATCGACAACGTAATATTGTGCCCACGCTCGATAACCTTGATAGCGGGGCTCTTTCGGGTTGAGTACATAAGCGCGAGTGAATTTCTCAAGCGCTCGATTGAGTTGCTGTTTCTCGAGAGCCTTTAATCCTTCAACAAAGGCTGCTTCTGCGGCATCGCTCACTGACACGTTTATCACTCCGGATCCGCGATCTTACAAAATCGACGTTGGGTATCAGAGCTGTGGCATATTCCCAACGTCGAGTCTGTGGACCCCAGACCGACCCGTGAAGTATTATCTAGCTACTCGAACGGCGCAAATGAATCGCTACTTTGTGAAGCTGATAAGAGTTGTTGTGTCCTCTACCGAACAATCAATAATCTCTCGAGCAGGCGCAACCCACTAAACATACCTAGTTAACCCTTTGTTTTGATGTTCGTTCCCGTCTAAATCTCGAATTCCCTCAAAAGTTTTAGCGGCCAAGCGTGGATTTTGCGACTTCACTCGGTCGGGCGATTGTCAAACGTGTCCAGAAACGTCAACGTTGTCCGGCAATGAGGTATCAGCAGCCTTTTTTGGTTCTAAGCTGTTTCGCAGTGAGTGGCTTGGCCTGCGGTGGTGGAGAAACTGACGTGAGCGTGTCGTCAACTCAAACGACCGTGGTTAATCTTCTCACTGTTCCGCAGGTTGATGATGGCGTTGCGCCTGGTTTCGATCTTGACCAAATCGAGAGCGACCAAAGTGATGGTCGCAGCTGCTACCAGCGGGACCTTGTTGATCCCACTGGTCTTCGAGGTATCGATAATCAGCTCGCAACATTGGCGCCATTATTAAACCTAGAAGGCGAAGGTGCATTGGAAGGCTTGATACAGCAAGCAATTAACGATGGTCGTTTGCTCATCCTTTTTCAGCTCGAGAAGAAAACAGATGGAACCTATCGGCTCATGATGCGTAGGGGTGAAGATCAGCCGCTGCTTGGAACTAACGGTACTATTTTAAGCGATCAGACTTTGGCTCTAGAAGAGTCAGAACCTATGGCCATCGCCGACAACTTAGTGATCGATAGTCGACAAGTGGAGGTCGGACCCGTAGACCTAAATATCCCAGTCGTGGTTTTCGATGGTATCTACACGATGCATTTACCGCAGGGTCGAATTCGATTTAATTTAGACGAGCAGGGCAGACTGATAAAAGGTATGATGGGTGGTGGCGTGACGAGTGCCAGCCTAAACGCGATGATGGACCAGGCTGCTGTGAGGCTCCCTGAATTTGTCGTTCTACTCAGGTCTGGCGTAGAGCAAGCGAAAGACTTAGCCGTGATGCCTTCTGGCGAATGTGAGCAACTATCGATGGCCGTGACGTTCGAAGCCATCCCTGCTTTCACTTACGAATAAATCAAAAACCCGCTCTCGAGTGCGTCTCACAATACGCTCTTGTTGCATCTCTACTTAGTCAGCATTGAGCTCAAGTTCAAAATCATGTGCATCATGGCTACGATTTTCAACTCGTATTATATTTCCATCAACTGAGAGTCTTTCGCCTTCAATAGACGCGAGTGGAAATATCACGCCAGTGCGGAAATCTAAGGCACACAATTGGGTTGGTCCGGACCCCGTAAGCGGATTCGGATTTGTACAAGCTAACATGAGAATGAATGGGTCACTCCAAATTTGAGGAAGCACCATCGGCTGAGTTCCTCGACTCTCCCATATTGTCTTGTCTCGTCTCCATACCAAGAAAACAGGTTCCTCTCCTAATCGTTGCTCGAATACGATAATCTCATCCTTTACAAATTGCCCCATGAGCCAGCCGGGCCCAGCATGTTGATAATGGGTTATTTGTTCGCCCGTTATCAGATTCACCTCGAGCAATCGACTATCAGTGAACCTTGCTGCGCGGCTCATGAGCAACACTCGTTTACCTTCCTGATCAACAGCAAGTGGCCCAGGTGTGATTGGGTCTTGATAACAGTCTATACGGTGCGTCGCGATTTTTTCGCTGTTGTGGATAGTTAAAACTCCGAGCTCTTGTTGATTCACGTCAAAGTAAATCATCTGATCATGAGAGCTTGGGTGCGCGACAGCAACAAATCCACGTTTCGAAGGCAGAGTCTTCTGTGCTTTAGCGACTGCCTCTGATGAAACTGAGGGAATCTTATGAACCGAAAGCTTATGCATGAGACAGTTCCGCGAAACTTTTGTCCTGAGGAATTACCTCAACAATTTTAGCTGAAAGAGACTCCTTAATGCTCACTCTCCCGTTTCCCAAATCGCTTTTAGGCATCTTATCGGGTTCAGAAACGCCAGGAAATGATGGGATAATATCGTCGCCAGGTACCCCATAGAAATCGGTTGATTCTAGTCCCTTCCAAGATTCTGCGAATTGATTTGCGAGCCAGATGTGGTCTTCTTGCACTCCCCATCCATGCCGAGCGATGACATATCGTTCGCCGTTGTCATCGAAATACCCCTGAATAATCGCATAATGAGCTCTCGCGCCACCATCGCTAACTGGGTTGCCGTTGTAGTCTACATCGAAGGCTACAATGGCGGGGTGACCCGCATCAATCACTTCATAAAGATCGGTGAGTGTACATTCGTGATGAGTTTTAGCTTGATATCCAAACTGTCTGGCTGTAGCGGCGATACCTTCTGCCGTAAACATCTCTCCCACTGCGGTGTAACCTTGCTGCTTGGCCACATCCATAATGAAACGATCATCGTTCGGTTCTTGCGTATATTGTTTGCCCATTCCGCTTTTGTCTTGGGCTGTCACAAGTGCTGTTTTGTTACTCGGAGCCTTTTCGTGCCAAGCGTCCATAACCATTCCCAAGGCGTAAAGTCCGCACGTGGGCCCGAGTTGTATTCGTTGTGGAACGGGCGCCTTTTTCGACAGCTTAATGAGCTTGCTTCGGCCAATTCCACTGCTTTGTATGTCTCGGTTGCGAATCATGCCGTCTGGTGAGACCACCGTGTCAATGTTGTTTCGGTTGAGCGACAAATTGAGATCGCCAGTAGTCGGGACTGAATGTGTATCGGAAGTGCCTGATAGCCCATCTGTGTTTGAGCTTTTTGCAGGGTCTTGATTTCCACCAATTCTCGGCATTGACGTCCCCGACTATATCCAGCGGGTCCTAGCGTGCCAAGTCCAAATTTTAGACTCCTCGCGAGGGCTTCAAAACAATAGAAAAGTGGAATAGATTCGAGAGAGGCACCACAAAGCCAAAACGACTTATGTCTAATCAAGAAAGAACATCGCGGGGAAACAGATTTTGCGACCTCATTCTGAACGAGGAAACCCACCGGCGAGTCATTGAATCCCTCATTCCGAAGGCCGAAAAATTCGTTTGGATTGTCACTGCAGATATCAAAGATATGCACGTCAAGCGTGGCCGAAAGTACGTACCTTTCTTGGAGGTTTTGTCTCAGTTAATAGCCGAGGGAGTAGCGGTTCGGCTATTTCATGCCAAAGAACCCGGTCCTCGGTTCAAGCAAGATTTTGACCGACAGAGACGTCTTATCGAATCAGATTTGTTCGAGAGGTTACTTTGTCCACGCATTCATACGAAAGCTATCATCGTTGATGGCCACACCGCTTACGTTGGATCTGCAAATCTGACGGGAGCTGGTTTGGGTGCAAAGAGCGTTCATCGCCGTAATTTTGAAGCGGGCTTTGTTACCAACATGCCTGACCACGTTCTCCCGTTGATGGATTTTGTTGACGAACTCTACTTGGGCTTGCCGTGTAAAAAGTGTCAGCGTCGAGATCAGTGCCCCGACCCGATTGCATAAGTGTCGGTCATGAGTGCTTTCAGGTGAAATTCGTACACTTTTTTTTTGTTTCACGAATTTTCTTCATGACTTCAAAAAGAAGTTCAAAGTCTGGGTCACCTGGTGTTCTGCCTTTTCGCTCATAAACAAGGTCACCGCACTTATCGAAAAATAAAATACCTGGAATCGGACTTTCACCTTCATTATCCCAAAGCTTTCTCTTCTTAAGCCATTTGGCTTCCGGGTCAGTTAAGAGACTAAATGGCAACTTTAATTGCGTTTTAACTTCCAAGTTAATATCAGGGTGGTCATTGTTCACGACGGTGACACTGGCCTTCAGTTTACTAACGCTTTCTTCATCAATGATCGCGAGTTGGGCCAGACACGTAGGACACCAATAGCCTTTCGTGACAATGACAATCATTGGTTTGCCTTTGCAAATTTTCCACAGTGTTTTTAGGTCGCCGTTCGTATCGATAAATGCGCCAGCTGGCAGCGACTGCATCGATAACAACGTAAGCCCAAGAATCGTCGACGCCAGCATACTTTTACTCTACAGGATTATGATTGTTGGCTACCATATACGTATTTCGGTAAATACCCTGTTTACCGCCCGAAAAAACGAGATTAGGCCATGGCTTTTTTCCGAGCGGTGCCCAAGACCTCTCGTTACGCATAACTGCTGCCGGAATACCTTTATTTTTGGTTCGAGCTGCCTCGTATTTGATCGGTTGGTCGACTAAGCTTTTACCGTGTCATCTGTTGTACCCCGTCTGCGCACACGTGAGCTCATGACCATTTACGAAACGTACGGAGCTTTGATGTTTCGGCGATGCAGATTGATCACACGCGATTATCAGTTAGCGGAAATAGCATTTGAAAGTTCATTCATTAAAGCCATTGAATTTGGTTCTAATTTTCGAAGAGTTCAGTCAAAACTCCGCTGGCTTTATGATCAATGTGACAAAGAGTCCCTGAGAGCACTTGCTAAATATCTAGAGCTATCAAGCGAAGCCTCTGATCATGATAATCATGATAAAAATACCTTGAGTGTCGCATCTTTTTGGTCCGAGCTAAGCTCGGGCGATCAGCTTATAGCGATTCGAAAATACGTTGATGGCTTTTCATCAGAAAAGATTTCGGAGCTTACCGGTCTTTCAGTGCGATCTATCGGTTATGCTGAGCGTCGTTTGAGCGATAAAGTTGATATGAGTATGGAGGCTGCGGATTATGGATGAACATCCTTCAGCCTTCGAACTCGAGTCTTGGTTGGTTGATGAGCGAACTGAGGAAGTTTCTGCTCATATTGAAAACTGTAAAGAGTGCCGCAACGCAGTAGACCGCTTAGAATTGTCCAGACAAGAATTTTTGGATGAGGAGGACGTTGAAATATTCTTAAACCGTCCTTCCATTGCTAAGGTCATCGAGAAGCAGATCTCGACGAACAAGCAAAAGCGAAAACATGAAGCGCGCAGAGAGTTGTCGGAGGCGCTGCCTTTTTTGCCAGAGCAAACAGAGGCCATGCAAAATAACTCTGCTTCCGTAGAAGAAGAGTCCTGGAACTACGGACTCATCTTTACGTGCCTGATTATTCTCGCCGGATTTCTTGTCTTTATATTTGGATAAAAGCCTTCACCGATAAGCTTTAAGAGCTGCAGGAGAGCATAGAGCAACCGGGCTTATTCCGAGCCCAGTCGGGTCGCTTCTGGAAGTATGCTTCTGCCTCGGGTTGTTCGTCATAAGGTTTCTTGAGAATCACGAGAAGCCTCTCTATTTCTTTAAAATTACCATTCTCTGCTTTATCGATTGCTTGTTGCGCCATGTAATTTCGCAAAACATATTTGGGATTTGCTGAATTCATTCGTCGAATTCGAGTGGCTGACTCGTCTTTGTCCTTCGCGATTCTCGTTTTGTAAGCGCGCAGCCAGTTTACCAGGCTAGCTTTGATATGCCGATTTGGTGATGTGTAATAGGCATCGAGCAAGACCTGAAAAGACTGCTCCTCGGTAAAATCTGACTCGAAAGAGACTTTCGCGAGATTTCTGAAGAATATCGTCATATCAGTCTCGGTCATTTTGAGAATATCAAATGCTTCTTGAAAAAGTTCGATGTCGTCATCTCCTTCAAATGTCTTCAATCCGAACTTTCGACGGTAGCAGTCGCTTTGTTCGTTTTGATATGCGTCAATAAACGAATCTAGTGCAGTTTCAGCAAAGTCCGTTCCATCGAAGAGCGGTGAGACGGCGTGGACCAATCTTTCAAAATTCCAGAGCCCTATTTGGGGTTGTTGCCCAAAACGATATCTCCTTCCCTGAGCGTCTGTCGTATTAGGAGTCCAAAGTGGATCATAGTTATCTATCCAGCCATAGGGACCATAATCGATAGTCAGCCCGAGGATTGACATATTGTCTGTGTTCATCACGCCGTGTACGAAACCAACTCTCATCCATTCTGCCATAAGGCGCCCGGTTCGTTCGCCTACCTCACAAAGCCATTGGAGGTAACCTTCTTGGTTTAGAGATGTAATCGCTGGAAAATAGTTCGTGATGGTGAAGTCAACGAGCGATTTTAGTCGTTCGTGGTCTCGTCTCGCTGCGAAGATCTCGAAGCTTCCAAAACGTAGGAAAGATGAAGCAACGCGACACACAATAGCACCAGGTTCTGGTTTTGGATTACCGTCGTACAGCATGTCCCTGGTGATTGCATCTCCTGTTAGAATCAGACTCAGCGCGCGAGTTGTAGATATACCGAGATGGTGCATCGCCTCACTCATGAGAAACTCACGAACCGATGAACGCAAAACTGCACGACCGTCAGCTCCTCGAGAATACGGAGTAGGACCCGCACCTTTCAGTTGAAGTTCAAAGCGTTCGCCATTTTCATTCGTTAACTCTCCGAGGTTGATCGCACGCCCGTCTCCTAGTTGCCCCGCCCAGTGTCCAAATTGGTGGCCACCGTAGCAACAAGCATAGGGAGAAGAGCCGGGAAGCAGTTCGTTGCCGGAAAGTACATCTGCGCCGTGTAACGATTGCAGCCACTCGCTGCTGAGTCCCAGCATCGAGGCTACATCATTTGAAAAGCTGACTAGTTTTGGTGCTGAAACTTTCGTTGGGTTTACAAATGAGTACATCACTTCACGCACCTGACGGCACGAGTTTTCTGTAATTGGGTCCCCTGGCAGAGATTCCGTGAAATGACCGCTAAGCTTTATATTTGGTTTTGAAGAGAAAGAATTGGGGTCTATCATGATGGCACATCACGCAAGTTATCAGAGTAAGCGTGTCTGGGTAACGGCTTTGTCTGGCCGTCGTTTGTTGTCAATAGTGTGAGGGGTGAAAAGAGTGGAGGGCTACGTTACGCCTTAGAATGTGAAAGATTCGATCTGGAACGTTTCCATTTCCATGATGGGCAGGTGGTCGATACGAATACTCGGATCTAGTCCTGCTTTCTCCTCAAGCTCTTTCAAGAAGTAAGGTGGAAATGCACGGAACATTAGTCGAACGCTCGCTGAGTACTGACCAGCGGGAATCTCGCTCAAATCGTACGTCTTTGTTTCGCTCGAATCTACGGCGATAAGGTAATTGACCCGCTTGTTTGCTTGCCAAGGGAAGTTCACCTTCTTCGCTGGTGCGGTCGAGTTGGGGTCATCCATTTTTGGGTCGTTGTACATTTGCTGGAAGTACAGAACAAGCTGAGGGTCTGTGCCCGGCATTGTCGTTTTCAGCGGATCGTCGGACCGCAGATTCTTGTCTGGATCCAAGGTTCCTGACTCAAATACAACATCTCCATCTTGGTTTCGAATGATGATTTCGAGCCACATTTGGCGCTCTGCGGTTGCTCCACTTGGTAGTGCGTGTCCCGCTAGGTTCTTTATGTTTACTGCGAGTGATTTGCTTGCGGGGTCTACGCTTGCGTTTATTTCAGCGCTCTCCTGCAGAAGCGCAGCTACTGCTGCTCGAAGCTCGTCGTAACCAGGAAATTCTCCGCGAGGAAGAAGCGAAACATCTACGCCTGGCATAATGTGCCGATGAAGTGTCCTTTGCGGAATTAGCGCGTCTCCTTCAGCGCCCTGAGAGGCGGCCTGGCCCTTGTATTCTGGCATGTGACAGCCCTGACAGGTCTTGCCGCCTGGGCGATTGAAGGAGCTGTTTTCCCATTCTGGAAATGTCTCTTCGAGCTTGGCGCCTTTCGGGTTAGTAACAGCGTGGCATGGACCGCATGTTTTCGATTCTTTCTGCAGTTGATCAAATTTCGACTGGTGCGCTTTGGTTGCAACCGGGTCTTTAATTCCACCTCGCTTCACGTTATCAGGTAGGTAGTCCGCTCGAGCGTTTACCTCTTCAATTACCTGAACCATAGAGTGGCAAACATCACAGGTTACGCCTTCTCCTTCGACTTCGCGCCCGGCGATAGCGCCGAGGTTTTCCGTGTCTTGTTTGTAAAGCCCCACTTCAGCATCGAAATAAACCGGAGCAGATTTATTTGCGAAGGCTACAGGAGAATGACACTGAATGCAGAATTGGTTGAGTTTACCGTTGCTTTGCGCCTGACCCATACGTGTCATCGCGTGGTAAACAGGGTCCTTTGCGGAGTACGCATGACTCGAAATTTCCCATTCGCGCACGTGCTGCTCGTGGCATTTCTCGCACGTATTGGCGGACTGGTAGACCTTGATTCCTTCAGTACGTTCTACGACCAGCGCAATTTCTTGCGCTTCTTGCTTTTCACCGCAAGCGGACATTAGTCCGAATAAAAATATGCTTAGTTTACCGATCTTCATCTTGCTGCTCCGTTGGTTATCCACTCTTCAAGAATCTTTATGTAAGCTTCATTCAGTGTTTCAGAATTACTGGGCATCGCATCTCCCTCTCCGACGCCTGGTCCTCGAAGCTTCCGAATCAAGAAACTCCGGTCCGGGTCACCGGGCTTTACATTCACCCAACCGTTCATTTTAGCGATCCCATTGGCCACCGGCTTTTCGACCATATTTTCGAAGCTGAGCTGTGCGGAAGACATGTCCAAGTTTCCGCAGTCAGTGCAACCCGAGTCATGGCAGCCTGAGGTTGCGCAAGCTGGCTCAAAAATCACTGTCTGGATTTGTTCTAAAACTGGTTCTGGTAGATCTGCTTGCCCTTCTACTCCTCCACATCCAAATGATAAAGAACAAAACATTCCAATAAGGAAGAACAATCGGCTAAATTTGCGATATTTTACTGAGCTATGGTGTTTCAAGATTCAGTCTCCTTTGTAATCGCTCAGGCGAAATAGGTCTAGCGAGAAGCGTTCCGAGAGAAACGGTTGACGTTCCTGTTGCGTCTACGAACTGAGTCAGATTATATGTTTTACCCGTTGAGGGATCTTCGAATGTATACGCCGAATTAGACGCACCAAAACCAAACACTTCTCGTACCTTAGCAAGATTTCTATCTCCTGCTAAAAGATGGCACGTTTCACATTTTCGAGTGTTTTGTGCCGTTGCAGTTGTGTGGGCGAAACTGGGGCGCCACGAGAAGCCTGTACGACCCTCAGATGAGCGGCCAACATATCTGTTTAGTATTTTCCGAGCGGGGGTCAGAGTACCTTCATCCACATCACATGGAGTGACAGAATCAGGGCTACATGGTGCAAGAACGGTGATCATTTGGTTATCGACCATGAAAGTTCCAATCTTTCCGTCAACGTTGATCCCTAAATAAAGTTCATTCAGGCCAAGCAGGACAGATTGACGAGACAGAGTACCTAAAGAATCTTCACCAGTCATCGGGTGTAACGATGATGCACGTAGGTCCATCGTGAGTTCGGTAAGGTAGTGATTAGGCATCCACGAAGTATGACATGCATAACATTCTAACTCGCCGTGATTGTCTAAGCTGTGAGCATCCTGTGATGGACGAGAACCAAGCCGCGTTACGAGTTGCGGAACCTGTCGTTCTTTGCCGTCCAGTGTTGTCAATATGACTTGCGTACCTTCTACCCGAAGTCGTTGCTTTTTGATGAAGCTGCCGTCCTCATTACGTCTCTCAGCCCCGGCTTCATCTGTCAGGACATAATAGGGAAACGCATTTCCAGCGGAGGTGACAGTGAGGCCTTCTTCGTTCAAGCTGACTGCTTTCACGGCACTTCCGTGGCAGTCCTCGCATTCTATACCCGTAGCGCTCGCCATATTGGGGCGTATATGTCCATCGCCGTGCACGTCGTTTCCGAAGTGACAATCGACACAGCGCATGCCACGCGATTGATGAACATCAGGCGGAGTACTGTCGGTCGGGTCACCACCATCTTCGTCTATGACGAGGGTTCCGGGTGCGTAGCCAAGCATCGTAGCATTATTGACTACGGCCTGACTCAAGTCTTCTCCTTGTCGTGCTTCCCGTATTCCGAAATAAGACAAGCCAATTCTGTTACTCGTATTATGGCAAGATTGACAGGTGGAATCGCTCGGATTTCGAACAAGGACATGTTGATTTGGAACCGGTCGGTCAATTGCGGTTGCGTTCGGGTCAGCGCTGTTCGAATTACCTTTGTTATTGTATTCGAAGTGGCAAGCCGAACATCCAGAACCGCGATAGAGCCCATCTTTCTCGCTGGTGGACGGACCGGCACTCCATAGGTGACACGATGAACACGCCTTCGATAGTGTATAGTCAACAATCGTTGAAACAGCGGATGTACTCGTTTGCGTAATATCTGGAACACCGATTCCTCCCTGCGCTTTATACGTGAACCGTGGCGCAATGGACGGTATGAACTCATCGTTTGTGGTCGCAACAATGGCTTGATTAGGGGGCCGTTTTGCTTTTACTCCCTTTTCAAACCTAGGAACATTTACAAGCCCAGCTATAGTGGCATGCATCGAACGTTTTGAGCGAGCGACAAGTTGTCCATGACAGCTTCCGCATGCGCGATCAACCGTATGATAATTTGTCGGATTTATGAAAGCGAGATGTTCAAGCTCTTCTGTTGTCACGTCAGACGGCGCGAGCGCTTCCATCGAGATCGTGCGCGATGCTTCCTGAACATGTGCTGAACCACGTTCGCTCGCAGCGGGGTTCCCTCCGTGACACTCTACGCATGTTATCGCTTGTTTGAGATGAGCAATCTCGATGCCCTTATCCAGATCATCACTGACCTGGTGGCATTGCACGCACCCTTCAGATGCTATTTTGATTTGCGGTTCACAACCCATAACGAGCAATGTGACAAAAACAAAGGACAACAAGCCCAACCGCAGGTCCCATTTCAACCCAACTACCACTATCAAAAGCCTAGCAGATTACGGACTTCGGTGCTCCTTTTTGGGGGTATGGTTTTCCGAGGAACAAGCTGTCTTTTTTCGTGTCTCCCTACAAAAGTGTTGGTCTATCGAAAAGTGTGACATTTTCTCCGCACTTTTTTATTTTCCGACCGTATCGGTCGTGATCTGGAACTTCGGCTTGTTCGATGTTAGCCGACTTTCTTGATTTGTCTTTTATTTCCTAGTTGTATTAAACGTTCCTGATCTCGGCGGTTTAGGTCGGTACGCATCTTCCCATTCACCTCACACATCGAAACCATCCGCCCATCAATCGGAATACGGAATGCACACGCTTGTAACCTTTGCTGGCCGGTTTCTGTCTGGAGTTCATGTGCACTCATAAAATTGTGAATGACGATGACGAATGGCTTAATTTGCCAAAACCGGCCTCGTCCAAACGCAGATAAAAACGACGGTATCCACTGTCGTTCCTGTAGGGCGCGATTGGCACAAAATGTTGAGATTTCCCAAGCTAGGGATGGATGCTTTCGAAGTCTTCCGAGTATCCGTGCCAGCAAGACTTCCCCTGATTCGCCGTCGGGCGAAAATCCCGCGAATCCTTCGCATAGAAGTTTAAAAAAGAATTTTCGGTCATACTCGTTATCTCGAGTGACCTCCATAAGTCGCCGCTGTTGGTCGCCCTGCTCATCTATCCATGAAATTACGAACATCATAGCTACGGTGTTGCAGTCGGGGTGTCCGAATTTCAACGGGTGCTTATTGATCTTTTGCCCAAGGCCTTCGCAAATCACATCCCAGATTTGTGGATTCTTACCAATCTGCTCTTTATCTCGAGTTCGACCCACTTCCGCGGTTGGCTGAAAGCTAATCATCCGAAAAGCATCGACGTTATCAAGTGACCACTCCAAGACGTCTGGTATGTCGTAGAAGTTCTTTTCGGTTACAGTGAAGGTCTGAGAAGCATTCAATGTTTTTTTCGTTTTCTTGCGTGTTTGCCTTAACAGATTCGCAAACGCGTCACGAATCCAATGGATATCTTTTTCGGTGTCGCTCTTTTTGAGGCCGAGTCGGCCTTTTTCTGTCGTATCGATGTGAATTGCTATTTTGTCGAGGTCTGCTTCCCTCACCAAACGTTCAAGATATCTGGGGTTCTTGAGTATGTTTTGACCGTTTGTCATCAACATAGGAGAAAGTTCAATGTCCTTTGCGTATCGGATAATTCGAATCAAATCGTCTTCGGGTAATAGCGTGACTTCGCCCGCCGTGATCTGGGCGTTGCCGTAGGGCCCAAGATATTTTCGCATTAAATCTAATTGTTCTTTGATGTCTTCGAAAGGAAGCGGAGGTGTATGATTTGCTTCGTCTGAAAGATAACACGCCGTACAGTAAAAATCGCAGGCTTCCATCACTCCGTAGGTAGCTGCGCAACCTGCTGAATGTCGCCCAAGTACCTGATCCTCAACTCTGAGCTCATGAGGAAGTCCATCCCAGACTCGACGTGCGGCGCGACGCTCGTCTTTTATTTCGGGTTCCCAAAATGCATCCCAGGTCTCTCGCAGTCGCCCCATAACCAACACGATATTAGCGTGATGATTGCTGCTGATAAAGTCCCTTTCTCCATCTTCTCTGGATCCGACGTAATTCCTCGACCGATTGTTTTACGAGTCGCCAAGGAGGGCGACTTCCGGGGCGCTGGGTCCAGACGATTGGGAAAATTCCTGTCCTTATATTATTTTCGAATAAAATGAGTATCCATTCACAGTCGAAGAATGCGCCTTCACTATGTGCCAAATTCACAATAAGCTGGGCGGAGCGAGGACAAAAAATCTTTACCGGGGCATTTGTGTCATGAAGATCACCCAAGGTCGGCAATAGTTTTCGGGCGATTCGTCCGAAGCCAAAACTTTTCAATTGTCCAAGCGCACCTGCACCGACCCTTTGTCCGCCATCTTTCGGATCGCGACTTCCCAATGCCGCTTCCCATTTGTTTTTTTGGATAGCTTCAATGCCTGATTGAATAAATTTAGTGTCGACTTTTAAGTTCAGGTTCACGTATGCGTAGTAGTCGGCGTCAAATCTTAACCCAATTCTTAGACCCTCTCGCAATGCTAATCCTTTCCTTCCCCATTTACATTTTCGTGAGGTGTCTACAGTGTGAAGAATGACTTCCGGAGCGTCTATTTCACGAATGGCTTCCGCAAAATGCTGTTGATCTACAGCGTCGTTCATCACCAGCAAAGTAAAGTGTTCGAAGTCTTCACGGAGCTGAAGGACTTTTGAGGATAGTTGCTCTGTAATCGGTTCAAAATCTGTATCGTAGGCGCATGTGACAATACACACGTGCATGAGCGTCTCCTTATAAAGTCAAAGCGTCCACCAGACGAAGATTAAGGCGCCTAAACCTTCCATGATGCCTGGTCGAAGTCCGTAGTAAATGTCCAAGACTAGCGTGAGACCTGGCAAAATATTTTCATAGAGGAGACCTCCACTGGGCCGAAGGTCTAGGACTCCATTGCTAAGCTCGGTGACAAACGTGAATTCACCGTATGTCCAAAGCGATGACTCGTCTTCTGATTTGTGAAGCAAAAAAAGAGTAGCGGTTGCCTGTTCAAGTGAAAGTTCGTGTCTTAAGATGGCATCTCGAAAGATATCGTTTTCAACGAAGCTACGAAGTCTTCCCTCGATCGTAGAACGACTGTAAAGCCAAAACCAGCTCGGACGATAATTGACGGTAAGTCGGCTGCGCGCCGTGCCTCGATAAGCAAATTCGCGTTTCTCCGTTTCACCTGAATACACGAATAAACCTGGCTCAAATCCCACCCAATTCTCAAAATATAAAAAGCCATCCATATATTTCCAATCTAGTTTTACACCAGCATCGACCCAATAATAGAAGTAGTTTGCGTATCCACCGATGGACCAATCACTATCGTCAAATTGTGATGTCACAGAAGCGCCGATAAACCCGCCTGCTGGCCTGGAACGAGCTACTCCCGTCAAAGTGTATTCCGGACTGCCGGTGATTGCGGCCAATGCCAACGCGGTCATCAACATCACTTGTTAAATATCGCCTTTCCTGGTTGCGAATTCATCGACCAATCATACGGAATATAAGTCCACTCTGCTTCTGCTGGTAATTGTTTGTTGCCCCACTCCATGCAAAATTTGACTGGGCCCTTCGGAAAGTCTTCTTTATAGAACTCAAAAATTTCTGAAACCTCGGCTTTATCGTTGTTCATACGAATATTTTTAGGTTGGTTACAAAACTTTATGGCCTCTCGCGTCAGTTGCTCTTCTAGCCGTACAGGGATAAAAGCTTCGCGCGGAAGCTCTGGACAACCAATGGACGCGCAATTTAGCGCCATATGAATTCTAGGCTCATTGAATGTTTTACGAATAATTTCGTTTTCTAGATCGTAAAGGTTTATGTTTCGTCCGCCGAAAGAGTATTTTGTGAAATAGAAAAAATCATATTTTACATCAATGACGGACTTCATTGACGGCCGCTGGGTTACACCGTAGAGGACACTTGCATTATATGCATTGATCCAATAGGCCAATTTCTCTGTTTTGCTTTGGAATAGTGCTGGATGGCTGAACGGAGAATATTCCTGCAGTGCGTACATGTATCGTTCTAGGTCTGAGCGGTCGGAGAAGAGCGCTTTGTAATTCACTTGCCCGCGCTCGTTGACGACTTTCTTTAGAACCGAATCGAATACAGCGTGAGGAAAAGCAGATTTTTCCACTTTGATTGGCGTGCCAGGTGGGAGTTCGAGACGGTTTGTCGAAAAACAACCGGCCAGAAAAAGCATCAAGGTGATCATCAATGCCTTCATGGGGACAGATTCACATAAAGTTGTTATTTACTCAAATCTGCTTAGATGCATCGCAGTTGAGAGGAACCACCAGTGAGACCACTTATCGTGACGGCCGCTGGTCCTTTTGTGCACTTGCCAACTTATCACAACAGCTGCGACCACATCACTCTACGTGTTGGGCAATGCTTTTGCGAGTTGGCGTGATTCGCCGAGTGGTGGCCGAAGCTCGATATAATTCTTCGTGTCGCCTTCGCCGCTTTTAGAGAAAGTTTATTCGCTTGTCGATTTGTGAAGACGAACTAGGCTAGGTCCATTTGCCTTGGGCTGGTTGCATCAGTGTGAGCTTTTCGGTGAAATTTCACCCATCGATGTCCGCCGATTTGATTAGGCGGCGAAATTAATAACAGGGGGCTCTTTTTTGAACTCGCCAAAGGTCCATTCTCGTTGCTCTTGCCCGTCTTTCAGCATGATCTGTTTTCGCAAGTGAAGGTTGTTCGGTTGTCTCCAACCAACGATCTTTGCTTGAACGCCGCTCCAGAAGCGTTGCCTTGCAGCGAGTGACAATAAGGCTCCTCGACGGATTTCTTGTTGAGCTCGATCTCCTTCAGCAAACATCTCGAGAGCTTCTTCAAGCCACAGACCGTGATCGATGTCTTGCTCCATATGAAGGTCAAAGTAGAGCATCTCTTCGGTGCTGAAGCCTGCCCGCCTAAGCCCCTTACAGATGGGTGGAAACATCTTTGGAATCGACCATTCGTGGCCTGGTCCGAGTGCTCCGAGGCCCACCAAGTAGGGCTCTTGTGTACAAATGCGTCGGTGTTCGGTAATGAATCCGACCACATCAGGATGAAGCGGCGTACGAAGCTCTTCTCCCGGCTCAGCGCCCGCGGCCGCGAGATATTCTAGATACACCGTCGCGTGGTCCTTATTTTCTGAGCCTTCGCCATATTCGTCGACCAGGACTTTCGCGAGCCATTGTTTCGCATCACTGTCAGGTGAACGTATCAGAAGAAACTCCATATAATTGGTGAAGTTTCCTACTAGTGGATAGTGCTGCAAACCCATCACCTTGAAATCTTCTCGAGTAAACGGCACTTGCTGAACACGTGCGAGAAGAGGATGGTTCACAGCGGGGTGTGCCTCGATCTCTTGTCTTAAACTTTTAAGGAATTCTTTTGCTTTCATCCTGTTGCTCCTTGAATAACGTTGAGTCGTTTCTTTCGTTCTTTTGCTTGAACCACAGAGTCTGAATCAATACGGATATCTTGCGGGATAATACCGATTTCATCGCGAAGGTGGCTCTCATAGTCTGAAGCGATTGGCCGGTACTGTTGAATTCGTTTCAGAAAACGCACTGTGCCGGGTATCGACTTGAGAAAGAATTTTGGTTTCCTGCGCATGGCAGCGGTCAAACCTTTACGTAGAGCTGGCCAGGTCGCATCATTTTGTGCGACAAACTTTTTATAGAAAGTTTCGCGCGGGAGTTTTGTGGGAAGAACGGAATGAAGCAGATCAAAGAATCGACTGTCCCGGGTGAGCAGTTCATGTTCTCGTTCTCGCCAAAGTTGCGTTCCTGGAAGTGGTGTGTGGATGACGACGAGAGGAATGGCTACTCCCATATCATTTATGATCTCGTACAAATTATCGAAATCCTCTTCGCTGAAATCTTGTCGAGCCATGAAAATTCCAGTCGACACAATGCCTAACTTTCTCAGCATCTCGATCGCTTTGCGGTTGTTATCGGCTGTGTTTCGTTTTCGGAGAGCATCAAGATTGTTGTCGCTGTTGCTTTCGTAACCGGACAGAATCATCATGAAACCGATATCGCTGAGCCTTTTCATCAACTCTGGGTTGGCGACCATAAAGTCGGTTCGGCCCTGTGTTCCGTAATATTTTTTAATTCCACGCCGTTCGATTTCATCGCAGAGCGCTTCGAGTCGTTTCTTGTCGCTTAAGAAATTGTCATCGAGAAAAAAGACGTAGTCCTCTGGAATTTTTTCCAGGCGGTCACAAATTGCTTCTGCACTCATGTAGCGGGTTTTGCGATCGTAAAACTCCCAAATTGCGCAGAAGTTGCAATCGAAGCTGCAACCACGCGACGTTTCCATGGAGGCCATCGGGTTGGCGACTGCGAAAAAATACTCCTTGCGGTACCGTTCAGGGAGCAAATGTCGGGCTGGGAGCGGGAGTGTGTCGAGCTCGCGCATCTGTGAACGTTTACTCGTTGTGTGGTAGTTGCCGTCAGCATCCCTATACCGCAACCCATCGATATGACTCAATTGTCTGGGGTCTCCGCCTGCGTCGAGGTGCTTGATCAGTTCTAAGAAGGTTTCTTCACCTTCTCCTAGGCACATGCAGTCGACGACTTCGTTCTCAAAGTCCTGAGGCGCGAGTGTTGGATGGTGACCACCTACGATCGTGAAGCAGGTATCCCCGAGCGTTTGTTTTGCGACTTGCAAGATCGCTTTGGCTTGGTAGCAGTCAGTGGTCATCGATGTGGAACCGACAAGGTCGGGCTTGAACTCGAGAAGTGTCTCGTTCAAAACCATCTCGGGCTCGAGTCGCATATCAAGGATTTTAACTTCATGTTCCGGCAGTAAGGTTCCTGCGAGTTGGGTGAGGGCAACAGGCTCACTCATCCACAAAACATTCTCCAAACCAAGCCGACCGGGTTCGAAAGGAGCGGGCTGAACTAATAGTACTTTCACGGGGTTCTCCAATTTTTTAGGTAGAAGCATTATTTTGAGTGATCAAATAAATTGCATTCAATCTATGCTCGCTCATTTTCTGCTTTAACCAATTCGTAACGCGCAGACTTCATTCCTGGCCACTGAATAATACCCAGATTTTTGGATCAATTTCTAATTTTAGGGGTTTGCATCCGAGGATAAAGGGTTAAGGGTAAGTCGAGCGGAGTGGTTTACCGCCAAAGAATCAATTTTCACGCCGATTTTCTATTTCTTACGGCTTAGCAAAAAGACGGATTTGCCCTCATGGTTGTTGTGCTCGATGACGGAGCTCAACACTCGATTGAGCATGCACTCGATTTGCGACGAGCTCAAATTGGATGAAACAGACCAGGTGACTCACCTCTGTCGTGTTTGGCTCGTTAGCATTCGGTTTCTGAAATGCAGTCCCAGCAGCCATTTCGAATCGTGAGAATACGTCCAGCGGGACACTGACCAGGTAAGGCGTCGCACGAGGGTTCAATACCTTCGCCGCAATCTATAATCTTCGTAGTTGAAGGTGGAGTTATAGGTTCATCTTTTGCAGAGCAACCGCACCCGCATTCATTCAAAAAAGCAACGTTTCCGTCACTGCATTCAAAGTCGAGCATTTCACATTCCGTTGGGTCTTCGCTGATATAATTGACCTCTTCCGATTCAGGTGGACAGTAAAACGGGTCTTCGATTTCACATCCGCACCCGCAAGCATCACTAAAGAATTTTGACCCGTCGTCACAATTAAGGTCGCTGCCCAGTTGGTTGCAGATCATTTTGTCTCGACTGATATACGCTCTGGTTTCGTTTCGAGATTCAGTACAGACCTCCTCTGCACAAGATTCCGCCGGGATACACGCCCAACACTCGTCTCGAATGGTTGCGATTGAGCCTCGCTCACACAAGGGCTGCGGGGTCTCGCAGACCAACACGCTACCATCGGTGCACGGTAAGTCTTCACAAAATCCACTTTCCGTTCGCGGTTGTGACGAAGGCGCCGGAACCGGTTCGTGTGCGTCATCCTGGTCTAGGATTTGGCAATAACCTCCAGGGCAATCCGAATCTGAGGCACATTCAGTGATTTTGATTCGATCAGTACATCCTACAAAGTTTTGAGGATGGGGAGCTGGTGCCGGATTGGGTTCGGGGTCTGGATTGCAATCAGGGTCAGAATCTCTGCACGGAGGTTTAGGATGACGACCTCGAGAATCAGATGCTCCCGAGGAATTTGGACGCACTTGAGGCAAATAGTGCGCCTGACAATTGCCTGCAGAATTACATTGATATTCGTCCATTTGCTCGCATGAACCAATCGGTGGAAGACAGGCACAAAACTCACAACCATTTGCATCAGTGGCGAACCCAAAAGCGCATGCGATTTCGCAGGTAACAGGCACACAAGCAGCAGGAGGTGTTGGTTCGTCAAAGCATCTAACAAAACCTACTTCGGGACACGGGCCTTGAATACAGTCAATGTCTTCATACGCAGCGATGCACTCCTCTGCGGCGTGACATGTTTCTCGATCGAGTGTGCTGCACACCAAGGGTTGTTTGTTTTTTTGTTGTCGGTTTTTCTGAAGGCGTTGAACTTCCTGAGTTTGACCGCATCCACATACGGCCCAGGCACAGTTCAAAATAATTATGGTTTGGAATAATCTATTGTTCATCATCGTCGTCCTCTTGGTTGGGTTATCTTCGGCAACTGACTTTGCACATGTCGGGCCAACTTCGATTTGACCTCCGGAAAACTTCTAAGTGTTGGAAATTACCTGTCTCTACTTTTTGAGTATGACGAAGATGTCTAGTCGGTCTCAAAAAGCTGAGACTCGGTTTTTGTGCAACTATCAGTTCTCTGGCGGTGAGAAATACGCATTAATACGCTGCGTGATTGAGATCTTTTTACGGGTGCATTAGACCACTCTCCTATGAGTTCGAGTGTTCCTTCCATCATTTGTCACGGTGGTGCCGGCCATAAACATAGCGACCAACCGAGCGTTACCGAAGCATGCCGAGCGGGCCAAGTGATTCTCGATGAAGGCGGTACGGCGTTGGATGCTGTGCTCAAAGCAGTGACCATGATGGAAGATGATCCTCATCTTAACGCAGGTACGGGTGGGCGCATTCGGGAGGACGGAAGTGTGCAGCTCGATGCAGCGGTCATGACCAGTGATGGACGCTTTGGAGCCGTTGTTTGTATCGAAGAAACAAAGAATCCTGTACTCGTCGCCGCCACGATTCTTGACCTTCAAGTGAATATGTTGGCCGGCCGTGGAGCTCGCGAATATGCCGATCGAATTGGCGTCTTGCGAGAGGAAGTACAAGGCTCGAATCGTCCACCAGCCAACGATACTGTTGGTGCGGTCGCCCGAGACTCTTCTGGACTCATAGTCGTCGCTTCTTCTACTGGTGGATGCATTGGACGTCCCTCTGGTCGGGTAGGGGACACACCGCTCATCGGCGCGGGGCTCTGGTGCGATGAGAACATGGGTATCGCCGCAACAGGAATTGGTGAAGTCATTACACTCAAGGTTCCTTGTGTGCGAGTTGCGGATCGCTATGCTCAATCACGTGACCTTCAAAAAGAATTAGATTGGGCCATCAGTATGTTCGACCCGAGTATAGAGGTTGGACTCATCGCCATGTCTACCGAGGGCCTCGGTAAAGCTTCATCGAATACCGCTATGCCTTGGTCTACTTTCGGTAGCGACCAGTAAGCTTTATTCTCCGCATCGTTGTAAAGCTAGCAATGTAAATAAATGTCTACGGTGGGCTAACCGTCGCGACTTGCTCGAATTCTATAAGGTTCCAGTCAGGGCGTTCTGCTATCTGCACCTGAAGCACTTCTGCGTAGCGAGGTCCTTGTTCGCACGCAGCCGTCAAGGTTTTGAGTGCCTTTGCGTCGCCCTCTGCGTGAATCTCTACTCGACCATCGGTTAGATTTCTTACCCAGCCAAATAGTCCGAGTGATTCTGCAGTTCTCTTTGTCCAGGCACGATATCCCACACCTTGAACTTTGCCCTCAATGAGCAACTGTATCGCTTTGCGCGTCATTTTTTTTGCCTCATGTTGAGGCTATGTACAAACAAGATAAATTTCCATAAGCTCCGTAGTCTGTTGATGAGAAATACGAGGTCGCTCAGGTGTACATCGAATTTGAGTTGATCTAGAGTTTGCTTTAGATGGAAAGCCCTAGGTTATCTGTGCTCAGCTTGTCGTTAGGCACTTTGCTGTTCTCCCAAGTCGCTGAAGCGGAAAAAGGACTTACGGTGATGGACGCCGTTCGTGCAGCACTCGAAAATCATCCGAATGTCGTCATCGGGAAGCAATCCCTACGCGCTAATCGAGGTGCTATCCAGTCTGCGCAAGGAGCATTTGATTGGTCGCTTTCTGCAAACCTTGGTCACGTGCAGTCTGCGAACGGTGGAGATATCAATATAGGCTCGCAAAATTTTGATATTACAAATCAACAAGACGTTACGAGTATGGGTGCTGCCGTCTCTAAGCTCTTGCCTTGGGGAATGACTATCTCAAGCGGTGCTGATTTTTCTCGGAGTCAAATTGGACAGGTCGTCACAGCAACCTTAGGCTCAAGCAACGAAACCGATACAACGACGCCACTCATTGGAACTTTGTTCGTCAATATAACCCAGCCTCTCCTGCAAGGTTTGGGTTCTGTGACCACTGCTGAGCTTCGGGCCCGTGAAGCCGAGCTGCTTGCGGCGAAGGATGATTATCAGCAAACGATTAATAATCAACTGCTTGAAGTCGTTCGTGCTTACTGGTCCTACGCATCATCTTTTGCATTCTTGCGAGCTGCGCGAGAGGCAGAAGGGCGGGCGCGAAAACTTCTTGAAGACAATAAGAAACTTGTTCGAGCAGACCTCCGGCCCGCCGCGGAGCTTCGGCAACTTGAAGCGAATTATGCCGATGTCAAACAAGCCCTATACCGCTCCGAACAAGCGCTAGTGTCTGCACGGTATACACTCGGTGTCGCAATGGGTATTGATGCGAAGGACGCCTCAGCGCTTTCGCATCCGAGTACGAAGATGCCCCAGCCTCCCGAACCAGAAGCTATTCGAATCACGAATGAAAATATTGTACAGTCAGCCTACAAAAATCGGACAGACCTACTTGCTTTAGCCAAACGAGTATCGGCCGCAAAGCTTCGATTAGAATTGGCAGAGAATACTAAAATCCCTCAACTCGACCTATCGGCCCGAGTGCAGTACGCCGGTGCTGGAGCGGATGATGATTATCGATCTTCGAGTATCCAAAACGCTTTGACCAGCCAACTGGGCTACACAGCGTCTCTCAATCTTGCATTTCTCTGGCCACCCCAAATGAATGCAGCCGATGGTTTGATTGCTCAGCAAGCGGCGAGTCTTCGTATCGCTCAAGAGTCCCAGAGGGCACTTCGTCAACAAATCGGAGCGTCTGTGTACTCAGCGATCGAAACACTTAAGCAACGGGCCAGGATTGCATATGAAGCAAAGAAAGCTGAGTCGTATTACAAGGAATCAGTCAGTAATGAAGAAAAGAAACTCAAGGCAGGATTGTCTACATTGGTTAGTTTGGTCCTGACGCAAGAAAGACTAGCGACTGCTCAGTCCAACGCGGTGGCTGCGATGCAGGCTTATGCGGACTCAATTCTTTCTTTTCGTTATGCAACAGGAGCATTATTACGAAGAGGAAAAGCTTTTGGTCAAATTTCTCCTGCCTATCTTCTTGAGTTTCCAAAGGAGTCAAAAAAGTGAGCGATATTTTTCGTCAAAGTGCTTTAGATAAACTCAGTTCGCCTGAACAGCTCGACAAGGTCATGAAGGTCACCCACTCGAAAGCATGGATAGCTTTGCTTGGTGTAAGTCTAATTCTGGGATTGACCGTCATTTGGTCCTTTATTGGTCGCGTGGCAACTACTGTAGGTGGTCAAGGTATTCTGATTAAAAGTGGTGGACTCCATGACATTGCGAGTGTTGAAGGTGGTCAAATTTCCGCGATTTACGTTCAAGACGGTGACTTTATTCAAAAAGGCCAGGTCGTTGCTCGACTTGCCCAACCGAACCTTTCGCAAGAGTTGGAGAAAGCGAAATCTCGTTTGGAAGAAATGAAGCGAGAGCACCAACAGTTATTACGGCTGGGTAGCGAAGGTAAGAAGTTACGCTCTCGTGCAGAGACTGGCCGCAGAGCCAATCTTTTATCTGTTATTCGTGCAGACCGAGAGCGGCTCAATTGGCTGAACAGTCATGTGAGAAAACAAGAGAACTTGTTGAAGCAAGGGCTTCTTACCAATCAGGCTGTTCAAACCACTCGGCAAGAAATTCAGCAAGTCCGTTCTCAAATTGAGAGTGCGCGAAACCAACTACAAAGTATTTCGGTGAGTACTCAAGAATCGTCCGGGCAAAAAGAACGAGAGGTTCTTCGAAGCCAGCTAAATTTGAATGAGACAGAACGTCAGATTGAAACACTGCAGGATCGCCTTGAACTAGCGAGCAGAGTGATCAGTACTCGTGCCGGTCGCGTGCTAGAAATTCGTGTCTCTAAAGGTGAAGTTGTTCATTCTGGCCGTTCTTTGATCACCTTAGAACCTACAGGGAGCGAAGGTTTAGGTTTGGAAGCAATGATTTATGTGCCGGTCGAGCAGGGAAAGCTTCTTCGCCCGGGAATGCGTACTCGTGTTTCACCAATGAGCGTAAAAAAAGAAGAATATGGTGTGATGCTTGGTATCGTCACGCACGTATCAGAATTTCCATCGACACAAGCTGGTATGAAGAGAATCCTTCAAAACGATCTTTTTGTACAAAGCCTTCTGGGAAAGATAGGTCTTGCACCAATAGCCATCAAGGTAGAGCTTATTCCAAACGTTAACGCGCCGAGCGGTTTTCGTTGGACATCCCGAGAAGGACCACCCACCGCAATTGGGCCAGGCACTCCGTGTACAGCAGCCATTTCAGTCAAAGAGAATCGACCTATTGAAATGGTGGTACCGGCGATTAGAAAACTCCTTGGAGTCTAATTTTGGCTAAGCGAATAAAATCACCTACCGTGTTACAAATGGAGGCTGCAGAGTGCGGTGCCGCCAGTCTTGCGATGGTACTCGGGTATCACGAAAAGTATATTCCACTAGAAATTCTTCGAGATGAATGCGGAGTATCTCGGGACGGCTCAAAAGCAAGTAATGTTCTAAAGGCTGCAAGAAAATTCGGCTTAGTTGCCAAAGGTTTTAAACGAGAGCCTGAAAAGATGAAGGAAATGCCTTTACCGGCCATCGCGCATTGGAACTTCAATCATTTCCTGGTCGTAGATGGCTTCGGGAAAGACAAAGTATATCTCAACGACCCTGCTGCGGGTCGAAGAACCGTATCTGCCGAAGAGTTCTCCGATTGTTTCACTGGGGTCGTTCTTCAGTTTGAACAAGGACCAGAATTTAAGCGTAGCGGTTCTCCGCCAAGCGTCATAAAACCGCTCCGGTCTCGTCTCAGCGGTTCTGAAACAACCGTTTTATACTTGCTCCTCGCGAGTTTATGTTTGGTGATTCCGGGTCTCATATTACCAACTCTTACCCGAGTATTCATCGACGACATACTTCTCAAGTCGAAAGATAATTGGCTGCCGCCTTTGATGCTTGGCTTTGCATTTACTGCCATTGTTCGAGCTGCTGTTTCATGGCTCAAAGAGAAATATTTATTGCGCCTCCAAATGAAACTAACAGTGTCTAATTCGGCGCGATTTATCTGGCATGTCTTTCGATTACCAATTCCTTTTTTCTTAGCGCGTTTTCCTGGTGATATAGCTGGCAGAGTTTCACTGAATGATCGAATCGCAACGCTTCTTGCTGGTAGAGTGGCCGAAGCAGCCCTTGACCTACTAATGATTCTTTTTTACGGGATTCTACTCTTCTCGTACGACCCATTACTCACTGTAATCGGCATCTCCATCACTGGCCTAAATATTCTTCTGCTCAAGCTAATTGCTGAAAGCCGAGCCGAAGATAGTATGAAACTGCAGCAAATCAGCGGCAAACTCGCCGGTGTTTCCATGAGTGGTCTACAGGTCATTGAAAGTCTAAAAGCTACCGGTACGGAATCTGACTTTTTTGCAAAATGGGCTGGTTACTGGGCGAGAGTACAGGATGCTAGTCTCTCACTTGCCACTTCTACAATTATTCTAAACACTGCTCCTCAAATTTTGAACGCGATAAATAGTGCCGCAATCCTCACTCTTGGCGGTTTGAAGGTTATGGAAGGCGATATGACCGTTGGTATGCTGGTTGCGTATCAAACATTGATGGCCAGCTTTGTTGGTCCTATCAATAGCTTAGTTTCACTGGGTTCAAGCTTACAAGAGCTTAGTGCTGATATTACTCGTCTAGATGATGTTCTCAAGCAAGAAATTGATCCAGCACTTGCGGAACGTACACACGACTCCTCTCGCTCAACCGTAAAACTTGAAGGTAGTGTCGAATTAAAAGATATTGCTTTTGGTTACGCGAAACTTTCTCCTCCTCTTGTGAGCGATTTTTCGCTTCAATTGCATCCCGGGAAACGAGTTGCTCTTATTGGAGGTTCAGGGAGTGGTAAGTCTACTGTCGCAAGGCTGCTTGCTGGCCTTTATCAGCCTTGGGAAGGCCAGATCCTTCTGGACGGTGTCGAAAAAGCGAAATGGCCGATCGAGGTGATTAGTAATTCTATGTCCGTAGTGGACCAGGATCTTTTTCTCTTTTCGGGCACCATTCGCGACAACATTACGCTTTGGGACCAAACGGTTTCTGAAGAGGATTTGGTTAGGGCCGCGAAAGACGCAAACATTCATGATGAGATCATGATGCGTCCCAAAGGATATGATTCCGTTCTTGATGAAGGTGGTGGTAATCTCAGTGGCGGACAACGCCAAAGAATCGAAATTGCTCGAGCCTTGGTTAAGAATCCATCAATACTTCTACTTGATGAAGCGACGTCCGCTTTAGATCCGGCTACAGAACAAGCCATTGACGAAAATTTAAGACGCCGAGGCTGCACTTGCCTTATCGTGGCTCATCGACTCAGCACGATCAGAGATTGTGATGAAATTGTCGTTATGAATAATGGTCAGGTTATTGAAAGAGGTAATCATCAAGAGCTCATGGAAAAAGGACAGCAATATGCAAAACTCATGGCTTCAGAGTAATACAATTGTTGCGAATCAAGCACGCGTTTTACTGACGCGCCTCTTTACTGAAGGTGGTGAAGAGATGGTGCTCAACGCGAGTGCGCCTCTTCTAATTACTGAGCCTGATTATGTCTATTTTGTTGAAACAGGTTCGGTGGATTTATTTATGGTTGACGTGGTCAACAACCGCCCTCAAGGCCGAAGAACTCATTTTATTCGTATTCAGAAGGGCGAAATCATGCTTGGCTTTGAGCTGCTCAGAACGCGCTTGTCTGATACTTCTTATGGAATTGTCGCTTGTGGTCTTCCGGGCACAAAAGTTCGAGTCCTTCATCGCGAGAAGGTGTTGAAGCATGCAGAAATCCTTCGAGTTACGGAGGGCGTACATGGTCTTCTTGATCAGTGGGTCAAGAGGATTTCTTTAGAAGTAAATGAGCAAAATATTCCTAGAGAACTCGTTGATGTTGTACCTGCGACTCAGCAGGGGCTTTCGTCGGGGGTGAATTTTACCGCACCCAAAGAGACGGTGTGGATTTATCACAAAGCTGGCAAGATCAAATTTGCTGGGGTAACAGAGTTGGAACCATGGTCAAAGGTAATCTTTCTTCCTTTAGTTCGCGGAAGTTGGATCGAGACTTTGAGTGATTGCGAGATTGTGACTGTTTCTTCGGAGGAATACTTCAACCGCGATAAAAATCTCATTTCCATTCGACGGTTTCAAAGGATCTGCTTAGATAGTTTGGCTCGAATTCGGCAAAATAATTTTGAAGCTGCTGCGTTAGCATCAATGACGCGAGCCAAGCAGGAGGAAGTTACAGTAGACACCGCGCTTGCCTCCCTGTCTCTGTTTGGCAGTGAGTCCGAAAAGCAACCTTTTGTCTTGAGCAGCCAAGAGCGACCTCTGTTTGCTGCCGTTAGACTTGTGTGTGAGGCATGTAACATTGAATTTAACGTTTCAGCGGTGAAAGCGGAAAACCCAATGTTGGCCGATGTCCTGACGACCGCCCATATACGCTCGCGAGAGGTGCTTCTTCGTTCGAGGTGGTGGACCGATGATGGCTCGGCTTTGGTTGCAAACGAATATGAGACCAACAATCCGATCGCTCTCATTCCAAAGAACGGTGGTTATTTTTTGGTTAATCCCGTCAAGAAAACTACTCAGAAAGTGACCGCAGAAATTGCTCAGACGGTAGCTCCGAAGGCCTACGAATTATATAGACCCTTTTTACCGCGAGCTTTGAACGGGCTCGACCTTGTAAAGTTTTCGCTGTTTGGTTCGGGTCGTGACCTGATCACCATCGTGTTGGCTGGATTTGTTCTTGGCGGTATTGGTATGCTCATGCCTTTTTCTATGGGGCTCGTAATTGACAACTTCATTCCAAATGCGAAGACCTCTTTGCTCATTCAAATGGGCCTAGCGCTTACGATCGCGGCATTTGCAAACGCGATGATTACTGTGGCTCAAACTCTTGCAACCATTCGAATCGAAATTCGAAGCAGCACTGCCATCCAAGCTGCTGTTTGGGATCGAATACTTAGTTTGCCGGTTCCGTTTTTCCGAAAGTTTGGTGCAGGAGATCTGGCACATCGTGTTGGAGGAATCGATACGATACGTCGTGCTCTGTCCGGAGGAACAATAAACTTACTCCTTTCTAGTGGCTTCTCTCTTTTGAACTTTTTCTTAATGCTGCACTATGATTCGAAACTTGCCTTGGTTGGTCTGGGCTTGGGACTCGGTAGTGTGACTCTAGCGGGTGTCATAAGTTTCTCCACGGTTTATATGCGTAGAGAACTCGCGAAAATCGAAGGCGACCTTTCATCATTATCACTTCAGCTGCTTACCGGAATTCAAAAGATTCGGGTGGCAGCGGCTGAAAATCGGGCATTTGGACAATGGGCGCAACTGTTTGGAAAAAAACGAAGCCTCGAGTATCGGGTAGGAAGTATAGTCAATACGTTTGATGTTGTTTCAAGTATATATCCGACCTTTAGTACTGCAGTTATTTTCTTCATGGTTGTTCAATCGGTGCGTTCAGGAAGGCTGGGTGCAGGCGATTTTCTAGCATTCAACGCTGCATTTGGTATTTTTCTAAATGGATTACTAGCGATAGTCGGCAAAGCTGTAGAGTTGTTCGATCTGCTGCCGGTATATGAGAGAGCAAAGCCCATCCTTGATGCAGTCCCAGAGGTGCGTGAAGGTTCTGAGCATCCTGGAGAGCTGATGGGTGATATTCAAGTCAGCTTCCTAACGTTTCGGTATGAGAAAGAAGGTGCACCTATCATTGACAATGTAGACTTCTCGATTCGTCGAGGAGAATTTGTGGCACTTGTTGGCACCACGGCGGCAGGAAAATCGACACTCATGCGTCTTATGCTCGGTTTTGAAAAGCCAGAAAGTGGGGGTGTCTACTACGATGGAAAGAATCTAGATTCTCTCGATGTGTCCGAAGTGCGGCGTCAAATGGGTGTTGTTTTACAAAATGGCTCCCTCGTAGGAAATGATATTTTCGAAAACATCGTTGGAAATCGCGATTTGACTTTAGACGAGGCCTGGGAGGCTGCGGAATCCGCAGGGATTGCGGATGAGATCCGTCAAATGCCGATGAAGATGCATACAGTCGTGCTTCAGGGCGGTATGAATTTTTCCGGTGGTCAAAGACAACGGCTTCGCATCGCTCAAGCGATCGCCAACAAGCCGAGAATTGTCTTTTTTGATGAAGCTACAAGCGCTCTCGATAATAAGACTCAGGCGATTGTGAGTGAAAGCTTAGACAAGCTTCATGCGACCCGTATTGTGATCGCACATCGCCTTTCTACCGTTCGTAACGCAGACAAAATTATTGTCCTCAATAGGGGACGAATCGTGCAGCAGGGCACTTATGATGAGCTCATGGAACAAGATGGTGAATTCAAAACCCAAGCGGAGCGGCAGTTAGCATGACCAAAATTACAATTACAATCTTTGCATTAATCCTTTTTTCTCTCGGCTGTGACCGCTTTCGAACGGAAGCACAGCGAAGAGAAATACAAGCAGAATCAAATGATACGGAGATTCAGGTTGGGGTGGCTTGGCCTTTTGAAACCCAGAATGACGGTTTTCGCGAAGGTGTGGAACTCGCTCAAAAAGAAATCAATAGCAGTGGCGGCATCGCCGGTCGGTTGATCAAGCTGCATTTGGCGGATGACAAGAATGAGGTGGAAGAGGGGAAAAAAACGGCGCAGGTTTTCTCCGAAAATATCGACATAGTTGCCGCCATTGGGCATC
>JAYZDF010000070.1:0-62350 GCA_036337945.1 Myxococcota bacterium
ACGCCGAATATGATGTACTCGTTTAGACCCAAAACGAAACTGTTACCTCTCGATTGGGCAAGGCCCTAGGGTCCTCACCCTTTGCAATCGCGTTTCGAATCGACTCGACAAACACGTGAATGACATCGGCCGCAGTGTTGGCAAAGCTTTCGCCGTATTTGTTGATGACTTCCATTTGTTCCGCCAAAGCCACTACATCTTGGTCAATAACGTACTGACCCTGCCAGCGTAAAATCGGACCTGCAAAAGGCGTCCAAATGCCAAAATTATAGGTCAAATCAGTATATACGAGAGTATCGTCGTCCGCGCAGGGCACAGACTGCGAAGTAATGTATAACGCACGTTCTGGACTGAAGCGGTACTCCACGCTCGTAATGTTCGGCATGTAGAAATTATCGTAATGACCGATTTCTCCACCGCTGGGATTGAGGAACCAAGAAAACCATCCCAGATTATCCGTTTCGTTTTTGTAAGAAACCTCGACGTTACCTTCGCTGCGGCTAATCACCGCATCGATCTTTTGCTTCTTGTCAGTCCGGAAAACGCCGGTATGCACGAAGACCGTGTGCGGAATGTCGATGAAGTTCTCAGCACAGTTCGTCACGTTATTATTGAATCGGTTCACTAAACGAATGTGGCGCCAGCCTTTTTTTCCATATTGCGGCATGGAAAATGGCTTCACGGTTTTTGCCGCCTGCGCATCTAGGCAAACGTACACGTAGCCTTCTTGTTCAACGACCGCGTAGTCTTGTACGCGCCTCGAATTGGTACACTTAAAGTCCGTCGATTCGGAGGGAATGGCTTTGACCTCACCACAACCATCATACTCCCAGCCGTGATAAGGACACCGTAGATTATTGACCACGACCATGCCTTTCGAGAGGGGCGCGTTACGGTGCATGCAGCGGTCCCTAAGGGCCGCTGCGGTTCCATCTTGACCGCGAAATACCGCCAGCCATTCACCTAGGACTTTACGGCGAACGACCTGCCCTGGCTTGAGCTTGTCACTCTCTGCAACAACGTACCAAAAGGCTTCAAAACTCATTTTAGGCCCCTAAATGAACAATCTTCAAGTCCGACTTCAATTCAATCTGGCAACACAGTCGTGCGGTCGGTTCGTCGTCGGCGAGTACTTCTAAAACCTCTTGTTCGTCTGCATCCGGTGGTTCTATTAACGCAGTCGATTCAATTTTGCCTAGACAAGTCCCGCAAATTCCAGTCCGACAGCCGAATAAGACGGGCGAGTTTTCAGCCGTCAACACCTCGGACAGATTGGACCCCTCTGGCAGCTCAACCGGTGCAAAACTCGTCCCCGGGAACTCCACTTTGAATGTGCGACTCATATCGGCTGAAACCTCAAGAATCTTGCGTTGGCTGTCTTTAGATATTTTGAGACGTCGTTTTGTGCCATGAGAGACATCGATTTATTAGCCGCATTCACATAGTCCAAATCCGCGACATACGCTCGATAGGATTCGACCGCGGTGCGATGCGTCTTATAGCTCGCCTGAAGACCATCAGAATCCTCAGTAAAACACTTGCGAATCATTTCTTTAGCATCGGCATCGTCCATCCCAAACGCGGAACTACGAAACATTTTGTATATTGCTTGATAAGCTGCCGGGTCATACCAAAAAATCCCATTAACTAAGACGGAGAAGTTATAGTGATCTTTTTGACAGCCCTTAATCGCTAAATTGGCAACTCTCTTCTCGAACGCAGTCGGGGGCTTCAGGTGTTTGATCACATCGTGCGAGACAATGGTGGAACTATTGAAATGGTACGACTCATCCAGGAAGTGGTAATAGCTGATTTTGGACGGAACCGGGGCGTTCTCCTGGTCTTCGTGATTAACATAATACTGACTCAGCTGGTGTTGAACAATCTTTCCGTTGAGCGTGCGAATTCCACGAATTCCAAAGTATTGGCTCGCTATAAAAGCGTTTCCGGAGGACAAAAGTCCAAAAGTGTTAAGCTGAATCCATTTCCAAAAGCGCTTGATCGCGTTCGTGTCCGTAAATGTCATTGTTTCTGCATAAGGACTCCGCATTGGATATGAAAACAAACGCTCGCCGAACAGCTCGTCTTCGACCTCACGAGCAACCTTTTGAAATGCAGCAATATGGGCGCGTTCTTGACTCGACTCAAGGTCTAGCATGTCGCAAATCGTTCGGAAGTCTTCGATTGCATATAATCCTGCTGCGCTGGTTTGATTGAAAAATATAGTCGCGATTTCCGCGGAAATAATTTGGGAATAGTAAGCCACCCAGTATAGCTGGTTCAAAAGTATACGCTGCGATTCAGAGGCCTGGTCCCAAAGCGACGTACCCCACAACAAAGAGAACTCTTCGGGGTTCCAATATTCATCTCGACAGTCTTCGTACTTGAAGGCCTTCGCGGCCAAATCGATATTCTCGGTCTGATCCTGCTTCTTGTTCCGCTGATAATTCAGGCGAATTTTTCCGCTTATCTTTTTATCTTGAAGGAAGGTGCTCATTGGGCGCACTCCTGAGGGCTGCAAGCTACAAAACACCCTTCTTGCTCGAGCGCCTCAACGATATCTTCAGCCCCACTTTTCAACATAAGATTTCTTAGAAGTTCTAAGCGCTGCGCACTATGAGTGCTCGCATTGAGTTCCTGAAATATTTTGATTCGTTTCTCGCCTGTAAATGGACCGACGACACGTTCAATTGAGGCACACACTGCTTGGGGGCCTAACTGAACCATGCCTAAGAACTTCATCATGACCTCTATGATTTGTTTCGACACGGATTCGCTGCGCTCTTCTTCACTGAAGAGAACTAATCCGCTTCCGTGATGACTGGCTTCGTCGCGAAGAATTGCGTCGAATACCGTGCGCAAAGGTTCATCGGTACAGCCTTTCGCCAAGTCCCTATAGTACGCGAGACCCCAGCCTTCGAGCACGATTTGAACCACAAATTGAAGAGCCAGAGGTTGGCCAGACTCAATAAAACCGGAGAGCAAAGCCAAGAATGGATTCGATTCACAATCGACGGCCGCTTCGTTGACAAACCTGCGAATCAACTCGAAGTGAGTCGCTTCGTCTGATGCAAACAGACTATATAACATCCTTTCCTCAACCGTTTTTGAGAGTAAGACCATCTTTGCGGCAAAAGCCATTCCTGCCTTTTCGATAAAATATGCCTCCTCAAGAACTGAGGCGCTGCAGCATAAGAGGATATCGTCTTGTTCGCTTTTTGAGGCATTTAGATAAACCGAACAACGGTCTAACCCGAAGAAACTTGCCGGCCAAAAAGGACCTTTAGCGGGCTCAGGCAACGTCCTTCGTTTTTTGAGTGTCGACAGTAGAACGGATGCCAGCTTGCTGTCCTCTTCTCTAGACGGCAAACTCATCGCCGTTTCAACATGAACAATCGACTGTTTACTCATGTCCCTACACGCTGCTTTACGTTCACCGGGAGCTGAACGAGATTTTCCTCCGTCCAACTACCCCATTCGAGAGCCTTTTGGGCCTCCACGTGCTGGATGAACTTAATAATGGAGTAATCCGCCTTCAGCGGCGTCTTGAACTTGAATTTGATCGTTTCGAATACTTTCGTATCTCCGTGGGCAAAATAAGTACCTACAACCCAAGATAAAAATAAGAGGACCTTATTGAAAGCCCACCCGAGAAGACCCGGGCGCTTTTTGGTCATCAGAATTGTCTGACCTTCCGTCCTGCCCTCCGCATTGAGCCTGAGCGCGAACATAATGTGGAAATGCAAAAAGTCGGGTCCCACCGTCACTGTGCCTGTATTCCCGAACCAATAACTCATCTTATAAGTCAGCGCGTCTTTGTAAAATTTAGAAGCAAAACGCGTAAACAAACTATTCGTCGGCATCTTGGTCGTGTTCTCGAAAGTCATATTGTTTTCGTTGAGTGCTTGACAGTCAAAACTCAGCTCTACCGGCAGATGGTGCACTGATGTGAAATGATGGGCATCGATCGCGTTAATCATCACGATGTTTGGATGACAGCCTTTTTGGAAATCAGACCCTAAAAAGTAATCTACTTCTTCGTTCTCAAGCTCGGGGACAAATGGAACCGGCTGCTTGGGTGCTTCGCCGGTGTAAATCCAGACCAGACCGTACTTTTCTTCCACCGGCCACGAGGACACCTCCGCTCGTACTGGGCTTTTTGAACAAGGCACATCCTCTACGCAGCCTTGAGCATCGAACTTCCAGTTGTGGAAGAAACAGCGGATGCCCTCCCCGTCGACCTTGCCTTCCGCAAAATGAGCCCCCATATGAGGACAATGTGCATCAAGAGCGACAACTTTCCCTGTCTCAGAACGATACACCGCGAGGTCACGCCCTAGAACCTTGACTGGTTTGACCTGCTTTTTCTTCAGCTCACCCGCACGGAGCAGCCAATACCACCCCTCGACCACCCGGTCAGTTTGGCCAAACGTATTCAAGTTCTCGACACTCATAATGACTCGATTATCTTATCGCATTTAGCGCGTATCAGTTGCTTATTTGGCTGCTGTTGGTTTGCTATTGACCCTCGATTTGCTCAGATGCAGAGCGAAACCAGTACCTATCATGGCTATAAGTAAACAGAAGTACTTTCAAACACTTACAAAATCTTTGTTTCAAGTGAGCAAACGAACTCAACTTCAAGTAGAGGCTTTCACTCGTCCAGCCCTAGGGCCCTAACCATGGTTTACATCCGCCTCGCTGGGGCAAAACGGGTTACACAGAACAAAAACCAAGGGTAAACGTGTATCGCTTCCTCGCTAGGTTTCCAATGAACCCGTCTAAGAAACAGTCGTGCAGGCGGACTATGCTCATTTGACAAAATGTCAAAAAACTCCCGATTTTCCGCCAAATAGTCAATATTCTCGTGTCGGGAACAAGTAAATAAACGAAATGGTTTCAATGAGTTGACAGAAGTCTAAGACCAATATGAATGGCATGTATGCTGCTACAGCATCGAAGGACAAATCGTGATTGATACCTACTTCAAGGAGCACTTTTGGACGTTTTACGTCGCGGTGATCATCGTCACAGGGTTTTTAGTTGGTCAGATGATCTCATCGTACGCTCGGGAGCAAATTCGGGCGACGGATTCACCAGCAAAAACGTCCCTGGCTCCGCGCGGAAAAGACAAAAAAGACTCAAAGACAAGTGTTGTTCCCACTCGAGCATTTCTCGACCGGAACATTTTCAAGGCCGAGCGCGAAGACCTCGCTCCAGAACCTGTGGATCTGAGTGGCCCTGAGGGAACGAACGCAAGTAAACAAGCGTCTATCGACGGTGAGATAAACACCGATAACTGCGAGAAAGCCTCTTTGAATGCAACCCTCGTTGCGACCATCGTTTCGACCGACCCTACCCGTTCTGTCGCAGTATTTGTCGACCCAGCCAAAAAACAACCCGGAGCCTATCGAATAAAGGAGAAGCTCTTGGATAAAGCAGACATCGTTTCTATCGAATGGCGGCGTGTTTTGATTAACAACCAAGGGCGTTGCGAGGCGTTCAGTCTGGAAGAGCCAGGCAAGAAAAAGCCGCGAAGCTCGTCGGCGCCACCTATTGCCTCGAAATCAAGTTCAAAACCGCCCAAGACCCAGATAGGGAACAACATCAAAAAGATGAGCGATACCGAGTATGAGATACCCAAGGACGAAATCGAAAACGTGCTTGGCAATCTGAATGTTATCGCAACCCAAGCGCGTATTGTTCCAAGCTTTCGCAATGGTAAAGCCAATGGCTTCAAACTATTTTCAATCCGACCGGGCAGTCTCTATTCCAAAATTGGAATTCAGAATGGTGACGTCATTCAAAAAATCAACGGTTATGAAATCAATAGCCCAGATAAAGCTCTAGAAATTTACGGCAAACTCAAAGAGGCATCATCTATCACCGTCGACCTTGTTAGGCGCGGACGAACCAAAACGATGAGCTACGGAATTCGCTAATGAAACTGGAAAAATTAATCATGAAAAGAATATTTGCTATCACTTTCGCCGCAACATTATGCGCCCCTCACAGTGGGCTTGCTCAAGACGGCAACATAGAGGCTGGTAATGTGCTGGACAAGCGTGCGCTTTCAATTCCCGGGAAGCTACCGCGAATACAGAACGCATTTAACAAGAACAAGCTCAAAAAAGCCAAACCTTCGCGGAAGAAGTTCTCAAGCCCAAAATCAAGGCCACCAGCGGCTTCAGGCTCCCGAAGAACACCCGGCTTCGGCGACATCAAGAAGACCTCTGGCTCCAAATGTAAGGCGATGAAGATGTCTGACAAGGTCCAGTTTGAATTCAAGCAAGCGGACATTAAGGACATCGTTACCGCGATTAGCAAAACGATGTGTAAAAACTTTATCATTACCCAGAAGGTTCGCAGTCAAAAGTTCGACATCATCTCGCCAACCCCGATTACGGTTCGACAGTCATGGCGTGCTTTTATGTCTACCCTTGCGGCGAACGACTTCACCCTCGTCAAGACCGGCAAATATTACAAGATTGTTCAGTCTACTGATGGCACGCGTTCTCCAGTGCCCATGTACAAATCTGACGATTCAACCCCAAGCTTCGACCGAATTATCACGAAGATTTGGAAACTCGAGAATGCAAGCGATATTAATCAAGTGGTCAACTACTTGAACATTTTCAAAAGCTCGAAAGGCCAAATTCACCCGTTTCATCCGACACGAACCATTATCGCAACCGACTACGGCACTTCAATGGTTCGGCTTGAACGTATCCTAAACGAAATCGACCAGCCCGGTATTCTCGAACAAGTTCATCTTGTGCCCGTTGAATTTGCCGGCGCTCGAGAAATCGCCGATATTTTGACTCAAATTTTTGAGCCTCAAAAATCCACGGGGAAAGGCGCAAAGAAAACAAAGGCGAAAAAGGTTGCCAAGAAATCTAAAGCTGGTGCCAAAGGCGGAGGAGCGAGTGGACCGCTTTCGATCTCGAAAATCATAGCGGAAGAGCGAACAAACAGCTTGATTATCATTGCTTCGGACCAATCGTTTAGAGAAATCATGGAACTCAAGAAGAAGCTCGATGTTCCTGGTGAAGCAGACGGCCTGGTTCATGTTCTTCGACTCAAACATGCGGACGCGGAAGAACTGGCTTCGACGCTTAGCTCTCTCGCTTCTGGAACAGCGAATAATAAACGTAAAGGTTCAAAACGGTCCTCTAAGCGAAAGAGTTCTGCGGGAAGCGCGTCAGCGGCGTTGTTTTCAGGCGAAGTAAAAATCACCGCCGACAAAGCAACGAACAGCCTCGTTATCACTGCGTCGAAACTGGATTTGCAATCCGTGAAAAAAGTTATCGCGCAACTCGATGTCCCTCGTTTTCAAGTCTTCGTTGAAGCAGTCATCATGGAAGTTTCAATGAAGAAAGATCGAAACCTTGGCACGAGTTGGCATGGCGGAATTCCAAACGAAGACATTCCGATCATTTTTGGAAGCCAGCATAATGAATTGAACGCGCTACAATACGCCACGAACCCGCTTGGGCTGACCAGCTTGCTTGGTTTCGCTTCCTATGCTCGCGGACCAGAGCTGGCTGATTCGACGCAACTGGGCCTTCCAGGTGGAATAAGCATTCCGAGCGTCGGTGTAGTCCTGCAAGCACTCCAGAGCTCAAACGATATCAACGTAGTCTCAACACCTCACCTCTTGACACTCGACAACGAGGAAGCCGAAATCCAGGTCAGTGAGAAACGGCCATTCCCTGCAGGTCTTTCCTTAGGAGGCCTCGGTGGGTTGGGTCAATTCGCCAATCAAGCCGGTGCTGCTGCTGGTGGAGCGGGTCTAGGTGCCCTGGGTAACCTTGGAGGCCTTGGTTTAGGTTCCGTTTCCATCAATCGTGAAGATGTCGGTCTGACTCTCAAGCTCAAGCCACAAATTAACGACGATGAATACGTTCGGCTCGAAATTGACCAGGAGCTTTCCGATGTTGCCGGCCTTGACCAGGTCACTCAACAAACAATTACCTCGAAACGCTCGGCAAAAACCACGGTTGTTGTTCGCGACCAAGACAGTGTCGTTATTGGTGGACTCGTTCGCGATCGTATTTCAGAAGATGAATCGAAGGTACCCCTTTTCGGTGATTTGCCTTTGATAGGTTGGTTGTTCAAGCGTCAAAACCGTATCTCTGAAAAAGTAAATCTACTTTTGGTCATTACTCCTTACATTATTCGCGGACCTGCCGATTTTTACGAGATTTACTCTCGCAAAATGAAAGAGCGAAAAGAGTTTGTAGAACGTTTCTACGGCAGCACGAAAGAGTACTCTGCACAAATCGACTGGAAACGAAAGACAGGACCACTTGCGAAATTCAGACAAGCGGTCAACAGCGAGATGCAGAAATTTGAGAATGGTGGAGACGGAACGGACGGTGAAGAACTCGTTACGCCTGACAATTCAGCAAAAGAATCGTCCGGTGATTCCGACACCGAAACCTCGGAGCCAAAACGGATAGCACCTATCGCTCCAAAAGAAACGGAGGATGTGACACCCGATATTACGCCGGCTGACTCATCCAACAATAAGTAGGAGTACAACGTGACGGACCTGCAAGAAGAAACCACGGTTATCAGCGAGATGCCACCTGACTTGAATCGAATGCCCAACTTGGAAATTCGAGCCTCGCACAAGCTGGGAGAAATTCTCATCGCTCAAGGAGCCTGCTCTGAAGAAGAACTAGAAGCTGCACTACAGGTTCAAATTGAAGACAAGCCGGACCAGCGTATTGGGCAAATCTTGATTGGTCAAAAGGCTGTGGAAGAGCTGCATGTTCTAAAAGCTTTAGCCGCCCAATGTGAAATTGAGCTCATTGAGACCGTTCGAATCGATGAGGTCCCAGATGAGCTCATCAAAGACGTACCTATTAGCTTTGCCAAAGCGAATACGGTTTTGCCCATTGCTCGAGACGATTTTGGTATTACGGCCGTCATCAATGACCCGCTGAACTCTCTCGCGTTGGATGATCTCGGCGTTCTGCTAGGCGACCGGGTGACGCCACTTCTCGCAAGCAGCGAAATCATCACCCAGGCGATCAACAAAGTGTACGACCGCGCGACCGGACTCGCTCACGAGGCCGTGCAAGAGCTTCAGAACGACGACGATGCTGAAGACGATTTGGACGCCATCGACCTCATCGACGAAGCGACAGGTGATGACGCGCCAATCATCAAATTCGTCAATGCTCTGCTCCGCGACGCAGTCAAAGACCGAGTGTCCGATATTCATGTCGAGTGTTTTGAAAAGTCGGTAGTGGTGCGAACTCGAATCGACGGCATTCTCTACAAAAAAGTGGAGGCTCCAAAGCAGGCTCAAGCGCCAGTTATCGCTCGTATAAAAATCATGGCGGGTCTGAATATTGCCGAAAAGCGACTCCCTCAGGATGGTCGTATTCGACGAAAAATCGCCGGTAAAGACATCGACGTTCGTGTGAGTACAGTACCTACCGCGTACGGTGAGCGCGTTGTTATGCGTATCCTTGACCGCTCGTCTGTACTTTTATCACTCGAAGACCTTGGTTTTGAAAAGACTCAGTATGAAAACATGACCAATCTTATCGAGAGGCCTCATGGAATCTTACTCGTATCCGGTCCAACGGGTTCAGGTAAAACAACGACGCTCTATGCAGCGCTCTCTAAGATCAATACACCCGACATCAACATTCTAACGGTCGAAGACCCGGTCGAATATCAGCTGCCGGGCATTGGTCAAATGCAGGTACAGAGCAAGATTGACCTCACATTCGCGTCTGGTCTTCGTGCCTTTCTCCGTCAAGATCCTGATGTCATCATGGTGGGTGAGATTCGTGACAAAGAAACTGCTGAAATCGCGATTCAAGCTTCTCTCACGGGTCACCTTGTGCTTTCAACCGTTCACACCAACGATGCAGCTGGTGCGACGACACGTCTCGCGGATATGGGCATCGAACCATTCTTGGTCGCTTCTTCGCTCTGCGGGATTCTCGCGCAACGCTTGATTCGTACGTTGTGCAAGCACTGCAAGAAACCATATCACCCGACCGCTGAACAAGCCGCAAAGATCAATCTTGAAGTGACTCCAGACATGGTGTTCTACCAGGAAGTCGGTTGCGACAAATGTCTAAACACAGGTTATTCTGGCCGTCGCGGAATTTACGAGCTTCTGGTGGTTTCTGACAACGTACGAAGATTAGTTCTTCAAAGCGCAGATGCCGGCGCAGTCAAGCGTGCTGCGATGGAAGAAGGAATGACGACTCTTCTCGATGATGGTGCGCGCAAGGTTCTTGGGGGAGTGACATCCCCTGAAGAAGTCTTGCGTGTCGCAGCGGAAGAAGACCAAATTGCTGAGGTTTAAGGATGCCAGTATACGCGTACAAAGGTCTAGACAGTAAAGGCAAAGAGCTCAAAGGCAATCGGGACGCCGATTCTCCCAAAAGCCTGAGAGGGATGCTCAAACGCGAAGGAATTCGCATTATTGAGTGCACCGAAGAAACAAAGACAGGGAAAGGCAAATCTTTTGGTCGCTCCCGAGTTTCTAGTCTTGCACAAACAGAAGTCGACTTCGCCCAGTACTTTGACCGCGTATCTGTCACCGATGTTGCTCTTGCGACTAGACAACTTGCGACGCTCTTAAAAAGTGGTATCACACTGATTGAGGCGCTCGAGGCCCTGGTCGACCAAGTCGAATCCAAAAAATTCAAGCTCGCCTGTAGCCAGATCAAGGAGCAAGTCAACGAAGGCGCCGCCCTGGCGGATGCCATGGGGGCCCATCCTAAGATCTTTAATAAGCTGTACGTAAATATGATACGCGCTGGCGAAGCCTCGGGTGCACTCGACAAGGTTCTCAATCGCCTTGCTGACTTTACTGAATATCAGGCCCGACTCAAGTCGAAGATTCAGAGCGCAATGATGTATCCCGCGATCATGATGGTGATGGGCGGCGTCATTATGCTCGTCATGTTCGTCGTAGTCATTCCGCGAATCACAAAGATCTTCACGCAGGTCAATGCGGAGTTACCTCTGCAAACGACCGCACTTATCTTCACCGCCGATATCGTCAAGAACTATTGGTACCTGCTGTTCATCCTCGCAGTGCTGACCGTTTGGGGATTCCGAAAATGGAAAAGCTCCAAGATTGGCCGACCGATTTGGGACCGATTCACTTTGAGGGCACCAATTTTCGGGACGGTCGTTCGGATGGTGGCCATTGCGAGATTCTCAAGAACGCTCGCGACCCTTTTGCGCTCAGGCGTACCTGTCCTTACCGCCTTCGATATCACCAAGGAGGTTCTGAATAACACCCGACTCGCTGACGTGGTCTCCGAAGCGAGAGACGCGATTCGTGAAGGTGAATCAGTCGCCGAGCCACTCAAGAAGTCAGGTGAATTTCCACCGATCGTTGTTCACATGATCGCGACAGGCGAAAAATCAGGACAACTCGAAGAGATGTTGGAAAACGTAGCTGAGAACTACGACTTCCAGGTCGATCAGAAGGTCGAATCTCTAACAACTCTCATTGAACCCATAATGATCGTCGCGCTCGGCGTCGGCGTAGCCTACGTGGTCTGGGCAGTGCTGCTTCCTATTTTGCAGCTCTCTCAGCATGTACGCGGCTAGATATGAAGAAGGAACAACACACTATGAAAACAGAAAATCAAACAACTACGCAAAAGAGACGTCGACCTCGGCGAGGCATGTCAGGTCTTACTTTGATCGAAATTCTCGTCGTTGTGACCATCTTGGGAATTATCGCAAGTATCGTTGGTATCCAAGTTGCTGGACAACTCGAAGAGGCACAGGTGGACACAGCGAAGGTTCAGATCAGTAACATTTCTGACGGTCTTGAGCTTTACCGCGTCAAGTTCAATCGCTATCCAAGCTCAGCCGAAGGCCTCAACGCGCTCACCAACCCGCCCAAAGGACGAAAACCAATCATGGAGAAGATTCCAAAAGATCCTTGGGACAACGACTATATTTACGTATCTCCAGGCCAACAAAACACTTCGAAGTTTGACCTTCAGTCGAAGGGCCCTGACGCCGTCGCGGACACCGACGACGACATCACAAACTGGTAGAAGAGGCTTGTAACTTGGCGCACCGGACGAAAGGTTTCACTTTAATAGAGCTGACGATCGCTTTGGCGATCGCCGCTCTTGTTACAAGTGCAGCTCTCACGGGCGTCAATGCCCTCACTGGTGCCAACATCAGATCTGCAGCTGTGGACCTTAGCGGAGCCATCAAATCAAGCTACGACCGAGCAGTTATGCTCAAACGAACTCAACGAATTGTTATGGATATAGACCAAGGGCTTTGGTGGTTTGAGTTTAACGAAGACCGATTTGCATTGTCGAGTGCGCGAGCAGAAGGCAGAAAAGGCGACACGATCAAAAAAAAGGATGATTCGATCTTCGATGAGGATGACTCCATTTTTGATGACGAAACCGACCCCGAGGTGAAAAAAGCGATGGCTGGCGCGAAATTGGCGAACTTTACTCCCGATGACGAGCTTTCGGGCGACCGGCAGCCACTTCCAAGTGGGGTATGTTTTTCACGAATTTGGACCGAGCACCAAGAAGAAGCTTTTACAGAGGGCGTTGCTTATCTACACTTTTTTCCCGGTGGCTGGACAGAGCCCGCTCGCATCGAACTTGTTGATAACGACTGCAAACAAAAAGATGACCCCACCACCGATCGGGAAGGCACCTATAAAACCCTTCGTGTGTTTCCACTCACGGGTCGAGTGCGTACCTACGATCGAAAACTAGAACTCCCTGATATTCGGGAGCGAGGAGAGGAGGACGACAATTGAGTTCATCATCAAGACGCGGCTTCACTCTGCTTGAAGTGATGGTTTCAGTCGGAATCCTTGCGGTCTCTTTGACCGCTATCTCAGGAATTACCGGCGGTAGCTACGCCGCTTCGGAATACTCCCGAGGAGTTACGATTGCCACCCTACTCGCTCGCTCCAAAATGATTGATTTGGAAGAGGAGCTCTGGAAAGACGGTTTTCCAGACGATGAGAAAGAGTTCGATGGTGAATTCGACAAAGAAGGTCGACCTGATTTTCGATGGAAAGCCATCGTCCGAAAGATTGATGTGGACATTGGGCAACTCATGGGAAGTCTCCTCGGTGGCGATGTGAGCCAAGAAAATATGGGAGAACACATCCAAGGTTATCTTGGTGCTCTAACCGGCGGTGTACCCGAGGGCATCGACAGCGGCGCGGCCGAACAGGTGGGCGGCTCCCAAATTGCCGACATGCTCAAAGGACAGCAATTAGATGTACTCTTCAAACAAGTCGGCGAAAACCTAGCCGAAGCGATTCGTGAGGTTCATCTCGAAATCAAATGGGGTAAGGAGGGCGTCTCCGAGGAGTCGATTAGCTTCGTGCAGTATATCGTCACGACTGGACGCCTCAACACGCCAACGAATATACGCTCTATGAACCCGAACGCGCTCGGCCAGCGAAACGCGAATACGCTTTCTCCTCGAGGAGGCCCAACCGGTCTTCCGCCTGGAAGCCGGATGATTGACTCTCGAATAAGCCCAGGCATCACAGCGCCCGGCACAAAGGGGGTTAAATGAGCAGACCCCACCAGCGCGGCCTCACTCTGATTGAAATCGCCCTCGCCGTATCAATTCTCGCTTTTATGGGTATTGCAACGGCCGGCACAATTGGGCGTAGCTTCGATGCCTACGAAGCGGTGACGGGCATCGATGGCAAGTACCATAACGTTCGGATGGCGATGAATCGAATGGCCAGAGACATCTCTATGGCTTTTATCACGCCGGCACAAAGCGTCAGAGACGAAGATCGGCAGTGGAAAACAATATTCAAGGGCGGCGACGAGTCTCCCTTTGATGAGCTGACTTTCACGAGCTTTTCGCACCGAATATTACTTCAGGACGCAAAAGAATCGGATCAATGCGAGATCACATACTTTGGAAAAGCTGACGAAGACGACTCCAGCAAAATCAATCTGATGCGTCGTGAAGATTGGCGGCTAGACGAAGAACCCGAAAAAGGCGGGCGAGTCTACGTTCTTGCAGAAGATATCAAGGACTTCAAACTGAGATACTTCGACGCCAAAGACGACGATTGGACCGATGAGTGGGATACCGAGAAATCTGAATTCCAAGGTCGACTGCCCTCGATCGTCGAGCTCACCATAACGATCGAAGACGACAGCGGCGAAGAAGTAAAATTTGTAACCAAAACACGGGTCTTTATCCCGAACTTGATAAGGCTTTAGGAGTATTTGTAATGCAGCGTATTCCTAAGTGGCTATACACCCCAACGCGAGTGAAGAATTCTCGTAAAGCGAGAACAATGCGGCAAGCCCACAAGCACAAACGAGGTGGCGCGATCATCATGGTGATGCTTCTAACGATGATACTCGGGGCCATGGCCGCTGACCTTCATAATAACACCCAGGTCAACTTGAAACTCGCAACCAACGCAAGAGACCGACTCCAAGCGCATTTTCACGCGCGCAGCGCCGTCCAACTCGAACTATTTTTTCTTCGGTATACGGCGATGTTAGACAAGACCATTGGAAAGTTCATCCCAATTCCTCTCGCGGATATGTCGAGCTTTTTTGTATCTTCGGACACAATGAAGGGTCTCCTGAAAAGGGATAGCCTTCCTGATGACGACTATTTGTCCGACGGCGAAGAAGAAAAAGAGTTTGGTGACTTCCAAGGCTCTTTTTGGATTGATGAAGTCGTCGATGAAAACCGGAAGATAAATATCGGAGGGCGAAACCGGGTCACTATGGCTATTAAGAAGAGCTGTTTGAACCCTATTCACCTCATGCTCTTTTCCTTAATTCGAGATGAGCGTTATGACATCCTCTTCGAAAACATGGGTGAAACACGGGACCCAGACCGAAATCGGATAGAAATGATCGGGAACATTACCGACTTCACCGACACTGACGACGTCAACAATGAAGTATGCACACTCACCGGCATTCAATCCACACCTGGCAGCGGGCCTAGCGAAGAAAATCGCTACCGGAACCTCCCATATAACGCCGAATACAAGTCTAAAAACGGCCCCATGTTATCGGTGGAAGAACTTCGTTTGGTTCCCGGGGTGAACGACGCATTTATGCGGCTCTTCGCCAATAACTTCACGGTTTGGACAGACAACCTCAAAATTGATCTGCGACACGTCAACGATCAGCTTCTGATTGGCGCGATTTACGCAATCATGAACCGAGGCCCCTTACCGGGGGATGAAGAACGGTTCACGAAATTTTTTGAAGAGCGGAACAAGACACGAATTCTGCCGCCGCCGCTAAATAATTTATCGAAAGATTCACTGTTGCTCATGATGCGAACAGCAGAACTTATTCCTGATCTGAGCAACGGACGAGAACAACTGTTCTTCGACGCAACGAACGGAATGTTTCAATTCACAGACGCAACAAAGGTCTACAAAATTTCTGCCGTCGGACGCGTTGGCGATACGGTTTCCAGAATGACCGTTGTATGGCGCGACCCTTCTAACGGCAAACAAGCCGGTGATGTTTATTACTGGCGAGAGGATTAACAAGATATGCCACAACGAATACTAGGACTCGATATTGGCGCATGGTCCATCAAAGGTGTGATTGCGGAAGACCGCTTTCGTAGCTTTGAAGTCACCAGCGTCAGCGAAGTCGTGATTGCCTCTGGAGAACCAGAGACCTTGTTAGAGCGGCGCAATGCTGCCATCGAGAGCTTGCTCGCACAAGAAACCGAAAAGGTGGATGCGATCGTTTGCACACTTCCAGGCGAAAGAAGTCTCACGCGATTTATTCCCCTTCCCTTCACCGATCAGCGCAAAATTGATCAAATCATGGAAGGCGAGCTGGCGGACATGATTCCCTTTGATATCGAAGATGGTGTGTACGACCACGAATTTCTTCGCAAGACGGAAGACGGAGCATCGGTATCGGTCGGCTGCGTGGTCAAACGTGATTTCATTGGAGACTATATTGAGGGACTTAATGAGGCGGGCGTCGACCCCAAACATCTCGGCGTAGACTGTCTGCAATTGTTCAACCTCTATAGTCACTATATCCAGGGAGACGCTTCTAAAGCTGATATGCCTCCGCATGCACCGTCCGAAGTTGAAACGCCTGAAGGTCTCACGCCAACGAGGCTGGTTGTGGATATCGGCCATCACCGAACGCTGGTGTGCGCCGCGACAGACGACGGGGTGGCATGGACTCGAACCATTCGAGCCGGCGGCCTTGATGTTACCCGAGCCATCGCGAAAGCGGCGGGTTGCGATTGGAACGACGCTGAGTATGTCAAACACGATCAAGGCTTTGTTGCTTCCTCGCGGCATCCAGCCCCTGATGAAGAGTCTCAAGCGATGAGCGCGGCCGTAGAACGCGGCTTATCGGTTCTGGTCCGGGAGCTGCGGCGAAGTATCCAGGCTATTCGTGCAGAGAAGATGCTGCACATTACGCGAATGGACCTTGTAGGTGGCGGTTCACGAATCCGAAATCTGTCGCATTATCTTGCGGAACAACTCCGTTTACCGACCGCTCATAGTGTCGCCGTTGAACAAGCGATTGAGCAAGAGACCATAAACTCCGTGGCTCGCCGCCCGGCTTTTGCGGGAGCTTTGGCCAGTGTGCTCAAGGTCGTTGGTGAAGAGAAGACATCTAAGATTGATCTTCGAATTGGAGACTTTGCTTTTGCTGGACAACTGCAGCACTTGCGGACTCGCTTACCGGCCATTTTAGTCGCGGCAGCCGTGATTTGCTTTATGATGATACTCAACGGCTGGATGAACTACCAAGGTTTGGTTTCACGCGAGGAAGCGATCGACAAACAATTCTGCGAAATTACGAAGAAGACAATTGGACGAGAAATTTGCGAGCCCAAACGGGCCTTGTCAGTCATGAAATCACCGACGAGTGAGCTTGGGAATCTGGCTTTGCCTGCGCGCTCTGCGCTGAATATTGCCGCAGAACTGTCTGACCGTATCCCAAAGAAACTCGAGGTTCATGTCAAAGAGATGACCATTGCTCCGAAACGAGCAAAATTGCGTGGAGAGACCTCCTCTCTCGATGCTGTCGATCAACTCGTCGCAGGATACTCAAAGGACCCGTGTTACAGCAATATTAGAAAAGGTAAGCTCAGAAGAATGGCGAGTGGTTCACGTTTCGAGTTCGTTCTTACTATTCAATTGGAGTGTTCATAATGAAATCTACCATAGACTCCCTCAGCAGCTCATTTGAACGGCTTTCAGGCCGAGAACAGGTCATGACCTTGTTTTTGGTAATCACCGTATTCGTCTTTATCCTCGGCATCAGTACCTACTTCGTTGGACGTGATTTTGAACGGCGAACAAAACGAATCGCAGCCAAATCGAAGAAGCTAGGTGAATTACAAGGACTGCGTGCTGATTACCAACGTCGCCTGTCTGACCAAAACCGCCTGGCAGAGCAAATCAAAAAGAACAACGACACTCGTCTTCTCTCTTACATTGAAAATGTGAGTAAGCAGGCCAACACTGAAATCCGCAATGCGGCGGAACGCAGCGGACAAAATAACGGTTCGAGCGCACTGAAAGAAGTGGCTGCTGAGGTCAGCGTTCAAAACGTGAGTATCGATCGGCTGTACGATTTTTTGAAACGGATTGAATCAGGTAACCGGCTCGTCAAAGTGCGAAAGCTTGAGATTAAAACGAGATTTGATAATCCAAAAATGTTGGATGCAAAAGTAACGGTGGGCACCTTCAAAGTGTCGGAGAGCTAACCATGGGTTTTGTTAAGTACGGTTTATATTCCGCTTTATTTCTCTGCAGTGTCGTATTCGGCGTGTATCAGACCTTTCCTTGGGACACGGTGCGAGATCGAGTATTTCAAATGGCAAAGAAGCAGGCCGGGATAGAGTTGTCTGCAGATAGCCTTGAGCCAAGCTGGGTGACAGGGATTGAAGCAGAGAAGCTAGAGATCAGTCTGAAACCCGGCCAAGACCCTATCAAGTTTGACAAGTTTAACGCGCGAGCAAAAGTACTCGCGTTCGCACAGGGCAAAAAAGGCTTCTCCGTGAACGCACCCGTCGCACGAGGGAATATCGATGCAGACGTGGTGTTCGACAACGAAACAGCGGAAATAGAAGCCAATATCGATAAGGTTCAGCTTGAGCTCATCCCAAGCTTACGTGCTGCGAATTTCCCCCTTTCTGGGAAGATCAGTATCGAGTCGGACCTCACCTGGGGCATCAAAGCCGCCAAAAAGACCGAAGGCAAACTGAAGATCAAGTTCGAAAACTTTGTTGCAGAGAAAGGCATCAAGCTTGGTATGTTTCCGTTACCGCGTGATTTTGATTTAGGTAGTTTCGAACTCGACCTTCCGATGAAAGAAGGCAAAGTCATGCTGAAAAACCAAGTCGTGGCAGGAAAAGATATCGAACTGGTCCTCGATGGTTCGATTACGCTGATGAACCCGGTTGCGCGAAGCGCTTTGAATCTAGATGTAGGGTTTAAGCCTACAGAGGAGCTTTTGAAATCGGATCCATTGATCAAGGCACTCTTGAAGAACCTCAAGGGCAAGAAGGATGGTAAAGGCTTCCAAAAGGTCAAAGTGACGGGAACTTTCCGGCGAATGTACACCCGAACCTAGGGTTAAAACGTAAACTCTCACCTCATCCTACAAATTTCGTCACACATCTCGCACTTAGGTAACTCAATCCCATACGAGGAACCTATTTATGAGTAACGTCACCACCGCTGTATCTAACCCCGCCCGTCAAAGCCGCTTGAGCAGCTTCCGAATGCCGTCTCCCAACCTAAAGGAGGCTCAGGCGGGAGACTATATTCGCTCGGGTCAGTCCGGGCAGTCTGTCAGCTTTATCCAGCAGCAACTTCGTGCTCAAGGCTATGACGTTCAAGTAGACGGAAAATTTGGGCCAGAAACCAAACAGGCCATCAAACAATTTCAACGCGCTCACAATTGTAGAGTCGATGGAATCGTCGGACCAGAAACGCTGGGCGCCATGTTCCCTCATCGCTTTTCCACGACGAGTTCAACCACCCGTTCTCCAGCGCAGCGGCAACAACAACAACAGGTCACGGGTCAAAGCCCGCGGCCCTCCGCGCCGACGACAGACGAGCTCAGAAACTCTCCACCGGGAACCACTCGGGCTGGAGATATAGCAAGAGACGTTCGCACTCAGGGCAACTCTGCGAGTGTTCCCGTCAATGGCGTCAATACGCCTACGGTCAACGGCGATGCCGATAGCCGGCTCGCTCGAATTCAAGAGCAAAGTCTAAGGTCGGCCCAAGGAGAGCTCGCAAACGGTGTTCGCGAACACGGTGGAAGAAATCGCGGCGACCGAGTCGACGAATACGCCCGCACGGCCCGTATGGGGAAAGGCGGAGAATGGTGCGGATACTTCACCAGCTTCAACTATACTCAAGCAGCCAGAGAAAACGGTCTCGAATTTTCTGGGCAGGCGCGAATGCATTCGTTTCAAAAGTCTCGTTCTTATTTCTTATATCGGAACTACACCGATAACAGCACCGCAACGAACAACCGAAATGATGCTCTGCGAAATGAACATAACGCAGCAGGAAGCGCTCGCCGCTTTATGACCTTCCAAGGTTCTGATGGAGACCGGTATGCTTCACGCAGAAATCTTCCGCACGAAGTGTACACAAACCCAGCGGACCTTCCTATTCGCCCCGGTGATACGGCACTTTGGGCGAGAGGTCACGTAGGGATGGTTGAAAGTTACAATCGAGAAACCGGAATCCTGACGACGGTCGAAGGTAATATTGGGAACCGCGTAGGACGACGAACATACGACCTTAGCGACCCAAATGTACGGGCTCAGTTTTCAGGTTTCGGTCGCCCGGCGGCAGGAGATTTCACACCGGCCGACTAAGAAAAGCAGGACCGCAATATCCTAGAGACTTTGACTAAAACAAACCTAGGATCTCCTGATTCTGTTCACTCCATGTCGACTTAGCCTGAGTCCGCCATAAATCATTGTGATTGTGATCTTTATCACAGCGCTAAGTTCAATCGACAGATTCGCAATTCACGGTTCACGACCACAGCAGCGCCGAAAGCAAAGCGGGAGTTATCCCCAGTTTATCGATTGCACGATGAGTTCGAATCAATAATCCCTCAACATTTGGGATAATTTTTTCAACCTTAGCGTCAGCAACTGGATCGAAAACACGAACCGTACGATAACTCTGTATCAGGAGAATGCCACTTGCCGTCCTTTGTGACGACAAGAGAGTTCTATGGTTGGCGACTGGGAAATTCATGAGAAACTAGGCGATGGCGGTATGGGGATCGTTTATCGAGCATCTCATGTGCTCATCTCCGGTGACTTCGCATTGAAGATGCTTCGACCCGAGCTTTCTCGCGAACCTACAGTCGTCAATCGGTTCTTGGCAGAGGTTCAGAAAGCCAGACTGCTTGATCACCCCAACATTGTTCGGATGGAACTACCATTCAAAGCCAATGATTCGATTTATCTTCCCATGGAACTTCTTCACGGAAACAGTCTTTCTGAGCTCCTTGACCTAGAGCCCGACCCTTGGCCTGTCGACCGAACCTTAGAGATTATTTACCAGTCTGCTGCAGGCCTTGGGCATGCGCACTCACGCTCGGTTCTCCATAGAGATATTAAACCTGAAAATATCTTCGTCACCTCAACGGGTAGAGTAAAACTTCTCGATTTTGGGCTCGCTAAAAAGCTGGGTGATAAGTCACTGACTGCAGAAGGAATGGCTGTTGGCACACCCGTGTACATGGCGCCGGAAATTCTGGAAGGTAAGAAACCGATCGCTCAGTCCGACATGTACGCGATTGGGATGATTTTGTTTCGGATGCTCACAGGAAAACTTCCCATCCCTATTCAGAATACAGCAGCCTCTATTGCTGAGATTTTTGGCCCTGTGCTCCATGCTCATGAGGAAGGTCTCCCAAGGCCCTCTTCTCTGCGACCAGGACTACCCATTTGGCTGGACGAACTTTGTGCCGCGCTCATTAGTCGCGACCCCGAGATACGCCCATCGAACGGCGCAGAATTGGCGAAGTTTCTTGAAGGGCATAGAGTCCGTTCTGACGGAACCACAAGTCAGGACATTCCTGTGCCTGTGAGGGCTACGAGTAGTGGAGAATATCACTTTGGAACGAACTCTAGTTCACCAGAATTCGCCGTTACACCTTTGGACGCGTCTGCTCGCGCCAAATCTATGACCTCTCTTCCCGTAGACTCTAAGCCTTCGTACAAGAACGTTCTCGCGATGGCCATCACTCTCATCATCGGAATCGCTGGGACCCTTATATTCAATCGCCAAGAGCAGAGTACACCCTCACCTGCGCAGTTAACGAGTTCGGCACCATCAAAGCAACTTATTCAACTCAACTCTGCTCCTTCCGGTGCTGCCGTATTCATTGGTACTAGACGACTGTGCAAAACCACTCCATGCCAGGCAACTGTAGCGACCGGCACGCGTCAATTTCGCTTCGAATTAGCGCGATATGAAACAGCAAAAATTGAGCAGCTCATCGATGCCACAAACAAGGTCGTCAGTGCTAGCCTACGAAATGAATTCGGGACTCTGAGCGTCCAGACCACACCCACCGGACTGCCGGTGTTTGTTAACAATAAACGGATTGGAATCAGCCCAATTACCGGAAAAGAAGTCCCTCCGGGTCAATATGAAGTAGAGATACGCTCAAAAAAATTTCGCTCTTCGAGGCTCCAGGTACAGGTCGCAGCTGGAGACCAAAGGCAACTTCAGATCGTCGGAGTTCCCAGCACAACACAGCTGAAGAAACCGAAATACGACGATTTCTTCGAACTCGACGTCTCAAAGTCCAAGGGTAAGAAGGCGAAGGACCCATCCTTTGACTTAGAGCCTTAGTATTTTCCTTCAAAAACCATAGACGCACTTGTCATCGTCCACCAAAAGGTCAATGAATGAGGAGAACTATGCGTATTTTGAAAATACTCCTTGTCCTAGGGATTCTAGCCGCTGGAGCAGCCGGCGGCGCGTGGGTTTATATCAACGGCCAAATTGAAACCCCCGTAGATTCCACCAGTTCAGAGGAAAAAATATTTGAAGTTCCAAAAGGGTCAACGCTCAATGCTATTGGCCAAAAACTCCAGACCGAGGGATTCATTACCGATGTTCTCTACTGGAAGATCTACCTGAAGCAAAATCCTAGGCAAGACGTAAAGGCAGGGCGACACAAGATTCGGCGCTCGATGAATATCCCGCAGTTGCTGACCGCCCTCGCCGCTACCCCAATTTCTGAGGATGTTCCACTGACCATGGTTGAAGGTTGGCGACTTCGGGACGCAGATGAATGGTTAGCAAAAAATGGTTGGATCACCGCGGGCGAATATATCTCGGCGTGCTCCAAACCAAGCAGCTTCTCTATACCGTTCTCCATCGATGGAGACACGCTTGAGGGATACTTGCTTCCGGAAACATACATGGTTCCGAAAGGTAAACTAAATGTCAGAAAGCTCGTTCAACGACAAATCACGGCATTTTATGAACGGTTCTACAAAGTCCATGCGGACGAACTACAAGCCTCAAAACGAACTCTGAGAGACATCGTAATCATGGCCTCTATGCTTGAACGTGAAGAACCAAAGCCTGCAGTGCGCCCTATGGTGGCCGGCGTGCTTTACAAACGCCTGGATGCAAAAACTCCGCTGGGCGTAGACGCCACCAGTCGCTACTTGCTCGAGGACTGGTCCGACCGTAGAAAATTTCTAAAGCAACTTCGAAATCCGCAAGACCCTAACAATACTCGACTCAAGGTGGGTCTCCCGCCCACTGCTATTGGCGCACCCAGTATTCCGTCGTTGACTGCAGCCTTACGCCCTGAAGCGAACCCCTACTGGTATTACCTCCATGATGCCGACCAGAATATCCACTACGGTCGTAACGGCGCTGAACACGAGGCAAACCGTAAAAAGTACAACGTGTACTAATCAACGCTGATCTGATAACCACAACTAATGAGAGTCCACTGGCTGTTCGCGACACTTCTGCTCACGAGTTGCGCGACGACTTCAACGCCCAAAAAAGCCCACACCCCAAAGCAAGATAGCGCTGCCGGAGTATCGAACCCAGAGCTAAAGTCCTTAATTACCCGCCACTGGACCTGGACGATGAAGTCTTCTCCGACTTGGGCTACGCAACTCGGTATCACCGACTACAACGATAAGATTTCGGATAACAGCTTCTCGGCGCTAAAAAAGCACGATGAAGAACGCCGACAGTTCCTGAAAGAGGCGCAAAATATTTCAAGAGATGCGCTGTCTGATGAAGACCAGATTACGCACACTTTATTTTCTGAATTCCTAACAAATCAAGTGAATGCAGAAGCATGCCGGTTTTCTGAATGGAGTATTAATCCGCGAAGTAATCCCATTACGAGCTGGAACTATCTCGCCACTCTACACAAGGTGCAAAACGATCAGGATGCAAATGACTTGCTTGCTCGTTATAAACAAGTCTCTCAGTCTATCGACAACGAGATAGAAAACCTCGCACGTGGCGCACAAGATGGCCTATTCGCCAACGCAGAGTCGACTAATCGGGTCATTGAAATGGTACAGAAGCAACTCGCGCAAGACCTATCCGATTGGCCTCTGATGGCTCCTACAAAAAAAGCGTATACTCATTCATCTACCGCAACATGGAACTCATTCCGTAAAGAAATGACGTTGGTTGTCAGTGAGCAAATCAAGCCGGCACTGCAGCGATATCATGACGCACTCAAACAAACCGTTCTGCCAAAGGCGAGAGACAACACAAAACCAGGCTTGGCTTCTCTACCTCTTGGCGAAAAGTGCTATGCAGCTCGGGTAACGAACTACACCAACCTTACGAAATCACCTCAAGAAATTCACGATATCGGACTGCGTGAGATTGCAAAAATCAATACTGAGATGAAAGCGCTAGGAAATAAGCTGTTCGGAACGGATGAGCTTTCGGAAATATTGCAGAGATTGCGGACTGATACGAAGCTGTACTTTGATACCGAGAAGGAGGTCGAAGAAAAAGCAAGAAGCGCGCTTGCTCGAGCCCAGGCCGCAATGCCGAAATACTTTGGTATCGTTCCCCAAGCACCATGCGTTGTCACCAGAATTCCAGACTACGAAGCCCCCTACACAACGATCGCTTATTATCGCGCGCCAAACCCAGACGGCAGCAAGCCCGGCGAATATTTCATCAACGTTTATAAACCCAAGACGCGGCCGCGTTACGAAGCAGAAGCGCTCGCCTTTCATGAAGCTATTCCTGGCCACCATTTACAAATAGCGATCGGACAGGAATTGCCCGCCCTTCCTCTTTTTCGAAAACATTTTGGAATGACTGCCTTCGTGGAAGGTTGGGCGCTCTACACCGAACGTCTCTCAGATGAGATGGGGCTTTACACTGCAGACCTCGACCGGATGGGTATGCTCAGCTACGATTCATGGCGTGCCGCACGACTCGTTGTTGACACGGGATTGCATCAACTGGGCTGGAGCCGTGAACAGGCTGTCCAGTACATGCTGAAGCATACTGCCCTTGCAGAGAACAACATACGAAACGAAGTTGACCGTTACATTACTTGGCCAGGGCAAGCGCTCGGATATAAAATCGGACAACTCGAATTCTTTAAACTTCGTCGAATGGCAAAAGAGCAACTCAAGGACAAATTTGACATTCGAAAATTTCACGATACGGTGCTTAGTGCGGGCGCCGTGAACCTCTCTATTGTCAAGACACGAGTTCAAGACTGGATTGAGCAGTCGTCACAGGAAAACTAATGCAAGATTCAGCGGACTTTCAGTGCGGATATTGCGGAGAAATATCCGAAATCGACATTGACCCATACGCGGGCTCGCACCAGAGCTATGTTGAAGACTGCCAAGTCTGCTGTCGGCCAAATCGGGTAATCGTTGAAGTAGACCCTGAGACACTCAACGTACATGTTTATGTGACTTACGAAGGCTGAAGACTCTGGTCTGCACTAATGATTCCATCAAGCTCTGGAAGCTGCCTCTCTCCTGAAAGCCAGCTTCGGATAACAGGAACAAGAAGTTCTGGTCTGTCGTGATGGATATTGTGCCCGGCACCCTCAATTTTTCCGATGACAACCTGATTCAAACATTCATGCCGTCTTTGCACTTGCTCAGGACGAAAGACACTCTCGCTACCCCATAACGAAAGTACCGGAGCTGAGATACTTTGCCAAAGATCGCGCGCATATTCATAAAGAAACGGGCGAGCACCAATCGTTTTGTGAAGAGGATCAAACTTCCAGAAATACTCTGTGATACCAGCAACAGTGATTGCTTCAGTGAAGCTTCGGGCGAACTGCATCGCACGCTCTCGAGGAATTTTCTTATTCAGGCTTTGCAGACGATCGGCAGCAGCTTCGAGATTTGGCATTCCTCTTCGAGCAGCACGGCGTTCTTCTCTCGTCGACTGATTCACAGGTTTCGACAAACCAGTTTGCCAATCTCGCAATCGCCTATGAGGTCGGACCTCTGATTCATCTGGAGGGCCCATCCCTTCAAGCATAATCACTGACTTTATTTTGTCTCCCAGAATAGACGAGACGCCTGTAGCAATCGACCCGCCCATAGAATGACCGAGAAGGTGTAAACCGTGCTCAACCAATTGCAGTTTCTCAATCAGAACACAGGCGTCATGGAAGTAATCGACAAAGTGATAGTAACCACCCGCACCTATCCACTCTGAATCGCCGTGCCCTCGAGCATCCATCGCGACAAATTGATAAGAGTCTGCCAATTCCCGAGCAATCGGCTCGATGCTTCGTCCGTGGTCTAAAAAGCCATGAAAAAACAGCACTGCCGGCGCATCACGCTGGCCCCATCGATGATACGCGATGTTGAGACCTCGAACTTCAAAATGTCCCGTTTCACCACTCACGCCGGCTGTATCCATTCTTCAATTTTAGGTATTCTCGCGGACAATAATTTTGCGAAAAGAGCATCGATGCCGGCGTCATCCAAAATCAAACCAGAGTGTACGTTCCGGATAAAACCTTGCGAAACTGCGTGTTCAACAAACCTAATCAGATGTTCATAATAGCCCGCTACATTTAACAACCCGACCGGTTTGAGGTGATAATTTAATTGCGACCAAGTGGTTACTTCGAAAAGTTCTTCAAGCGTTCCAAAGCCACCGGGTAACGCAATGAATGCATCTGATAGCTCGGCCATCTTGGCTTTACGGCTATGCATGTCACTAACGACGAACAACTCGGTCAATTTATTATGTCCTACCTCAAGCTTTTGTAGCTTTTCGGGAATCACACCTATAACTTTGCCTCCCGCCGAGAGACATGCATTAGCGGTTATTCCCATCAGCCCAACGTCACCTCCGCCGTAGACCATTGTCAGGTTTTTTTGTGCTAGAAATTCTCCGACAGCCTGCGCGGTCTGCGCATAGGTTTCGTTATTTCCTGTGCTCGAACCGCAATAAATGCAAACGCTTTGTATCGCAGACCCCATTAGTACTTATATCCGAGCTCTTTGATGATCGAAGTATCATGCGTGCCATTAATGAAGGCTTCACTCTGTAAGACTTTTTCAATGGCGCTGAGATTGGTCTTAATTCCCTCGATCTTCGTATTTTGAGCCGCTTTCAGAAGCTTTGCGATGGCGTCATTTCGGTCGTCTCCATGCACAATAATCTTGGCTAACATCGAGTCGTACGTGGGTGGAACGACAGACCCCGCTTCCACACCGGAATCGACGCGAGCATCTTCAGGCCACGTAATATCAGTTATCGTACCTGGTTGCGGGAAAAACCTCTTATCAGGATCCTCGGCGCAAAGCCGAGCCTCGATAGAATGACCAGAGAATGTTGGATTCATAATCTCATCGGGAAGTTTCTCCCCTGCCGCCACTCGAAACTGAGCTTCTACTAAATCCAGATTGGTAACCAATTCGGTCACTGGATGTTCAACCTGAAGACGCGCATTAACTTCGAGAAAATAGAATTGCTCTTGTTGCTCTGGGTCTCCTGACACTATCATTTCTACAGTTCCAGCGTTGACGTAGCCCGATTCGGCTACAAGACGTTTCGCCGCAGCAAACATCTTAGCGCGTGTCTCGGCGCTAATATGGGTGGATGGTGACTCTTCAATGATTTTTTGATTACGGCGTTGAACAGAGCAATCACGATCACCTAATACTGCACAGTTTCCATGCGTATCACTAATAACTTGGATTTCAACGTGCGCCGGTCGTTCAACTAGCTTTTCGATATAAACCGTTCCGTCGCCAAAAAATGTCTCACCTTTGCGTTGAACATCGGCCAGCGCTTTCTCGAGTTTTTTCTCGTTCTTAACCGCAGTCATTCCGATACCGCCGCCACCTGCTGAAGCTTTGAGTAAAACCGGATAACCAATTTTTTCAGCCGCAGCGAGTGCTTCTTCGACGCTGCTCACAGAACCACTTCCCGGTATAACGGGAACATCAGCGGACTGCGCGACTTTTCGCGCATCAAGTTTGCTTCCCATCCGTTCCATAGGCTCTGGCCCAGGACCGACGAAACGTATACCAGCGGCTGCCACTCGTCTCACAAACTCGGGATTTTCAGATAAGAACCCATAACCGGGATGAATGGCCTGAGCTCCCGTTGCTTTTGCTATTTCGAGAATCTTATCGATATTGAGATAGCTTTCTTTTGGCGCTGCGGCGCCAAGTAGATGCTTCTCATCGGCTTCTTGCGCAAAAGGCGCATTTTCATCGACGTCAGAATGGACTGCAATTGTGTGCATCCCCATCTTCTTGGCAGTCCGTATCACTCGTCGTGCGATCTCACCCCGGTTTGCAATCAGTACTTTCTCAAAAGGTTTCGTGCTCATTATTTTCCTTTCCATTCAGGTTCACGTTTTTGGAAAAAGGCAGCAATCCCCTCGCCAGCATCTTCCATCATAACGTTTACAGATAACAAACCCTGAAGATAACTTAAGGCGCCTTCAAGTGACATTCCTTCTTGTTGCACCAACGCACGACGGCCCAGACGCAAGACGGCCGGTGAGTATCCAGAAATCTTCTTCGCCCAAGACTCTACCGCTTCGTCAAACTCTTCGGCGGGAACCGTTTTATTCACCAGATTCCATTCCTCTGCGGTCTCAGAAGAAAACGTCTCACCAACGAGCATCATCTCAAATATACGGCGCCGCGGAACAGCTCTACCAATCAACGTCGAAATCATGAACGGGAACAAACCACGCGCAATTTCTGGTGTGCCCATCTTGCAACCAGCCTTCGCGATAGCAAGATCGCAAGCCATCATCAGTCCCATGCCACCGGCAACGCAATGACCATTGACCGCCGCAAGAGTAGGTTTAGATAACTTCTCCATGACCATGAAAAGCTTCGGGAAGAGACCACGATTTTCGTAGTTCTCGTAGAAACTATCACTTTGGGCAAAACCGCCCAGGTCGGCGCCCGCGCAAAACGCTTTATCTCCAGCCCCACGCAAAACGACGCAAGCTGCATCAGAGTCTTTATCCGCGGTTTCAAAAGCGGCCGTGAGTTCTTCAAGCATTTGTGAACTCATCGCATTTCTTTTCTCGGGTCGATTGAGTGTGATCCGAATAATGTTGGCTTCCTTTTCATATAGGATTGTTTCAAATTGTGTCATTATCCATTCCTTTTTCGTGAATTAGTCCAGACAGGAGCATGCTGCGAACTGTTTCTTTGAGTTGACGACGCTGCTCATCGTCATCACAAGAAATCAATTTAAGAGTTGTGCCTGTGCAAACGGTTTCGAGCGCACCAAATAGAATAAAGGGAGCAATTTCTGCGTTCACATCTTTTCTGATCTCTGAGGAGCTCTGCCCCTGCTCTATCATCGATTGCACTGCATCAAAGGCTTCTTGGAAAGCTTCGTACTTTTCTTTTTCAACGAACCGGTCCGACCGAGATACTTCTTGAATAATTACTTGTACGACCGAAGGCGCTACGTAAAGCGCCTCTAGCAATGAGTCGATCACGACTCCGAGTCGTTCGACCACAGATTTCGATTGGTCGTCTCGGAGGTCTTTTAGGACTTTCAGAAAAATAGACCAGTTATCTCTAAAGACCGAGTCAAGTACGTCGTCTTTGCTTTCGAAGTAATGATAAATCAAGCCATAGGCAACGTCGGCTTTTTTAGCGATGTCCGAAACTCGAGTTCGGTGGAAACCACGTTCCGCGAACACATCCACTGCGGCCTTTAAGATCTGCTTCCTCCGATCTAGTGTTTTTGCCATAGGTACCTACTCCTGAGCATCCGAAGGTAAGAGTGAACTTCCTAAGGACGGTGAGACTTGCGGACACTAGCGGCCAAATAACGTAGCGTCAACCGAGTGGTTCTAATATGACATCCCACCTAACTTGGCGAGATCAACCAACAATCTCACATCAGGTATCTCACGGTCTCTTGCCTTGATCACCACTAAACTTGCCGACCAGCAATCACACGACGATTGGTATGCAATCGAGCCCGATAACTGTTGAAATTGATCAAAAAATGTATCTTCTTCTTCGTCTCTCGACACGTCCCAAACAAGACCGCCGGTGATAGCCAAGGCACGGGTTGGTCTTAGGGAGAGTGACGCTAAGAGACCTTGGTATGAGGTCCAAGGCGCCACATCTAAATTCCCTTGATTCAGCTGTCCTATATATTCAGGCCTCGGTACGAATTCACTGGTAGACATTGTTGCCGAAGGAATAATCTCTTCGGGCGCGACGAACAATCGTCGCGAGACCGAATCTGCAACATCCAGCCACGCCGCTGTTGTTGAAAAGTACCGACCAATATTTAGTCTGGCGCTGGCTAAAAGCTCTTCTATGCTTCCTTCCTCAACGTTAACATATGCTGCTGCTGAGGACGCGAAGGATGTTGAATCTGAGAGATTCCAAGACAGTCCACCTTTCAGAGTGAGTGGACTCAGTTCGTTCTGCGAAGCGTTAGTTGACAATAAGTTGTGACCGATTCCGGCCTCAAAATATGCATGACGGTTTCCGGTTTTGGCGTTTCGTAAATCGGTATAGAGCACACCAGCCACTTGGTGCGCCGCAGCTAATAAATCGATTTCATCTTGCGTATCTAAAACCCCTCGAGCTTGCTCAATCATTGATGGGATATAGACGTGCTGCAACTTGGGTTGAATACGGTGTACCAATCCCAAAGTAGAGATTGGCCGAGAAAGTTCAGTTTCTATTTCGGAACGAAAAATCAGGGCAAAACGATTCGCATTGATCGTTTCCGACATATTTCTCCCCGTCCAACTTGTCATTCTCCCGATAAGTTTTGAATCGAAAGCGAAGTAACGAGAACTAGGCCACAAGAAGGTTAGCGAGGGTCGAAGGTCAACTCGAGCAAATCGAGGACGGTTCGGCCAAGGAGCCGCGAACGCTTGAGCTCGTGCAACTGCATCTCCTAAGATGAGAACACCTTGTTCCCATACCGGTACGGGTAAAGCGTCTGCTCGAAAGTCAAAGAAACGATAACGAATATTTCCCGGTCCACCAATTTCGTTCGGACTGAGTGCTCCTGAAAACAAGTTTGTCTCACGCAAGATCATTCCAGGATAGCGATGAGCTCGGAGGTCCTGCGTCAGGTTGAGTCCTGTAGCAGTGTAAAAGTGCTCTGTAGGTTGAGAACTGTAAGTGACTCGCGACGTCGTGAACTCTGTTTGTCGAGTAAGAAACTGCTCTGCGAATTCGCTAATGTAGCTCGGATCTCCGGTCGCGTTAATGGACATGCCTAAGCGATGCTTTCCCCATTGCTGGCGATGAAGAGCAGCAACCGAATGGCGAAAAATACTTTCGTCTGCGGTGGGAGACCAATTTTGATTTTCAGAGTCAAAGATTCCTTGATCAAATAAAGTTGAAACAATCATCCAGCCGTTACTTGACCTAGATGGTGCCCAGCGCAGTTCGAGTGTCGGAGAAAATCCGCGGTCAAAGAAATAGCGACCTCCGAGCGTCGTGTCCCAGGATTGACCCAGGGTAAAGTATAGAGGTTGTTCAACCCTCCACCCAGTAACGCTCGTATGTTGCACGCGCGGAACGAGTAGCCCGCTTCGTCTATCTCCCATCGGCAAATAAAAAGCAGGCAACGCCAATATAGGGACTTGCTTGATGTAAAAAACAGGCCAACGTAGCCAAGCCCCTTCATTTATCGCGACACTCGCGGATGAGGTCTTTATCGACCAGCTCGGGCTTTCGTTATCGCAATGACAGGGTGTGAAATCGGCATTCGAGACATTGAACGTCTCTCGACCTGTAATACTCAGACGGTCGGCTGTCACAGTCACGTCGTTTTTGCCGACCGTATCAAGTTTATCTTTCGCCGTATTGAGTAGCGCCTCGGGTGCTAGTCCCGTTTTCAGACGCAGCTTTGCATACACCAGTCCTCCTCGAAGTTCGTTCACATGAAAGACGGCCCGGTTACAAGTTGTAACGGCTGCGGCTTCGACAAGAGTAACGTTTCCTAGTGCAGTGACAAGTTGCGTATTCTCATCAAATGTCATCTTATCTGCATAAGCAGTCTGCCCTTCACGACGTAGAACAACATTCCCTGTGGCTATGTAGACACCGCTTTTCTGACTTGCGGTCATTTCATCCGCGGTCACTTCGAATGGTTCTGTTCCGAATGTTGAGCTGACCAACAGCGTCAAAAGGAGTTTGAGCACGTTGACGCTACCTGGCTGCGTTATTGAACAAAAGCTTAATCGTGGACCCGACTCGTTTGACTTCGTACGGAACAGTTTTACTCAAAGCAATTTCGACTCTCGTACCTTTCGAATCAGATTTTGCTTGAACACGTTGGACCGCCGTCGGAAAAAAACTGGTATCGAGGGCCCGCTGATTATTTTTTAAGCGAATGGTCGTATTTTTGAGCTGCACCACAATCCGAGTTGGTTGCGTCTCGACGACCTGAAACTTCGCTTTTCCGTCGCATCGAATGAACACTTCAGAAACCTTCGCCTTCTGACGAAAACCGATATATTTCATCACCCTGCGACCGGGTTTTGCATCACTTATCGCGGCAAAGACGACTTTCGAAGCCTCTTTCTTTACGGTTTGTGGCTTGGCCTTCGGCTTTGCAGGTTTTCTAGGAGGAAGAGCAAAACTTTGAGGAGATGCCCTGACTGTCGCGAGACGTAATACAGGTGGTCGCTTCGGAGTGGGTTTTGGTTTGGCAGGCTGCTGTTCTTTTGCAGATACAGTAGCCAAGCGACGAACAGTCTTCGGCTGTACCTTTTCGACTTCCGGTTGAGGAGCTGATTCAGCTGGTTCGACATCGGAAAGCTCTAAAAGCTCTATGATCGTTTCTTCCGGCTCTGGTGGACTGGTTTGCTTGACAGGTTTGAGAGCGGCCTGGTCTGGAGCTTTGGGCGGTGTAGGCTCTTTCGCGGCTACTTTAACTGGTGGTTGCGGGCTCTGCTTCTGTTCACTCGGCTCTTTTTTTGTTGCTTGTTTCCGCTTCTCTAAAACAACATCCGTCACCGCTTGCGCCGAGGATGCCAAACGCACAGGAGGGGCCGCGACCGCTTTCGCTTTCGGCTTAGCTGCCTCGACCTCCCGAAGAAGTGGCGCATCCTTTGATACTACCGGGTCCTTCTGTTCTTGGGTAACGATCTTGGGCGCCTTCGCAAGTTTTGTGACAGCTTCTATCTCGCTGGAGTTCGGTTTTTTGTTCTCCTTTGCAGATATTCGAGCAAGCGCGACGGCAGGAGGCTTTTCAAGGACCTTCGCTTTTTCAACTGGTGTCGGGGACTGCGGTACAACCTTGGGCGGCTTCGGAGAATTCGACTTAGCGGCCGGGTCAGGCAAGTCAGCCAACAGACGCTTCGGCAAAGGTCGTTCCTTTTTTGCACCGGGTGGAGGCGGCACCACAGCCGGCTCTGTAAGTGGTCCGTATGGAATCGGTTCGTCGAGAGATGCAATCGCTTCTTGGGTCGCAGAGGAGATAGACGACATTGCTGCCTTATCTGGCTTAGGCGAAATGCTCGGCTCTGGAACGGCAACTTTTAGAAAACGTATAAAGATTTCATTTTCAATCGTTTCGAACCGATACCTAGACTGGAGCGAGAGCTCCACCGTCACGCGAGAAATCTTTTCGGATTCTGTGCTGAATTGCTCAGTTCGAATTGCACGGACAAGACTCCGCTCAAAAGGTTGATTCGATGGAACATCGCCCAAAACGCTCCCGGCCCAGTCCACAATGATTCGATGAGGGTCGCGTTGAGTGAACGAGGTGAAGTCAGGCAACTTCGTACCACGAATTCCGACAACGATTTCGTTATCGACCTCGTCGATGGTTATTTCCGATAACGTTGAATGTTTAGGCTCACCCGCCCAACCGGACGAACAAACAAAAACAGACAACGCGAACAAGACGCTCAATACTCGGCCGCACCAACGAGGCATTGTTTGAACGGTAGCACCCGCTAAGAACACGTCGCAAGTTTCCCGCGCAGCTCGCCGATCAAAATTAGTGAACCAAACACGACGACTAAGCCACCATCGCTCTGACATTTCGAGGAAGCTCGAGTGTAAGCCGCGATAGGAGTCGATTCCTCGGTGACCTGAAGCGCTCTGAAATCACGTAAAACATCAGTAATTGCATCAACTTGTGAAAACCTCGGAGAATTCCCGTAAGTGATGGTCCAACTGGTGACATGCTCGATCATAGGATGGATAATTCCGGCAATATCCTTATCTTTCATCACTCCGAACACAGCATGTACTGGGCGCCCTACGTTTACCCTTAAGTATTCCGCCAGTTTTTCTGCTGCGGTCGGATTGTGTGCCCCATCGAGAAGAAACTCTACACCTTGTTGATCCCGGCCGTGTTCGAGGCGTCCTGGCCACTTGGCGTTAGCCAAGCCCGCAATAATTTGCCGCGATTCCAGATTCGGGGCCAGTAGATAGGCAGTTTGCACCGCCAAAAGAGCATTTCTACTTTGATGCTCGCCCGCGAGACCAAGCTTTACAGACTCAAGTTCCGTATGAGGTAAACGGAATTGAAAGGTCTCATCCGGCATGCCAAAAACATCAAGTTCCGTCCCGATACGGTACAAAGGGCTTTTTGCTTCTACACAAGCCTTTGAAACCAATTCGTGCCCAACCGCCGAAACCAAGGCACACCTGGGACGAACTACAGCGAGCTTTTCAGCAAGGATTTCTTCGACCGTGTCGCCGAGGTATTGGCAATGATCCAAGCCAACGTCAGTCAGCACACTCACTGAAGCATTAACCACTCGCGTAGCATCTAGTCTGGCGCCCAGGCCTGCTTCAACAATCGCAAAGTCAGGCTTTAGGTCACTCATGAGCTTGAGCGCCGTAAGCGTGATGACCTCAAAAAATGTAAGGTCCTCAAACCCATTCGATAGCGATTCGATTTCGCGAAGTACTGCAATCCAGGTTGACCGACTGAGGTGTTCCCGTTGCCCTTGATTGAAGTATGTGACTCGCTCAGTGAGGCATTCAAGATGCGGAGAAGAATAAACGGTTACGGAGTATCCAGCATGAGCCAAAATTGACGCAAGAAATGCACAGGTAGAGCCCTTCCCGTTCGTTCCGGCCACATGAACATAATTCAAAGCATTTTCTGGATGACCGAGTTTTTCAAGGTACGGCGTTAGGCGTTCCAAGCCAAGTATCATCCCCTTCCGGGCGAGGCTGAAAAGGTCTTCCAAGAGCGTATTCCACGCCTCATCGTTACTTTCTACGACTTGATTTGGACCATCGAATACGTTCATGCGCCAGCAGTAAGCATACCCAGCAGAGATGATACCTTATCTCTCATTTGCGGACGCGGGACGATAAGATCAATCACGCCATGGTCGAGCAAGAATTCAGAACGCTGAAAGCCCTCTGGCAATTGCTGACGAATCGTTTGTTCAATCACACGCGGACCTGCGAAACCGACAAGCGCTTGAGGTTCTGCGATGATAATATCTCCGAGCATTGACATACTCGCAGCTACTCCACCCGTCGTGGGATCAGTTAGGATAGATACATACGGTTGACGTGTTTTCCGATAGCGGTTGATCGCTACAGAGGTTTTCGCCATCTGCATTAGAGAAAGAATACCTTCCTGCATTCGCGCGCCGCCGGAGGCTGAGAACAAGATGACCGGACACAGTTCTTCACGGGCAACCTCAAACGCGAGCGTAATCTTTTCCCCGACGACACTGCCCATCGAGCCGCCCATGAAATTGAAAACAAAGGAGCCTGCGATAACACGTCGGCCTTTGATACGACCACGGGCCAGAATAAAGGCTTCACCCTCCCCGGCTGAATTTTGTGCCTTTGTCACTCGAGACGGATAGTCTTTACTGTCCGTGAACTTAAGCGGGTCTCCGGGCTGAAGTGAAGCACTCAGCTCTTCCATCGTATTCTTGTCGAGAAATGATAGCAGTCGGTCGCGTCCACTCAGTCGAAAGTGATACCCACAATTCGCGCAGACATGTAAATGCTCTTGCAGTTCTTGAGCCATCGTTGCCGACCCGCACGATGGGCATTTTGTCCACAAGCCTGTCGGTACAGAAACTTTCTTGCTGACTTCCTTCAGCTTGGGTGTTGCCATGCGCTTAAACCATGCCATTACTCCTGTCCTCTATTCCCAGACGAGCCTATTAGTCCAGCCCGGAAGTGTATACTACTTGCTCAAAGCCACCTTAATTCCCAGCCAATTTGCAGGAGGAGGGTTAACTTCAAAGGCTTTGCACTGCTGAATATAATCCAAGCTCGTCTTATCTCCACCATCTCGTAATTCGTGCGCTTTCTCAAAACAACGCATCGCGTCACCCCATTTCCGCTCACGGAAAGCACTCAGTCCCGCGTGGAACACTTGAACGAACTGATTCAACTCCGCGGATAAGGGCCCTTCGCCGAGCAGTTCATAGATTCTAACGGGCTCTAGCTTACCCTTGACCTGAATTGCCCCCAGCTCTCGACAGCTCATAAAGTCCTTGGACTGAAGATAGCAATCCTCAGAGATTATAATCTCAACGCCATATTCTTTGGTCTGCCCTTCAAGCCGCGCACCGAGATTTACGCGATCTCCCAACGCAGTATAAGCAAAAAAATCGTCTGACCCCATATTGCCGATGGTCATAGGCCCTGTCGCTAGCCCGATACCAATGGCTATTTCTGGCAGCCCTTCCATCACAAAAGTCTGGTTGAGAGCATCAACTCTCTCCAACATTCGTAGTGCTGTTCGGCATGCTAATACGGGATGATCAGACTGTACGAGCGGAGCCCCCCAAAACGCCATCACAGCATCACCAATATATTTATCTAATGTGCCCCCATGTTCAAATACGAGATTCGTCATCGGCGTCATGTAAAGATTTAAGAGTCGACCGAGAGCTTCTGGCGATAGGCGCTCTGATATGGTCGTAAAACCGCGAATGTCAGAGAATAAAACTGTAGCGTCATATTTCCTTCCACCGAGCCGCAAAAACTCTTCGGGATTCGTCAAAACCTGTTCCATAACGGCCGGCGCCAGATATCTTTGAAATGCCTGCTTAGTGCGACGCTTCTCTCTTTCCTCCGCCAGAAATCTCCACAGAGTGATTCCAAGTAAAGTAATAAACACTTGAGCCATAGGCACCATCGTCGTGACAACGATTCGTGCATCGAAAAAGATGAAGCGACAAAGCACGAGCCAACCCGCAGCTGTGACCAATGAAATCAGAATTTTTCCGATAACACCGACCCTGATCAGCACCACGCCGAGAAATATCCCGAGAAAGAGCAAAAGAGATAACTCCACGAAAAATAGATAACCAGGTCGACGCAGAAAATTGCGGTCCAAAATATTCTGAGCCAAAGTCGCGTGCGTGTAGACACCTGGAATATTGCGATCAAGCGGACTTACACGCTGGTCAAAGGTTCCAAGAGCCGTGGCTGCCACAAAGATGATGCGCCCTTCAATTTCAGAGCGATCGACTCGACCGTCTAGGATATCGGCGATGGACCACACAGGCAGTTTCGATTCTGAAGCAGAACCATACCAGTTGATAATTGCTTTCGATTTTTCGCCCAGTGGAATATGAAGGTCCCCAATTTCTATTCCAAACGGAGCTGTATCGTGTGTCCCCGTAAGAATCGAAACATCTAAATTCCCTTTTGCAACAGCTACCGCCTTCAAGGACAAGGTTGGAATAGCAAAGCTCACTTGTGACGGTCGAGAGAGCAGAAAGAATCGGCGCATGACGCCATCCGCGTCAGGAAAAGCATTGATGCTCCCAAGGTGAGCGCCAGATTGGATCAGAACCTCGGTCGGAGACTGAACGCCAAAAAATCGTAAATAATGTTCGGAGAAATGTTGGTCTGGAAGTCTGCCAATCTCGTCAAAACTATCACTACGAACGAGGTACTCAGAAATTGTAGACGAGCGAATTCTTTTGAGACCTTTACGTAATTCTTCGATGCCAAATTTTTCCGACTCTTCCTGAGATTGTTGAACAACGGCAAGTACCACGTTCCCCGCCTCTTCGATGGCTTTGGCGAACTCTTGGTCGGGACTCACTCTCTCAACCTTTGTTACAAGTTCGTTGCGGAACCCCGTAATTGCCGCAGTCGCAGTTGCCGTTGCGTCAATGACGCTCCTAATGCTCTGATCCAGCTCAGGCACTAAAGCTTTTCTCTCTGAAGATTCAGTCTGTTCAACTGAGGATTTCGCATTCCTCAAAGCATTCGCGGCTTCAGCCAACTCGGCTCTGGCTTCATATAACCCCGTTGAAACAGCGGCTGTCCGTGCAACCTCAATCCCTCGATCAGTATGCGACTTTTGTGGGTAGGGAAACATGACATCGAAAGCGATTGCAGCAGCACCCTGTTTCGATAGCGCCCTAATGAGCTTTGCATGAATTCTTCGAGACCAAGGAGGCTCACCGAGCGACCTAATCGCAGGTTCGTCGATGGCCGCAATACCAACGTGCCAACGCTCAGGTCTCTGGGTACCACGATGACCGAACATGGTATCCAGAGCAACCAAATCCATACGTTGCAACCAGGTTGGATCGTGTCCGGCTTTCGTCTTGGAATATTCACCCCAAAAGTGTAAAGCAGCTAATACGCTTGCTACCCCTAAAGAGATCTGAAGACCTCGCACGGTCAAGGAACGCGGTTTCTCCACAGGGCGTCTATATCATAGCCTAACTAGGATTTCGTCCGTCTGTTCGACAAATTCTGTATCGCAATATTTATCGTCGGTTTTGATGTTTAGTGGTGACGTAAGATTGTTGAAATAATCTTAGTTCCCGCCAAAAAAACCCCTTTGATGGTGCCACTTACTTTGGACTGACCGCCGATTCTCGCATAATTTGAGACGTTGACTTCCTCAAACCTCAGCCCGTATTTGGCTGCCTTTACCTGCATTTCAACGGTCCATCCATAATCTTTATCGGCCATTTCTATTCGTTCCAACGCTCGCCAAGAAATCGCACGGAAAGGACCAAGGTCAGAATATTTTGCACCAAATCGCAATTGTATAAGACGACAAGCAAGAATATTTCCAAACTTTTGCGGAACAGTCAGTGAACGGCGTTGCGCTCTTTTGGGACGTGAGCCAATAACGAGGTCCGCTCGGTCAAGCATCACGGGTTCAACTAATTCGCCAAGCTCTCTTGGTTCATTAGCTCCATCGCCGTCTGCAAAGGCCACGACTTTTGGCGTCCCCTGTTCTCGTTGGGCGAGATAGGATAAGCCGGCTAAGCACGCGCTCCCGTACCCAGGCTGCGGAGCAGGAATGACCGTTGCTCCTGCCCTTTGCGCGATCTCTGCCGTTGCATCTATGCTATTATTATCTGCAACAACAATCTCAGCATTCGTCACGGAACGAAAACCGCTTACTACGGCCTCGATGCATTCTTCTTCGTTGAAAGCTGGAATGACAATCGCAAGATTGAGTCCAATGTCGGCAATATCCATAAAGCTACGCGGTTACAGTGGCCGTCGCTTCAGTTTGTACCAGAGACTTTGCGAACTTCTTTTGGACAATTTCTCGTTTATCACTCCTGAGAATCCAATTGACCGCAGCGGCATAGTCTTGCGCTCCATAGCTATCTGGCGCGTACTCAAAAATAGTGCGTTTGTGACTTGGAGCTTCCTTTAGACGAGCGTTTACGCGGATTGGTGGTAAAACGCGCTCTTTGAAATGCGCTTTCAAAGCGGCCATAGCCTCTTTAGCAATGCGCATACGGACATCATAGAAGGTAGGAAGGACACCAAGAACCTGCACCGGATGAAGTAAAACTTCATTCACGTGCTTGAGCGTGGTCAGAATCTGTTTCACCCCGACCAAAGCCAAATAATCACAAGAGACGGGAACCAAAACTTCACGAGCAAAAGTCAAAGCATTCTGGTTCAAAAGAGATAGAGACGGAGCGCAATCCATAATTATAAAGTCGTATGGACTGCTTGGCGCGATCAGACCAGCACCTCGGCGGCGCAGTACTCGAGCGCGGTCACGTTTACCTACCAACTCAATTTCGGCAGCAGCTACGCTTCGGTCAGCTGTAATGACGTCTAAGTTATTCCGTACGGGTACCGAAACATCCTCCGGCCGAACGCCTTCGACGAGAACACTGTACAGTGATTTTGGTCCTCGAATCCCTAGAGAGACCCCGACGTTTCCTTGTGCGTCCAGGTCAATCAAAAGTGTTTTAAAGCCGCGTTCAGCAAGTCCCGCGGCTACGGACACGCTCGTAGTCGTTTTTGCGGTTCCACCTTTTTGGTTCATCACTGCAATCGCACGAGGTATACGGACACTCTTTTCTGTTGGTTGAATAAGAGCAGTACGGCACAACTTGGAGCAGGCCAATAAATCTTTTCCAGCGACGTTTAGATATTGATAGGCAAACTTTGCCTCAAACTTTTCTCCGCACGAGTGGCACTCTTTTAGGTTCGTTGATTTGGTTGGTGTACCTGCTTTGACGGCTCTCAGCTGAGGTATACGACAGAGCTGCGAACAATAATGGATAACTCGTCCATCATCCTTGACATCACGCTGATAGGAAAAGCGCGGTAAAAAATCTTTATTGCAAACGGAGCAATGGACAGTGGATTGAGCCACGATGTCCCGACGTTAACAAAACTGTGAGCAGTGTCAACCCAGACCGTGGTATTAGAGAAGAAGTATGCTGCTTGAAAACGTAACAGTGTTGGATCTGAGCCGGGTTTTATCAGGACCGTTTGCAACCCAACAACTGGTGGATCTCGGAGCAAAAATAATCAAAGTTGAAAATCCCAAGCAAGGAGATGACACGCGCAGATTTGGCCCCCCATTTATCGAAGGCGAGTCAACATACTTTATGAGCGTAAATCGAGGGAAAAAGAGCCTAGCTGTCGACCTCAAGAGCTCGGAAGGTCGTGCTATAGTCCTAAATCTCGCTAAGCATTGCGATGTCGTCATAGAAAATTTCCGACCAGGAACAGCTCAACGACTCGGGCTAGGCCCCGAGGATTTTCACCAAGCGAACCCCCAAATAATTACTTGCTCCATTTCCGGCTATGGCTCAGGAGGTGATCCAGCATTCGAAGGCCGAGCAGGATATGATGCGATCATTCAAGGCGCCTCAGGCGTTATGTCACTCACGGGCCGACAAGATGGGCCAGCGACGAAAGTGGGCGTTGCAGTCTCAGATATGGTTGCAGGCTTGTACGCGACTCAAGGCATACTCGCAGCTCTATACAAGCGTGCAATTGAGGGGAATTCGTCTGAACCGAGCCATATCGAGATTTCTATGCAAGACGCGATGCTTTCATTTTTGACCTACCAAGCAGGAAGCTACTTCGCAACCGGCGAAAATCCTCGAAAGATGGGAGACGCGCACCCCTCTATATGCCCTTATGAAACTCTTGAAACAAAAGACGGGCCCTTTATTTTTGCGGTCGGTAATGACAAACAATTCGAAACGTTTTGTCGCCTCCTAGACCTCCCAGACCTTTATTTAGACCCACGATTCTCTACAAACGCCGCGCGGGTTCAGCATCGTGAAGAACTATTAGAACTCATTCACCCGAAGATTCGAAACAAAACGATGAGTGAATGGGAGCTGACGCTTTCGGAAAACGGAATTCCCGGTGGTCCTGTGTTAACTATCAGGCAAGCTCTTGAGCACCCTCAGGTGATCGCTCAAAAAACCGTGATCGAACATAATCATAAGCGGTGCGGGCAAGTACGAAGCATTGGTACGCCGGTCAAACACAACGGCATACGAAAGGAGCAAATTCCAGCACCACCATTGCTTGGTGAACACTCTTCTCAGGTTCTAAAGGAATATTTGGACCTCGACAATGAAACGATCCGTAAACTCATAGACCAGGGCGTTATTCGTGAGTCCGTGGAGGCCAAACATGAGTAATGACACCCGCCCTGCTCTTTTGAGCGGACGTTGGTACCCATCAGACGCCAAAGCCTGCGTAGACGCTATTTCGAGCATGAGCAAACACCCCTTTGCTCCCAAGCTGAAATCTGTCGGCGCCATCATTCCTCACGCAGGATGGGTCTATTCGGGAGGTATTGCCGCATCTACTTTGGCCGCTCTCAAGAAACAACGTCCGAAGGCGGAGCTTATTATTCTGTTCGGCGGCCATCTTGGACCGCGGGACCAAATTCGATTGTTCATGGGAAAAGGCTTTGAAACGCCTTTAGGTTCAATGAACTCTCCTATTGAGCTCGTTCAAGACGTCGCTATGGGCCTCGATTGCGAATTAGAGTCCGCCGAAGATTTCTACGAAGATAACGCTGCTGAGGTCCAGTTTCCCCTACTTCACCATTTTTGGCCCGAAGCTGAACTCATCGTCGTTGGGGTGCCTCCCACGGAAGCTGCTGGTGCCATAGGAAGTGAAGTCTTAGATCTCGCAACGCGCAGGGGATACAAAGATATCGTACTCATTGGCTCCACCGATATGACTCATTATGGTGACAACTATAACTTTCAACCAAGTGGGCGAGGATTGGCCGGACTCGAATGGGTCAAGAAAGAAAATGATCCAATGCTTATTCGTGAAATCGAAAGCTTCGATACTCGCAGAGTATTGTGGATAGCAAAGCGACACCAAAATGCGTGTTGCCCAGGTGCAATTAACGCCTGTATTGCTGCTTCCCGGAGCCTTGGCGCCACTCGTGCCGAGTTAACCCAATACACGACGAGTTATGATGTGAGACCGGATCAAGCATCTGCGAGTTTCGTAGGATACGCAGGTTTTCTACTGGGTCATTGACTCCCTAGGTGTCACCAGTTAGCCACGGTTCGTTGGCCACGTTACGAACACTGTTCTCGCCCCGGCTGCTGAGATTTGGAGCCGTCGGTTTGTCCGGCGTCGCGGTCAATCTCGCAGGCCTTTGGTTTTTTTCAGATCTTTTGGGCATACAAGACGAATATGGCTTGGCCTTCGCCATTGAGATAAGCATAGTTTGGAATTTTTTCCTGAATAATGCATGGACGTTTCAGGATCGTAACCAGGGAGCCAAAAAACCCCTGCTCAATCGATTACTTCGCTATAACCTCGTGAGTCTGGTCGGAATGGCCATACAAATGGGAACCTTTGCTCTCTCCAAAATCTTTATTCAACAACAACTCGACATTGAAGACATCGGCATATGGAAGTACGCTGCGACCTGTCTTGGTATCGGTGTAGCGACCATCTGGAATTTTTTGAGCAATTTCTATTGGACCTGGGCGCAAGCACCGAAACAGCGCGAAGCAAACGAGCAAAACTAATTATGAACACGCTAATTCTTATTCCCACATACAACGAAGCAGAGAATTTACCTCCGATGCTCTCGGCGATTCACGACAACTTACCGGAAGCGCACATACTCGTTATTGACGATAATTCACCCGACGGAACGGGGAAAATCGCGGATCAGGCCGCCGAAAATAACCCTAGGATTCATGTCGCTCACCGTCCAGGTAAACAAGGGCTCGGGGTCGCATATCGATTTGGCTACCGATGGGCGCTGGACCAAAAAGAAGAAGGCAAACCGAAATACGACAAGATCATTCAGATGGATTGCGATTTTAGCCACAGCCCAGGCGACCTCAGCCGACTTCAAGCGCTATTAGGAACGTACCCAGTTGTTATTGGAAGCCGAAGAGCGCCGAGCGGAGGTGTCGTGGGCTGGCCATTGCATCGACGCCTTATCTCAAGCGCAGGCAGTATGTATGCCAGACGGGTTCTTTCCTCTCCAGTACGCGACCTTACCGCTGGCTTCAAAGGCTTTCGCCGCGAAGCCCTTGAAGCTCTGGACCTCGAACACCTCAACCTGGACGGCTTTGGATTTCAGATTGAAGTGACAGCGCACCTTTTAGCACTCGGATTCACAATTCACGAAATGCCTATTCAATTCTCTGACCGTACAGTCGGACAATCAAAGATGACAGCACAAATCTTCTTAGAAGCTATGTGGAAGGTGTGGAAGATTCGGGCTTCTGTCCGCGATTTGTAATCGCGGTCTTTACCATTTCATATCCTTTTTTTAGATCAGAGAAGGACCAGAACTGAAATACTCTGGTAAGGACAATGAAAATCAATAAACTCGGGAAGATTAACCGCCAGTTATTTTCAGACCATCTGAAATGGTAGATGGGTGCGAGTGCAGTAATGAGGACTAGGAACATTCTAATTCCAGACTGAGTTGAAACGCGAACCTCTTCGGGATGCGTCTTCCTTAAGCAGTACAAAAAAGTACTCGCTGAAAGCAAGAACCCAATTGCCCCACTCACCACGACGCCATTTAGACCAAAATAAATAGACAGCGGATATACCGAGGCTGCATTTCCAACAATAGATGCAATGTTTGCGTAAAGGGTATACTTCGGAAAATCCTCTGCGATCGTGTACTGACTCATCGTCATATGCACTACATAAATTGGGACCACAGCCGCCTGAATGATCATCAAGGCAGGGACCTCTACATATTTCTGGCGAATACTAAATAACTCCAGAAGCAAACCTCCCGCACCTGCGGTCACGAGACCTAGCCCTGAGAACACAATCAAACTGAGTCGTAGCAGGTCCTCGTAAAGTTTCTTGCGACCGCCCTCATCGATAATCAAGGTTGGAAGCGCGGCCTGACTTATGAAATCCATCGGCTTGAAGGTAACCTGCCAGAAAGTCCGGAGTACGCCCATCGACGCCATCGCTGTACGGCCTAACCAAGGTACCGTCGTTGTAAAGAGCCCCATAAACTCCTGACTAGCTAAAAAAACCTGACCTCCAATCCAAAGGGGCCGAACAAAAACGAGAAATTCTCTCATAAATGATCGTGGAATCGGAACACGAAAGAGTTCACTGAGCGGCGTTTCCATGCTGAGCCGAAGAACGTATAACGAAATTAATCCTGCTATCAAGAGTGCAATCACGTCGCCGAAAATCATCGCGTCTGGATGCTCTGAAAGCCCGAGAAAGGCCCCAATAAAGATTGTTTTTGAAAGAGAACCCGTGGCCAATAACCAGCCTTCATATTTCGCTTTTAGCTGTGATCGAGCGATATACCTGCTCATCCAAAAAATCACTAACCAAGGCACGCCGAAAAAAGACAACGCAATATTCCAACGATAGGCGATACCAACAACAAGCCCGATGACTGAAGTCACAATCAATAAAACAACAAAAATCTTCAGAATCAGCGATGCCAGAGCTTTTCGCTGGGCCTCATTGTTCGCTCCAAATTTTTGGATGGCACCATTGGGGCCACTGATGAATAAGCCCACCCCAATATTCAAAATCAAAACATAGATATGATAATCGCCATAACTTTCCTTAGGACGGGTCACCATCCCGAATGCATCGACAGCAAAGCTCAATAGACTGGTGAGAGCACCCGTCATGAACATATAAGCGGCATAACCGAGCAAACGGCGAAACACGCGTTCATCACGCTCATTTCCCGCTAACCTGTCAAGTTAGTGAGCTTCTCTGGCCGTTTTTTTCTAGTTTTATTTACGCCGCCGAATAAATGCGAAAAAGAGAAGACTAAGAATCCAGAAATCGAAACTCTTCCCATCGATGCTCTGGCAACCGTATCCGAGGTCTTTTTCGACCTGCACAAATCCTGGCCCTTCCGGAGGAAAGCATTGTTGATTCGGCTGACCTTGAGGATAAATATCGCAAAGGCCTTCGATGTCGTCTGGCTCTAAACTTCTCTTCTTAACCTCGCAGGGTTCTGCGCTCGCAAACATCGTCGTATTTTCGAACTCAGGAGTATTCGGGGGGTGACTAAGCCCGATAAAATGGCCGATTTCATGCGTCAGAGCATTTTCCAGATCCATTTGCGTTGAACACATTTGCTCTGTGTCTCCCCAGACGAAAAACTCGTCATTAATTTCGATATCTGTGTCTAAGATAACACCATTGGCACGATTGAAAGCATTGAGCGTTAGTGCAACGACGCCAGGTTGGTGTAGCCAGCCTTGTTTAATAAAGACCACCACGTTTTCATTTAGACCGTCTTGGTTAAAGCGAACTTCTAAATTTGGTTTTTGACCTTGGAAAGAGAAGCTTAGGTCAGAACAAGATTGGTTCTCCCAAGAGGCAAATGACTTTTTGACTATGTCTACGACTTTCGTCTGGTCCCCAAAGTCGGCTGTCAGCTGCTCTCCAAGATACCAATCGATATTGCGTTCGAGCCAAATCAGAGATGGCCCCACGGTCGTACCAACCCTTGTACAGCGGTAAGCGTGAGCTTGCGCCGGGAACAAAGAAAGTACGAGTCCACCGAGCATGATCAATTTGAAGCTGGTCTTAGACACCACACGGAAGACGATGAAGAAAACAAGAAAGACAAATGGAAAAACGGGTGATTTTGTATTGCTTGATGTACGACACCCGCAAGATCCTTCCGGCGGCTGTGGTGCTTCATCTTGCGAAGGCAGAAGCGTATTGTGCATATCCTCACAGTTTTCCTCTTTTTCTGCCGTCTTATCGTAGAGAACGGAAACTATCGATTCATCTGGCCATTCAAACCATATATCAACACTTTCAGATTGTAAGAAATCCGGGATATCAATCTCAACTCTATTATCCTCCACAATTTGAAAGCTGAGTTCGGTAAACATTCCATCTAGAGTGCGTGCTGTAACTTTAGTTAGACTTGCTGGTGAAACAAATTCTGCGACCCAAACTTGCCGCTCACAATCCGGACTGAAGGACACAGGAAATTTAGGCTCGTGAATTGAAAGGACATTTCCATATACGGAACGCATGCCCTCAATATCATCTAAGGAAAATTGAAGCCGCTTTGTGCCTATCGGCAACGTAGGCGCCATGACAGCCTCGAGGATCTCACGATCATTGACCTGAAAACAGGAGGGATATGTGCGGCCTGCTTCTCCACAGCTGTGTGCGAAGCCCAAGGCGTGTCCTAATTCGTGTAAAACTACGCTTTGTGTATGATAGTCGGCTTTCGTCTCTCCAAATTCGAAGGCCTCCCCGTTTAGTAAAAGGTCACTTTGCGAGATGACACCCGACTCTGAGTTGTACAGCAATCGGGTATGAGCGACCGTTTCCTCAAGTGCGCCATATTCAGAAGACCAATTCGGCAAGATAAAGATCTCCGATGAGTCAATCGCTTCCAGGTTTGTAACCTGACCAGCATAACGAATCGGCATTATCGAGCCAATCTGATGGTGCCATTGATCAACGGCCTTGCGAATCGCTTTCGCGTTGGCTGCCGACAGTGAATTTTGAACAAAAAAGTCTGTCGTTGAAGCCGTTCGGCTTAGCGGTGTTCCTCGCTCAGTCAATAAAAGCTCAAACGCGTCAGCACGCTGAGTGATGCCAGTGGCCAGAACCGCAAAAATCACCGCGCCCAAAGACGCGATTAACCTCACTGGTCGTTATCCTTAGGGCGAGGTGGAGCTTCTGGTTGAGCTTTCGCAGGCTGAGGCTGAGGCTCTGTGAGTCGGGATTTCAAGTCCGATAGTCGAATGGATCTGGTGGGTGACGAGTGTTTTTCCTGGATATGAGTCACTTTTCCCTCAGAGGTGGATGCAAACGCGAGACCGGAAAAATCGGCAGTCACTACTGCGTCGCCGTTTGGATTATTTTTTACTGAGAATTTACCTTGGCTCATTCCCACAATCTGGAAGTTCGCCGAATCGTAACGGTCGATTCTCCCGAATATGACGACTTCTTCGGAGGGCTGAAATTTCGCTGTGCCGGCCACCGCCATTCCAACTTCACCGACTTCACCTCCCAAGGTTCGGACACGAATAACCTCTCCGACCGCGTTATCTCCCTTATAAGTTTCAAGGATCTTCAGACGAGTGAAAGTAAAGATATGTTTCTCTGACCGATCCCACTGGCTCGCCGAATCAAGTACGATTGCTCTGGCAATCACATTGGAGCGGGTTTGCATTTGTTCGAGGGTCAAAGGGACAACGATCGTCGCCTCGGCTCGAATAGAAACGAAACCAAGGCACACGAGCAAAGCAACGATGGCAGGGATTTTCCGCGATTTTTTGGTCATTGTTATCCTATCCTACCCGGTAAACGGGTAATTTGGCCAGTCGAATTGGTAAGGAGCATGAGTTGACATCCGCGAATGCTTCTCATAGCACGGAAACATGCTGCGCTGGGTTCTTGTGACAATGTTCGCCGTATCGCTGAATTTGGCCAGTTCTACCCAGGCGAATGCCGATGGGGCCTACGGCGTTGTCGTTCCAAAAGGCTCAAGATCGATGGGGAAAGCGCAATTTCGCAGCTCAAAAGATTGGGACAGGACTCTGCGCTTTTTTCGACAGGTGTTTCGCAGTGACAAAGGCATTGTTTTCCAGTTGATGAAATCGCCTCCCAGCGTGAAGGCGTACCACATCCAAAATATCAATCGCAAACGAACCTGGGACAGCGTCAACATCTACGAAAATAAGCAGAAGGTTTATATCTCTATCCTGCCAGCCCAACGCCTTTCCGGGAAAACAACAACAAAACGCTAAAAAAAATCATCGATCGATGATAAATTTAACGAGCATTATGCGTTGAAACCGTATATGAGACCTCCTGCCTGGGGTATCGTCTAATTGGTAGGACACAGGTCTCTGGTTCCTGCAGTCAAGGTTCAAGTCCTTGTACCCCAAAGGGCCCCATCGTCTAGTGGTCTAGGACGTCGGCCTCTCACGCCGAAAACACGGGTTCGAACCCCGTTGGGGTCAAAGCGCACTTTAGCTTTTCGAGCTAGGGTGCGTTTTTTCTTTTAAATCCCAGATGTGATTCGAGCGCAACGTGACGATATCAAGCGAAACCAGAGAAACGTCGGTATCAACGCTACACTTCTGCTTTCGTCTCGACCGCTATGCTTCGTTCTCTTCCTCGTAAGAAAGAAGTGGTGGCTCGCTTTTTTCGATCACCTCTTTCGTGATCCGGCATTCTTTCACGCCCGGCAGAAAGGGGACCTCGTACATAATATCTAGCATCGCATGCTCTAGAATCGAGCGCATACCGCGTGCACCGTCTGCGCGACGAATCGCCTCTTTGGCGACGGCCTGAAGGGCAGGTTTCGTGAAAGACAACTTCACATTATCAAGCGAAAACAATTTCCGGTACTGCTTGGTCAATGCGTTCTTAGGCTCTGTCAGAATCGTTACAAGATCTTCTTCGCTCAAATCGGAGAGCGTCGCGATAATCGGCAATCTACCGACGAACTCGGGAATAAGACCAAACTGAGTCAAATCTTCTGAGTCCACCTTTGACAGCACCTCGCCGAGGCGACGAACTTGTTTATTCTCGATCTCTGCGCCAAAGCCAAGGCCGCTGTTTCCTGTTCGACGACCAATGATATCATCTAGCCCTACAAAAGCCCCTCCAACGATGAACAAGACATTACTTGTGTCCACTTGAACATATTCTTGCTGCGAGTACTTTTTCGTTCCTCTCGGGGCCACACTGCATTTCGTTCCCTCTAGGATTTTCAATAATCCCTGCTGAACGCCCTCCCCTGAAACGTCGCGCGTCGCCGAAGGATTGCTTCCTTTTCTGGCGACCTTATCGATTTCGTCGATGTATACGATCCCTCGCCGTGCCCTTTCGATATCGTTATCAGCGGCGGCCAGCAGGTTTTGGATCACCGATTCAACGTCTTCTCCAACATACCCCGCCTCAGTGAGCGTAGTTGCATCAGCAACGGTGAATGGAACATTCAAAAATCGCGCGAGCGACTGAGCAAGCAGGGTTTTGCCGGTTCCTGTAGGACCAATCAGTAGGATGTTCGATTTCTGAATTTCGACCGAGTCTGAGGCCTGACGAAGATTTATCCGCTTGTAATGATTGTATACAGCCACAGCCAAAACAGTCTTCGCGTCATCTTGACCAATGACATACTGATCCAAGAAGGCTTTGATTTCCGTCGGAGGGGGGATCTCACCCATAGGCCCCCCTGCACCGTCCTTATCCTTCTCTTCGGCGATGATGTCATTGCACAGCCGGATGCATTCGTCACAAATGTAGACGGTTGGTCCGGCGATGAGCTTCTTGACCTCGCGCTGACCTTTTCCACAAAACGAACAAGATAGGTTTACGTTTTTTTGAGTATCTTTTCGACTCACTACTCCTCCATTAGAAGCCAGACGAGCGCCTGGGTCAACCGGTTGACGGTTCAAGTCTTTCGCTCACTTGACACGGCATAACGGCACTGTTACCACGCCGGAACTAAAGGGGTTTTAGGGGGTTTTATGAACCCTAAAACTTACGGCTTTTAGTATACACCGGAGATTCCTTGATGACGCAAACGGATACCAACTCTAAAGATTCGAAAAACGCAAAGGGCAAGAAAGCTCAGAAAAAAACGAATGGAAAATCAGACGCTATGTCACCAGAAGACTATCTTGAGTCTATAGAAGCAGAGAACTTCGAGCACAAGAAGCCCTCGGTGAGCGCAGCTTCGGCATTTCGCGATATCTTCATCGTTGTTGCGCTATTTGCTGGTGGCATCTACATGTACACCAACTACGTAAATGTGAAACAAGCCACTGGAAAACTGGCTGTGAGGGCGGTTGACCAGCTCGAAAAAGACAGCCTGGTGCAGCTCAAGAAAGCTGAGAAAACCTACCTTGAGATTCTCGACCTTGATGCGGACAACGGGATCGCCCTCGCGGGCATAGCAGAGACGTACGTCCATATGACGCGACAAGGCGTCGATAAGTTAGCCGATGCCAAAGCAAACCTGGCGAAAGCGATCGCGGCCGAGTCTCAAACCCCTGAGCGTTTCGCAGCGTCAGCCTATATCAAGATTCTGGAAGGCGACGCGAAAGGTGCCGAACAAGAAATGAAGGCTCTGCTAGATAAGAATCTCTTCAGCCCTAAAATTGCCCATGCCTACGGCTGGGCGCTTCTGGAGCAAGGCGAATACATTCGCGCGAACCAAGTTCTTCGCCAGGCGATTGAGACGGACTTCAACGCAGTTCGTTTCCCTCTCACCTTGGCAGAAATTGCTCACCGGCAAGGACGCGAGCGAGCAGCAATCAAGAGCCTCACAAAAGCGCTCGACCGTGCACTCAACCCTGAACACGGTTTGGCTATGGCCTGGGCTGCGGCACTTCGTGCCAAGAACTATGGCAACTTGACGAAACCGACAAAGCTCATCGGTGACCTCCAGAAACTAGAGGCCAGCATTACTCCTAAAGCGAAAGCGTACAAAGTATGGGCAGAAGGCGAATTGAACCTTGCTATGTTGAACGCGAAAGTTGCACTCGAAAAGGCTGATGAGGCGATCAAGCTTCTCGGCAATGACTTCCCGCCAATTCTGTCACTTAAGGCACGAGCTTTGAAGACTCAAGGAGACGTAACCAAAGCACTCGAAGTTCTTGAGCAAGCGGTCGCAGCGAAACCGGAATACCGTGGTATCAAGTGGGATCTCGCTAAAATGAAGAGTGAGCAGAAAGACGATGCCGCTTTGGATCTGGTTGCTCAACTAGAGAAAACAGCGAAAGGTATGACTGGGGCTGAATACGAGATATTCCGCGGTGACCATTACGTGCGCAAAGGAGATTTTGAAAAAGCTCGCGAGTCTTACACAAAAGCTGCAGACCTCGGAAACGATGCAGAAATTCTTCTTGGGCTTGCCAAGGTGACATTCCTAGAAGAAAAGCAGAAAGGAAAAAAAGCGGACCTCGACAAAATTACGGGCTCGCTACAATCAGCTCTTGAAGCTCGTAAATTCTTTCCAGAGCTCAATGAGTTTATGGCGACAGTCAATCTCTGGAACTGGATGGTTCCTGGCGCGAGTTCTTCTCTTACGGAAGCTGCAAACCAATACAAACGTATGAAGCGCCCCGTCCCCGAACTTGTGGCTTTTTACGACCGAGCGGTAGCGCTTCTATCTACAGCCCAAAAGACCCTCCTAAAGGGTGCGGCCCGCAAAGAAAAGAAACGAGCTAAGAAGCTGGCTCAGGAATGGGAAGCAAAAAAAGCGGAGTACCTGTCTTCCGTTCTCGCTGGTAACAACTAGCATCTCACTACTTACCCTTCTTTTTCTTTTCCCTACAAATCGAGGATCCACCGACGTTTGCGACGGATAAGTACGCTCCAAATCCCGTCACTGTTTTAGAAAATATCGTAGTACTTAGGGCAATGAAGAGGCTGCGTCCGGCTGCCTACTAAATTGAATGTCGTCGTACCCTGTTTGCGGAAACGACCAAAGCCTTAGCTAGAAGTTGGCCTCATGCTTTTGTTTCTTTTTTCGCGCTCGTTTTTGATGCGAATCATCTCCGCAGCCGTTTCCTCGACTGCTCGTCCGGAAGTATCAATAATCGGCCAAGCCGGATTACGAGCGTAAAATTCGCGACACCACCGAAGTTCACGAGCAATGTTCTCGCGTGCCGCATACTCGGCATCCGGAGGTAACCCTAGATGTTTCAAGCGCTCAGAACGAACGCGTACAAGTGTGTTCAGATCGATAATCAATCCAAAGATCTTTTGCTGATCGATTTGAAAGAGCTCGGCCGGCAATGGGATATCAGGAACCATAGGAACATTTGCACACTTATAACCGCGATGCGCCAAGTACATAGATAACGGTGTTTTGGAGGTCCGTGAAAGACCTACAAGTATCATATCAGCTCGATGAAGGTTGTGGGGTGCCTGGCCATCATCGTTCTTTACCGCGAATTCGACAGCCTCAATTCTTCGAAAGTACTCCTCATCAAGTTGATGTTGGATTCCGGGCGTAAGCATTGGTTTTGACTGCAAAAAAGTCCCCAGTCGGACAACAAGCGAACCAATAACATCCGCGACTTCAACCCCCGCTTCCTCAGCCAAACGCTGTATGTAGTCTCGATGCTCTGGGTCGATCACCGTGTACACAACAAACGCCCGCTCAGCGGCCGCTTTCTCCATAATTTCCCGAATCTCGATTTTCGACCTCACTCTGGTATGAATAACAGTCTCGACATCATTGCCGGGAAATTGCGTTAGCGCCGCCGTCGAGACCTTTTCAGCGGTCTCGCCGGTACCATCTGCAAGAATAAAAACACGTCTTGTACTTTCCTGAGTAGTCATAAGAATGAAACGGTTGAGCCTCGGAAGAGAGTACCATAACATGCGGAACGAAATGACAACTCGTTATAACTCTTTCTTTACTCACTCGATGAAGGTTTTCATTGCTGCCACATTCTTGACGCTCGCATTACCAGCCAATGCAGACTCCATCGTCACCCCCTATATTTCCTTTGGAAACGGTTATGGCATTGTCGATGGCGCAAGCCTCGTAGTGACCCAACGGCCGGGCGACGTGCCCTATATGCGGGGAGAGCCCGGCTGCTGCCCTGAAGGCGGTTACGCTCTTGATTTACGCCTTGGGGCAAAATTATTCGATCTCGTCGCCATCGAGGGAGGGGTTGTCGGACAAGGCTGGAATCTCGGAGATGACTCACGCGGCGGAGCAGGCTTTGGGGGTGGTGGAATCCGCCTTTATTTGCTGAGCGGGCTCGAGCAAGCCGTCGGCGATTTTGGGCTACCGATTGAGTTGAGCATTGGTTCGCTGTTTGGTTACACGATCTTAGGAAAAGATTTTGCTTATACCGGATTCGCCTACGGATTTGACGGAACCGTAGAGTGGTCTGCGGCATCGTTCTTTTCGGTTGCTTTCCGACTTAATGTCTTCACCCCAATTTACGATACATTTGTTTATACCGACTTCGACGGTGAACAAGGACGATGTCTAGATGCTGCAGGACTAAACAGCGCGAGCAGCCCTATTCACGCCAAAGGAACGATGGACTGCAGTGGTGGCACGTCACCTGAGGCCGCCTTTTTGTCACCACAACTTGTTTTGAATTTTTACCTGGATGTCTTCTAATAAGCCCTTTTCCACCGATCCCGCGCGGAATTTTTTTGGCGCTCATCCGGATCCACCCCCTCGAGGGATCGTACTGAGAGCCATTCGACTATTTCTCCGGGGGTTTCTGTTCTGCGGGGTCTTCATTATGGATCTCGGACGACGATTCGGAAGTATACTCCTCCGCACCGAATATAAGCTCGCGGGACAATGCAAAAAGCGAGGGGCATGCTGTCATCATGTTCTTCTTGAATGGTCACCACTTTTCGAGAAATATCCCTTCCTGGGGCGCTTAATCCTTTGGAAATATACCCGAATTTACTCATTCTTTGACCGGGGCTATACCTGGGAGATTCAGGATGGTCTCTTGACTCGCGTTCTCGGTTGTCACGCGTTACAAGATGATGGTTCTTGTGGCGAATACCTAACGCGCCCACTCATCTGTCGAGCCTTTCCTGAACTCCCTCTCACCGGCAAGCCTCTTCTTCTCAAAGGATGTGGATACAAATTCGAACGCAGGGATGGTCAAGAGATGCAAATAGTCGAGAGCGGCGAGGAGCTCATTCAAATTGGAAACTCTAGGAAGCCGCGCAGACTCGAGTAATTATTATTCCAACATATCCAAAAGCGAATCCCCGCTCGGAGCGGTTGCCGGTCCAGGCTTCGCTTGGGTTGGTTTGTTTCCGTTAGCTTCGCCTTGAATCGGTTTATCGGGAACAATTCGAATGCCCTGCACTTTCACAGTGTTTCTCGGTTCGTAAGAACGGATAAAACCAGCTCCATCCATTCCAGGGCGCATCCCGGTAATCCTTTGACGAACTTTCAACTGAACGGATGCAGCTTTTGGGGCGGTAATCACGATATCCGTGATCATTCGGCTTGGCTTCTCAACTTCAAATCGTGACGTCATTACGGATGCGGCTGAAGTGAGCGGTGATAATAGTATTTGATTGCCATCACGACTCCAAGCGCCAGCCAAGATTTCACCACGCATAAGTTCGCAGGTTGTCATGAATCGAAATCTTTTGTTTGGAGAAAACTCCCAAATAGCAAAGGCATAACGACAAGATTCCATGCCCACAAGCATCGCAGGAGGATTTGCGGGCCTCAGCCCAATAACCTCAGGAAGGCCTTCGGCGACAATTGTCAATCCCTCTTGCTCCATACTCTTGAGTGCAGGAATAACGGCCTCTTCTATTGGCTGAGCGGAAAGTACTGGAGCTGTCGGACGTTTCTTCAGTGGCTGCTGCGACGTTGCTTCCTCGCCAAGATCAACCAGTCCTGAATTGACGACAAATAATCCGGCAGCACAAAGCCCTACGAATAAAAAGAGTAGTACTCTCATCGCAGCTTTTTCCGCACGAGCGTCCCGTTCGCGCCGCAGTTCTTTGCGAGAACGCTGGGCGTAATCAGCCGTGGTCACAGAAGGTGTTGACGACGCAGGTTCACGTTCTGCATTCAAAGATGTCATCGGCGGACTCGCGTCCTGTGTTGTAAACGCCGGTTGGTCGATGGTCGTTTTCGGGCTAGCAGGGTCCTGGGGCTCTAAATCAACCCTCGTCGGGTCATAAGTTTCGTGTGATTTGTCTTCCTCGTTACCGCTCATTTACTTACTCGTCGCCCCCTGCTTTTGGCGTGTGTAGTAAATCCAGAATCCGATCAGTAACAAAGGAATCGATAAAGTCTGACTCGTCGATAATTGCCCAAATGAACCGCGGTCGGCATCGCCTCTAAAAATCTCTGTCGTTGCTCTGAGGATTGGATACCCAATCAATAATAAGGCAATATTTTGTCCAATGAAGGTACGCCGTTCGAACTTCCAATAAAGCACGGCAAAAAGTATCGCGGCCACACTCGCGTCGTAAAGTTGAGTAGGATGCACGGGTGACTTGCTCGTTGGGAAATTCACGGCCCAGGCAACTTCTGTCGGTTCCCCATAACAACAGCCTGCCATGAAGCAGCCGAGACGCCCTACAACTGCACCGATCATGATGGCTGGTGTAAAAATATCACTGTATTGCCAGGCATCTAGTTTAGGTCTTCTTCTAAAATAAATGACGGCACAGGAAAGTGCACCAATCATCCCGCCGTACCAAACATACCCACCTTCTGCGAGTCGAAGCCAGTGCAGCGGATCCTCTCGAAGCAGTTCCGACAAACTCTGAATCTCTGTGCCGTCTGCGCGCAAATGGCCGGGTGCCTCAAATAAAGTATGACCTACCTTTGCACCAATAATCGAACTTACGACCATGACAATAAATAGGTCCCAAGCCTGCCAGCGTTCTACATGAGCATCCTTGAGTGTAGACGAGGCACACAGACGCATGATTACGTACAAAGCTGCGGCATATCCCAAAGCCATCATGACAGGGTAGCTGGGAAGCTTATAGCCAGCTATTTCAATTAGGGTAGGAAACATTTGACTAATATGACGGTAAAGTAACGCCTATTCAATGACAACTCTTCCCGCAAAAGGTTTGAGTTTACTGTCTAAATCATCCCAAAAAGGATTAGCCCACACTTCCGCTAAGTTTTTACGCCTGATTTCTTGGACCGTGTCCGCTAAGGTGAGGTTCACTTTCCCTTGGGAGACCTCTCTCGATATAAGCTGGAGGGCTCGGGATGCGATGGGAATAGGGTTGGGTATTCCTTTCTCGGTAAGAATATCCAAACCTAACCAACTAAATGCCCGATCTAAGCCGATTTCATGGGGGCGAATTTCACCAATCCAGGGCCGGTCCCAAACAAATGATTGATTGAGCAGGTTCTGCTTAATCCAAACCTTCATGCCACTTAGCCGTTCACCCATGAGCAAAGTGTATAAACCCTGCCCAATTTTAAGCGGTAATTTAACGCCTTGAAGACTCTCATCTTGTCCATCTGGATCCTGAAAATCAACGAGTCGAATCACCAACGGGATACTCAATTTACTCACATCGAAGGTCCCGTTGATGACTTTCTGGCCAATATCTAGTTTCACGTCAGAAACTCCTGAAAAAAGGAAATCTTTCCTCGCGAGTCCACGACTAATCTGCTCTCCTACTTTTTCGGCCGTAAGAATATCAAGGTTCAGGTCGGTGGCAGTCATACGCATTCTTAGCCGCATGTCATCTTGACCGGACAGCTGCATCGACATGTCCCCAAACAGGTCCCCTTCCCAAATCTGCAAAGCAATCCTATCCAATTGAAATACACCTGACGCATAAGACGCATCTAAAGAGAGATTGCTAATTTCATTGGCAGCTTGCTGAATACGGTCAATCCTCATCTGGGCACGATCGACCGTGTAGAAATTTCTCATAGCCTCATAATCTGCGGTTCGAGGAGGCTCGACTAGTATATTAGAACTGCTCACAACAAATTTTGCATCCTCCATCAAGACTCTCAACATTTTGGTAAACTGTGTTTCGAGATCATCCCCAAATACTCCTGACTCGCTTTTCGATTTGGTTGGAATCATCTTTGGAACACGGACATCTTGACGAAAAGGGACTCCGCCTTGAACTCCTTCAATCTTTAGTTCATCTGTTTTGTATCCAAAGCTTTCAAAGCCAGCGTTACCTTGAAGGGCCAAAGTAGTTTCCGATTCTTGGCTCAGAGCAGCCTCGCCCATAAATTCGCCCGAAAAAGGATTAAGTTCAGGCAGGAAGGCCTTTAGTTTATCAAATTTAATTCTCGATTTCATTTGAAGCTCAGGCCGGAATACACCAAACTTTTCTCGTTTCAGTCTTCCTGATAAACGAAATCCGGATTCCTGCTTAGGTAGATCGAGTGAAATATTTCCTAACTCAAGATTTTCAAATCTCGGGTATCTGACGTTAGCATTCATTTCCAGCGGCCCGGAATCGCCTATTCGTTTACCGTCGCCCTGCACGTTCTCGGCATTAATTGTTCCATCAAGAAACAGTAAGTTATCCTCGACGCCTAACCGAGAAATCATTTTGATCCCGTTGAGGTCCAACCGCTCTCCTTGCAGCTCTTTAGATATGTTGTGGGTCCGCGCGGAAAAATCGACATGCGCTTTATCTTTTGAAAACTCGGCGCGCATATCACCATTACAATCATTGATACCAAACTGAGCGGTGGGAAGAGACAGCGATACCTTGTCTAACGCCATATTTGCTCTAATCTTCAAAGGTAAGCGATCAATTGATAATTCGTTGGGGTTGGGGATGCGCCCCGTAGCCCTTCCTTCAAGTGAGACTTTCCCAGACGCCGAAACATCTCTCACTTTCTTACGCAACTCGGGAGTCAACTTTTTCGGCAACTTCGATAGGTCCGCAAACTCGAATGAATACGCCAAATCAGCGCGTTTACGATTTGTTAATAGACCAGTAACTTGGCCTTTGAGCGCTGCCGCAAATAGGTCTTCTATCTTGATTTTTGAATTTATTATGCGCACCTTTTCTGTTTTCGGAGCTAAGTTTGCGCGCATTGAAAAATTTGCTGCCGTCTGAAATCGACCATGTTCGCTATGAGCGTAAAAAATCTGACGCGCACTTCCTGAAACCGAGGCTGTCACGGAATTAGGGAGCGGACTCTCAGTCGCGGCAAGTACACCCCAGTCTCGTAAACCCAGCTTCGTTTTGATGCCGAAATCCTTCAATTGTATCCTAGTGTTCGAGATCGACGCTATCTTCATTCGGCTGCTAAGCGTTGGTGATATTAGAGGCTGAAATCGCGGATCTTGCAGGCTACCTTTGATATCTATCTGAGCTTCTTTAGCAATAAAGCCATTGGATTGTCGGATAGACTTGATACCCGAGTCGAAAACCCAACTGATATTGTCGCCGCGCGGAGGAAAGATCGCGGGGATTGTAGATTTGAAAACACTTCGAATATCTTTCACGGCAATCGTTGCCGTGCCCGTCTTCGTTTGGGCTGCTGGGATATTTAACTCAGCCGTCAGTTTGCTTGGGGCAAGCTTTTCTGATGGGTCCTGAGAAACAAGCTTCGGCGAGGTAAAATCAGCGCTAAATCTCACGTTGTCGACCCCAAAACCAGCATGAGTTAGCCGCTTGGCGCCCGCACTTAGGTTCACGTCTATCGGGCCTGGCGCGGAGAAATCCGCTCCCTCAAGGTGACCAGTGAGTCGTAAGTCGGGCGTAGAAATCTGAAGTTTTTTTGCTCGAAGCGAAGTTGCTTTTGCCTGCACCTCAAAGGGCACCTTCGATTCCTCATCTAAAGTCTCTTGAGTTCCAATTCTCATCGTCCCGTTCAAATTATTGATCTCAATTTCTTTGCTTGGAACAACTAAGGATAATTCTTTGAACGACAGACTTCCTAGTAGTTGCTTGGGAGACAGCTCTCTAATTGCACTTTCGTCAACTGCCACCAGGAGTTCATCCATATTGATCTTTCCTCGCATCTTAGCGTCAGGACTGAGCGCTCGGACAAATGGTTCGAACTCCGACAAATGAACGAGGCTTTTCTCGGCTGTAACGCGAAGAAGAGCCGGTAATTGATCGCGTTGCTCAAAATATAAATTTTTGATGCTATTGGGCAGAGGTGATTTTAGACCAGCCTTTACGAAAGCACGAATCCCTTGAAGGTTTAGTGTCGCATCTACGAGTTTTGACTCATTTTGTGTCAGCTGAAATTCATCCAGAAAAAAGCTATCGGTATCGGACGGGAGCCGGGCACGAGAATGGAAAGCTAACTCAGTATCTTTGACATCAATCACGCGGCTATTGACTGTGTCTTCATAGCGTAAATCAATCTCACTGAGTGCCACTTTTATTTCAGTGGAAGCGTTCTTTAGTCGAATCTTTTGGTCAGCGCTCATAAAGAGTTGGGTTGTCCAATCGAGTTCACAGCCTGCCTTCAGACTGCTTCGAATCGTCTCTTTCCCAAAGCTGGTTTTCAGAAGCCCCTTTTCCATTAAGATTCGTATCGAAGCATTTAATGCATCGGAATCCGCCGAGCCATCAATTCGAAAAGATATTGGCTTGAGATCGAATGACCTTGTCTCATCAACGACTCTCAGTGAAGCTTGCTCAATGGCTAAGTTACTAAAATCCACATCCAGTGGAGATAATTGCTTTCGCTCACTTACGCGCTTTGGTGCCTTGTCTTTTTTTTGCTCCGCCTTAGCAGCTAAGGACATCAATATTGACTGTAGATTGGATACACCATCTTTTACTTCGATAGTGAGCTTCGGACTCTCTACAACAAATTCTTTCAGTTTGAGTTTGCGCCGGAGCAAATTGCTAAAATCGTAGCCAATTCGAATTTCTGCTACCTGTAGGAGAGGATTGGAGAAGCCATCCGGACTGCCAACTTCAATCTCTTTTACGGAACCACCGGTAAGTAAGGAGTATTCAACCGGCCCAATCTTCACAGGAACATCTAGCGCGTCACTCAAAAGCTCGGTCACTTTCTTATTAACATCATCGGCGCTGTAAAATAACGGAACGGCTGCGAGGGCGAGGATTATTGAGAGCGGTGGGATCAGCAGCCAGTAGACGACGCGGCGCCAGCTTCTCCCCTTCGTACGCTGACTAGCGTCCATGTCCGGTTCTCGTTGCGACTTTGAGGCCACTACCGCAACTATACTTCAGGAAGGAAAGAACTGCCTATTTGTAAGGCAATCGAACTGTAGAAAGCCCTAGACTTATTGAACATTCCCGTATTTCCCTAGGATTCCTCCAATCCACGACAGATTGACGGAAATTACACTCCATGTGACCTTGCTAACATGAGTACGTTTCGCTTTCTTTTTACCCTATCATTTGTGCCCTACCTGACGTCGTGTGCAGCTCTCGAGGGTGAAGAGGATTCAGCTATTCAACCTCCAGTCGAATGCCCTGCTCAACTGCTCGAAATCCAGACAGGATGTAACCTGGCTAGTTGCGGTTCTGGAGCCAGCAACATCACCTACTCAACAGCAACGATTAGCGCTGATCTTGGTTCACAATGGACCATCGTCAGTTGGGCCGCGTCAGAGATCGCCGACGAAGATGAAAATACGACGCTTGAATATGACTCGGTCTCCTCCAATGGCTTGAGAGGAGCTACGGCCACTAAACAGCATAAACGAACACCTGTCATTCATAGGCAAGTCCATACGCCGTCTCGACTTGAACAGCTCAACTTCCAAAGGAAGCTGCGTTCCAAGCCCATTGTTGTCGAGAACTTTCGAAACCCCCGCGTGGGCACGGCGATCCAGGGAAGAACCGAGAATATATACCCTCGCGAGAGCTTATTTCAGTCCACCGCATGCAACTCAGATGGCCCAAAATCTTGTGGAGCTTCGATGTTGTGCGTGATTGAGGAAGGTCAAACCTCTGGTTCTTGCGAGTCAAGAATACAGTTGAAGTACAAAGGAACGCGATCGACCGCTGAGGAACTCACCGCTACCGTGAGAGCCGTCGGAGAATTTGCAGCTGTGGTCGTCGACGAAGCTGACAACGCCCAGGTCAGTGACGACGATGTGTCAGAGCTTGTCCGTAGATTCGACGAACACATTGGGCCACGTCTTCACCAATTCTTCGGTATGCCCAAACAAAACGGGAAAGACCGAGATGGCAATGGTGTCGTCATTCTCTTCTTCACCTCGAAGGTCAGTTCCGAGGGTCAATCCGTAGTTGGTTTTTTTGAACCCCAAGACCTCGAGCCTTCAGCAACAAACTCAGAGAGTAACGTTGCAGATATTCTCTATCTACAGCCTCCTAGTGGTCAAATTTCGCTTGATAACCTTAGCGGCACGATCGCGCACGAGTATCAACACCTCATCAACTTCTATGCGAAAGTGATCATTGCTGAATCAGAGCAAGAAGAGCTCTGGTTGGATGAAGGCTTATCGACATTCGCAGAAGACCTGGTCGGATACGGAGATGACGCATTTCGCAACGTACTCGCATATCTGCTGAATGCAAGTGATACGTCTCTCACGGGATACGGCCTCATACATAGCTCTGCTGCCGAAGCTGACAGCTTCGAACGAAGAGGCGCCGCCTACTTATTGGTACGTTATTGGTTTGAAAGAGCCGGGGATACTCAGTTTCCTGACGGTCCAGGGGAAGTCACTGGCGCAGCAGGTGTACAAGCCATTCGCAGTCTCGTACAGTCGGAAGATACCGGCATAGACGCTTTCACTGCCTCAGGTGTCTCATGGGACAAAATCCTTGAAGAGTTCTTTAGCAAAGTAGCTATCGATGGAAGTGAGGCCGACTGTCGCCCAAGCTTCGGCTTCAAAGAGCCAGAGACTGATTCATACACGAACTTGCAGCGAGGACTGAGCTTACGACAAACGATACAACTGAGCACTGGCGAGTCATTAGAGCTTTCAGGTCCTCAACTAGTCTCCCTCGAATCCAAAGAAGTTCCCTTTCCTATAAACGGCGCGGAGTTTCACAAAATATCTGTTCCCACTGGGTATGTTGGACTGAGCATATCTGGCCCAAGCGCCGTTCGTGCTAGCATGCGGATCCTTTCCGGAATCTAGGTACATTCACACACAAACCCTTACACTGACTTGCATGAATGGGCTTTGCTTCCGCTGTTCTAATTAGGAATCCGGATTGTGACGGCGATCAAACATGATACATATGACCTAAGACACAATGAACTTCGGTAATATCAACGTAGCAAAAACAGAACGACGTTCCCGGTACGCATTGAGTGTCGCAATAAGCGTTCTACTCACAGCAATCACTTCTCTTGGACAGTCCGCTTTCGCTGAGCATTTGGTCAAGATGGACGCAGGTCAAGCGCAAGCTTCGATTCTGACGAGCTGGAGTCAAAAAGGGAGCAAGAGCACCTTTACGGTGCGTGACGGAGAAGATCCGAGGGAAATCGTGGAGCTCATAAACGAAGAAATTTCAGGTGTAAAAGCCAAGGTTAGAGCGGGTAAGATTCAAATCAAAGGCAAACCTCTTAGCGAGCTGCTTCCCTTGCTCGCTGAGATCAATCTTGAAGAAGAGGAAGACTTTGGTGCTCTAGCATCCGTCAGCTTTGACACTGATTTTGATTCTGGCTCCTCACTCAGAGCAAAAAAAGTGGCGGACGTGAAGAAGTTACTCAGTGATGCAAAGACGGTAGCAATCGGAAAGGTCC
>JAYZDF010000071.1:0-19406 GCA_036337945.1 Myxococcota bacterium
GTGTCGCTGAAGAAACCATAGGTCAGACCGGCAGTATGAGTCAGAAGATCACGAATCGTTGGCGGCCTGCGGGGAGCGACCTTTTTCTTTCCCTCCAGCACTTTAATTTTTGCAAACTCCGGGATGAATTTAGCCACGGGATCACTCAAATTGAGCTTGCCCTCCTCGGCTAACATGAGAATGCCCACCGATACGATTGGTTTGGTCATTGAATAGATACGCAGGATATCGTCTGGCTCGAACGGGTCTCGATTTTCGACATCCCGGAAGCCGTAGGCACGATTATGAATTATCCGACCCTTGTGCTGAACCAGCACAATCGCGCCAGATATTTTTTTGCTCCGGATGAGGTTTTCAACCGCTGACGAAACCTGAACAATGTGTGCCCCCTGCTCTTTCGCAGCGACCGGCGCCTCAACCCCACCGACGTCGATGGACGCGGAACATGAAGTAAGCAGTAACAGACCCGCGATATAGCTCGGACAGAGTATCTTCCGGTTTTGTTGCGAGTTCGCTTTCACAAATCCAGTGTACATAAAAACACCAACATTCGCGCCCCGTTTCGTCTTCATTTTGGCAATATCAACCAACCCTTTTTCGAAGTTACTATATTGTTCAAACCGCGTTTCGGGGAGTTCGGTATATTGACGTTCTCTCAACAGAATAAGTCCACCGAGCACATCCAAACATAGAGTCCGATCATCAGCTCAGCGATTTATCATTCCATCTTTCCCGTCGGATAAAATCTTGCACAAGAAATGCTAGCAAGTGTTAGCCGTGTTTTATCCAGCCCAGAAACGGACATTGGGCAGACATGGCATCTTCCCAGTTTCCTCCGTACAGCACACGAAATGCTCGTACGACCCCAGCATGAGTCACCAACACGTCCGTCGATAAGGGACGGCTATCATCAAGCCAGCTTTTCAACCGCGCAACCAAGTCATCGATCGATTCGCCCCCAGGTGGCGTACCGTAACGCCAATCATCACACCAGGCACGCCAACGTTTCCCATCCGTAGCGTCGATCTCATCGTAGGTTCTGCCTTCCCATTCTCCAAAATTCACCTCTCGAAGAGATGAAGTCGTTTCGAGAGGGATACTCCAATGCGCCGCAAGTCCTTGAGCAAGTCCTGCGCAACGCGGGAGATCAGAACTAAAGATTCGAGATGGAACAAAAGGGGCTGAGTCTACGACGGTCTTCACGGACTCTTGCATCGGCATTTGCGTTTCAATTGTCGTTTGACCGATACAACGCCCTTTCCGGTCAACTGGAGGATGCCTAAGTGTCCAAATCGTCATTATGGCACCAAAGCGAAAAGAATCCCTAACTCGGAAAGTTGTTGAAGAGCGCCCATAAAATCGCCCGTTAGGCCACCCACTCTGCGCTGAACATACGCACCAAAAACGAAGCCAACGGAAAGCATCGCAATGACCGAACCAAGTAACGCGGACTCTGAAACACCAAAGTTACGCGCGACGGCGATTATGGCAACGACCCACAATCCTACGATGACTGCTTGGACTCGACCCGAGCGCGCCACGTCTCTGGACTTAGATTTTGGATCATCACGTCGAGCATAGGGTTGCACACCTAATTGCATGACGGGGACAGCCCGAGAGAGAGACTGCCCCAAAAGAAAACCAAGAGGTGCCATCGTACCCAAATCAACCAATAAGCTGATTTTCAGCATCAGCGCCAAGATCAAAGCAAGGGCGCCAAACGCGCCGATGCGGCTATCCTTCAATATCTCAAGCACTTTATCGCGATCATACCCACCGCCTAACGCATCAACTGAATCGGAGAGGCCATCTTCATGAAATCCACCCGTAATTACTATTCCGATTGTGACCGCAATAAGAGCCCGGGTCAGGTCAGAGTGACCCTCCAGACCAAACCAGATCCCTGCCTGCATCGCTCCGAGCAAGAGTCCGACTAATGGAAACCAAATCGATATCCACTCCCAGGTTTTCTGGGGATACGGAAAACCTCCCACAGGTATCCTGGTGAGAAATGTGAACGAAGCCCTAAATGCGAGCAACCAGACCGGCATTATTCCTCCCGGTTGGGGACCGAGGCTTGCTCAAAGGTCGCCATCTCATTGTGCAAAGCCACTGCTGCTTTGATCAAGGGCAGTGCAGTCAGCGCACCACTCCCCTCGCCTAATCGCAGTCCAGCGTCGATCAGGGGAGACGCTCGCAGCGCTTCTAGAATGATTGAATGACCCGGCTCTGCCGACCGATGTCCAAACCACAGGAAATCTCGAAGTCGCTCGTCCATTTTTACTGCAACCAAGGCTGCACTGCTGACGATAAAACCATCAATAAGAATCGCCATACCGCGTTCGGCCGCTCTCCCGATCGCACCCACGATCGCGGCAATTTCTCGACCACCGAGACGGCGCAAGACCTCTAGGGGCTCATTCGTTCCCTCAGTTCGTATCAGCGCCTGAGACACCAGTTCACGCTTAGCTAAGAGTGCCTCGCCTTCAACCCCGGTCCCGGGACCAACCATTTCATCAGCGTTTCGGTCAAGCAAGCGTGCGGCGATTGCGGCCGCAGGGGTCGTATTACCGATACCCATCTCTCCCAAGATAACGAGTTTATTTTCATCAGGCAGCGCGTCAACCGCATCTGCTCCAGCTTGCATTGCGTTCTCGAGAGCGACGGCATCCATCCCATCTTCATCTCGTAAGTTGCCCACAGTTCCTCCAACATCAACGCGGGACCAACGCGTCCCCGGTACTGATTCTGGAGGCGAATATGATTCCGCACCAACATCAATCACGTGCAGAGTCACATCGTTTATACGCGATAATACCGAAGCCGCAGCTCCACCCTTGACAAGGTTAATGACCATCATCGGTGTGACCTCACGTGGGTAGGCACTTACGCCGAGGAGTGAAACGGGATGGTCTGACGCAAAAACGATGGCCGTTGCAGGACTCGCCACGGGTCTTTCTGTTTGCTGCACGTCAGCCAACCAAACCGAAACGTCCTCAAGAGCGCCAAGTGCACCAGTAGGTTTGGTCAATATTGCCTGGCGATCCAGGGCTGCTTGCCGGAATTTTGAATCTCGTCCGGATAGACTCCATCTCCCACGCGGTCTAGTTGGACTCATGTCCTGTCCATATGTCACACGCGAAGTTGCTGTAAAGGTTTCAATGCCGCGCGAAAGCTCATCCAAAAGTTCTTTTTTCATTCACGAAAGACGCAAGATTAACGACGTTGTTTTTTGCGAGCTTTCGAGGCCTTTTTCGCTTTCTTTCGTTGTTTGGCTGCCATGGCCGCATTAGCTTTCGCTTTCTTAGCAGCTTCTGCTTTTGTCCTTGCTGCAGCTTTATCTTGACGAGCAGCCATCGCTAGGGGCGATTCGGGTTGCGAAAGTGAGGTTTTAGCACGCTCATAATCTATGCTCGCGACCGCGAGCACGTAGCGACAGCCTCAGCCTCCGGGCTCGCAACTACTGGCGGCAGAAATCTGACTGGGAATGCCCTCGGCCTCCAAATACGTAGAAACCTGCTCTACCATTGCAATTCCGGCTTCAAGTAAGCCAACCATTGAGCCTTGAACTTCCATCTCCACCCCGAACAAACCGCTCCGGGTAGCATAAGTAAAGCCCCCGGGAAACACTTATACCAAAAAGCTGTTTGATGGTAATAAGATAGAGATTTAGGTCGACCCGAATCATCGCGAGCCCCCATCGCGACAATATCCAATCGAAATTTTACTCACTGACGAAGAAACGAATAGCTGAGGATAAAGTCGTCAAATCTGAGCAGTGTCCAAATTTTGTTCCGCAAGAGCCGCTTCAACAAGCCGGTCGCCTGCTCGCCTTGCTCCAGAGATGTTTCGAGAAGAAGGTCCAAGTTCAAGCTCCGCTAAAGGTCCGGTTACAAATATGCGCGGATGCCAACGCAGCGAGTGATCTACAATAGGATAACCGCAAGTCGCGCAAGGCAATGACGCCTCTTCTACCAAGTCATCAACCAGAGCTCCACCAGGACGGTGAGCAGCAAACCCGGTTGCTAATAATACCCGCTCAACTTTGAGTAATGCACCCGTGGCGAGTACCAACTGAATACCATCAGAACTGTTCGGATCCAGCTTCTCAACTTCACCTTCATGCCATTTCAGTTCATTACGGCGTATCGCTGACTGTAGTGCCACTTGAACATCAGGCGGCACGGAACCTTTATGGCGAGCGGAGCGAATTAACTCTCGTCTTCTATTCATGTTCGGCTCATTGGTAAAGCCTTTCATGAACCTCGGACCGAGCCATCCAGGATCACTATCGAATTGATGTTCTCGCAAGCAGTGACGTGAAACTAAGTGAACATCATGTCCTTCGTGCATGAGACGAAGCGCAATTTGTCCTGCAGAGATTCCTCCGCCGACCACAGCTACGCTATGATGCACAGACGGCCATCCATCAAAATCTTTTGCAAAGATGTGCTGTATTCTCTCGTCGTTCTTCGGTGCCCAGCTTGGCCATTCCGGCTGTTCACTCATGCCAATCGCAAGAACAACATTTGCGGCTGATATATCAGTATCGTTCGAAAGACTCATACGCACGCCATCACAAGAAACAGAACATCTAGTTGCCCGAGCTTGAATATGAAGTGCCTGTAAATTATAGGTTTCGATCACTTGGTTACAGTGGTCATTAAAGAGAGTCAATTTAGGACGGTCATAAGGCGGCGCAAACAGATCAGGCTTGCGTGTTTTTGGGTGACCAGCAAAACGGTCCAGCGACCATGGACTCAAGTCCAGCTGGTGTACTGCCGGAGAACGCAAATACTTCATTCCGGTCGTCTGCGTACAAGAACGCCAGGTCTGTAGGAGTCTATCACCTGGGTCAACAATACGGATTTTCTCTGGCTCAACCTTCGCTTGTCCGAGGAGTCTTGCCGCAATATGTACGCCGTGAATTCCGCCACCGACGATTACCCATTCAAGATTCATTACAATTCCTCCAATTTACCTGTGGATGTCCTAAGCTGTAAAAATCCGTGACTTACGCCTATGATACTTAGTCTTGCGAATTTGAATCTGTCGACCATACCGCCGCTACATTTGCTATGAACCAAGCAGACGCCGCAAGAAGCTGTAACCAATCTCCGTTTTCCTTAATCCCGTAGGTAAATACACTCACAATCCAAGCAAGGCTGGCGACGGTTTGTCCAAGCCATTCCACGCTCCGCATCTTCGTGAGGCGTGATGCGGAATTCGTCACAAGCGCTTTTGGTTCACCATCTGCTGCTAACATATACAATCCTCTCCACAAATTGATAAGTCATCGAGATACATACCCCATTGTCGGTATGTCTCAAGTTCTTCTGCCGGTAATCCAAGGGATGTAGCAATCGCCTTGGCGACAACAGCGAACCGTTGTCGAAACTTATAAATAAAACAAAAAATATGATCGCCGTGCCGAACGGAAGGACCGCACAGGAAAATTCCTGGAGCTATCGTTGATTCATCATGCTTCGTAAGAAGTGGAAAACCATCCGAGCGCATTTCAAACAGATTTGAAACGAGTTTGTGGCCTCCTGAAAACCCTCCCGCAAGTAACGGTTGGACTGGCGTAAAGAACCACTCGCCATCGGTTGTAATCAGTTCGTATCCGGCTTCAGTTGCAGTCACGGACTCTATGGTCGTATCACCACTCAATACCACATTGTCACCAAATGATAAGCGACGCATTCGCTCAAGAGAATACGTTGAGAGCGCTACACTGGGGTCCGAGCTCTTTGATTCCCATGGACTCTCTGAGTCAAATACTCTGACCTTCTTTCCGCGTTCCGCGAGGTGGCTCGCGATATCAATACCGCTTTCATAGCCCCCAATGACGATAAAGTCGTCTCCTTCTAAATCCTTGTACGTTGATATCGTGGAGGTGTGCTTACAGAGGGTGCTGCCTTCAAAGCCGCCGAGATGCGGATACTGAAACTCACCAGCAGCCCAAATCACATGCTTTGTGCGCACCTCGCCATCGCCGGTTTGTACTAAAAACTCATCTTCAACCTTCGTAATACTCATCACTTCGACATTCTCGATGATGGGCAATCCAAAATGCTCTACGAGAGCTTTTAGAAAATGCTGATATTGCTTTCCCGTTGGATGTTCAACACCTAAGGTTTTTGCAGGAGACCCTCCAACAACCACCGAATTAATATCAAGCATACCAATTGAATTGGTAGGGAAAGATGGGGTGATGAAGCGGGTCTCAGCCGGCCATCGCGCGAAAGACGCTCCGACCGTTTCACGGTCGACGACGACAAAATCGTCAATCCCGGCATGCAAAAGCGCTACGGCTGCACCAATACCGGCTGCACCAGCACCAACGACTACAACGTCATATATATCGTTTTCTGCTCCGGTCTCAGTCATTAGTCTGCTCCTTGGTCCATTTCGTAATCGGGAAATGGGTTCGGGAGCTGCGCCCAAGCAGAACTATCGGCGGAAGCCAATTCAGGCGCAAGTAGGCAAGAATCGAGTCCGTTTCGGATATTCTCCTCCTCCATCTCTTGCCCAATAAATACGAGCTGTTGAATTCGGTCGCCGAAACGCGGATGCCAACCTTTTTGTTGGTCTGGACGCTGTCCTTCTGTGTGTCCCCAGTGCTCTCGAGGAACAGCAGCCCACCACATTCCGGAAGGGTTCACACTGCTAATTCCACCCGCCTGTGCCCATTCATAAGCGACAGCATGTTCGGCCGCGACCCAAAAGAATCCTTTAGAGCGCAAAACTCCCCGCCAATTATTAGCCTCATGGACAAAATCCCAAAGTTTCTCGGCATCAAACGGTTGAGAGGTTCGGTACGTAAAACTTGATATTCCGTATTCTTCCGTCTCGGGTGTATGTTCTCCCTGCATCTCTCGAATCCAGCCCGCCGAGTTCGCAGCTTTATCATAATTGAAAAGCCCGGTATCCATTACACTATCAAGTGGAACCTGACCACGTGTAGCCATAAGGACCTTTGCGCCTGGGTTAAGAGCTTTCACGATGGCCTCGACCTCAAGTGCTTGCTCATGAGTCACTAAATCAAGTTTATTGAGAATGATGACATCGGCAAACTCTATTTGATCAATCAGTAGGTCTGTCACAGTCCGGTGGTCATCTTCACCAAGAGATTCTCCGCGTTCTTTAAGTGCTTCAGCGGCGTTGTAGTCGCGTCGAAAGCTCGCGGCATCCACAACGGTGACCATCGTATCGAGTCGAGATACTTGACTCAAGCTCACACCATTTTCGTCTTCAAATGTGAACGTTTGGGCCACAGGTATAGGCTCAGAAATACCAGTCGACTCAATGAGGAGATAATCAAAACGGCCTTCTTGAGCCAGCCGAGAGACTTCGGCCAATAGGTCGTCGCGAAGCGTACAGCAGATGCAGCCGTTCGACATTTCAACGAGTTTTTCCTCGGTCCGACTCAATTCCGCGCCGCCCCGATCGATCAGAGCAGCGTCGATGTTCACGTCGCTCATGTCGTTGACGATGACAGCGACACGACGACCTTCGCGGTTATTGAGAACCTGATTCAACAGTGTTGTTTTTCCGGCGCCCAGAAAGCCTGAGAGAACAGTTACTGGGAGTCGTGGTCTTCGGGTTGGTCCAGTCTTTTCCATATTAAACCTCGGCGGCTGGTTATTGCAAAAGCATTGCTTTTGCAAGTGACTTGCAATTTAATCTTCGACCGCGCTTTTCTCTTAGCACAACGACGAGTCGGCTCACCAGAAGTAAGAGCCGAGCAACCAAACATCGACAATATCGGGGACTTGCAAGCTAAATAACACGTAAGGATAGTCTTTTCGGATTACCCTGATTCCTCTAGACCGATCCGTGATTCCAGAGATCTCCACTCATGGTGAGTTCTATGATTTCAGAGTTCAGTGGGTATGAATCGGTTCCATAATTTGGCGCAGTGCACCGCGTGGCCCCTGGCGGAATAAAGAAGCAACGACGAGCAAGCTGAGCACAGCGACACAAGCCCAGTTCAACCACGAACCGTGATTGTCGACGTAAGCATGGGCGTCGAGCACCGGGTTGGCCGTCACTTCGAGCGCATCCACTGCCCATCCTGCGAGAATCGCAAACGTGGACACAGCTAAACCGAAAAGTATGGCGATTCTGCGGCTGTGAAGACGGGTGAGCACACCAAAAGTAGTGACGTTCGTCGCAGGCCCCGCGATGAGAAAAGCTATCGCCGCCCCGCTGGAAAGCCCCTTATGAATAGCCAATGCGGCGACTGGAGTTGCTCCGGATGCACAAACATAGATGGGTACACTGACTATCGCCGCGAGTGGCACTTGGAGGGCCATTGGAATTTGTTTGATAAAATCGTGCGAAAGCATGGGCTCAGCCACCGCAGCAACAATGAGGCCTAGAACAATCCACGGCATCGTGTGATCGAAGACCTCAACAAAGCCAAAGCGGAGTCCCTCGCGGACTCGCGCTGACCACGGTGCTGTATCGTGGTTTTCAGCCGAATCATCTTCTGAGGGTAAAGCAGTTTTCGTTTGTGAACCGACGAAGAGTGCTACAAGCACGGCGACTATGAATGCTGTGACGACTCGGGCTATCGTCAGGGACGAACCTAAAAGTGGAATAGAGAGTAATGCAGCATCCAAACCGAGTTCGGGCGTCGCCACAAAAAAAGCTACCGCTGCTACCGGTGGTGCTCCGCGCCTTATGAGTGATTCGTATAAAGGCAAGACACCACAAGAACAAACAGGCAAAGGCAGCCCGAAGGCAACGCCGCGAAGCGATTGCACGATTTTACCACCACGTCCAAGCGCTGTCGTCCGAGAAGGAGTAAGCAAAAAAGGTATCACACCAGCTAAAGCGTATCCCAGCAACAAGGCGGGCGCGCTTTCTAAGACCAACACACTAAATGTTTGGAAGAAGGTAGGCACACTGCTCTCCGCCCCGCCATGTTCATGCGCATGGTCGTGGCCTAAATAGGACATTGCAATGAGACTCAGTGCACCCAGAAGTGCGCCCAGGGCTGCCCATTCTCGGTCACTCAATCTGCGGTATCTGAATTTGCCTTCGTCATCGACCTTGAGAAGGTGCGCGGCATGACCGTGATGTGGATACGACTGAGAAGTTAGGGCGTGGTCATGGTGGTCATGGTGGTCATGGTGGTCATGGTGGTCATGGTGGTCATGGTGGTCATGGTGGTCATGGTGGTCATGGTGGTCATGGTGGTCATGACTGTGCGGATGAGCACCTGTGTGAGCATGACCACTACATTCTTCACCTAGACCGTGCGAATGAGGCACAAAAGCTACGTGAAGTAAGACACCAATGACGAGTGCTTCCATGACGGCCGGACCCTCGCTGGGAAACCAAGTGAGTAGCCAAGGACCATAAAAATAGCCGAGGCTCGTTGCGCCGACCATTGAGACAGCTAGAATCCAGGTCACACGCTTTGGTGTCGGTGTCGACTGGGCCACCATCGTCAACGCAAAACCAGCCGGCAACCGATGGGCGATCACAGCCCAAGCCAAGAGTTCTGTTTGATTCTTCATCGACAGAATCGCACCATCGAGGAGAACATGCACAATGAGCGCAGAGGAAAATAGGCCAAGCGACCATCGATTTGCAGCGCCCATTCGATGAGCAATGATAGAGAAGCCAATGCCAGCAGCCGTAATCAGCACGCCAACGATACCGAGATGAGTGATGACATGCGGCAGGACTACAAGTAAACAAACTCCACCAATTACGACGAGAGCCAGACCGTCAACCGCAGCTCTAATAACTCGAGAGCGTTCGCCTAGCACACCACACACTGGTCCTGTCAAAAGCGCGCATGAGGCTACGAACAGTAACAAGATAGGATTCATAATCTAAAAACGCTAGCACAGGGCATGTATACGAAAACGCCTGAAAAGCTCTCACAGGTTTATGAAGCAGTTCACTCGCAACATGCCTCTCGGCGCCGAGTCGCGCGAAGATTAAGAAGATGCCCGAGAAAGAGCAACAATCCTGCAAGAACTCCAACGACAGTGCCGACCACATGCCCAATGCCTTCATGGTCACCGTGCCCATCGTGCCCGCTATGTGCCCTATGCTCACTGTTATGTTCTTCCTTGTGTTTATCATGCTCCTTCGCATTCTTCTTTGCAGCAGGTTCATGATGTTCCGAATCATGTTCCGAGGGCTTATGATGAGTCTCCGCCACGTGTTCTTGATGGCCGTGATGCCCATGGTCACCCGAACTCATTTCGATAAAGCGAGAGGCCAAGAGACCAACAATGCCAATCATGAGTAAAGCTGTCACGGGAACGGAGCGATTCTTCCGCCAACTCATATTCAGTGCAAACAAAGCAAACACTATCGCCACGATAGTAAAACCCCATTCGGCCGTATGACCCGCGAGAAAACTTAGCCCCAATGCACCAAACGCCAGAGGTAGTAACGCCACAGCCGCGCAGTGGACAGCACACAGGCTGCTCGCGACAGCACCGAACCGATCAATTTTTTGACTCATACCTTCACCTCGTATTGCCTAAACATCAGCAAGAAAAACCGCAGAGTGCAAGTTCGTTACATGCCGACTTCCGACGCGTAGCAATATCGAACTCTGCGCCATGATAACGAACTCCGTATTATGGGCAAGGAGTAATTATTGACAAACTCAGCGATTGCATGCACTCGACTCCTATCTAGAAGTGTGCAAGTTACTTGCGTAACGAGTACTAGGAGAGAGGTTCGGAAAAGTAAATCATTTCCTTTTCCATTTCGTAAACCGACCGAAACACATGACAAATGCTTCTGAAAAAGAGACCTCCACCGAACTGGAGGCTCGCGGCTCCATCCCCGTCAATATTATTTGTGGACCACTTGGTGTGGGAAAAACGACCAGTATTAATCACCTGCTGAAAAACCGTCCCACTGATGAATATTGGGCTGTACTGGTCAATGAGTATGGATTGATCGGGTTAGATGCAGCACTCATGGAGCCTGTTGACGAGCATGGAGAAGCACCTGAGGTAGAGATTCGTGAGGTTTCTGGGGGCTGTATTTGTTGTAGCGCAGGAACGATGTTCAGCGTCTGCTTGCGGGTATTATTACAAAAGAAAATTGATCGTTTACTTATCGAGCCTACCGGACTTGCAGCACTCTCAGGGATACTTGATACCCTCGAACTTCCTGGAATTCGGGAACTTGTCGATGTTCGCTCTATTGTGTGCCTGTTAGATGCCACCCGCCTACGCGAGGACCTCATTCAAGATGCAGTCGCGGACCAGGTTGAGGCCGCGGACATTCTGGTTGCCAACCGCTCAGACCTAGCGACCCAAGAAGAGCTCGATAAATTTAGCCGCTGGGGAGAACGATTATTCCCGCCGAAGAAACTTGTCAGTCAAATAGAGCGTGGCCAAATTCCACTTGAGTCCCTTGACCTCGTATCAGAGCGAGAGACAAGAATTAACCGCGCAGGTCACAAGCACGGAACGGACCACGTGCATGAACACGAACATCAGCACAGTCAGGCGGATGAGCATGCACACGAACACGCGCATGAACATCAGCACGAACATGATCACGCGCATGAACATGATCACGCGCATGAACATAAACATGAACACGCGCATGAACATAAACACGAACACTCGCATGAACATGATCACGCGCATGAACATCAGCACGAGTCCTCTGTTGAGAGCGCTATCGTTTGCGACGCTGCGACCCCGATCGTGCGGAAAGCGCATCACTCTTCGATTACATCAACGATAGGATGGATTTGTTTCAACGAACTCATTTTCGAAGCAAAAAGCATCTCGGACTGGCTGCATGACCTCGCAAAGTTGCGTGGAGCTAAAAGAGTAAAGGCCGTTGCGCGGACCAACGAAGGTTGGTGGGCTTTCAACTTGGCGGGGGACGCAGAAGACGTTCACCCAAGTGGATATAGAAGAGACTCTCGCTTCGAAATTATATTCGACGGTGACGAGGGACCTAAAGATGAAGAGTTAGAATCCGGTCTCAGAGATTGTCTCAGTCAGGCTTCAGCAGAAGCTCTGGTGCAGAGCAGCAGCCTCATGTAAGAGCTTGTGGCTTCAAACGTTGCTGGAGTGGCTAAACTGCGCAGCAACCGTCTTCAATACATCTGCAGTCCAGGCATTCTCTGATGCTACTCACACCGCAATGCTCAAGCATTTGTTTCCGCAGAGCGATTCGAGCACGATGTAACCGAACGGTGGCATTATTTACGGAAATACCCAGCATACGCGATACTTCATTCAACGAGAAACCCTTCATATCAACGAGTTTCAGAATGGTTCCGTATCGAGAATTGATAGCGGTAATCTGTGTAGTGCTGCATGCACACCACTCCTCAAAGTCCGATTGGACCTTCTCCGGAATGTTCTGAGAGTCGTCGATAAGACGAACCTCAGATCTTTTCTTTCGGACGACATCGACCAAGACATTGCGATGAATTTTGTATAACCAAGGAATGACTCGCTGTGGGTCCTTCAGAGAACTCGCGTGCTCGATCGCTCGCATCGCCGCCTGCTGAACGATATCATCGACTTCTTCAGGAGGCACACGTGCGCGTACGAATTGGTAAAACCCTTTCCGCTCCCGAGAGAGCGCGTCGTGCACCAGCGTTTTCGTGCACTTAGGTTTTCCGGCCATAGACACGTCTAAAAAATAGCTTAATTAGATGAATTTGGACAGCTACAAGTCGCTGGGCAGCCGCAATTCGCTGAGCAAGAACAGGATTCTCCGCAACAACAACCTGACTCCTTGGGCTTACCATCACAGCAAGAGGTTGGGCATGGGCAATTAGCAGTTTCAGACATACTGGTTCTCCTTCGAGACTAGGTCTGCGCCTAATCTTTACCCTTTAAGACGGTCGAGTTTACAGATTCTTACACTGAAGCAGAAAAAAATTTGATTGGCCGTACGCCTACTCTGGCTTGGGCTTCGCGCCTGTATTTTCAAGATACTTATCAATGACCTCATCCGCATGACCGTCGAGGGCAACCTTCCCCTGACTAAGGCAAATCACTCTTGAGCACAGCCGGCGCAGCTCAACCATATTATGGGACACGATGACAACGGTAGTATCGCCGCCCACCATTTCTTCAAGGCGAGCCATAGATTTTTCGCGGAACTGAGCGTCACCCACTGCCAGGACTTCGTCGAGAAGGAGGATATCGGGTTCCGCGACAGCAGCAACCGCAAAGCCGAGTCGAGACTTCATGCCGGAAGAGTAAGTTCTAATCGGTTGATGTATAAAATCGCCAATACCCGAAAACTCGATGATTTCCTCGGTTTTCTTGTCTATCTCAGCCGGCGAGTAACCCATGATTGCGCCACTCAAGCGAATATTTTCAATCCCTGTCAGTTCATCCCTGAAACCAGAGCCGAGCTGCAGATTGGTGATTCCGCCGACAGTTTCCACGCTCCCTTTATCGGGTGCATAGGTGTGAGCAATGGTCCTGAGTAGCGTGCTCTTACCGGAACCATTTGTTCCAATGAGTCCCACGACTTCACCCTGCTCTATTTCCAAAGAGATGCCCTTTAGCGCCCAAAAGACTCTCTCGGCTTTCGCCTTCCGGCGCCTAAGAGCAATCGCCAAGAACGCCTCTTTGATACCTCGCGGCTCATACTGCAGCATCGGAAAAGAAAGATGGACATCGTTAACTTTGATCGCGGCTGACTTCATAGATATTTCACCGCCTTGGATTCAAGTTTCGGAAACGTCCAATTACCGAGAGCGAAAATAAGCAACGACAGTCCGCAGGCGCTGAGGACATGGATAGGCTCAAACGGCATTTCTCTGTTCATCACTCCATTTCTCCCCATCGATAGACATAGAGCGATGGGATTGAAAAGAAAGTAATATTGGAACTCTTTAGGCACCATACTGACTGGATAAATGGTCGCCGAAAAATAAAACAAGAATCGGAAGATGACCGAAATCAGATAACCGAGGTCGCGATAAATCACATTCGCACAAGCCACAACCATACAGAGTCCCAAAGCAAAGCCCTATAGTACGAGGATGGAAATCGGAAATAAAATGAGTTTCCAGCCGGGCACAACGTCCCAAACAAACATAAAGGGAATAATGACTAAGAGGCTGAGCCCCATGACGACTAACGCGGTGGCGGCATTCGCAAGAATATACGTTTCTCTGGGCAAATGAACCCGAAGTACCAATCCTGCATTCGAACGGAGTGCGGTCGAGCTGCTCATGATCACACCATTGAAATAGTTCCAGGGAAGTAATCCCAAGATCACCAACAAAGGAAAATCGGCCTCGCCTCGCTTCGCAATCACCCCAAAAATAAAATAATAGACCGCGACGAGAGACAGCGGTTCAAGCAAACTCCACAAATATCCAGCAACGGTCCCGCGATATTTGATCTTGAGGTCGCGGCTCACGAAATTGGTGAGAACATATCGGTGCTTCCTGATGATTTTAAGCAAGCGCAACATTGAAAAAGTGAACACTCGGATACACTTGCTTATCCATCTTGTCACGGTGGATGTTCAATTTTACCTGGATGGAACATATGCCGCTCAATTGGATGACGCATCGGCTTGATGGACCTCATCCCTCTCTCTTTCCAAGTGCCTGTATTTACTATTCTTTAACCTACACCAAAGCTTTCATAATCACCGAGTGACAATCAAGGACACGCACTGTATGCGCACGATAGTCGCGCCTTGTGGTACGAACGTCACTGAGTATGTCTATCTTCAACTCACTTTTAGAGGGTTCAACTACCCTTTCAAGGGCAATACGCCCGCAGCAAGCAAGGCATCATTTGCGGCGCATTGAAGAACTCCCCGAGCTTGCCTGGATGATGCGCAGCTCCAAAAGCCGGCGAGCCTTTAGCCTCATGCTAGAGGCCCGTAAAATGTCGGGGCAAGATAAGCTTCAAGAAGCCAAAAGGATTTATCATCAAGCGCTTGAACTCGACTCTACATACTATCGACTTCATTCCTTTTTGGCGATGATTTATCATCGACTCGCGGATTATGAGAACGCTCAAAAATATTGGAACAAAGCTTTATCCCTGAGGCCAAAAGATATCGGGACCAACCTGGGGCTCGCTGAGACCCTCGCAGCCACGGGGAAGCTTATTGAAGGAATTCAAAAAATTGATGACCTCCAGCAGGTGTATCCCAAACGAGGTGAGATTCTGGCGCGACGAGCGCTGTTCACCGAACGGGCCCAAGATCTATCGCTGAGTGCCGAATATTGGCGGCAAGCACATGGCCTTGAATCCGAGAACTCTGAATTCGCGTTGGGCTTCGCCCGCGTACTTATCAAGCTGGGACACCGAGAAGAAGGTAGAAAGATTTTGCAGAACGTAAAAATCTTAAAACCAGACCATCTTCTTACCCAGATAGAAGTCGGTAACGGCCTCCTCAGTTTGAATTACCCAAACGAGGCCGTTGAACACTTCCAAAATTTAGCTCGTAGTCACGAACAAAGCGTCCCTGTTCTAAACGGTCTTATCCGCTCGGTGGATTCTGCTCGCCCGATTTCTGAGGTCCTCGATTGGTGGAAAGAGTTTCTCGACTGGAACACTTTAGCGAAGACTTACCAGTCGCCCCCCGAACGAGGACCTACTCCTAAAATACCGGCAGAGCGAAAAACGCGTCTTCTCATCGTCTCGTACCAAAACTGGAATTTCATGCAGGAAATCGTAGAAGGACTCGCAGCTGATGAGCAGTACGAAGTGAGAACACTAGAATTTGGTCGTGAAATCGTTACCGCACTTGAATACTTGAAAGCGAATCCAGCCGAGAACGAAGATCGACTCAATAAACATAAGAACGATTTTCCATTAGACGTCGAACTATTGGAGTGGGCAGACGTCGTATTCTGCGAATGGTGTGTTCACGGGATGGTCTGGCTCACCAGGCATTTACCAAGCCGAACCAAACTCATTTGTAGACTCCATAGTTTCGAAGCCTACGGGCCTTGGCCTCTTTTGGTGGATTGGTCCCGCGTCGACCACCTCACCTTCGTGGCAGACCACATTAGAGAGTATCTCGATGAGTCCTTGAATCTCTCGCAATTCAAAAACCTAACACTTTCGACCATCACCCCCGCACATCCTGTCGAAGATTTCACCCTTGAGAAACATCAAGATGCGGCCAAGGCATTAGGGATGATGGGATACAACAACAGCAACAAGAATCCTCTTTTGGCGCTCCGCATTCTCAAGAAACTCACTGAGGCAGACCCAGAATGGAAACTAAGACTCGTGGGTCACGACTGGTCAGGAAAGGCACTCACAGAATCTGAGGAAAAATACCGCGATGAGTTTTATCAATTCATTGAAGAGCATCAACTGACGGCTCACGTCATATTTGATGATTGGACCTATGACGTACAGCACTGGCTTCAGAATGTCAGATTTATGATTTCCGCGAGTACTAGAGAAGGTACCCATGAAGCGATTGCACAAGGAATGTCGAGTGGCGCGATTCCCGTCGTTAGGAAATGGCCTCTATCACTTCGTTGGAAAGGTGCCGAACGCCGCTATCCAACGGCACTGCTCTTCGATACACCTGACGAGGCTGCTCAGCAGATCCTTCAAATCAGTAATGAAGGGTCGCTATCAGAAAAATCGGCACAGTTCACTGAAGAAGCCAAACAACGTTTCACTCCTGAAATTGTCGTGAATCAGATTTCGGGAATCATCAGTGAGTAAGATTATGAGTCGCCCAAAAATATATACGCTGCTCGGCACTCAAACTCATCTCCCACCACGTGGTGGTGACTTGATCAACGAAGCACGTTTTTTCCGAACCCTGAGTGAATTTGCCGACGTTTATTACAACGGACAGCTATTTCAACCCGACCAAGTAGACTTTGGCCTCAAAGACATTCCGATAAAGGTTCCTGGCTCGGGTTACGACCTCTACTACGTGAGGGCGAATAAAGATATTTATCGACAGCTTCCTCGGCCTAAGGCCTGCCTCGCGCTACCGTACGACGAAGAGCTCTATGCAGATGCGGATGCGCTATTCACGACCACGGGAACTTGGCGCGATATGCTGATCAATTTTTCACAGGAACACCCGCCAAAATCTTGGCGTAAAGGTTGGTATGGCGACAGCATTGCGCGTCCAAAGAGCGTCATCAATATCGCCCAGTCAGCAGACCCCAGCTTCAAGCCCTACCCCGACCACTTTGAAACGTTCAGATACCGAGCGAAATTCGGCTACGGCTTTGTTGTGGGGTATTTTGGTCGCATTGCCGCTGACACAGTACCGCGAACTTACTTTGGTGCTCTGCCCAAGCTTAGCCGCACTATCGACCACCTCACGACGATTGTTGCAGGAAACATTACGGTAGATATCCCACGAAATATTCGACTTGTAGACCGAATCGACTATAGCAAAATGCCGTATGCACTCAATGCTTGCGACTTGGTCTTGTACGACTGTGGAGACGATGGGCATTGGGCAGGTTCAGGCAAAGTCATCGATGCCATCAGTTGCGGTGTTCCCATCGTCTTGCCGCGTAAAGACGCACGAATCGAACAACTGGGCGAAGATTACCCACTTTTTTGTGACGACTCTAAGGAACTCGAAGAGAAAGTTGTGAAGTTTGCCTGTGATACTGAATATCGCGCCGAAGTTAGAGAGAAGGTCTTAGCGCTCAGCGATAGCTTTCGACCCAGAGTTGTCGCCAAACAACTTGAGCGGCCCATTTACGACCTTATCCAGGGTTTTAAAAACAACGACTAAATTCTTGGTTTAATCTTCGAAAGAAGCCGTCCTTTTTTAGCTTGGAACTCGGCTTCAGAAATCTTTTCCGCGACGTATGGCTTCTCTTTTGTGAAGAGCATCATTTGGTAGTCTTTTTTCTGCCAAATATCGTGGGTAATGAAAAAGTCCAAAATGAGCCCGTTTGAGTAAGCCGCGTTCATGATGTCATCTGCGGGTAATGGCTGATCGATGATTTGCGTCTTGTCTTTTTCGTTCTCAATAATCGTCTCCAAAAAGGAAGGGTTCGGAATATTGATCAAGAGCTTCGTATCTTGATGCATGTGTGCAGCCAGACGTTCAAAAATTTCGGAGAGTTTTTCTTCTGGAATGTGCTCTAAAACATCAAACATAGAAATGAAGTCAAATGACTGGTCGGTGAAATCCATCACGACCATATCCGCAGCTTCGAAGCGGATATTCTTGGACATGACATTCAGCTTCTTGGCTTCTTCAATGCTCTTGGGGCTAATGTCGCAAGATACGATTTGACCCTTGGTAACAGTTCCAGCGATCAACGCACTGACTTGGCCAACCCCACAACCAATTTCTAGGACGTTCGATTGAGCGCTCATTCCCAAATCAATCAATTTTTCGACCAAAGTGTATTGCCGCAGATTGAACCCTACTGCTTTTTGGCGATCGGCATAATTGTCGTAAAAATTGGCGACATCCTTCTCAGAAATACTCATGACTTGACCGTATACAGCATCAAGCACGAACATCAACAGGATTATTCTTATGTCATAAACTCTCGGCGATTTAGGAGACTTATGTCTTCAAGCAGCCTCGCACGCGGCAGCGTGTCGACCTAATCCCAGCGCGCGCCGGGTCTGCGGCTCGTTTTGCTATCTCGTTCGTACCCGCCGGATCTCCAAGCTACCAAATCCGACGAAAGCAGCCAAATCAGACCACTCGACAAAATTCCGGCGGTGCCTAATCCAACGATCCTGGCAAAAGAATAACCCACAAAAAACGCGACCAACATTACGTTCAAACCACAGAAAAGCGCGACCCGCCAAGTCATAGAAATAGACCATTTTCGGCTAAACAAGTATGGATTGAGCCGATGCCAGACCGTAAGCAGACCAAGAGAGCTCAGAAGACCACCAAACAAAGCGGTAAGCGGACCCACTTCTTCAAAAATCAACCACTGTATTAGCGCGGCCGAGGCAACCCCCAGACAGAAAGCGACAGAAGCTTGGACGACCATTTCAAAACCCGGCTTCTCCTCGGCATTAAGTGCACGTAACACTCCATTACAACGTTTACTGAGGGAATCTGATGTCCAGACCGAACCGGAGCATTTGTGAACAAAGGGGCGGTTAGGCGGTGGCCATAGTGCTTCAACCGTATCAACATCCCCCGAGTGCAAATCGTAGAGGAGATTGTCGCCAGTATCCGTGATCATCACCACCAAGCTACGGTTTTCTTGATGATCGTATCGGTACGGCATTTCAATAATATCTCCGTGGAATATTTTGAGTGACGCTCCACCAAAGTTCGCCTCGGTGTGTCGCTGGTCGTGTTCAATCGACTCTGCACTCCAGCCGTAACCATCCTTCGAAAACATGACGGCTCGACCCAACTCACGGCGATAGCCAACGCATAATCCGTTCCGCAGGAGTCGTTCCCACCGATACGCCAAGCCAGATTCA
>JAYZDF010000072.1:0-3378 GCA_036337945.1 Myxococcota bacterium
ACCCGCCGCGATTGCTTCGTCAGAAGATTCCGCGCAAATGTTTGTGACGCAAACGCGTGGAGGAACGAAAACATTATTACCTGCGCTGCTTGCAATCGCCGTTTCACTCATTGCAACACTAGTATTTTTCTATCTTCCGGACGAGGTCTCTGTTCCTGTCTCAGCGACGGCAATTGATGTCCCGAAAGAAGCTTCTCCTGCCTCATCGAAAATAAAAAATAAGGCCGAGGTCACGGTCGTGAATAATGAGACAGGTGAAGCTCAAAACGTGAAAGAACCGCCCGCGAATTCGACCGATGAAACTAACGGCAAAACGACGAGAGAAGATGCTCCGCCAAAAAGTGATGCGAACGAGTCGAGGTCGTCATCTGAGAAGCAGGAAGATAAAAAAGTTGCTTCGGCCTTAGGTCAAACTCCAGCCAGGAAGAGTGCTGCCGTGAAAACTAAGCCCGTTCCAAAGAGGAGAAATACGCGGAGTTCAGAGCGAAAACGGTCTGCACCGGTTGTGCGAAAAAAGGTGCCCGCACCCAAACCGGCTAAACCAACCCCGAAAGTCGTAGAGGTGCCACCGAAGCCTCCGGTTGTGTCCGCAAAACCCAAGCCCGTGATGCCAGAGCCCATGATGCCAGAGCCCATGATGCCGGCACCATTGCCTGGTAATCTCAAGATTCGAGGTCTCACGTGGTGGGATGTTCATGTCGATGGGCAGAAAAAATATCGTCATCCATCTAAGCCTAGAGTTTTTGACGCCGGAAAATACGTTATCGAATTACACAATTTCAATTGTGCAAATAGCCCCATTCGTAAAACGATCACGATTAAGGCCGGCCAAAAAGTTCAGCTCAAGCCAAAGTGCGACGCTCAGTAAAGAATAAGCGGATTTACACGCCGTTTTCGAGCCCAAGATTATAAAAGTGGAAGGCTTTGATTCATGGAGAAGTCTTTCCGGTTGACTTGCTATCTTCGGTGCAACCGGTTAGTTCACGTTTCATGAGAAGCGGAAATCCTGTCTTGAACCAAAAAACATTTGATCGTGTTGCGCCTATCGGCGGACAGGATGTGATGACTTTGAGTGGGACGGTCAATAAAACGGCTCTCCTGCTGCTGATTCTTGTTTTTGCGGCAAGCTTTACGTGGGAACAAGTCGCAGACAATTCCCAGGCCGCAACAACCTGGATCACGGTTGGCATGATTGGAGGATTGATTTGCGCAATGGTTACCATTTTCAAGAAAAACTATGCGCCTATTTCGGCACCAATTTATGCTGCGTTCGAAGGCCTATTTCTCGGTGCGCTGTCCATGATATTCAACAGTGCGTATCCAGGTATTGTCACTCAGGCGGTAGCGCTGACCTTCGGAACTTTGTTTGCTCTTTTGCTCGCGTATCGCTCTGGATTGATCAAGCCAACAGAGAATTTCAAGCTTGGTATCGTAGCGGCGACGGGTGGCATCTTCTTTTTCTACCTCGTTACCATGATACTCGGTCTTTTTGGCGTGGACATGTCTTTTATGCGTGGTTCGAGCACGCTTAGTATCGGTATTAGTGCCGTTGTTGTCGTCATTGCAGCGCTCAATCTCGTTTTGGATTTCGACTTCATTGAGAATGGGTCAGAGCAAGGATTACCGAAGTATATGGAATGGTATGGCGCCTTCGGTCTCATGGTGACTCTCATCTGGCTTTACATTGAGATCCTGCATCTTTTGTCAAAGCTGCGAGAACGGTAAGACTTCCCCAGGGAATGCGTGTAGGGTTTACCTCGTTTTTTTGGATCACGAAGCCTAAATACCTCTTGAAAATCAACCTTGCGGACTGTTGATGGCTCTATGTGCTTGCATTTTTTTCCTGCTCGACACAATCCGAGTCACTGAATAATTGAATTCTTTTGCAGGTCGTTGCAGACTGCTTTCGGGGCACTCCTTGTGAGCGTAAACAAACCACCACGTATATGAACTTCGACGATATAGAAATTGACGAAATTGAAGTTTCGTCCGGAGAAACGAGTGAAGCATTGGAAATCAGTGCTTTCGATGAAACATCGACCGGAGAAACACGGGTTCGTTCTGACTCCCAAGTTCAAGTTAGAGACGATGATCTTCCCGCCAAAATTGGAGAGTCGCTTGGCGGCTATACACTTGAGTCGATTTTAGGAAAGGGCGGGATGGGCTGCGTCTTTCTTGGTAAACATCAGGTACTGAAGCGTGAAGCCGCTGTGAAGGTTTTGGCGTCACACTTAAGTGGGGACGAGGGGTACGTCTCCCGCTTTTTCCACGAGGCCCAAATCGTAAATGAGGTTAATCATCCCAATATCGTAGAGATTATCGACTTCGTTCAGACCACTGAACCTCTGCGGGTCGCGTATATCATGGAGGTTCTCAAGGGACAGCCCTTATCAAGCCTGGTACTCAACCAGCGTTTGACCTTCAAGCAAGCGATGAACATCTGCTTTCAGCTATGCGATGCTCTGGTTGCCGTTCACAAGGCGGGAGTCGTTCATCGAGATCTCAAGCCAGAAAATATTTTTGTGACAGCTCATGCGGATAGCGACTTCTCATACGTGCCCAGCGTGAAAATTCTCGATTTCGGGATTGCGAAAAAACAGACTGGAGATGTTTCTCACCAGACAGCCACTGGAGCGATCATTGGTACGCCTGCCTATATGGCTCCTGAGCAAATATCGGGAGGAAAGATAACAGATAAGACGGATGTCTATGCCATTGGCGAGATTCTTTACGAAATGCTGGTGGGTGAAAGACTCTTCAACGGCGAGAATATGGAGATCATGAGAAGCAAGCTGATCAATGAGGTTCCAGAGTTTGTTCTTGACCCGGAAACACCCCATTTGGCTCAGGTTGATAATCTATTGAAGCTAGCTCTTACGCAGTCCCCAAACAAACGTCCCGATATGAAACAGTTTGCGCGGGCGATTTTAGAATATTGTCCAGATATTCGTCCTCAACGAGCAAACTCGAGCGCTGCCTTACTGAATCCTGAACAGTTGATTAAGACCCCGCTTCCAACATCTCTGTCGACGCCGATTCCACCAAATATGGAGGTTTCAAAGGTTACAGAAAAGAAGTCAAAAGGGGGCGGCTTTTTGGGGGGACTTTTCGTCTTTATCGCATTGATTGCGGGTGCTGCATTCTTCTTGATGTCTCAGGACGGACGTCTCTCGGACGCGCAAACAGACGCAGTTCCAAAGAACAGCACGGTAACACCGAATAAATCGAAAGCCGTTGAAACAAAGGTTGTAACGCCAACTACCAAACCAGCGCCACCCAAACCAAAGCAGCCTGTTTTCGCCGAGGTAAAAATTGTGTCTGAACCGAATGGTGCCAAAGTTTTCGATGTGGATAGTGGCCAACTGATTGGGCAAACAC
>JAYZDF010000073.1:0-27108 GCA_036337945.1 Myxococcota bacterium
CAGGCAAAGTGTACTCACGGCACCAAGTCTTCGTGTACGAATGCAGATTACCTCATCAGCATTAGCTGAATTACTCATAAAAACTCAGTCTTTTGATGGCGGTTCACCCGGCTGGGGAATCGCGTAAACTACAGAAGTTCGAGCATGTGACCGCAGCGATTCCGTTTGGTCTTGAGATAACCTTCGCTATGGTCGTTTGATGGTACTTCACACGCTAAACGTTCGTGTATCTTAATACCAGAGTTAGATAGGCCTTTCACGTTATCCGGATTGTTTGTGAGAAGTGTCACCCCAGTCACACCGAGGTTCTCAAGTATTTCGCCGGCAATATCGTAATTCCGTAAATCAGTCGCAAAACCAAGTTCATGATTTGCATCTACGGTATCAAGACCCTGCGATTGAAGAGCGTACGCTCGCATCTTGTTTCCCAGTCCAATGCCTCGTCCTTCTTGCCTAAGATAGACGAGCACTCCCGATTCATTTTTTCGCATCATCGCAAGGGCCGCATCGAATTGTTCTCGGCAGTCGCATTTTAGCGAGCCAAAGACTTCTGATGTGAGACACTCGCTATGAATACGCACCATCACGTCATTTAAATTTTGGCTGATATCACCAACAATCAGGGCGACGTGCTCTGAGGAAGTATGCGTCGCGTTGTGTCGATGGTCTCTGAATACAACGACACGGAGTTTCCCTTCTGCCGTAGGGATTTCCGCCGAGGAGTATCGCTCCAACGAACTTTCCACATTATTATCTACGGCCATTCTCATGATAAGTCGTTTGTAGAACCCTGAACTAGGGCTGTCAATTATCCTTACAGAAGTCTCAAAAAATTTGATCTTCCTGAAATGACGCCGACAACTACGGTAAACCATGAGTAACCACCGATTCAACGCAGTCAAGCAATCATGGTACACGTACAAACACTCACTCATGATCAGACAACTCTCGCCCAAAGCGAATGCGTTTTCCAGGATCCTCCTTCAGTGGTTCTCCCCTCAATGGGTGAATAACCTTTCCTGTCTTGTCTTCACGATTGCGTTGCTCGCTCCAGCCGAACTGTTTGCCGCTGGCCCATATGATCCCGACGTTCAGTATCTAAGCATAGAGACGCCGCGCTTCGAAGTCGTCGCTCCATTTGGCTACGAAAATCTCGCGGTTCGCGCAGGAAAAATTGCAGAGAAAGCTTTGGCCGATATGGAAAAGCGATATGGCTACAAGCTCTCAGGGCGTACGACCATTGTCGTTAATGACCAAACTGATTACGCAAATGGAAGTGCCCGTATTTATCCCTCCAAAGTAATCACCATTTACGTCACAGCTCCTACGGAAGTTTCTGGTCTCGAAGATTATGATGACTGGTTACAGGCCGTAATCGTCCATGAAATAAGTCATATCTTGCATCTTGATATGGTCTTTGGCCTCCCTTGGATCGGGCGGCTTTTGTTCGGCAAATGGGTCGCAATGAATCAATATTTCGCAGCCTGGTTCACAGAGGGTCTCGCGGTCTATGAGGAAACGATGGCCTCCGGTAGTGGACGCGGGCGAAGTAGTTTAGTTGAGATGTTTATTCGCACAGCCGCGCTCAGTGATTCTTTCCCACACATCGACCAGGCATTTAGAAGTTTTTCCAATTGGCCCTTTGCAAATGTGGCGTACTTTTTTGGAGGAAGGTTCCAACAATACCTCGCGGGTAAATATGGCGAAGAGAAGCTCATGAAATTTCATCGAGCCTATGCATCAAACCCCTTTCCTTATATTTCATGGCTTGCATCGTACATCGCCTTTGGAAGTACTCTTGAAACAGAGTGGAAAGAGTTTAAGCGAGAGATGACTTCTACGGCCACTCTCACTGCCGCCAATCTCACTAAGTCATCCTTACCCCTCACCCAGCCGACACGAATCACTAACTATGGAGGTCAAGTTCTTGGGCCACAATTTACGCCGGATGGTTCGTCTCTCGTATTTTCTACTTCCTCTTTGGTGGATGGACCTAGAGTCCGCTTACTGAACCTGAAAACGCTAGACGAAGAGGTTTTGTTAGAAGATACATTGAGCAAAGCGATCAGTCTCACAAATGATGGACAATCATTTTTCTTTCAGCAAACACACATCAATCAGCGCTTCTACTCTCACAATAGCATCTTGCGCTACGATTTCGCCTCAAATAGCTCGCGGCGATTAGAGCCTGGGCCAACCCACAAAGAGAAATTCCTTGCTCCTTCAGGGCTCATGAGAGCTCGTGACCCAGATGTAAGTAAAGATGGAAAACGAATCGTTTTTGTGCAAACACCATACGGCTCGAATCGACTTGTTTTAGCCTGGTTAGAGTCAGATGGAACAACGCTGAATCCAAAGGTCATCGTACCCGCGCAGCCCGATATACAATTTTCAAATCCAAGATTCTCGCCGAATGGTGAAGAAATCGTCGTTTCTCGTTTCAAAGGAGGACGTCGAGATATAATCATCTATAACCTTCACGGAAATATTGTGGAGAAGGTAACGAGCGACCGCGCACTCGATATAGACCCTTGCTGGTCTAACGACGGTAAATGGATTGTGTTTTCTTCTGACCGGACTGGAATCTACAATCTATATGCCTATGAACGAGAGACGAAATCTTTTCGCCAACTCACAAATTTACTCACAGGCGCTTTTCAACCGAATCTGTCGCCTAACGCCGACATGCTCGTTTTTCGGGGATATACAAAAGATGGCTTTGATGTCTTTATGATGGACTACTCGTTCGAAGATGCACTTAGAGTGAGATTTCCTCCTGAACCAGAGATAAAATTTGATAATCGCGTAAGACAGGGGCCGCCACTTCGTAAGGACGTCGTAAAGCGCCCTCCTCCACCTGCGAGTTATAGAACCTCAGGAGACTCACTCGCCCTCCCCGACGGCTGGGTTCTGAAGCCTTATTCTGCGACAACAACGCTCCTTCCATTCAATGACAACTGGAACGTTCTGCCTTCGCTTTTCTTCACGGAGAATAATGTTGTTGGACAAGTTAGTCATTTCGGCACTGACGCAATGCAGACACAGTCTTATCTTTTGTGGGCCACATATGAACAAGCATCAAACTTTGTTGGAGGTGGAGCTACATATGTCAATGACCAATTATTTCCGACGTTCTCGCTGTCGGCTCGACGCTCCGTACGAACGTATTCGTTGTTCGACCAAACTGATGGTTTCCTAGGTCGATTCTTCGAACAAATTCACCTGGCACGGTTTGGAACCACAGTCCCTGTGCGGCAGCGACACGCGCTAGGTTTTTCCTTTTCCTTTGAAGAGCGCACTTCATTGGCGTCAAATTCTACCAGCTTCGCAAACTATCCAGGCTCTCTTCCGGCTTTAGGAAATTACGGTCGGGTTCGAATGGGCTATACGTACCAAAACCTGCGAGGCTTTCCGCACTCGATCTCAAGAGAGAGAGGCTGGTCTGCGGCTCTCTCATTTGATGCTTTGTCGCGGGCACTGGGAAGCGATTACGAACAATTTATGCTTCACGCCGAGATTAGGGGGTATTGGTCACTGCCTTATTCACCAAGCTGGCTGAAAAACCACGTGCTTGCCACGCGAGTCGCCCTCGGTTTTAGCGGTGGTCCAGACCTCGCTGACAGCTTCCGTCTTGGCGGTGTCGGCGGGCAAAGTGCGATCAGCACAACTACGCAAAACTTTTTCCCGCTAAGAGGACTCCGAATTGCGAGTCAAAACGGCCCGGGATTGTTGACCGGCACGCTCGAATACCGTGCGCCTATCGTCCGGATTGAGCGCGGACTAGCGACTATACCGATTGTTTTTAGGGTGATCCACGCGGCAATTTTCGCAGATTACGGACAGGTTCTCGCGACGGAGGACCTTCAGAACCTGAGTCTCGCTGCCGTGAAAACGGGTAATGTCAGTGTGGGAGCTGAGATCCGTTCGGATATCCTCTTATTTTGGGCCCTTAATCTCCGACTTCGGGCTGGCTATGCTCATCTTTTGAGAACATCGAATACACTCCTCGATGACTCGGGCTTTTTTTTCCAGATCGGCTCCACGTTCTAGCTTGCATACTGGAGTCACCGTGGATAACCAGCCCGTGAATGAAGCTCCGAGTGTCTCACTTTGTTCTTGGCGTCGCCTTCTTTGCGATGGGATGTCAGGAAGATCCGAAAACATCACCCGTCAGTGTCTACGCAACTGCCCGTGCGCTGAATGAAACAACGGTTACGATCAAGTTCTCGCACACGATTGATCAAGATCTAACGAATCTTGGAAGCATTACGGTCACCAACTTTAGCGAACGCATCCCGCAGCCCCTCGTGCTTACTTCAAGAGAAATCAGCGACTCGGAAATTATTCTTCGAACCGAGCAACAGGAAGGCGGCGCACTCTATAGCGTAAACGTCTCGAATGTTAGTTTCGCAAATATTGAACAGCCTGACGGTCCCTCCCAAGTCAACTTTACCGGATTTGGCACAACATCCGTGTTCGTAAGACTCGATACTCGCGGATTTATTCTTGAGTCCGAACTAAGGCTTCTGACGACCATAGACGCTGAAACTGGCGTTTTTCGAGAAGAGCTTCAGACCTTTACCTTCGAAGAGTCAGTGATTCCGAAAGTATATACAGCTACTTTGACCGTACAAATTGATCCACTCGCACAATACGCGATTCGCGTGGATGAGACGAGTAAGGGTACGCCAGTCACCGGATTGGTCCAATTTACCGCGAGCTCAACAAACACAATTTCTCTGGACCTCGAATGCGAACTTCCAAGAGAGCCGGAATTTAGTACCCCGCTCGACAGCTTAGTGGGCAATCAGAGGGCTCCTGTCAGAATCATCGTCGACGATCGCTTTGCGCGAGAATTGATCTCTCCAAAGCTCCGCCTTAGCTTGAACGACAACGGCGAATTTGACATTGGCTCTACCCGAATCGTTCCGCTACGAAGAATTATCGGATATGAGAGAGTGTACGAGGCCACAGTCGAAGTTGCGGTTGATTCCGATCGGCGACTCGACGGCACCACGGAAGCAGATTTTCCATATATCGCGTTTTTGGTAGAGAGTGGTGAAGACTTCCCAGCTCGAGGCATTCAATTCATCATGGACGAGGAACAACCTCAGACCCACATCATTCCTATGGCGAACCCAAATCTTGTTCCCGTGACGTTCCGTGTAGACGCGGGGAGTGCGTGGCTTGAGCCTGATGGTTCTGCCAGAGGATTGTACCCCGGAGAAGGTTTGTTCCTTACAGGTGAATTTCCTGCCGCTGAAGATGCATTTGGCCGTATTGCAGCCGATGCGTTTACCGGCGGAGAACGAGTTACTCTGCGAATGAAACCACGTTCCGACGCGCCAAGTATTTTTGAGAAAACGGTGTTCATGAAGCCCGACCGTCCTTATGGATGGAAAGTCGTCCGATGTCCGGCAGAGGATGGCTGCGCGGGCGTAAACCGGAGAGTCACCTCTTCAGGGCGAGCATTTCCAACGGTCATGAAAAACCTAGTCACGGAAAACATCGATGCAGCGAGCAATCCCAATGTACTCGTTATTGATCCAAATTCTCCTCAGGGGTTCGACAACGCGACCGTATCAACAGACGGGACCGAAGAACCGAGCAATATGGTACTTTTTAAACAAGAGATTCCTGACCTCGTTGTAACCGTCGAGCGGGATCCAATCATTACTCCGATTTTTGTCGTGGGAACTTGGCGCGATGTAAATATCCCCACAAAACCCGTTGATTTGGTTGAGCAAGGAGGAGTGCTAGACTTGAACCCATTCGATTATGATGCAGGATGGATTGGAACAGCACCGCTCCAAAGGGACAGAAATCTCCCGATCGACCCTGGACCTGAGCCACTTACACCGGGAACACCTGAATTCAAGGTCAACGATGGAAAGGTAGATTCAAGCTCACGACAATGGACAACTGACACGGGGCGCCTACCTCTATGGATTGCCTACAACGAACTTTATCTTTATGTCGCCACTCAACCTGCCACGGCAGGCAGTGACCACTTTATTTTCGTGACAACCTCTACCCCGACCACAGACAAGAACATGCCGTGGGCAAAAATGGGACAACTCACGACAGCAGAGAATGAATTGTTCCTCGCAATGGAAGGAGACGGAGATTTCCACGGATGGTTCCAACGCTCGGGAACTAATCCGGCGAATAATATCGAGCAATCTCCAGGCTCGATCAGTGGTGCCGGCGAAGTTCTCGAAGGCTACATAGATCTAGTTCGAAGCGGCAGCAGCTCAATCGGAAAGAATATCTGGGTCGCGGTGGTCGCTATCGACACAAACGATGGTGGAAATCTTCAGCCTTCTCGGCAAACGCCGGTTGGGAATGGGGATTTCAAGCTCGATGCAGACGAATTCCTCAAGATTCCACTTAGCTCTATCCGAGCAATTCCTTAGTCCTTCGCGAAAATCTTCGATTTTTCCATATTAACACTTGCCAAGACTCACAAATCCCACGATCAAAGCTGTGTGTCAGGAAGAACTGAAAGGGTAAACGCCCGAGACCTCCTCAATCGAGCAGACCTCATCCTTTTCGAGAGCGATGCAGTCGCTAACTGGGTTGAACAACTAGCAAAGCGCGCGAAAGGAACGCTGGACGCCGCAAAGAAAAACAAGATTATCGAAAAAGAGTGGAAAGGTGATCGCGAAGAACTTGCCAAGGTTCACAAAGCACTTACGTCTGCGCAAGCTGAACTCGCAAAAGTTGTCGCAGCCGCGATTAAGCGTCGCGAGAACCGATAATCACCGCCTAAGTCAGAGATGTCCGAGATAAAAGACTCGAACGACTACGATGTTGATGCGTCGAGCCCTTCCCCTTCTCAGCCGCTGGGATTCTCTGACCTTCTGACGGGAAATATGCCCTGGTGGGGCATTACTGTTAGAGGAATGGGCATGGGCGTAGCCGATGTCGTTCCTGGTGTCAGCGGCGGCACGATGGCCCTTATTCTGGGCATCTACTCGAGATTTATTGGAGCTCTGAGTAAAATCAACTTGGACCTTCTCAAAGCAGTTCCAGCCCTCCTAAAATCTTCTCAGCGTCAGATTTTTTTCCGAGCCGTTCGCGAGGCAGACCTGGTGTTCTTGGTTTGTCTGGGCGTCGGAATCGTTACGGCTATTGGTAGTTTTGCGAAGATCATTCCCTGGCTCATCGAGAACTATCCCGCTCAAATGAACGGATTTTTCTTCGGAATGATTATCGGTTCCATCGTTCTGCCTTTCAAAATGATGGAAAAACGAGGTCCCGTACAATTCGTCACCTTTCTGATCGCGACCGTGTTCGCTTTTTGGTTTTCAAATCTACCATTACTCGCAACAGCAGCGAGTCACCCCTTTTTGTTCGTTTGTGGAGCGATCGCAATTTGTGCAATGCTATTGCCTGGAGTCAGTGGCTCCTTCTTATTACTCGTGCTTGGCCAATATAAGTATGTGCTCGATAGCCTCCGTGAGTTGAATGTCGTTGTCATTGCCGTATTCGGGAGTGGTTGTGCTTTTGGGCTTTTGAGCTTTTCTCGATTGTTGAGATGGCTCCTCGCAAAGTTCCCTTCTTCGACGCTCGCTGCACTATGCGGCCTTATGATCGGATCTCTTTCAAAGCTTTGGCCTTACAAAGATGTAAGTACAAAAGTTATGGTCGGAAAAAAAGTTGTTTCGTCAGGAACAAATGTTCCTCCTTGGTCAGAGGCGCACAACGTTTCCATGATGAGCCCTTTGGTGCTGATGATCGTGGGTCTTATCCTCGTACTTTTGCTAGAACGTATCGGGTCCAGTCGAACAACTCGAGAAAATCAATAACATCACAACGACCGCGCCACTGTCGGTTCAGCATTGCTGATATCTTGCTTTGACGGCCAGTATCCTGCGCACACACCGAGGCAATACCAAAACGCTAAAGCGACGGGGTTATGATAGAGGACGAAGTGTAGTCCTCCAATCGCCGTTAATATCACTACGCAGAGGAATGAAACATGTAGTAGCCCGATTTGTGTGCTCACTTTTTGTTCTCTCAAGTTTACCGAAGCTCGATAAAGACAAAGGCCAATGACCCCAGTAAAGGCAAAGCCTCCGATTAAGCCCGATTCTGTAAACACGTGCAAAAACAAATTGTGGGCTTGAGACTGTAAATTAAGAATCACATCTGGTTCAGAAGACGTTGCATAATTCACAATCGAGTGACGATAAGCACCGTGACCCACACCGAGCCAAAAATGGTCTGCAAACAAGTTCCAGGCGCTTTCATAAATCAATACCCTCTCACTGAAGCTTTCAGCCGCAGCAGCAAGTCGCGCACGACCTGTTTCCATCAAGAGAAAGGCGCTACCGAAAACCACACAAGCACCACATGCAAATGCAAGTACGCGTTTTCTCCTTACGATAAAAGCCCAAACAAGAAATGCGAAAAACATGGCGGCTGGGGCGGCGCGTCGATAGGAGAGATAAACAGCTGAAGCTAAAATAAGGATGGATAAGACCAAAATGGGGCGATATTTTCTAATCCTATCTTCGCTTGATAAGGTAAGCGCACAAGCAGCTGCCAAACCTAGAACACCTACGTGCGCAAGTTTAACTCGGTTATAAAATAAACCACTCGCCATCATCAGCCGAGAAGGGTCGTCAGGGTTCACAAAGTGCTGAGAAGCAGTGCGAGTCAGGACCATTTGCTCAAGCGGAGGATTGACAATAAAAACTTGAACGAGACCGTAAAGACCATTGAGCGTGATAGCTCCTAAGAACCCCCAGGCGAGCAAGCGTTGGGCGTTTCCTGTTCGAGGGGTACAGCGGCCGGCAAGATAAACAATGCAGGCTAAAGGGCGAAGAGCGTCGCTGCTCCTGACCTCAACATCATTGTAAAACAGACCAGGAAGCCCGGCCAACAGCCAGATAAGCAGTAGCCCTTCTGACCAACCAAACAGAGATTTTTCCCAACGAGCGTGACTCAAGCACAAGACTACAGCCAACAGACCAGCAATCTGAGCAGGTCCTTCGAGCAGGGCTGTCAGAGCGACAAAAATAGCAAGCGACCAATTTCTGAGGCCCGTCTGACCCAAGGTTGAAGCTTGCGATTCCACTCTCTGTGCTAGACCATACCTACGAAGTCTTGACTAGGCCAATCCCGCCATCCTTGGTTCGCCACCATCTCGGCAACAAGAAAAACAAATGAAAACATACACTTACAGAGATTCGATGCTTATAAATTTACAGTTGTGCTTGATGACAATCTAAGATTGAAATGGCTTAGTCAGGAAAAGCAAAGCAAATTGGAGCGATTTTGAAATTACAAACCGTAAACTTCGAAGACTTAATTCAGGGCAAGAACTTAGACACGCTCGATGCTGTTTGCCGGGAATGGGGATTTTTCGAGCTTACGCATCATCCGATCGAGAACGCTCTTCGCGAAGAACTACTAAGCACGATGAAGAAATTCTTCGCTTTATCGCCATTGGAAAAAAAGAAACACGAACGAACCGAGCTGAATCACTGGGGATATTACGACCGAGAATTAACGAAGAATGCACTCGACTGGAAAGAGTTGTACGACGTCGGGCCGAGTTTTGACCACTGCATTCCACAGTGGCCAATCCATCCAGAGCGGTTTCGTCCTGTGCTTGAAGCATTTTCAGAAAAGTGTCACCAAGTTGCCCTGCAACTTGTCAGCGGATTGGCCCGGGCAATGACCACAAACCCCTCTGAACTGCTGCAAGGCTTTGACCAGCATACGAGTTTTCTACGGCTTAATTATTATCCGACATGTGAAGACCCTGCTCCTCCCAGCACCCCTACCGGTGACTCCAGTAAGCAATTAGGTATTAGTCACCACAGTGACGCAGGAGCGGTCACGGTCCTTATGGTCGACGGGCAAGATGGCTTGCAAGTCGAGCGTGACGGTCAGTGGTTTACTGTAGAAACCAAGCCACTTAGCATCGTTGTAAATATCGGTGACATGGTTCAAGTATGGTCCAATGATCGGTATACAGCTCCCTTGCACCGAGTGCTGGCAAGCGACGTCTCAACCCGATATAGCGCACCTTATTTTTTGAATCCGTCTTTCTCGACCAGTTACGCACCTCTCAATTCGATGTGCCAAGACGAAAGACCACGCTATAAAGAGATTAATTGGGGCGCGTTTCGAGAAGGGAGAGCGGCAGGAGATTACGCCGACGTTGGAGACGAAATCCAAATTGCCCACTACCGAGTGGTGCCCTAACGGGCGTGTAGCCATCCGGGGAGAAGACTATAAGGGTCAAAACCATCTCTGCGCTGAGCTTTCACTCCTGAGTTGTCAAACTTGGTAAGTAGGGAGCCATCGCGATATTGATCAAAAAGGTCGGTGCAGCCACCAATAAGTTCACCACCGACAAAGATTTGCGGAATCGTTCGTGCGTTAGTTATTTTTCGGAGCACCGCTCTAATATTGCCTCCGAGATTGTCCTTTTGATATTCCACTGAATCAAGATCAACGGATACAAAGTCGACCCCTACTTCGGCAAAGAACTTCCGTGCAGACCAACAAAACTCACACCATTCTAAAGCGAACATTACAACCGGCTCACTCGGACGATGAGTCACTTCATGAACAAAGCTTTCCGCTTGTGGGTCGAGGGTTACCTCTTCTTCTTCTACTCCACTTTGTTTCGCCGGCGCTTTTTGATCAAAACGAAAACCAGGAGTAGAGCGCGAAATCTCGATTTCATCGCCCGACATGTCCGCAGGCACTTGCTCAAACATCGTTGTGGAAAGATAGCGCTCGCCGGTATCGGGGAGCATCGCCAAAATCTTCGTTCCAGCCGTCGCTGTCTCAGCAATTTTTAGTGCGCCCGCTAAAGTCGCTCCACCCGACACACCAGTGAATATCCCTTCTTTTTGAGCAAGCTCAAGACATAAGTCCATCGAGCGTTGTCCACCCACAGGAACAATCTCATCCACTAAGCCCGCCGAAACCGCGTCCTCGGTTAGCTTGGGAATCCAGTCTGGGCTCCAGCCCTGGACCAAATGAGGGCGAAACATGGGATGACTTTCTGATGGATGACCAGATTCATCGCGCTTCTGTGTAATTCCGGAACCCAAAATCGGCGCGTTATCAGGTTCGCAAACCGCCACCTTCGTTTTCGGCAAATGCTTCTTGAGCACTCGAGACACACCCTTTAGCGTCCCTCCTGTTCCAAAACCTGTCACCCAGTAATCAAGTCCAAGCTCCCTGAAATCATCCACTATCTCTTGGGCTGTTGTTCGCGAGTGAATATCAGCATTGGCTTCGTTACGAAATTGCTCAGTCAAGAACCAGCCGTGATGTAACGCTAGTTCTCTCGCCTTTTTGAGCATCCCGGTACCTTTTTCAGATGCTGGAGTGAGGATGACTTTTGCCCCCAGAAAGCGCATTAGCTTTCTTCGCTCAACACTGAAGTTTTCAGCCATGACAATAACCAATGGGTATCCTTTTTGAGCGCACACCATTGCAAGTCCGATTCCTGTATTCCCGCTCGTCGCTTCGATCACCGTTTGCCCCGGGCTGAGGCGTCCCTGTTTTTCGGCGGCTTCAATGACGCCAAGTGCCAGGCGGTCCTTCACAGAGCCCATTGGATTAGAAGCTTCAAGCTTTACATAGACGTCGACACCCTCAGGAGATAAATGCCCCAGCCTCACCACAGGGGTCTTTCCAATAGTTTCTAGTACATTGTTATAGATGGTCATAGCTTTTTGGACGATTGTTAAATCAGTAAGAAAGCAACATCAGATTCGAGTCGGGTCAAGCTTTGAACCCAGATACTACGTGATTATCCCAACTGAGAGCGCCACAACCAAGAACAAAGATAAAGGGCAAATTCTGCTCTGCAACGTGACGCAGCATCAGCAAATATGTAACACCAATAAATATGTCGTATTTCTATCTAAGCTTTGCGATTGTTTGTGAAGTCATCGCAACTACCGCGTTGAAAGCAAGCGAAGGATTCACTCGACTTTGGCCGAGTATTATTGTTGCCATCGGCTACGGCTTATCCTTTTACGCCCTATCTCGATGCCTCAAGACAATGTCCATCGGGGTGGTTTACGCAGTGTGGTCTGGTCTAGGAATTGTACTTATCACTCTGGCAGGATTCGTGGTCTACAAACAGAAATTAGATACGCCCGCAATCATCGGCATGTCACTCGTCGTTATCGGCGTCTGTGTTATCCAATTATTCTCGAAGACAGTTTCCGCCTGAGGTTATTAGCTACAAAGAAGCAGCCGCGGGTCCGCACTTCTATGCATCCCACGATGAAAAACCGTCGATGCGAGGTCGAAATATCAAGAACCTTTGCGCAGCCAACAAACAGGTTTAAACCCGTAACGAAATACAAGAGCACCCTGTGTTATTTCTACGTAATCATAAGTGTGCAATTTGCTCAAATTATCCCGACCCAGGGCCATGAGTGCACCCTTTGAGTGGCAGTCAGTCCGATTCACGCATCGATTTACCCACTCTTTCAGTGCAAATACAGTTGGCCCAGCTTTTGCTACATTTCCTGACGTGAGTCGATGGCGAGGTGAGACTGGTCATCTAACAAAAGAGGGATAGGATATGACGTTCAATGCGACATCGGGACAGAGCTTTGCCCGAATAGGAACAAACAATAATCGAGTACAAACTCGTGCTCCTGCAACGAGTTCAGCGAGCCAGGCCCCGCGCTTGTCAACTCAGACTAGCCCGTATCAATCGGGCCCCTCCAGCTTTGAACTCACGCAACCCGGCATTGGGAGGGAGCAACTGTTGGGCCAGGTGCCGTCAGGAGCATGTCCGATTGGTGGGCAACATACTGTGGCGTCGGGTGATACGCTTTCCGCAATCGCTCGCCAAAATGGAGTCAGTCTAAACGAACTGATTCAAGCTAATCCTCAGATTGCAAACCCAGACCTCATTTATCCTGGTGACAAGATCAATATTCCAGGCAGAGGCGGTAGTTCAGAAAGCACAATTCCAAGCTTTAGTTCTCAACCCGGAACTTTGCTCACGAGTTACCAACCCATAAACTACGGGTCACTGAACAGTATGAGCTCAAGTCCCAATGGACAAGCCATTGCGAACACTGCCAAAAATATTGCAGCGTCAAGAAACACAACGGGAAGATGCTACGCTGGAGTGGCTGATGCGTTAGACCAGCATGGCGTCAATCTCCATGGCCGATCGGCGTATATGGCCGCCAATCAACTGGCTCAACATCCTGCCTATCGAGAAATTAATGCCACCGGTAACCAGCTTCGAAATCTTCCCGCCGGCGCCGTCGTTGTTTGGGGTCAAACTGGAGCGAGTCCGCATGGCCACATTTCCATTGCCGACGGACGAGGAAATGAAATGAGTGACCATATCGCCCGCCAAAAAACGCAATTACGGGGCGACCGCAACGCTCGAGTCTTTCTGCCCGCATAAAAATCTCGGGATGGACTTCCCCGTTCATCCCATTTTCGTGAGTGAAGTGTCTAGTGAGAGCCGGGTATCTTATTTAGGATCCCTGGCTCTCACTTTTTAAGGTGTCCATCTCGCTGATGCCTGTCATTTTTCGCTGGGTTTGATAGTGTTTTGTTCGGTGATGCCTGGCTTGCGCTTTCCTCACAAGATCTGGATCTTGTTCCTCGCTACAGCTTCCATTTTGTCTGGATGTTTCTACACAGAAGACTTCTTCAATCCAGACGAAATGCCTCAAGCTATAGATTTTAGTTTCAAGATCGTGGAGGCTTCGACGAATAAGGACATTACGCAACCGCAAGGTGAAACTGTCTACACGCAACAAACCTCTATTTTTGTGCAACTCACTTGCGACGGACAAGAATGTCCTAGGTCAGAAAAAGACAATATTGATTGTTATTTCCAAAAAGAGCCGCTTCAAATCGGACTGAAAGCCGATGAAATCGACAACTGTACTGCCCAAAGCGAAATATTTCTCACCGTCAATCAGACCTACAAGATTTACGCGCGACAAAGCTTCGTTCCTGAGGTACGCGTGATGGCTGATAACGAACCTCCTTCGCTCGTGGTGCGTCAAAACCAGCAAAGTGTAGATATCTCATGGGAGCTCGGAGTGACTGACCGCGGTGACAAGCTCACGAATGGCGATAAAGGAAGTCCGCTCTCCTTTCTTTTTGCATTGAAGAACGAAAATGAGTTGGGAGATTATCAAAAGTGCCCTGATTCACGATGCCAAACTAATCCGGATGGCGGTTTTATTTTACGGCTGGAACGTAATTCTAACCTCCCTCCTGGTGAACGAGATTTTGGTCGAGTCCGGGTCGAAGATGCTGCAGGAAACTTGGCCGAAGCGAACCTCACTGCGGTCAACTAAAGAAATCTCGTTTCTCTAATAACGCCTCGGGAAACGACTTGCGCAATTATGCGGATAAACGGTCTCTGCGCATCCTATTTCCACCAAAGTAGCGGGTTTCAAATGACGAAATTCTTTCCTGGGCTGAGAAGCCTTTCCTCGTCGATTATCTCATTGGCCCGACTTCCCGCATTTTGTGAGTAGTTTTGTGTAATCAAGCCAATAATGACGCACATAAACCTACATTAGGCCGATAAAGACGTGTGCCCGCGGTACTTCCAGCTCCGAACTTCGCTTGTTTGGCAGCAGTACGCCCTTCGGAGCCTGTTCCGGCTGCGGTAACCCCTAATAAAGCCGAAGTTAGAGCTGATGACGCGTGTAAAAATGATTTTCGCTACGATTTTGGTCCCGCACGAACCGCACCGGTTTTGCCTGAGGGAGCACGTTATTCACCCCTCGCAATTCGTGGTCCCATTGAGCTGGGGGCATCGAAAGCCTCGCCTCCCCGTAAGGTCGGAATCCTGTTGACCTCGCATGGGGATATCGATGACCCAAAAACCGAGCTGCGTGACTATGTTCGTGAGGCCGTTCTTAAGAATCCCGGCATACCTCTGCCAAACTGGATCCGACCAGCTCTAGACACTTTGGGATGGCCACTTGAACGAGCAGAACTCTTCAAGCAATACAACATCATTGGGCCGACCAACTATCATCGTAACTCAACAAAACAAACAGAAGCGGTCCGCAAAGCCATGCATCGTCAAGGACTCAAAGGCAAAGCATATGTCGGGTACAACTTCACTCATCCCAACATCGAAGAAACGATCCGACGAATGCACAAAGATGGTGTTACTGATATAGTAGTCTTCAACCAAGGCGCACAATGCTCTGTCGCTACCATGGGCGAAAGCGTTCATGAGGTAGAGGAAGCTATCGAAAAATTCCCAGACTGGAATGTCCGAGTTCGAGCCGTAAACAGCTTCAATGATGAACCCGAATATATCGACCTACTGACCGACAGGATGCTGGGTGACGTTCGCACTTCTTTTGGAAACCAAAAACCGGAGGATGTCCTCATTTTGGTTTCCTCACACGGCTTGCCCGATCATCTCGTAAAGAAAGGTGACCGAGCCGCTGCGGAAATGCTGAAAACTTTCGACAAAGTCAAAGCGCGACTCAGCGCCAAAGGCTACCAAGTGGAACACGGCTTCTTGAACGATGACTTTTTTCCCGGTGCCGAATGGACAGGGCCAGACTTAGAGACCCGAGTACGCCAAATACTCAACCAAATCGAAAATGGAGAGCGGCATCCGCCCAAATTCGTGCTGATCGATGGCCGACTTTCGTTCACTGTGCATCATCGGGCAACACTCTATGATGCGAATGTCGTCGCTAGGAACTTACTAGAGAACCCTCCGATATCACTCGCTGGACTCTTCGATGGAGCCAATGTGCGGCTTGCGCCCAATTTTGATGGAGACCCTCGTTTAGCTCACCTTATTTCAAAGCTGGCAAAGAAAGCGCTGCAAAATCCAACCTAAATTACGTCTGCGCTTGCCCTAAGCACCAAAAATCACCGACACTGTCAGTTGTGAGAAGAATTGAAGGACTCTTCATGCTCTTACTGGCCGGGTGCGCCTCTGATCTTCAATCTCATATTTCTTTCGAAGAACTTGACGCAGATATCCTCTTTATTTTGACTGAGGATATTTCAACAGAGGAATTCACGGCCTTTTCGACCAACGCACGCAGCCCAACGGATTTTCAGAACGAACCTCTCGCCCGATTCACGATTGATACTTCAAAAGAACAAACTCATCTGCTCGGCATGAGACTGAATAGCCTTTCTGCAAAATTCCCGATCTTTGATCAGAGTCGTGCAACACAAGTCACCCTGCGTAGAAAGTCGAATTCGCCGCCACCATTAGAATACGCGGTTTATTCGATCGATAAGGAGTTTCTTCACCTTCGCATAATGGATAAAGAACAGAAATTCCAAACCGCTAACGATGAACAAATCATACGAGTAGTGAATGACTTTGAACTCTTACTCCCGAGAAATTATGACGCATGCCGAACACCGGAACACGAGACGTTAACCCGCGTACCCTACCCCGAGAAAGATCAGTGCCCGCGAGTATGGGATTCTCTTGAACCCATTGATGAAAACCGGGTGATGGCGGTTTCTGGGCAATTCATTCAGGTTTTTGATCTTCGCACCCTAGCTGACTGCGGTCAGACACCGGAACAAAGCCCGAGTAGCCGCGGCAGTATTGCTAATGCGCCAGGCAATGCAAATAATATTGCGGTTGGCTCTAAACCACTGCCTAACGGCGCTCGACTGGTCGTCACGGTCCAAAATTCGCCGCCCGCTAAAAATGCGGAACGCATTATCATCACCGAACGACATCTTTTCGAGAACGGCTTTGGTCCGGAGACCTATTCCGAAACTATTCTTACGCAAGATATTCGCAACGTGGTTAGCAAAGATGTTCCCTACGCAACTGATGTCTATATTGACGAGTCGAATCGAGTCTACATTACAACTCTGAAAGGCACCGTATTATCTCGCACTGAAGAAGAATCAAATTATGAACAATTCCCGGTAACAGCATTTGAGGAAGGATTACGAGAGTCAGACGCGTGGCTTGTTCGCAAAATAGAAAAAGGGACACCGCAGCTTATCGTCTCTACGTACGAAAATATTTATCTGGGAGATCTCTTCGCTGACACTTGGAGAAAAATTGAGCTTGGCATTTTTGAAGCACTACTCAATGCCTGGGACATTGTGCCTGCCGAAAAAATCGGTAAATCAGGATTCTATGCCGTCGCTAACGATGGCTCAAAAGGCTGGTTACTGCGGTATCTAAACGACGAGATTTTTGAGCTTCCGATTCGTTATCCCAGGAGAACGGCGGGCTGCTTCACACCCGAAGGGCATTTCAATCGTCTTCGAAGAATCGGACTAGATTCCGATGCAACATATTTGATTTCACACTGCGCTGCCGTCACTCGGATTCGTCATAGCGATGAGTGCGTAAGCTTAATCAACTATTCAGATGAGCCCATGTACACCGTCGAACCAAGCTATATTCTAAGTGATATCGTCGTCCAGGAAGATCGACTCATCGTGTCGTCCACCGATGGTTACTTATATACCTATGATTTGAAGCCTATTCGCTAATCGCGGTGGAGTACCCTTAGGTTGCAACATCCACGTCAGTGCTTTTGCACTATCTCCCAACATGAATCAAGATGGTCCGAAATTGGATAGCTCGCCGATTACCAACGCCAAATCATGTTACGAATCAGTGGTCGTTCGGGTGTAACCACGGTAAATGCTCCGAGGTTGAAACCATTCGGAGGAGCGGACTGAGGTTCTATACAAAAGGCGTGCTCAGGTTCATCGTAAATCACCCAATGACTGCAGTCAGAAGAAATCTCTAGTCTTTGATTGCCCGCGCAACGAAGATTAATCGGGCCCCGATCGTTTTCGAAGCAGTCATCCCAGGGGCGCGGCGATGGTTTGATTTTTTGTCCGGTTGGAATACCGCTTTCGTCGCGCTCGTACATTGTTTCAGGTGAAAACGAGAATGCGTCGTCAGACCTAATATTCTTATCACGTATAAACCAAGGGTGCCAACCAACGACACATGGCATGTTCTCAGACTCCGTGTGAACTTCTAGCGCCCAAATGAAGTGATTATCGCCCAGCTCAAAGCGACTTTTAGCGTGACCAGAAAAAGCCCACGGAGCCGCAAAGTGGCTTTGAGCTGCCATATCCTCTACCTGGGTCCACGGGGAGTTATATAAGGTTCCATGAATAGCGTGCGGTTCCATATTCACAGGCAACGCTATTTCTCGCCCCTCCCAATCAAACTTTCCGTCTCTTATCCGACCCGCCCATGGAATCATTGGGTAACAGCCCCAGCCAAAGGGGTCAGAGGTGCTAGAAACTAAAATTTCTTCGCCGTGAAGCCGAAAGGAGCTCAACCGTCCTCCGGCTTTCAAATCCACTGTCACTTCGGCACTCGCGGAAACAAGTTTCATCTTTATTTATTGGGCTGAAGGCCAGAGGGCGATGGGGAAGTGTTAAGGCCCGGTTTTTGTTTCGGCTCTTTATAGCCAAGCTTCGTAAGTTGCTCTGTGAGCGCTCTGACACCCCTCCCATCCTTCTGTTTCGCCTTCACTCTTCGCAGATTCACGAGAGCAAGATAGAAAGCCGGATTGATTTTTATCGCTGCGTTGTATTCTTTCGCGGCGTCTTCGAGTCGCTCCTGTTCTTCTAACGCCTGTCCATACTCGTTATGCGCTCTAGCACTGGTACCTCGCTTAGTAGCCTCCTCTAGCGTCTCGCGATACCCAACCTTATCATCCAGATTCAGCTTAGCGAGTGCTAGGTCCACTATAATTTCTGGATCTTCGGTCGATAACTTTGAAGCCATTAAAAAAGCTTTCTTAGCTTCAGAGAACTTCTCGACCGCCATAAAACCCTTTCCAAGCCTCCAATGAGCTCTAGGGTTCTCTTTATCGATCTCTGCTGACCGAGTAAGCGCTCGGAGCATAATTTCAGCTTTTTCTTTACTTTGAATTGATAAACCAAAGCTCAAATAGTCCTCTGCTGTGAGCGGTACGCGCCCGACAGCACTAATGATTCTTTGAGCATCAACCTCTGACCGAAAAACGCGGATTAATCGCTCCTCGTCATCAAAAACAAAAGTTGCAGGCAAGTCCATTTTTCCGTCGCTTCCAAAGTATGCCTCAATGATCTCATCTGTGGCGTAACCTATCTTAAACTTTGGTTTGTGTTTCGCGATAAATCGAGAGACTCCTTTCAGATCCTTAGTTTCGACGCTTACACCAACGACATTCAAAGTTCCCTTTTTAGAGCTTGCAACTCGGTTCAGTTGTGGGACTTCGCGAACGCAGGCCTTACACCAAGGCGCCCAAAAGTTAATAATTGTAGGTCCATTTTTGGAAATTAGTTGTTCCTCGGCGCCGGAGGTTAGACGCAGATTCTGCTGATGCGGCTTTGTCGGAGGTCGAGGCGGATTGGTCCAAGCTTTGATCCGAATCGGAGTAACTTTACCGTCTCGGTCAATCCGGAGATGTCCACCGAGATTCCGCAACACTCGCCTTTGTCCGTCTGGCCAAGTTACTTTTACTCGGTCAGCAACCCTGAATTTTCCAAGACCGAAGTAGGTATCTAAAGACTGTTGACTGTGAAAGCCTCCTTCCAGTTTCACCGTCCTTACTTGTCTCTGGTCACCAGTCCAAACATCAATTTGAGCACCCAAAGCTGCTCTCGGGTCTTCAAATTCGAGTCGTAAATAGTTCTTAGTGGAACCAAAGCCGATGTTCATGAGAACTCGAATACCATGGAGACTCAGAGTAACGAGGTCCAGATCACCATCTTGGTCAAAATCAAAAGGAAGGGCCGCGCGACCGTCTTCCATGAAGTCTAAACCTGACGAAAAACTAAAATCGATAAAGCCCGGATTGTCTTTCTTGCGAACGAAAAAATGATTGCGCTCACGGCCGCTAAATCCACCCTGAAACTCAAAGCGTTCCTTGGTGTCATCCTCGTTCAAATACGCTTTATTTCCGGTACCAGTATCAATTTCTCGAGCATCAGCGACCAACTGCCGCCAATAATATGTTCAGTAGTCTGGTGCCTTCGCATCACTATGCGTAACGTTGCCGTTGAGAACTAAAAGTTCTGTTCGTCCGTCCTGATCATAATCGAAGAAGGTATGCCCCCATGCCCAGCCCGCTTTTGCAATCCCGAGCTCTTGTGCTTCTTCAGAAAACTTATCCGTTTGTGATGGGTTTCGAATCAGCGCACTATTTCCTTTCGCCACCGCCAAGAGCTCGTCGTAGGTTTCATTCTTTAGTTTATCTTTCGCCAGAGGAACAATACGGTTTCCCGCTTTGGAATACATATTCGAAACGTAGTAATCGAGTTCACCGTCTTCGTTGATATCTACCTCGCTTACTCCCATCGACTGACCATTTTCTGCAAGAGCAGAGCGAGAAGGATTAAAGAATCCCTGACCATTATTTTCGTAAATCACGTTCCGACCGTAATCATTGACTACGTAAATGTCTTGGTGACCATCCTTATTATAATCAGTGAAAAGGGATGCGTAGCTAAAGGAATTACCGGCCACGCCTCGTTCCGCGGCTACCTCAGTATATTTTCCTCGACTATTCGACAGAAAGAGTCGGTTAGGCTCACCTTTCTTAGAGCGAAAACGGTTATGACCGAAAGATTTCGAAAATTGATTGCTGAAGCCTGCAAAAAACAAATCTAATTTGCCATCGTCGTTAATGTCGGCAACGGCAATGTGTTGAAACTTTATTTGATCAACTCCGTTGCAGTCGCGCTTAAACTTCAAAAGCCCACGTCTTCGTTTGAGTCGGGTCTTTTTCTTAGAGTAGACAGGAAACTCTGCTACTCCTTTTTTGCAGTCTACAACCTCTGAAGAGATGAGTTCTTCTGAGCCATCACCATCGATATCGAAATACACGTGATGAAGGCCAACGTGATTACTTGGGAGAGGATTTACTATTTTATCGAAGCCCGCGGTTCCGTCATTGATGAAAATCTGCATCGTGCGGCGACGGTTCCAAGCAATAAAATCATGGCGAGAGTCATTATTCCAGTCGACAACAGCAAGCCCACCTATGGTCTCAATTTTCCGGGTGTTCATCTGCCTTTGAATAATTTTATGAAACTCAAATGATCTACGAAAGTCTGCGCCTACCCAACGACTCACCTCTACAAAAAGCGGAACCCGAGAGTACTGGAAAATGTACTCAGCCTTAGACCAGCCATCAATCTTCCATGCCCCTCCCTCTTTTTTCAGGAGGATTTTGGGATAGCCACTGAGACTGACTCGCTCGCCATTTGAATAAAATCCAGCAACCTGAAAATTCAAAGTTGCCCAGGCATCGTTGTCACTTTGTTTGTAGAATTTCGAAACCCCCGAGGAACAACGTTGCACATCAGCAAACAAAGATGAAAAACGAGTCAAGCTCGAGGCAAACTTGAGATTGTCGAGAGAATCAACATTCGACTTCAGAATTTTTTCGTGAACCCGGAAAGCTTTTGTCGTCTGTAACGACTCTGAAATCCAATATCCTTGGAAATCCTTTGTTAGAAATGAGTCTAACGATTTAGAGTTGGTAATATTTTCGCAAAGCGGCTTGAAAACCGAGTCCGTAATTTCGGTCGCAGATTGCTCACTTTTGCGAGAGTCTCGTTCGAACGACGTGGGAGGTTCGAAATTTTTGGGTGGTTTCTCCTGAAGTGCTGCCGCTTTCGGTGCAGCGTCATTTTGAACCGGACTTTTGGTTTTGCATGCCGCAAAAGATGCCAAAAGCAGCAGGTGTGCGAACCGAAGCTTCACTTGAAGAGAAATAGCACAGTCCCGCGATTTATGGGAGATCAACCGGCGGTCAGTGACAATTACTTAGAACGCTTTCGGGCGGACCAATTTGAGACTAAATGGACTTCGTTTTATTCAGGAGTTTCCCAAACGCAGTCGCGATACTATCTATGGTTGAAGCACGGTCAGCACCCGCGACTACCGTCCAGCGATCGATGGCGAATGGCCCTGCCGGGTCCAGCATGTCAAAATGCCCCATATTAGATAACCGAATCACTTCGGTATCAGAACCGGTAAATTTAGCGACCTTTTCAAAACCTTCGTTTGGAAAGACCGCTGGGGGTAAAAAGCCAAACTTACGTTCACTAGACCGACCTCCGCCGACAACTACCGAAGGAATATTTTTCGCTGTCTCAGCGCTAAATACAGGCGTCTCAAAGCCTCCGTCCGCTGGGTCAACAGCGAGGTAACCTTTCACTGTATTCGGGGCTTCAATGGCTTGCCACCAAGCCTTTGCCCCGCGGGAATGACCAGCAGCGTACAAACAATTTTTATCCCATTTTTTCTGAAGGTCCTGTGGTGCTTTGTCCAACCAAGCGACGACATCTCTGATAACTTGCCCATCCTCGCCACTAGAAGGAACATTGAATGGAATTTTTGGACGATGCATCTGAGGCACCACAACAGCGCACCCCTTTTGACTCATAGATTTGACCAAATCCCCGTACTCATCCTTGTCTAGCAAAAAGCCGTGCGCAAAGACCGCAACCGGGAATGGCCCCGAGCCCGGCGGCATATATATGTCCAGATCAACCGGCGCATCGAGAGCCCCTTTGCGGATAGGCCATTTTGTCACAGTAGCCTTCGAACTTGGTAGTCCTTCGAAAGCGTCGAGTGCACTCGGATTCCTAACCGGATTTTCAGGCGAGCTTGTTTGCGAAACAGTATTCGTGAATTGGCCGGGAATATTTGCCGGTATGTGCTGCGAGACTTTCATAGTTACCTACTTTTCGCGCCGCTCACGCGGGTGAGACAATCCGCGTGAGCGGCACGAAGGTGACACAAGGAGTAGTACTTTTGTTTCGTGCCACTACTTTTCAGGGAGATTTGCAGGCGTTAGGATATAGAGGTCCTGGACACCATCAGCGAGGTTGCTTCCGACCGCGATACGAATATCATCGTCCAAATAAACGTTCTTGATGCGTCCTTTTGCCTCTACGGGCCCCTCAGGCGCGACCTTACCGAAAGAGACATCAAACTGAATCAGGTCTCCTTTTCGAGATTTGTCGGCTAATTCCGTCAAAGATTCTTTCTTACGGAAGCCACCTGGGCGAGCTGTAACTTTATCAAACTCTAGGAAGATTTCATTTCCTTTGGTTTCGTATTTCGCTCGAAGCATCCCAGTCACTTTTACACCGAGTGGTCCAATGAGCTCAGCCTGGTTGATGAATTGTCCGTCAGGAAAAATTGTTTGGTAACTGTGGTCGCGATTGGTTTTGAAACCAGGAGGTTCAGGCTCACAATCTGATGAAAAGACTTCTTTCCATGTTCGAGCTAATTGCGGAAGCTCTTGCTCCACAGTTTTGTACGGGTAGTAACTTTTTAGCTCGTCGACCATTGGCTGAAGTTGCTTGACGACCTCTTGAGCCTCGCATCCGCATCCGGATAATTGGGTGTTCTTTTTCGCGATTTCAAGAATCTTGAACTTGAGTACTTCAATCTTCTTTTGGCGGTCGCTCAGAACTGCTTTTGCTGCCTTTCGTGGCGAAAATCCGTCTTGATAAGGGTTGGTTGGACCTCCAGTGCGCGATGAAGCTCCATCATTCGCCTGGATAGGTACTGGTACATATTGGGGTTGTTGGTTTCCGATTTGAATTGACATTGTGTTTCTCTCCTCAAGTAACTTATCGGATCCAATGTATGAAGGTTGCCTACATTTGTTTATATTTTGTTCATATTTTTGTTTAATTTTCGTGCAGGTTTTTCCCTAATGTTACTCTAGAATAGATTAGCGCGTATTACCCTTTAAGAAGTCTGCGGGGTCAAAGATACGGTCAAAGCTTCGCACAGGACCGCAAGAATCGAATTTTTTTTCTGCATGTCCGATTTCAAAATGGAGGTGGCGCTCTTGGCTTCGACCACTATTACCCATGCCTGCAATTCGCTCACCCGCTTTGACGGTATCTCCCGCCCTAACAAGAATATCTTCGTCAGCAAGGTGAGCGTATCGACTGTGAATACCGTTACCATGGTCGATCACCACGTGATTTCCCCAGCCCGCTCCACATTCTCGTCCTATTCGATTGACACCAAACCGAGAGGATTCCTGGCAGCCTTTCCTTACATAAGAAACGCGACCCTCAGCGGCAGCAAATATGTCGACGACAGGCATTTCTGTGCCGGAATGAACGTAATCGACACCTTCATGGACTGCCCGTTCGCCATGGTGGCCATGAAAAAGAACAACATAAGAGTAAGGTCCAGACGGCCGCTCCCATACTTTATCCGCTTTAACAACGGCTGCTTTTTCGTTCGGCGTAAGTCGGTCCGTGACTTGAACCGGCGCATGATCGGTCTTCGGGGAATCAATGCAATCGCATTCCGGTTCTTGCGATTCTGCTTTAGCACTATAGCCGCCTTTCTCAGGAGCTACTCGTTCATAGCCATTTTCGGTCTGGTAAGCAGCCAGCCTGCAGGCCAGATCACAAGCATTGACCGCGGGTGCTCCAAGAGTCAGGGCTCCACCCCCCATGATAATACCAGCACCTGCTGCCAAGACTGCTCCACTGCCGGCTAACGTCCAACTCTGAACTTTGCTTTGCCCTAGCCCACTTCGAAACGGTAAATCTCGAGCCGCAATCGCAACGGTCCTCTTCCTGATAACAGACGGATTAGCTTTTTTCGGTACACTGATTCGACGAGGCGCCCTAAGAATAGACGAGCTAAGCGAGGTATGTGCATAGTTCATGGCATTCTTATCGGAATAAGTCAGAGGATGTGCGTTCAATTGACATTCGGAAAAAGAAACGAACAAATCAGTCGCCGACCATCGGTCAGGCCACTTTGAAAACATTGCTCATTCAACGGAGTACGACCTTCTAAATGTGCGCAGAATCACAAATTTAGACCTAAACGAGTCTCATGAGAACCGCTCGGAGAGGTTTCTTTTTCAGCCATCACTTTTCCTCAAAACTTAAATGATTCGGAGTAAGGCTATCATCAACCTTCCCGAATCTCGGCTTGAGTCGGTCAATCACAGGACGTGAAATTTAGTTCAATTTAGCAAAATACTCTTTGATTGCATCTCTTTCAAGATGCACCAAATGAACAACGGTATCACCGGGCTTCGCCCAGGTTAGGGCATACTTCAAAGCCTCGACTTCGTTTTCAAGACTCTGAAACTTTGACGAAGGAAATTGCTTTTGTTGCAAGATATCGCGAAACAAACGTTCGGACTCCTCTGGAGACCGCCCGCGATGATAGTTCTCAGGCAGGCCCCGGAGAACGAGTTGGTCTGGTGTAAAGTCCAAAAGAACATCCACCAGATCTCTGAGGTCCTGTTCGCTTCTATCGCCTGCTTGAGCAAAGCTAATGCTTATCCTGCCTTCAGACGCTTGCATTGACTTCACCATACCGAGAACAGCTCTCATTCCGTGAGGATTGTGAGCGAAGTCTAAAATAATATGTACACCGTTGTGCTCAATCACGTGACAACGACCAGGGTTATCGTGCCAGTTCAGACCAAATTCAGAAAGACCTGCGCGAACAACTTCTCTGTCAACACCAAGCGTTGTTGCAAGTGCGCATGCAAGCAGGGCATTGCTTAGGTTATGTCGTGCGGCGCCACCGTGAACCGCCGGAATTTCTCCAACCTTCATGATCTCAAAAGTACGCGCTTCTCGCGCACCGTAAATTGTATCATCTTGAACCCAAACCGCACTCCCACCGTTTTTCACGTGTGTCCGAAGTTTGTCACTCGGAGCCAGTGAGGTATAACAATGAGCCTGCTCGAACTGCGCGGCCAATTCCATCACGTACTCATCATCTGCATTGATCACACATGTTCCCGACGAATGCACAGCCTTGTAAACCAAGGTCTTCACCTGAGCCATTCCACGTTCGTCATTGATTCCATATTCGCCGAGATGGTCAGCAGCAACATTCGTCACCACCGCCACATTGCAAGAAGATATACCGAGACCTCTTCTGAGCATTCCACCTCTAGCCGTTTCCAATACGGCAACCTGAACCTTTGGGTGCCGAAGAATGAAACGAGCGGCACCTGGTCCTGTCCAATCGCCTTTCTCTACGACTTCTCCATCAATCGATATACCGTCCGTTGAGCTCGTCCCAACGCTTAGGCCCGCGGCTCTAAAGATAGCAGCAGTCATTCTCGCGGTTGTCGTTTTCCCGTTCGTACCCGTAATAAGTAACGTTGGAATCGCTTTCAGATCTACCCAACTCACTTCGGTGACCGCAGGCAACTTATCGCGAGGCCAGGTGACAGAAAACTCGCCGTAGCCAAGGGAGAACTCATCGTCATCCCACAAATATGGAATATTTCGCTGCTTTGCTTCAGCCATTAGCTCCATAAGCCTTGTTGAACGTTCTTCATCTCGTGTGGCTTGTACTTCGGACAGGACCTGGTCTAAGTCCTTCGAAATGTCTTCCCCATTATATTTCGCGATCGAAGCATTGGCGGCCCATTCAAAAACAACCACCGACGCGTAAAGAGCATCAACTGGTGCGCCGGCGGTAATCGCTAGCCCAGATTGGAATTGACGAACAATGAACGGGGAAATCTCGAAATCTAGGTGAGTACGAATACGATCAAGACCAGAAGCGAATCCGTCGATAAAGATTCTCGACTCCTCCGGTTTTGTTACCTCAACTTCGACGATAGGACCCGGAACTGTTGACTGCAAATTTAGGCCCGTAAGCCTTCTTGCGTCGAGGAGCTTCATCAATCAGATTCTTCCCTCGCGAGACGAACACCACGATTGTCTACGATCATGCTGGCATCACCGAGCACAGCAGCATCGTAGTGCAACGGGGTGTCAACTAAGGTGGACTCAGACTCAACGTTTTGTTCTTCGTTACCTCTCGCTTCTTGAAATTTAACAATCTGTTTCCAGCATCTGGAAATGTTATCTCCAAACACTAAAAGAAGATCTCCTCGCTGACACATTTCAAGCCCAGCACCGACGGCCTCTTTTTCATCGATAAACAAGGTAATCTTTTCTGGAGCAAAGCCAGCATCGATAAGCCCCTGTCGTAATAGCTTGGGAACTTCGTCTGGTTCTCGACCGCGAAGCGCATCATCTCTTCTCACAATAATGTGATCGAAGGGCCCGGACGCTGCCGTCGCCGCAATTTCAAGGATGTCTTCGTTTCGGCGATCACCCGGC
>JAYZDF010000074.1:0-11117 GCA_036337945.1 Myxococcota bacterium
CGAAGAAAGTTTGTAGTTACGTGTAAAATTTGAGCCTGCAGCGACCCGAATATGGACGATGCTTTTGGAGCTGTTCGATTCTTTCGAGTCACTTCGTGTATCGCTGTCATCAAGTGCTACTTCTACTCGTTGATTTTGAGTAGAGACATTGTCCGCGAGCCGCGGTTGAGGGTCTGAGGGTTCATCTGAGTTGGTAGCAGAAGAAGATATTTCTCGGGTTTGTGTTGGCGCTGTTGTCACTGTTGACTCTCTAGCCGGTGCTTCGTCCCTGAGGTCATTCCTTGTTGATTTGGCTGCCATGTTAGAGTCACTCATTCGTTCGTTGAGCGCATTGCTTTCTTCACGTTTTTGTGGCGCTGGAGCTGGGTCATCGCGGAGTCTGTCGAATGGTGAAGCTTCGGGTGCCTTAGCCATAGCTTTTTGAGGTGGACCTTTACCTTGTGAAATAAGTAAGGCCATTTTTTCGAGCGCTTTCTTCGCGATACGACCGCCTCGATCTTTTGTCTCGGTCTTGGGGTTGTAATAGGCCGATCGGAAATCCATATCGACTTCACCCGTTGTGGTACTGATCAATAAAGCTCTCGCCGTAAATTCCCAGCCTTTCTTTGTCACTATGAGCTTCATGACATAGTCGGCGCCAGCTTCTTTGCCTGCCGCGGCAAGGTTTTTGTTTTTGAGTCGTGCAGAACCCCTTTGCCGGAGTTTTTTCTGTGCTTTTTTGAAGATTTTATTACTAATGAGTTGCCCCACCGCGGGACGCATAATGGCTCGTACCGCTTTGGTCACTCGAGACGTTCCCCAGGATTTTTTTCCTTTGGCGTCTGGAATAATAATTTTAACTTCATTTACATCAGTGACTGCTTGAGCCGGCGCCGAGGCAATGAGGCCGGTGAATCCGACAAACAACGAACACAATAACAATCGATTCATATAGGCTGAGCATATCTCATAGTTGCCGCCTCGGCGACCTTTCGGACAGTTTCGACGAGTCTACATTTCAGTAATGGCTAAAATTGAAAAAGAAAGCCGCCCCGGGAGGGCCCGGGGCGACGCCAAAGGGCATTGATCCATGCCAAGGGGAACGGGAAGAAACGAAGAAACATCGATCAATGACCTGGTCTGCAACGCTGGGACCGGGTCTTCTCCCTTCGGCTCCTTATAACTGAGCAAGATCGAAACCATTATCGTATGCAAGTAAATTCAATGGTTTAGCTGATATCTACTGAGCCAAAGCCGTTGGTTCAAGACATTTTGATCCGACTTACGTATACCTTTTGCCACAATGAATCGAGCCTGTACTTACTGGATTAGCGTTTTCCTGATCTTTGGTGCCTTGTGTGCCTGTGAAAGCTCGAAGCGTCCGAATGCATCAGGTGAGGTAGGGGCCGTTTTTGTTTACGGTCAGACTCAGAAGGGACCGATTCGGCTCATGCCAGAGAAGTTAGCGAGGTTGAAGCGACCCCAACGTTTTACGTTTGAACTGAATGTTAATGGTGCTGGCCCAAGAAGCATTTATATTGAGATTCATACCCCAGAAAGAAGCTGGAGGTTGTTCAACGAACGCCTAAAAGCTCCTAAAACTAACTGGTATTTCGATTTTGTGTTAACGACCGACGAACGTCTCCCGCCCAGATTTGATCTTGTGACTCGGGTTGACGCACCTCATGCCAAAGGAGTGACTAGCCGGTTTCCTGTTCGTCTTGTTAGGGATAAAGCTGATTCTTCTATTCCTCGTTTCACTCAAACCGCGACAAGTGCCCAGTGAAAAAACACTCCGCCGGAGCGATAAAATACTCAGGTAAACACTGAAAAACATTGGATTTGCTGCGGACACAGTTGACGGTTAGTGGAGCACTGTCTCAAATTAGGCCCGGGTCATACAGTGTCCCGCGAGCAGTCATGCAACGAACTGAAACCTTTGCAACAATATTGAGGTTTGCCGTACTTCTGGTGGTTCTTATTTTGATCTCGTGCTCTGAGTCGGTTCCTCAGCCGGATGACCGGGATGCTAACGCAGTTCTCCTGTTTCCTGATGCAAGCGTAACCGATATTGGACCGTCGATTGACGCTTTCGTCGCGCCCGACGCTGAAGTGAGCAAACCCGATGCCGGCTTAAGTCGAGATATTGGGACCGGGATCGATGCTGGGATACACGTTTATGAAACCATCGTCTTAATAGACGGAGTGCCTGCTCCCGATACCGTTGTTCTACAAGGTGGAGCATTAGAATACCAGCGCACCGATGAGGCAGGTCGAGCCTTTGTCCCTGTAGATTGGTCAGAAGAGGGCGATATTTGGATCCTCGCTTCTCACCCAAAGGCGCGCATTTGGGGAGCGTATCTTACGCCTGATCAAGTGAGCACACCTGTCATTATCGAACTTGAATCCTACGACGATAGCGACAATCTGGATTACACGTTCGCGTCCCCAGGAGAGCCGCAAGACCGTCCTACCACCAACGAATGCGGACACTGTCATCAAACGATCAACGATGCTTGGTTTGAGTCGCCACATAGTCGAACCGCTTCCAATCCCAAACTTCATGATTGGTATCGTGGGTCGGCTTATTCCTTGAATAGCCAAGCAGAGTGTGAGGCAGCAGGCGGACGTTGGCAAAGTGCGCCAGCTCCGGGAACCACCGTAGACGCAATGCAATGTTTTTTGGAAGAAAGTGTTCTTTCTCACCTGAACTCCAATTGTGAACAACCACCTTGCGATCTGGGTGTGAGTGAATATGGAGGATGCGCCGATTGCCATGCTCCTGGAATCAATGGCGCTTTAGGTGGGCGAGACCTTAGAGAAGCCCAAGGCGTCCCCTTCAAGTATGGCGTCCATTGTGATGTTTGTCATCGCGTTGAAGATATTGATATGAATGCTCCTCCGGGCGTTGCAGGCCGGTTAAAACTTCTTAGACCGAGTGAACCCGCTTCTTTGGGGTTAGGTGGTGGCGGTTATTTGCCGATGACTTTTGGTCCATCTCATGATTCGCCGAACCCAAGGATGGGAAGTGTACAGCGCGACCACTTTCGCCAGGCCGAGATATGCGCTGGATGTCATCAGCACTCCATCCAAGTCGAAGCCCCTGGCCAAGCGATAGATCGGACTCGATGGCCAACCGGAAAGTTACCTATTCAATCTACCTATGAAGAATGGAAAACAGGCCCTCTTTCGCCGGGCGCGCCTTGCCAGTCCTGCCACATGCCGCCAGACCCACAGGTTAAGAATGGTGCCGACTTACAGAGATATCCTTTTGCAACTATTGGACTACAAGGTGGCTATGTGCGTCCCGCAGGTCACGTCCGGGCACACTCTTGGGTTGGTCCTCGTTCTCCAGAAAGCCAAGTACTTGAGCTTGCCGCCGCAATCTTTATAAACAAAAGCTCAAATGCGTCGACCGTGACGGCGACAGTAACCGTCAAGAATGTCGGGTGTGGTCACGCTCTACCCACCGGTGAGCCTATGCGTCATATTATCCTTTTGGTCGAAGCTTATTGTGGCCAGGATCCTCTGCCTGCTCTTTCAGGCTCTGTTGTTCCCTCTTTTGGTGGACGTACTGAAACGAAATTCGCGGGCGAAAATTGGAATGAATGGAACGAGGCTCGCATTGGCGACAGGGTTCGAGTCGTCGAGCAAACAGGCAGCTACTATGATTATGACGGGTTCGGCCCCTTTGCTTTAGGTAGCCGATTTGATCCCGAAGAAAAAGGCATGCCCGTTGAATCCTTCGTTGGAATGTCTACGATCGTTGCGGTTCACACCAGCTCAGTAACCTACGATCATCCATTGCCTGATGGCGACGTTGCTTATTTAGTGACTGACGATGGTCATGCAGGCCACCCTGGTTTCGGTTTTGCAAGAGTTACGGCGGATCGAGCTGGGAGAACAATGATTCCTCACTTCTTGGCTGAGGATATCTTGAGTGATAACCGACTACTCCCTCAAAAAACGTGGTCGAGTCATCACGAGTTTTCTTCAAGCTGCACCGACCCGACCATCCGAGCCAAACTCATTTATCGGCCGTACGCTTACCAAGAAGCTAAGAAAAGAAACTGGACCTTCAATGATCGGGTGATGACGGAGGCCAAGCGATGATACGTACATCAATTATTTGTATCGCTGCTCTACTTTTTGCCTGCAAGACCAAACCGTCTGACGTTCTTATGATAGAAACACGTGCCAGTTCTTTGACTTCGCCGACGACGGCAGTGGATTTAGATCCCTCCGCAGATGTTGTGCGTATTCGCCTCGAAGCCGCTCCAAGAACTGGTTCAGATTCCTCACCTTATTTATATGCCTATAATGGTGTTAATCCAGGTCCAACGATTCGAGCAAAGGTCGGAGATACCTTAGAAGTTGAATTGGTCAACCAGATGACTGTTCCTACAACGATTCATTGGCACGGTGTGCATGTTCCGTGGGAAATGGATGGAGTGACCTGGATGCGAACTCCGACGCAACCCGGCGAAACTTTCATCTATCGTTTCGAACTCACTCAAAGCGGCACGTTTTGGTACCACCCTCATTTCAATACCGAACATCAAGTTGATGGTGGTTTATTCGGAACCTTGGTCGTTGAAGATCCGGCGGAACCGACCGTGGATGAAGAACTGGTCTTAGTGTTTGACAGTGCTCAAGAAGACCGGCCGCCTCATGGCTCACACGGTCACGGGAAGGTTGATACATTGTGGCGAATCAATAATGCATCAACGAAAGATGGACCTTTAGACTATCAAGTGGAAGGCGGAAAAATTGTTCGAGTGAGAATGGTCAATGCGAGCAATGCTGGATTTCTCGCTTTGCGATGGCCGAGTGTGCGCGTAATTGCTGGAGATCAAGGACTTTTGGCTCAAATGCAACGCCCCGAGAGAGTGCTTCTTGCACCGGGCGACCGTGTTGAGGCGCTGTTGTATATCACCAATCAAGATTTTGTGATTATGACCGATGATTACTCTCTGAACGGTGGAGACACGTATAGAGAAGCGAAACCGCTCATTAATGTCGTTGTGCAAAACCCACAAACTCAAACAGCCACCGTGACCTGGCCATTTAGTGAGGCTCGGCCCACATCAGACCCGGGACATACTGACATTGTGTATGCCTTTGCAGGTTCGGACCGAACGAGCCAATGGTTTATCAACGGTGAACAGTTTCCCAACATTACGATTGAAACAATACCTCTGGGCCAAACACGAGTGATTGAAGTACGTAATTTGTCTCCGACAGAACATCCGTTTCATTTACACGGTATGGAATTCGAGGTTTTATCTGTGAACGGTCGACCGCCTGAATTTAAACGCATTGAAGATACGATTACGCTCAAGATTCGCGACCGAGTTCGGCTTTTGCTTCATGCGAATAACCCCGGGGACTGGATGACCCACTGTCATATTTTGCCGCACGCTGGCGATGGGATGATGACCATACTTCGGGTTCAATAGATTATTCGACTAATGCTTGAAGTTCTGTGAACGAGTCCACAATATGTGATGCACCTGCGTCGATGAGTTTCTCTCGTGAGTAAGGTCCCCAAGTAACTCCAACGGAAAACACATGAGCGGCAGCTCCTGCTTCCATATCGTGGGGTGAATCACCGATGAAAATCGCTTGAGAAGCCTCAACGTTTAGCGTTTCAAGAGCAAGCTGCACAGGTTCGGGATCCGGTTTTCCGTGAGTGACATCATCAGACCCAATCAATCTTGTAAAATATTTTTTGATGTCATGCGCTTTCGTGGAGTTTTCTGCACCGATATGGCTTTTGCTTGTGACGACAACCATTGGAATTCCTCGAGTATACAAAAACTCCAAAAGTGGTTTTGTTCCATCAAAAAGCGTGCTTTTGAAGCGATGGTTTCGATAATAGTCAGAGTAAGTTTCCGCTAGAAACGCCACCTCAGACATATCCTTTGTGTACAACGCAAATTGTTCTCGAAGAGGCCTTCCAATTGTTTGGTTGAAAATATGTGGGTCGATGACTTCACCTTTGACCGTCATCATTGCGTGTCGAAACGAGTCCATAATCAGTTCCGTAGAGTTGACTAAGGTTCCATCTAGATCGAATAACCAAGCTTTAGCGTTTTTCACTAGGATAACTCCAGATTAGATTCTCGCCTCGTTTTACTTTCTTCGTCCATTTTTTCTTCACGACATAAGGCCCTTTTTTGAGCACTGCGGGACGCGTACCCGGTATGATATCGACTGATATTGTTTCTGCCTCTTTGGAAAGTTCCAGGCGTAGAACATTATCTCCAGGTCTAAGGGTCACGACTTTATAAAGCATAAGCTCAATCGGTTCTTCATTACTTCGGCCCGTATTTATTTTTTCTTTTGTCTCTAACAATGAAACCGGCGCATTGTTTTGGAACAAGCGGACCCCGTAACGGAGACGCTTAGAAAGTACCCGTTTTAAGTCCTCAAGACCTTTTGCTTGAAACTCTAAGCTCTTGCGGTGCCGCGACGGAACGCGAATCGAACCCACAATGTGAAGGTTGTTTTCGGCAACTTCAAACATAAGCCGCCGAGAGATACGGTAGTTATGAGCATGAACCGAAGTACTCATGCTGAGAAGCATGAATATAAAGCCTGCTTTAATGATGGCAGTTGAAGACACTGAATAACTTTAGAAGAGAGGGAAGTTTATTTTGATGTTGATAGTGAGAGCTATTACCAGGTTTAGCCGTTAGTGCCTGTACGCTAATGCCAGGCGGGGTGAACTTTCCATCTCCATCCGCATCAATATAGACAGGGTTTGTAAATGCGTAGGCTTTTGCAATCGATTTTTGGCTTGGAATGAGGTTCCCATATGGATTCAAGTCTATACCAAAAGAGCCTGCGAGCCCTCCTACAGCATCACTAATTTGTAAACTCGGAACTTCAAGACCAGTGTACACTGGCCACATAGAGTCTGAACCAACGGTTTCAACAATCAACCAAGAATCTTTTGAGATATTTAGGTCAACATCAATTGTTGCCAGCGACTCTCTGTTTCCTTGCCGCGACTCAATTGTTTTGCCGTTCACGATGAAGTTAACGGAATCAAAGTTGATCCAAGAAGGCGTCCTGATTCGAAGACTCATAGACACCTTACCGTCTTTTGTGGCGACCGTTTCGCCCATTCCTTTACCGTTGACCGTCAACAAAATGAACGGGCCGTTTGTGACCATCGCTTTTTGATTTTTCATGGCCGCCACAATTTCTAACTCATTAATTTGGCCCGGGTTATCATTTGATACCGGCGTATACGTTCGCGGAGAGCCTGGCTCTTCCTCTGAATCGTGAGAGTCACTATTTCCTGTGCCGGTATATTTCTTACCTTGGTTGAGCAACACGAACCAGTCATCCATTGCCCCCGGAAAAGCGATATTCCCTTTGCTCGCGTCATCTGGGTCATTCCTCAAGATTTGGCCCGCATTAGGTATATTTTCCGGAAGAGGAGCAGGCGGAAGTTCTTTTGGTATCCGATAATGTCGCAGTAGGTCGAAACGCTTGCCGTTGAATACTTCGATAGCGTCGTATTCTTCGTTGAATTTGTCTGGTCCGAAAGGTCTACCTTCTAAGGCGAGGAAAAGGTCGCTGGTCGACTCGGTACGGCCAGTATCCGAATTGAAATTGTACTGATTGTAATATCCTAAGATCGTGTCTCTTGGATGATTGACTTGAACAACGGTATTTTGCGGTCCATATGCGCCGAGTTTGCGAAGTTTTTCGAAAATTTCCGTCGGCGTATTTTCATGCCAGCTAAACGAACCTTTTGTGATTTGCCCAGCATCGTACCGCAGTGGAAAACTATTGAAATGACCGCTTTCAAGTGTTGTCATTTCAAGCCCAACCATTCCTTGTAGTCGCTCTTCAAGGTTTTCTCTGGCAATGACCGGCCGTAAATCTGTGACGAAGTTATGATCGGTAGCACATGCGATGTCTAAGCCTTCTGAGGCCGCCTCTATTACGCGGGTATCAAGATCCAACGAAGAATCTACTGAATTCGCTTGATGAAGATGATAATCACCGGATGCCCAGCCATTAGTATCTACGCTGTGCTTTAGCGTAACAGCGATTTGAGTCAGTTTTCCGGCGGTTACGGTCACCGCTTGCCGAGTAATTTCATACTCGATTCCCCTCGAGCAAACCGCCTCGTATTTGCCCGGTCTTACAGATTCGGTCACCGTTCTACCCGGTGCATGAACGATATGCTCAATGAATTCTCTTGTGCTTGGGTCGTCACCGTTCGTAATCATGTCCGTGGCACGGCGATGTTCCCCAATCTTCAAATCAAAAAGATACTCTCTTGGCAGCAGTGTGGGGTCGACCTTATCGTGAACGCCAACAAGCGTGCACTTGCCGGGCATGGGTCGACCATCTTCACCGGTAATGTTTACGCTCACGTAGCCCGGCTCTGGAAGAAAAATATCGACACTCGTTGTTTTCCCGGCGGTAATTTCAAACGTTTTCCTTTCGCTGGGATATCTCGCTTCAGCAACAACGACATAGCTGTACTTACCTGGCTCATAGCTCCCGGTGAACTGTCCGTCTCTTGTCGTAGTGTGTTGGTTGTAAGGCTTACCGCTTTCGTCGAAGGTTACGATTGAAATATCTTCTTCGGGAAGATTACTGGCTTCCGTACGCACGACTCCTGAGAACCGGCCCGTTGTTTTTTGCCTAATCTCGTGTGTGATATCTCGAATAGATGCGATATCTCGTGAACCGATCATGAAGTACTTTTTGAATGAGAACGCTTCATTAGGTTTTAATCGGTCGGGTGGCGCACTGTAAAACGCACCCGTGAAGGCTGAGAACAGAAACGGTATCAGGAGGTCATCAACTTCAGCATTATCGTAACCCGCGCGACGCACATAAGATGTTTCCTCGTCGACGACACCACTCATAAAGCCATATGAGACATGGTCTCCTCGTGTTGCGATAAACGGGGTTACTAACCCCGGTAATTGAGGCAGGCCAGGGGCATCCTTGTAAATATCTTCAAGCGTAAAGCGTATATCAAAGCCTGCCCCGGGAGCAAAAACATCATTTCCTTTACCAAAAAGTAGCACGTCGCCAGAAGGCATAGGGAAGTTTTGCCCTGCGAGACCGGTCAATGCTTCACCCGGTAGCTGCAAAGTAGAGCCGCCTTGATTGATAATCGTCGTCGTAATTTCGACGTATGACTTTCCTGGACGTAATCGATATTCGTTGAAAAAAATCAGCCGACCATCCCCTACCGCGAAGGTGTTGATGTTGTTCAGCATAGCGAGAAAGTCGCCACTTTCTCCCCGAACAGTGACGACGGCAGAACCGTCCTCTTCGACACTGGTCGTGATTCCGTCCTCTACGGGTTCCATGGCTTTCAAAAAGATTGCAGGGAACATTTCTGAGAAGTTGTCGTAACCAGGTCCTCCGTTGTCATCTCCGTTTACCTGTGGCCGCTGAATGTCAGCGTCAACTAATCCGCCTCCATAAAAACCAAACCCGCGCGAGTATTTACCAGATTGTATGACCACCCTTACTTTGTCGTTTTGCAGGAGAAAGTCACCGACTTCTCCTAAAGCGCCCGGCCCGCCGATCAGATCACGTCGATTAGTAATCTCGCTGACCGTTGCTCTGGGTGATTTTTTACAACTTGGTATCGAAAAGGTGACCAAGTAAAGTGCGGCTAGAGCCCCAAGAATCTTTATAGTAGAGTACTTCATGATTCTATTCCTCGTTTGCTCGTCTAAAATATATAGCCGGTTAGGAATTCAACCCGATTATTGTTAATCGAACGTTGCTCATCAGAGAATGTACCATTGAGCCCGAAGCGTAACCTTGAGGATTGACTGTCGTCACCACTCACCCCAGGGAGTTTTATCTTCGGCGTGTAATTAAGAGCAATCGTGTGTTCGATGACCCGGTCGAAGTCATATCGAGTATTTGGGTCGAAGTAGCCCAGTCGATATCCAACCTGAAGCTGCCACAATTGATAAGCCCATTGTGCGTGGAAACCTAGGCTCGTCACATCATCGATGCCCGTGGTTGGAAACTGAGTCGTTTGAACCAATCCTTGAGCCTCAAGTCTCAGTCCGGAAAATTCGACTTGGAGTGACGCTTCTGCTCCCATGACATCTTGATCAAATTGATTGGGAAGTTCACCGCCTGTTCTCATATCTACAAATCCGGCCAAGTTGAATTTGAGAATATCCGAGTAAAGTGCTGACATCCGAAGAAAGCCTGCAGGCCGGTCATTATCGTTGAATGATAGAAAGTTGGTTCTGCCGTTGGTGATCGCAAGAGCATATCCCAAATCGAAACCTTCTTCTGAGAGGCCCATTTTTTCGGAACCTAAAATGAGCCCTACTTGTCGACCTTGGCTAAGGCCTTCTTGCTCAATACCTCGAGTTCTAGTCACGCCTCGAGATTCGATTGGGGCATCAATAAAGACACGTCGAATCGTTGATTCAAGTTCACCCAATTCGTAAGGCGCTTTGAATCGTCCAAGTCGGAGTGTCGCCATTTGAGAAATTTCATAATCAATAAATGCATCTCTGATTTCGACTGCAAAGAGGGCATTTGGATCATTTGGGCTTTCAGACTGCTCTGCGGCGGTTTCGACAGACATAAATGTTTTTACATTCTGACCATATTGGCTTGATACTTCGATTCGCGCATTACCAAGACGAAAACCATCATTTCGTCCAACATAGGGGAGGTCATCATTTTCGGTCATTTGACCCATGATTCGAATGTAGCCACCGACCTTTACTTTTGTGAGTTGTGAGCTGGTTGGTTTCGCACTTTGAAGTTCGTCGGGCGGAGTCCCTTTGTTGCGCCATTCTGCGGGCTGTCCTCCTTCGGGAATATTGACTCGTGTTCCAGTATCCGCTTTCCCTTCGGGAGTGGCTGCGACATTCAAACTACCTGAATTTTCTGGAAAGCTGATCCCTTCATCTGTCGCTGCCGATGAGCTCGTTTTGCTAAGTGGGTTCGCACGTGACTCTTGAATCATAACGAATCCCCCAAAGAAAGCGAAAATGGTGAAGTACAATGTGGGTCGAATAAATGATTTCATGATGGTTTCCGGAGCTTAGTTCAGTTTGCAGCAAAAGGTAATGGTTCGTCTAAAGCAGCGCTAGGTGGTGAAAAATTAAGGA
>JAYZDF010000075.1:0-32427 GCA_036337945.1 Myxococcota bacterium
ATGAGTAAGGTTAACAAATTTAAACGCCCTGGATTTTGTCATCAAAAGTAGCTCACGTGACAACGAGAAGAGCGAGAACCCCGGCGATTACCCTCGTTATTCAGCAGATTGCTGGGCCTGTCTCGCACGGCGATATCCCAGCAAATAGTCGAAGCCTGAAACGTACGCAAATATGACGGAAATCCACAGGAGCAGATGACCCATTCGACCAAAATGATACGGCTCATCAGCAAAGCCTAAGTCGTACGAGTACCAGACAAGTAACCCCCAAAGACCGCACATTTGAAACATTGTTTTCAATTTACCAAGCGAACGTGCCGCAATTATCAAGCCCTCACTGGCGGCCATCGCCCGTAGGCCATTGATCGTCATTTCGCGCGCGAGCAGAAGAATCACCAGCCAAACCGACACACGGCTGAGATGCACAAGCATCACCAAAACCGCCATGACCAATAGCTTATCGGCCAAAGGGTCTAAAAACTTACCGACATTCGAGACGAGTTTATACTTCCTTGCGAGATATCCATCGAGCGCATCAGACGCCGAAGCCGCAGTGAATATGAGCGTCGCAATGAATGCATTCAATCGAGAATCGAGAAGCATAAAGCAAAGCACAGCCGGGATCGCGAGAATCCGAAAATATGTAATGAGGTTTGGTAAAGCCCAGAGCTCATTTCTTGTTGTTTCCTGCTTCACGTTCAACTTTCGCTCACAAATCGGCCTACGAGAATTTTGAACCAGCGAGAATGACCATGCCGCTCCCGGCAAAAGTCACGTGCTGGCCTTCAACCCCAGTAATGTTAGAGGGTTGTAACTGAACATCCTTGCTCCAGGCAAGGAACAAGTCCTTTCGAATGTGAAGTGGAGAGGACGGCTCGACTTTAGCCAGCACGGCTGTTTGCGGCGTATTGAGCAGAACGGAACCTCTACCGCTGAGCTCGATGACAGCAATATCAACGGAAACCTTTCGGCTCCACTGCAAATCTCCTTCGAAACCTGCGAGCGCGGATGCTCGCACAAAGATACGACGAACATCCTTAACTGATGCTGCCACATTTGGAACCCGTAGCAAGCATTTGCCTGAACCCTCAATTTTTAGGAAGTGATTGGTCGTCGCTGGAACGTCCGCCGGACCCACGTCGAGCTCGCCGCTTGCAGCAACTAAGATTGAGCTCCGAACAAAGGCCTGGCCATCTAAGGTCAACCACGCATCGGGCCCTGCCTTGTCAGGGGAATGAAACCCTAACGGACCAAGTTCACTCAGTCGCTGAATCTGAGGTCCAGGGATGATCGGTTCGGGGCTCTCGTCAGGGTCAAGCATCTCCAAATCAACCGTTTGAACCACGTTGGGCTCTGAAATCATCGACTCAATTTCAACTGTTGGAGAAGCAACAATATTTTCTTCGGTAGGACGAATTTCAGATGGCTGCTCAGCAATTGGAGTCACTAACCTCTCGTCCATGCGCTCAAGTCTTTCTTCCAAAGTCTCAGCTGGCGAATCTTCCACGCGAAAGGCATTTGACAATGATTCCCAGTGCTCGAGATCGCGTACCGCGGGCTCGTCATTGATGGGGTCAATTCTATCAAATTGCAGCTGGTCTGACTCCGAGAGTTCAACCAGTTCAGACAACGCTTCTTGGAGCTCACGGCGACGGCTCAGAGGGTCTTCTGTTCGTAGCTGAAGTTTCTCAAGGACATCTTCGGCAGACGCATTAGAGCCCGCGAGAAGATAATGTGCTCGCGCTTGCTCGAGGTTACCTTTGTGACGATAAATAGCGGCTAGTTGGTGGTGAATCTTACTATCCTTTGGCGAAATTTGGAGAAAGGACTGCAAAATATCCTCTGCCTCCTCGAGGCTACCTTGCCGCATCAAAATCGTGACGAGATTCGCCAGCAGGCTCGAGTTCTCGGGATACTGCTCTATGAGTTGATAATAAAGCCGCTTCGCTTCTGTGAGCGCACCCATCCGAAACAAGGACATTGCAAGCATACTTTTCGCTTCGGGATGACGCGGACGAAGTTCTACCACTCGACGAAAACAGGTCTGCGCTTCGCTCCAATTCTCCGCACGCATGCATTCATTTCCAACACGAAGAAAGTGCAAGACATCATCGTCAGATGTAGCCTGCCCTGCTTTATCACTCGCGGATGAAGCTATCTCGCCCTTGACTGTCATTGATTGCCGTCTACCTTTCTGTAGTACTCGTACATTTGCTTGACCCGCGCTACGTATTTTTTGGTCTCTCTGTAATTTGGTATTCCGCCTGCCCGCTTCACCGCGGTCGGCCCTGCGTTGTAGGCCGCAGCCGTTTTTTCAATGTCTCCATTGAACTGATTAGCCATGAGACGTAAATATCTCGTCCCACCAAATATATTTTGCTCAGGGTCAAAGCTATTTTCGACCAACATATCTTTCGCTGTGAAGTCCATGAGTTGCATCAAGCCCTTTGCACCCGCTTTCGAAACAGCCTTTGGGTTGAAATTTGACTCCACTTTGACAACCGACTTCACAAAAGCGAATGGCAAGCGATAGTGTTCACTCGCTCGGCGAATAATTGAGTCGTACCTAGACACATTGACTCGGTAGAGTTTCCGTTCCTTGCCGCCATCCACTGTAACGACGATTGGAGCGACTCCACCAAAGTGCTCTGATTTCTCCTGTGCGGCAGGGCTGGCTTTTCGTTGCTTGCTCTTTATGTTGGTTAGGTGCAACACACCGTCGTCATCTACCCAGCTGTAGTACTCTGCCCGGGCTGAAGAAACCGAGGAAAAGGCGGCCAATGTACCAAGGACCACGCACAGCTGAGAAAAACAGCATTTCATGTCACAATCCTAGCATTTCAGGCTATCCTCGCAAGATAAGGGTGCTATCTTCTTAGTTAATGGCAATTAGCTGTGAAACATTAATCCTCGGCAGCGGTCTCGCCGCCCTTTCACACGCATTAGAAGCGAGTAAAGCGGGCTCAAAAGTCATTATTGCGACAAAAAGTCAGCTAGAGGAAACCAATACCAGTTATGCACAAGGAGGAATCGCAGCTGTACTGCGAACCGATGACTCATTCCACTCGCACGGCGAAGACACAAAAAAAGCCGGCGTTGGGCTTTGCAACGAAGAAATCGTGCAACTCACCGTCGCTGAAGGTCCCACAGCGATTGACCGACTCGTGGAGGCTGGTGTCCGTTTTGATCGCTCTGAGAAACACCTAGAGCATTCCCCTTATGACCTCACTCGCGAGGGCGGCCACAGTCACCGCCGAATTCTTCATTCCGCTGACATTACAGGCAAAGAAATCCAACGAGCACTTATCGAAACACTGAAATCACGGCAAAATGTCGAAATTCTCGAAAACCACTGCGCGATTGACCTCCTCACTCTTCGAAAACTCGCCAAAAGACAAAAAAAGCCGGACCGGCCAAGTCCCGAGCACGACCGGGTGGTTGGTGCGTACATCTACGATGAAAGGAATGACCAGGTCATCACAATCCAATCGAAAGTGACGTTGATAGCTACCGGCGGTGGTTCCAAGGTGTATCTCTACACTTCAAACCCAGACATCGCTACTGGCGACGGAGTTGCGATGGCATGGAGAGCGGGCGCGAAAATCGCAAATATGGAATTTATCCAATTCCATCCGACCTGTCTTTATCATCCCGAGGCAAAATCTTTTCTTATTTCTGAGGCACTCAGAGGAGAAGGAGGAATTCTCAGAAGAATAGACGGCACTCGATTCATGAGCAAGTACCACGAATTGAAGGAGCTTGCGCCAAGAGATATCGTAGCCCGAGCCATAGATAGCGAGCTCAAGCGGACGGGAGACGACTACGTTGTTTTGGACATGACCCATTTAGACGGAGATTTTGTTGCTAACCGTTTCCCCAACATACACAGGCAATGCCTTGAATTTGGTATCGATATGACAGCTCAGCCTATACCTGTTGTGCCCGCTGCTCACTACGTCTGTGGAGGCATACTTACCGACAAAGACGGAGCATCGACGGTGAAAGGTCTTTTTGTTGCAGGAGAAGCAGCATGTACGGGGTTGCATGGTGCGAACAGGCTGGCATCAAATAGTTTACTGGAGGCGGCCGTCTTCGGACACAGAAGCGCACTTGCTGCGCGAACCGTCATAGAAAGCAGTCCCACGAATTACGAAGATATCCCTCCGTGGCATTATGGTGAGGCCGTTGCCTCAGATGAGTTGGTCGTCATCTCGCAATGTTGGGATGAAATCCGGCGTTTCATGTGGAACTATGTCGGTATTGTTCGCAGCGACCGCAGACTGTTACGGGCTTGGCGTCGTATCGAGACCATAAGAGAGGAAATTCGAGAATTTTACTGGAGGGCATCTATTTCTCGCGACTTGCTCGAGCTACGAAATATCGCGGTTGTAGCTGAGCTTATTGTGAGCTGTGCGCGTTTGCGAAAAGAGTCGAGAGGATTGCACTATACTTTAGACTACCCAGAGATCAGCCTTGAGCCACCAAAAGACACCATCATCCAAAGGGAAAACATCTCGTAAATTATCGCGTAACCAGCTCCCTGGTTGGGGGGAATGGTTCGCGGCGACCAGTCGCCACGGGTATCAACTTCCACATGAGTTTTGCCCCTCCTAATGCGGAACGAAAATGTAGCTCGATTTCTTCACTGCTCGAAGCGAGAACAGGCTTTCCACTCGCATCGGTTCTCGGAAAACGAACGACATATGTCCGAGAAAAGTCCGTAATGAAAGGATAAATGGCCCGAAGGTTCGCGGTTGTTTTTACTCTAGTTACTTCACCATCGACGCTTTCGCTGTGGTTACTCTTGAGTTCAACTCTCCAAATGGAATCAACTTGGTCGAAATCATTCCACCGTATGTCAGTCGTGAAAGCGGAGAAAAAGAATTCAATATCTTCACCTGCATCGGGCAATGTTAGAGCCAGCCTTCGAGCCGTTTCACTGCCTCGACCGTATACATCAGGATGCCGCAACAAAAAGGTCTTTCTAAACTCTGGAGAATGAAACGTTGCATGAACGAATAGCTTACTTTCAAGACCATCATAAAGACGGTCTTCTCGAGTCCAGTCTTCTAGGACCTTTTCATAGTCACTCGCTTTCATTGAGGTTCGAGGCTGAAGAGACAAAGCTGGGTCAGTATGAGCACATCCCGCAATAGCTGTGACCATCAACATCAAAAAGAATTTGGAATTTAGCATGCTCAAGACCTCCTCTTCTTACGAACAAATACGGGCCTTCGCCGTGTCTTACCGGAGCGGCCATCAGGCTCAATCTCTTCGAACAAAATGGAGGCCGGCTTACGGGATACGACATCCACAATTGGTGGCTCCACGGTCTCTGCTTCAACAAACTCTTCCATTGGAGAATCGAGCAAGCGAAGTGATGCGCCTGGTTCAATATGCACGTTGGGGGAAATAAGGTCTCCTTCAACTCGAGCGGTAGCACGTAGATTGATTGTACTTGTCGCACGAATATCACCTTCGATTGCGCCACAAACCCAAACGTCGTCGGCATCGATATCTCCGGTAATCAAAGCCGTTTCTTCAACAACCACTAGCCCCTCTATATCTACAGATCCAAGGACGGTTCCCGCTACGTGTAAATTCATTTTCCCAACGATGCTTCCTTGTATCGTCGCATCTTTTGTAACTATCGAGGTCGCCATCAATTCAAGCCTCACACGCCCCCGAACATATCCAGCATTCGTGTGTCAGTTGATGCCGAGCGTGCTCGGGTACTCGCCCAGTCACGGAGGTGTTTAATTTGCTCTTCAAAGGTTTGATACAGCGGAATCGTTGCTTTTGCTGAATTCAACAAGTCTTCGAATGACAATTCTCTGTGCTCTGAAAATGCTTGATAAAGCGCGGCAATCACAACTTGTTCGAGCTCAGCCCCGGAAAACTGTTCGCAATATGCTGCTAAATCATGGAGTTTTGGAAAGTCTTCCGGGTTACGGCCGCGCTTTCTTAAATGAACTGTAAGCACTTCCAGGCGTTCATGTTTATTGGGCAGGTCGACGAAGAATATCTCATCAAATCGACCTTTTCGAAGCAGTTCCGGCGGCAATGCGGAGACATCATTCGCAGTAGCGACAACGAAAACATCCGCGGTCTTTTCGGACAACCAAGAAATAAAGCTCCCCAGAACATGACTCGCTTGCTCACTACGGTTCTCATTACCACCCAAGCCCTTCTCAAGCTCGTCAATCCAAAGGACAACAGGAGCCATGCTTTCCGCAATCTTAATTGCGCGTCGAATCGAACCCTCTGCACCATGTTTCGACTGTGAAAACACTGCGCCAAAATCGAGTCTTAGCAAGGGGAATTTCCACAAATGAGCCACCGCTTTAGCTGACAACGACTTACCACAACCTTGCACTCCAAGGAGTAGCAAGCCTTTCGGCGGTGGAAGACCGAAGTTACGAGCCTCCGGATTGAAAGCTGCAGTTCTCGAGCGAACCCAGTTCTTGAGTTCGTCGAGACCACCAACCTCATCAATCGAGGAATTCAATTCAAAGAACTCAAGGACGTCCGATTGCCGCAGGACAGCCTTTTTTTCGGAGACAATCTCGGACAGACAGTCCTCACTAAGTCCTTTGTAGGTGACGATTACTTTGCGAAAAATTCGCGCGGACTGATTTTCGGTAAGCCCCAAAGCCGAACGCGCCGCTCGAGAGACAATTTCACTAGAAAGTTCGACACCCTCGGAACTAGCTACAGACTGTAGGACCTCTTGCAGCTCACTCGACGTAGGAAGTGATAAATCAATGATGACGCTTTCTTTGTCGAGTTCGGGGGGTAAATCGACGGAAGGCGCAATGAGAATGACAGTTTGTTTTTTTCGTTGGCAGGCCTGCACAAGTTCTCTCAAGGCTCTGCAAACAAGTGGATCAGAGAGATATTGATGAAAATCAAGCAGGACGAAATAGGCGGGCCCGGCAACATCTCCCAAGCGCTTCAGCGCAGTGAGTGGCTCTTCGGAATTGGCAAGTTCGTCGCGCTTCTCGAATCCACTAATTCGAGACCACATCAAACAATCTCGTTTGGTTGCTGCGGCCGCCTCTTTTACGAGACGAATGGCGCGCTCCTCTTCTGGAGTGACAAGATATACGAAAGGATATCCGGACCGCCCTAGGACGGCGATGTCCCTCGCATTTTTGGTTAGCCGAGCTTTCGCCACGAAAATAACAATAACTCGAAGTCGCTATCCGCGCGAAAAATGAGCCAAATTCTAAGCGCGCTCCTAGCCTTTAATGATAACCCGACCAGCTCTGCGGCCTTTTCCGCTTTTCGCTAAATCCGGGGATTGTCCCACAGATAGTCCAAGATGCGGGTCCTTCACCCCTTTTGCGGGAAGTTCATCGCTCTCTTCCTCACCTTCGTCGTCGTCGTCCCGCATCTTTTCCTCAAGAAACTCGCTGAACGTCTTTTCTGGTTTTCCCTGAATCAAGCGAGCGTGTAAGGTTCGACGCTCTTCGAGTTCTGCCAAATGCTCCGGGCTATTTTGCATGCCCGTTCCGGTGAAGCTCTGTCTAGGGCCTATTTTTCCTTTGGGCATGCATGCATGATGCCCAACTGGGGCTATCGAGACAAGGGGTATGAGACATAGTGTTAACCAGTAAAAAGATAATTAGTGATGTCTGATACCGTGTTCATCTTTCAGACGAGCTGATTTTACGGCATCCTGGGCAACATCTAGAACCTGCTCAAGATCTTCTACTGCTTCCGAGTCCCGTGCTTCTCCGTCATATTTTTTAAAAACATCTACCAAACGCTGACTTATCTTGATCAGTTGCTCACCAAATTCGAGCAGAGGTAAGGATTCGGCTTCCACCAGATAATCATCAGGTTCGTAAGCATCGCTTCCACTGAAAACAGAAAACAAGACATTCTCACCGTTGGGCTCGAGCAGGAAGCCGTGCTCACTTTCTTGCATGAGTGCGGTCTCTGGCTCTCCCTCAAGTACATAAGGAAGAACGCGCACAAGAGAAATAAGCATCTTCACTATTGGATCTGGGATTGCGCCCAAAACAGACTTTGCGCCCACTTCCAGCGTCAAACAGCCGTAAACGCCCTCGTCGAATGGGAGTTGCCCCGCATAAGCATCAATCTTACTGAGAGCGTCAGCGCTTGCCACTTGCTCTACGCCGTCGTCGGGATCACCAAGATACAGGTTAAAATCGAGCCCAAATGCCTTTTTCGTCGGGCTCATCGAAGGTATGTACTCCTGTTATTCATTGTTTCAGGCGAAGGCGTAACACACTCGGACACTACTTTCCACAAGTTGCCGTATACTTTGCCTACGATCGGCTAATAATTGCCCAGCTCGTTACGAAGGCGTTCAATTATAGGCCGCAAATGGCGCGACTCCGGAATACCTAACGGTTTCGCATCTCTCGCCACAAACAAGTATAAGTCCTCGCAGAGACCCGTTACCGTAATGTGCAAATTGCTTGTCTTAACCTGAAGGGACGCAAATTCATCGATTTGGACCTCGGAAAGCTGCGTGGCCTTTGCGAGCGCTGACAAGATATTGCCCGGCTCGGCGGCCCATTGGCGCAGAATGACGTTTTTCTTCTCACTGTCAGTGTTCATAGAACTTGCAAGTTGAGAAGGTACAAACTGACTGAGCGTATGTTCCCAATCGTGAGGGAAGCAGCCCTGCCCCATTGCAACAGCGAGGCTTTCACCCGAGCCGTCACAAACAGCACTGCCGACAATAGTCGCATCATGCGCACAAAGTTCACCTAGAATCTCGTTCATGGCGGTCTCATTATACTACAGAAGAAGGCGGTCTAGTTCGCTCGCGGCAAATTATCCAAGATGCCATTTATAAAGCCGACGGAATCTCTCGTACCAAAAGTTTTCGCTACTTCGAGTGCTTCATTAATCGCCACATTCTTGGGGACTTCCTCGGAACGGAAAAGAAGCTCGAAGGCACCAAGGCGGAGAATATTTCTATCCACCCAGGCCATTCTATCGATTCGCCACCTCGGTGAGGCCTGACTAATCGCCTCATCAATTTGGTCACGATGATGAATCACGCCGCGCGCCAACTGCTCTGCATACTCACGAGCCTGCGCTTTATCTTTCTCGTTTGGCTGCGGGGCCTGTTCCTGTTTGTGAGCGAAAGGGAGTGCTGGGTCCAAAGGTTCGCCGCTCTCTAAAAGGTCGAAGAACCTCTCTATACCTGTCTGAACGGTCAAAGCCGTAACATCAACTTGATAAAGGATCATGAGCGCGTGCTCACGTGCTGTTCTTCGGGCGCCCAATTTATATTTACCTTCTAGCTGAGAGATGCACGCAGGTTGACCATCTCGATCGCTGCGCTCGCGGCTTCCCAGCCTTTGTTTCCGTGTTTGGTCCCTGCCCGTTCAATCGCCTGCTCAATCGAGTCAGTCGTAAGAACACCCAACGTAATTGGCGTGCCGGTTTGCATAGACACCGTCGCTGCACCCTTAGTGACTTCAGCAGCGACGTAATCGAAATGAGGTGTGCCGCCACGAATCACGCAACCCAGACTGATCAACGCGTCATAGCTCCCTTTTTCTGCCATCCACTGCAGGGTGACAGGCATTTCCCAGGTACCAGGAACGCGCACAATCTCGATGTTTTCTTCGGACGCACCATTTCTGCGTAGGCAGTCCATAGCACCTTCAAGTAGCCGTTCAGTGATCAAGCTATTGAATCGACTTACAACAAGCCCGAACTTGGCACCGCCAGCATTCAAATCACCTTCGATAGTTTTGGTCGTCATATTACTCTCCTGTTCCTCACGAATTACATCGGCAATGAAACGCGCTCTACCATTTCGAGGTCGAAGCCTTCAATACCTACGATACGAACATCGTGATTACTCATCAGGCGGAACTTCTTCACGCCTATCGATTTTAAAATCTGCGCGCCCACGCCGAATTGACGTAAGTCCAAACGGCCTCCCACGCGGGCAGCCTGAGGCGCAGAGCCTTTCGCTGCCAGTTTCGTCAGTTTCTCAGACAGCGTTTGTTCATCACCGTCGCGCACAAGGTACACAAAGACTCCACTGTCCGCCTCAGCAATCAGTGACATCGCCGCCCGCATTTCGGCGCCGCCAGCCGAAAGCGCCAATCCGATAAGATCCGCGGGCAGATCCACGGACTGAACCCGAATCAGGGTTGGGCTCTCGGGGTCAATATCTCCCTTAACCAAAGCGAGATGCTCTTTTTGGTCGACCTTTGAGCGAACAACACGGGCGCTAAATTTGCCCCATTGCGTGTCGACATCATGGCAAACCACTGTCTCAACAAGGCTTTCGTGCGCCATCCGGTATGCAATAATCTCAGCGATAGAGACCACTCGCAGTTCGTGCTTTTTCGCGAAAGCTTCGAGTTCTGGACGTCTAGCCATCGTCCCGTCATCATTCATGATCTCGCAGATGACTCCGGAAGCATCGAGATTCGCAAGGCGGGATAGATCCACAGAACCTTCAGTTTGTCCCGTTCGAACCAGCACGCCGCCGTCTCGAGCCCGAATAGGGAAGATGTGACCCGGTCGAACGAGGTCTGCTGGTTTACAGTTGGGATCGACGGCTTGGAGAATTGTCCGGGCACGGTCCGCAGCACTTATCCCTGTCGTCACACCTTCACGAGCTTCGATACTGACCGTGAAGCCTGTTTCGAACTGTGACGTGTTCTTGTTCACCATCATCGGCAATTCTAGTTCGCGGATTTTATCTTCCGGAAGGGTCAAGCAGATCAGGCCGCGTCCGTATGTGGCCATAAAGTTGATCGCTTCAGGTGTGACTGTTTCAGCAGCCATACACAGATCGCCTTCGTTTTCTCTGTCCTCGTCATCCACTAGAATGACCATTTTTCCCGCGGCTATATCAGCGACTGCTGCTCGTAAATTCTCAAATGCCATTGCTTATCGGCCTCAAACTGGTGCGTAGTCATTGCCCAGAGTTCTGGCAATATCCAAATTCAAACAGGCGAACTAATACCCTTTCGCTCTGAGCTCTGCCTCAGTGTATCCCTTAGTTTTGGCTGGCGACAGCCCTCTGGCAGACAAAAGACGGTCCACATAGCGTGCAATAATATCCATCTCAAGGTTAACCGGGTCTCCCACCTTACGTGTACCTAGGGTTGTTACATCCCAGGTGTGAGGAATAATCGAGAGCGAGAGTGTAGTCGATGTAACGCCCGTAACCGTTAGAGAAATACCGTCGACCGTCACTGAGCCTCTAGGCGCTACGTAGGCCAGGAGCTCCTGCTCCACTTCAACTTCAAGATCCCAAGCATTCTCTCGTCGTTTGACCTGTCGAACCCTGCCTACGCAATCGACGTGTCCTTGTACGAGGTGGCCGCCAAACCGGTCTCCCATAGCCATCGCCCGCTCCAGATTCACCTTTTGGCCTGCCGTGAGTCCACCCGTTGTTGTTCTCAATAAGGTCTCTGGACCCGCATCCACATCAAAGCGGCCGCCTGCGTGCTTTACGACAGTCAAGCACACGCCATTGACAGCAATTGAATCACCTAATGCGATCGTTTCTGGTTCAAATGATGAACAGATGGTGAGTGACTTTCCCCCGTTACTTCCGGCGGAGATTCTCTCGACCAAGCCAACTTCTTCAATGATTCCCGTAAACATACAAATACCTCATACCGAACCTTGCACATCCGCAAGCACAAGCAAATCAGAACCGACCGGCGTACATTCAAGAGGAGAAAGAACCAATGCGTCACTCAAGTTCGCAATACCTAATCCACCAATCCCAGTTTTCGCTGCATGGCCGCCGATTATGATCGGGGCAAGGAAGGCTGCAATTCTGTCAACTAATTTAGCGTCGACGAAACTACCATGAAGAGCTGCCCCGCCCTCTGCCATAAGGGTCTGAATACCCAATTCGTGAAGTTTCGCGAGCGCTTGAGCCAAATCGACTTTTCCTCGTCGAGATCGCGCCAGAACAATTTCAACCCCGAGTTCAGCCAGGCGTTCACGAGACGATTTTTCGGATTGGCGAGTTGTCACGATAATGGTTCTCGTCTGCGTCGCAGTCTTTACAACAATGGCTTCGGGCGGCGTTCGAAGTCGCGAATCGAAAATAATACGAGCCGGATTCGCACTCCCGGGAATTCGGCTTGTTAGCTTTGGATTGTCACTGAGTACCGTTTCAACCCCCACGCAAATACCATCGACCTGCGCTCGCCAGGTTCTCCCTAAAGCCCTGGCCTTCTCGGATGTGATCCATTGACTATGCCCTGTCCTTGTCGCAATCCGTCCATCCAGACTCGAGGCGGATTTCAAGAACACCCAGCTGCGGCCAGCAGCTAACGTATTGAGGAAGCGCTGATTGGCGCGCCTAAACGGACGGTCGGAGCGATATTTTCGAACCTTGACGCCCGCAGTCTCGAATTTGGCTATCCAACCGCTTGTTGAGGGACTCCAGTCTCGTCCCACGACAAGGCTCTTGATCGCTAGGGAAGGCAATCGACTCCCAAGATCGTCAACTTCACCATGCGGTGAACTTGTCAAATATACAGTAAGAGGCCCCCACTTGAGAGAGCCAACCTGCTGCTCTAACCAACTCACGACTTGGAGCCATGAACATCCCGTACACCCCGTAATCTTTCGTCCATCAGAGCTGAGAACAAGTATGCCCACAAAAGGCGGAATCGGAAACTGATTAGAAGGTAAATGACAAGCGCTCGCGGCCTCATCCATAAGCTGTTTGTCTAATTTCACGTGTAAATATCAACGGTTCTTTGCTTTTGCTCAACAAGCTCGTTGATCTCGTCAGCAAATTCTCTCAGGTCAGTAAAGCGACCGTATCGCGCGGTATATCGGACATAGGCAATGTCATCAATTTCGGCCAGCCTGGTCAAAACAGCATCACTTATGATGGACGAATCGACCTCTTTTTCGCCGGTCTCCTGCAGTTCTCGTTCAATGTCATCTACGATCTTTTCGATGACCGTCAATTGAATCGGACGCTTTTCGACCACGGCATTAATCCCGCGCAGTACCTTGAGTCTGTCGAATGGCTCGCGCCGACCATCATATTTGACGACCTGCGGCATAACTTCTTCTATTCGCTCGTAGGTCGTAAACCGTTTGCCACAATCATTGCACTCACGTCGACGACGGATCATCTGCCCGTCCTTAGACAAACGGGAATCTATGACCTTATCGACGGAATGAGTACAGAATGGACACTTCACGACTAAACCTAGGATTCTTATACAAACCGGGGACTTAGATCGCAAGCAGAACGTCAACTTTAGTTTTTGTAGAGTGGAAACTGTTCACACAGCTCGAAGACCTTTTGTTTAACCGCTGCAAGCTTTTGTAGCTCTCCAACCGATTTGAGTGCCTCATCGATAAGTTCTACAACTTGGGTCATCTCAGCTTCTTTCATTCCTCGAGTCGTAAGCCCCGGCGTGCCGATTCGGATTCCTGAGGTCACGAACGGTGACTCAGGGTCACCGGGAATCATGTTTTTGTTCACCGTGATTTCGGCTTGGCCAAGGGTCTCTTCTGCTACTTTACCCGTGAGCTTTTGCGGTCGTAAATCTAACAGGACGAGGTGATTATCTGTGCCGCCGGACACCAGTGCATAGCCTCGCGAAAGAAAGGCTTCAGCCATGGCCTGGGCATTTTTCACGATCTGTTTTTGGTAGGCCTCATAGTCGGGCTGAGCGGCTTCCGCAAAGGCAACAGCTTTCCCCGCGATAACGTGCATGAGAGGCCCTCCCTGCATACCGGGAAATACCCGCGAGTTTACTTTTTTCGCGTACTCTTCGCGCATCATGATGAGGCCGCCTCTCGGTCCTCGCAGCGTCTTGTGAGTTGTCGTCGTCACAAAATCGGCGTGAGGCACAGGCGAAGGATGAACACCGGCCGCTACGAGCCCAGCAATATGAGCCATATCGACCAAAAACTTCGCTCCCGCCTCTCGAGCCATCGCACCCAATCGCTCAAAATCAATCACTCTTGGATATGCGGAGGCTCCTGCTATCAGAAGTTTAGGACGGTTCTCTTTCAAAAGGCGATGAATCTCATCGTAGTTGATGAGGTGGGTCTCTGGGTCTACTCCGTAAGGAATCGCATTGTACAAACGCCCTGAGAAATTTACCGAAGAACCATGCGTAAGGTGCCCGCCGTCGTTCAAGCTCATCGCAACGTAGCTGTCGCCTGGCTCAAGCGTGGCGAAAAATACGGCCATGTTGGCTTGAGCTCCGGAATGTGGCTGAACATTGGCAGCCTCAGCTCCAAATAAAGACTTTGCGCGTTCGATCGCCAGGACTTCCACACCGTCAACGTGCTTGCAGCCACCGTAATAACGTTTGCCGGGCAAACCTTCCGCGTACTTATTCGTCAAACAGGAGCCAACAGCCTCCATGACGGCTTTCGAAACAAAATTTTCACTCGCGATGAGTTCGAACCCATGTTCTTGGCGTTCACCTTCTGCTTCGATGAGGGCGTGAATTTCCGGGTCTACGTCTTTGATGGACTTCAGCATGACTACTTGTTTTCCACATTTTTCGTGCCGTGGGAAGACTGCGATCGCACTGTTGAAAAAACGAACTGAATTCGTCGGTTTTCCGAGCGGCCTTCCCGTGTATCATTTGACGCACGCGGGGTATAACGCCCAAAGGCATTTACACCCATACGGGTCGGATCAGCCCCCAGTTCAATCAGCTTGACGGCTATCGCAATTGCCTGACCCGCCGTTATCTCCCAATTTTCCTTCGGAGTGCCAATCGCATCAGAATGGGCACCAATCATGACTCGTAGCTTTTGCTCGGCTGCTATGAGTGATGCGAGTTCTGTCAGCCAAGGCTCGGCATCCTTTGCGAGATTCATAGAGCCTGGCTGAAACCAGCTATCCGCCGCGATAACGAACTCCGTAGGTGCCTGCGCCTGTTTGCTCTCAAATATGATAACACCTCTGAATAGCCGCGCGAGACGTTTCAATAACGCAGAATCCATTTCAACTTTATGGAGGTTCTCTTGAACTTCACGAGATGACAGATACCTCGCCCTTTCTAGCTCACAGCGATGCAAACGTTTCGATAGCCGACTAAGTTTGGCGTCTCGCTGTGTTTGCAAATCACGGCATTGCTCCCGCTGACGAACTCTCAGCTCTTCAACGCTGCGTAAACGCCGCTCATATTGGCTCCCTTGCTGATCTAGATCCGCTCGATAAACGGACTCAGGCACTGTTGCCGTGCATGCTGACGTCATGGAGACAACGAGAAGTATCAATCTGCGAATTTGCACAACTAACGGGAATTCGTTATCACGAAATGCGTGCGATTGCGGCTGTCAATTCTCCTGGGCTTCTTCTTCATGCTCGGGTGCAAAGAGAAGAAGTCTACACAGCCGCCGCCAAAACAGGCAGGGGTTATTGACGCTCACGTCCACACCACCGCCTCAGAATTCGACCGTTTGTTTAGCATCATGGATGAACAGGGTATTCATCTTGCTCTAAACCTCTCGGGAGGCTGGCCCGGTGGAGGGCTTTCTGAGCAAATAGCAGCGGGACGACGTTCTGGCCGGGTCCTCGTAGCGTGCAACCTCCCCTGGTTTGCCGCCTCAAGAACCAAGGAATTTCCTGTGCTCGCAGCCAAACTCCTTCGCGAAGCCCATCGAATGGGTGCGAGAGCACTTAAGGTGAGCAAGGGGCTCGGTCTTGGCGCCATGAAATACGACCGCACGCTTTTGGCCGTAGATGACCCCTGGTTAGCACCGATCTGGAAAACAGCCGGAGAACTCAACATGCCCGTGGTTATTCACACCGGAGATCCAAAGGCATTTTGGGAGCCTCCCACCGAGGAGAACGAAAGATACGAGGAACTTCATGCGCATCCCAATTGGTCGAATCACGGTATCAAGGGTCTTCCAACCTTCGACGAACTACTCGCCCAGCTTACAAACACGATCGCACGTTACCCAAAAACAAAATTCGTATCGGTCCACTTTGGAAACAACGCAGAGAATCCAGCATGGGTTTCCAAACAACTGTCTCGCTATCCAAACATGTATATTGATATTGCTGCACGCCTCCCTGAATTCGGCAGACATAGTCCAAAAATGATTCGAGAAATATTCATAAAGCACGCGGACAAAATATTATTTGGAACAGACCTCGCAGTCAGTCCCCGTAGTTTCTTGATGCTTGGTTCGCACGGGAAAGAACCCAACAAACGCGAAGAAGCAAAGCCGTTTTTCGATATCCACTGGCGGTACTTCGAGACCAAAGATAAAAACATACCGAGTCCAACTCCTATTCAAGGCCGCTGGACTATCGATGGCATCGAACTGCCATTTGCTGTGCTCCGTAAGTTTTATTTCGAGAATGCAATGAGGCTCTTTGGTCCTTGGCCGAAGCCGGCAAACCAATCACAGGCCGAGACTGCTACTTCGGCTCAGTAACAAGTTGCTTGGCCGCTTGGTCGAGTTGTTTCAACATATGAGAAGACGATTTTGTTTTCAGCTCAACACGTTTCTCTATTGCACTGTCCTTTACTGAAAGTAATCCCAAAGCGAGGACGTAGATATCATCAACTTTCGAATAGCTACCTGTAATCACGAATTCGGCCTTCATTGCCTCGGCCGCCGTTGCGAAGCAATTATCGTCTTTGCAGGCATTGAGCTGTGACGCTCTAGCGTTCCATTTGATCATTGCTTTGAGATCATCAGCGCAGGTCAGTTTGTAGACTCTGAGACGATCAATCGCATTACAAAGCGATGTACCGATTGCTCGGGCCTCGTGCGTTTTTACCCCGCGTGCTTTTAATGTGGGAAAGAGAACCTTTCGCTTGGACGCATGTGCTGTCGAAATCTGCAAAAACATGCTCAAAACAAAGAGTGCGTACATGAAACGCATTATCCACCTTCCTTCAAAGAGCGATTGAAGACAGTCATCACACGCTTGATGTTCTTCACCGGTTTCACAAAGCGCGAGTCAACGCTCCCGTCTCCTCGAACCAATAGGACACCGCCCACTTTACTCAAACCAAATAAAGCAGGAACAAGTTTATGAGCATCCCAAGCGATCATCGCTTTCGACGAAGAAATCTTTGTATTACGACTCAACTCAGACACCGTCTCATCATCTGTCCAAAGTACGCCTATCACTCGACCATTTTGCTTCGCGGCTAGCGCTTCAGCTCGAACGAGTAGGCTCCAGGCAGCGTCACACTTCTCACAATTTAGTTCTAAACCCACCAACAGTACAGTTGCCGCTGGAGGCATATTGGATACCGTTTTAGCCGAGCGACCGACTAAATCTTCCAAGTGAACCATCTTACGACCGATATTCTTCGAATTGAGAACATGAAACGTAAAGTCGGGGGCCACTTCAGGAGCGGTCCTGCCTAAATTTAGATTCGGGGTCTGCGCCAAGAAAAGCCCCAAAATAATATTTAGCATGAGTGAACTCGTCATTTAGTGAACTCAGAAAGACCAAGCCATCGAGGTGAGAAATCCTTCTGGACTAACAAATACGGAAGGCAGGTACGCAACACTCGTGGATTTTCCATGATTGAGGTACTCTAATAGAAACACGGTACCCGTCCCCAGCGCTAAAGCGCCGCTCGCGTAGAAGAAAGATTTCATAAGAATGTCAGACTGGGACAAGGTATCACACTCTTGCGGCGGATTATCTACTTCACAAATTGTGGCTGCAGTACAATTCGCCCCCATCGCCAGGCATCGTTCACTGATTTCAAGTTGCTGCTTTTCTAAAGAGTGATAGGCGTCGCGTTTGACGAGCCCAAAGCTGCCGCCCAAAATCCCTGCAACTCCACTAGAAATCGCAAAAGACCAGGTCAGGACATAATCACTCCAGATTGAAGGCGCTGCGTCGAGGCTTGGAGGTGACCTAAAGGCTACTTCAAGAATTGTTGCTTGATTTGGCCTTACGAGCCCTTTCCATTCGAAGAACTCTCCCGACGGAGCCAGGATGACCAACTCGTGGTTTCCAAAGGCCAGCTCTTCCAGTTTTGCCTGTGAAACCTCGTTACCGTCGATATAATACCGATATTCGACCGATTCAGAAAGGCCCTCAAAGCGAAGAGAGCCTGTCGGCATTTTCCGATCGGAACCTAACGCAACCTCTACATGATGTCGAAACTCTGCCTCGCTCGAAAGACGAATGTCGGTCATAACCGACGTGATCTCACTTTGTTTTTGAGATTCTACATCAGCAAAAAAAAGCGTAAGCTCGCCGCGCTCTTGATTTCCTACCATCTTGCCGTAAAGGACGGTCTGCGCACCTATCATTTTAGCTATAGGCAAAACGCAGTGTTGAAGACGCATCTTGCAGCCGGCAGCGACCGCTAGAGACTGCAGTTCCATTTGTGGTTTTGGAAGAAGTGTGTGTTCGTCTGGAACGTAAGTTGCTACTGTTTCCCGAAGAACCTCATTGAACCGAGAGATGGTCGCTGAATCAAATCCCTGCGCATCAAGCTGCAGAACAAGCCAACGATGCGTTGCATCCGCTGGTGGTTCCTCAGCAGAGGCTGGATAAGTAAATAAAAGTGCACAGCAAACAATGATCTTTACAATCGTTATGTGCTTCAAGGTCATTGTTGAACAATCCACGAGGGGTCGAGCTGGCTCGTAACCATATTATAAGCTTTCTCGAGCTGCTCCGTTTCCCGGGATTCGAGTGTCACTTTCACACGAAAGTCGTCAATGTCAAAACGAGGATATGAACCGATCTCGACCTCAGGGATTGCGATAGCCACACTTTCGAGAATTCCTGCGACCTTATCTTCCGCGACCGACAACAATATCGTCCGCATTTCGATGGGAATTCCATCCAGCGTTGAGACGACGAAGTCGAACTTAGACTTGAGAAACTTGGGAACCCCAGGAAAAATATGGATATTTTGGACTTGCACAGATGGAAACTTCAACTTGCCTTGGCCTACCAATTGAGCTCCCTCAGGAAGCATCGTCATTCGAAGATGAGCGTTGTTCAGGTCTTTTCCGTATCTTTTGGTAAACATCTTCAGGATTTCTTGGTTCTGTACCAACGCAACGCCTAGTGCTTTCGAAACAGCCTTGATGGTGACATCATCGTGCGTTCCACCTACTCCACCAGAGGTAAAAACGACATCATGCTCGCCCGACATTATTTCTACCTCTGCTGCAATGACGTCGATATCGTCCCGAACTATCGAAACGCGCTTCAAGTCTACACCCGCTTTTCGTAGCCCACGGATCATATATTTTGCGTTTTCTTCTTCGACTTTTCCGGAAAGGACCTCGTTTCCAATAATCAAAATGGCGGCACTGACCATAAGACCACGATGCCATGTTCGAACAGATTACGCACTCGAATTTTGAGTGCTCAGAACCACAGAAGTCTCATTTATACTGGCGGATTGCCCGAGGGTTTTGGGACTTGACTAAAAATCTGGCGAATCTTGTGACTGACAGGGTCTCGGACGACTTCGTTAACCACCTTGACTGTCACCGAAATGGTATCTTTGCACCCTCGAGACTCAAACAAATGATTCAGTGCAAGTATTGTTTGCCTGCGGATAGTTTCGAAATCCCTACCCTCACCGCAGACAATTCTAACCTCGAGCTTATTTTGGACACCATGTATGATCTGGTACTGACGTAGGCCATCGATTTGTAGCATCACTGCCTCAAAGGGCATGGGAGAAAATGCAGCGTATTCTCCATTAAGGTCTCTGAGATATAAGGTGTCGTCCGTACGTCCTGCCACTCGAACTCTCATCATCGGCGAACCACAAGCGCAAGGAGTATCATCTAAGGTGATCGAATCCGATAACTGATAGCGGATGATCGGCTGCGCGTAACTCGTGAGATTCGTCAGTAATACATGGTGGCTAGCAGAGCCCGCTGGGACAGGCTGATTGTTTTCATCGACCGCCTCCAAAAAACATACATCTTCGTTAATATGTAGATGCCCGGCCGAACATTCATTCGCCATGGCAAGGCATTCCGTAGCACCGTACGTTTCGGAGGTCTGTGCCCGTGGAAAAGCCTCCACAACCGAGCGACGAGCAGATAATGAAAAAGGTTCGCTACCGACAGAGATAAACTCTGGGTCTATACATAAGCGTCCGCGTTTTTTCTCATGAGCCATCACCTCTAAAAACGTGGGATAAGAATGAATATAATGAGGACGGAATCTATTTAGGTCGTAAACAACCTTCTCTATCGAATCCATGATTGAAAAAGATTGCAGGTCAACAAATGGCCGACTTCCAACTGGACGGTAATTTCCCATGATATTGGAAATAAAGTGCCCCCCCTGAGCAACAAGCATTGCCATTCGATAACGTCGCCCAAAAGCGAACCTGGCGAGTTCTCTTGGGATCAAGCGGTCCCGCAAAATTCGAGCCATGAGTATTCCATTCATCTGTGCAATTTCGTTTTTTGACTTGAGAAACATGCCAATATCGCCTGTCGTTCCCGAAGTGCAGGCCAGCACGAGTCCTCCAGGCATTGATGCCCCTACCTTCGCCATGTCTTCAGACCAAGTGGTTATTTGCTCATTACTCACAGATGGTGATGCAAGGGTCGATGCCACGTCCGACATCATTTCTTTCTTCGTTACAGGCTCAATATTCTGAAGTGACGGTTTCTCATCTACGTTGACGTTGGCTAGTCTCTCTTTCCAAAAAGCTGTATTCAACTTGGCGTGCAAGAGAAGTCGTCGTAATCGTTCCTCGCGAAACGTTGATAGCTGACCAGAGGTATAGTGTCGTTCTCGCTGCAGCGCGCCGAGGATTCCACTCAAGAAGCTAGAGGCAGACACGGTCGCAGTGTCAGCGATGACCTGATGTAAGGCAACCGTAAGGCGACTGATCTCATCTTATATTTCTTAAAATCGTTACTTTTTCCGAGCTAAGAATCTCTCAACAGCTCTCTTGTGCTCATCAGAGACCCACGATTCAGCAAATAGCGAACGCTCCACTGAATATGCTTCCGCAAGTTCTAACGACTTCCCCTCTCGGATGGCGCGTTTGGTCAGGCGCAATGCTTGCGGTGGAACATTTGCGGCTATTTGTCGTAATTCAGCGATACGATGACCAATATCAGACTCTACAAAATCGACGATTCCAAGTCGTAATGCCTCCGCTGCTGAAACAGAAAGACCAAGACCATAAAGATATGCGGCTTTTCCTGGTCCTATCAATCTAGAAAGGCGCTGACCGCCGCCCCAGCCCGGCGTTACGCCCATTAAGACCTGTTTGAAATGCAAACTCGCTGTATCCTTGACCAATCGAACGTCACAAGCCAAAGCGAGTTCACACCCCCCACCGATGGCATCCCCATTGATTGCGGCTACGGTAACGCAATCGAGCTGTTCAATCGCCGACAATACTTCGTTCATCCGTTGAGACATTGCTTCTGCGGCCGGACCATCGTCGAGGGTGTCCAAGTCTTTAATATCTCCACCCGCTACAAAAATATCGTCCGCGCCGGTTAAGACGAATAATCTTAAATCCTCACGCTCAGTCAGTGCAGAGATACAATCGCCCAACTCTTGCATGGTCGCACGGTCAATCGAATTTTTTCTATGAGGCCTCGAGATTACGACACGAACACAGTGTCCCTCGTCCTCGATGACGAGTCTGTTTGTATTCAGCGCGTCCAAGTATTTGGTCCGTCGTCCTTTTCTGTTGGTTGAGAATTGGTACGAGCATTTTTGGACAACGAATAGTCTTTGAGGCTCTGGGTGACTTGTCTCACTCGCTTATTACCTGGCAGCTCCGCTTCCGTCTCCAAACGAACAAGCCCAACATTCCGCGCCCAAACCCACTTGATGTGAAGTTGCATATTTTTATCGCGTCGTAATCTGGCCGAAACCACCAAACAGTCTTCAAACCGCCCAGCTAAGCTTTCGCAGGGCGTACCGACTTCATCGATCTTCAGATGTTCAACCGCGCTCGGTCCGACAACCGATTTCCAGCTTGTACCGGGTTGGATGGGGTTTTTAATCAAATACCTTTCTCGATCTCGGAGTCCACCAGGTGTGTGTTGAAACGCACCTCTTCGATTATCAATAAAGTAACCATCTTTTTGAGACAGCAGCTCTACTTTCATCTCTCCTTGTTGACCGGGGTAGCTTACTTCATAGTTCCACCAAGCCCCAACAGACATAGGCGCATAATCAGACGATAGCCGCTGAGTCTTAGCATCGTTGGTCGAAGTTGTCGCACAGCCAAGGAGAAGCGTTAACGCTCCCAGCACAAGCACTCTATTCATTTTAGTTTCCCCTTCGGCGTAACATTTCAGAAAGCGCATCCGCTGCATGTTTACGGATCTCCGGTTTTGGGTGTCCCGCTTTAAGTGTAAACAAATACGCTTCGGCCTGTTTGCCGCCTATCTCTGCTATACCAAAAATTATTTGAGTCAGATAGATCTCATGTCGACGTTGAGCGGAATCAATCAAGGGCTTCACTGCTCTCTTGTCCCGAATTGCGATAAGTGCACCAATCAGCTCTATCTCAACTTCTGGATGGAGACCGTCCTCTTGTAGCCATTTAATCAAAGAGGGTACCGTCTCCTTCAGTTTTCGCTTTCGAACCTCGGATACAACGTGCAATCTTCGGTCACGGGGTGACGACTCCAAGGCTTTGATTACCTCTGTCGAGGATGCTTTTCTCAGTTTTATGTGAAATTCGAGTAAATCTAGAACGGCCTTCACTTCAGACAAAACCGATTCTTGATTAGATGTAAGGACGCGAAAGTTTCGGGCTTTAGCCCTGCGAACTCGGAACTCCCGCTCCTTCCATAAATGGGGCTGATTCGTAACGACACGTGCCCGAGCGGAGATTGTTACGCGTCGAGCCACTGCGTCTTTTGGTGCTTTTCCGTTTGATTCAGCGATGGCCTCACCTTCTAACGCCTCCTCAAAGTTCAGAATGACTTGCCAGGTTGCTTTGGGATCTTCTGCCGTGGTCGGAAGAAACTGCGTCCAATCTTGTAGAGTCTCTTTTGCTGTTTTTTCGACGGTGTTCCTTTCCGTTTTCCATACTTCGGAGCGAAAAATACCTACGTCATCTGTAACCAGTAACTCCGGCGACTGTCGGTTCTGTGTGCAGGCAACCAATGTTGCTGCGGTAGTGAAAATCAGGAATGATGTTCTGAGTCTAAACACCAATGAGAAGTCGCATTCCGAAGTTTTGCGCCAAGCCAGAATCAATGATCTTCTTCATCTGTGATTCCACATCGTACTCTACTCTTACGTACGAAAATTCATCAGTCTCTGTGTCATAGAGGCCAGCACATGCCCTTGGGTCATAGTCTCGGGGTTGTCCAACAGAGCCGACCGTAACGATGTATCTCATCTCATCGTTCATTCGAAATTTCGGGGCCACGACATCCATTGCATCGTCTTCTGATAGAGCGAAAACTTTAGTCAGGTGGGAGTGCCCTATAAAGGTGGCTTTGGGTAACTCGTCTCGCATGGTCAACAGACCACGAGCTTGCTCGGCAGCAAAAATATAGTCGTACTCAGAAGGGTTGAGAGGTGAGCCGTGACAGTACAATGCGTCGCCCTGCTTCACTGTGTAAGGAAGTTCCTTTAACCAGTCGATGTTCTCTTTGGACAGCTGCCCCTCACACCAATCTAACGCCTCGCGCGCAGCATCGTAGTAATAGGAATAATCCATGCGTCCGGCGACGGCAGCATCGTGGTTTCCGAGCAAACTAAATTCACAAAGCTCTCGTACTTTCGTGCAACATGCGTCGGGATCGGCACCGTAACCCACCGTATCACCAAGACAAACGTACTTGTCCACTCCACCGCGTCGCTCGAACTCTTCGAGAATCGCTTCGAGCGCTTCGATGTTCCCGTGAATATCAGATAGAATTCCGATTCGCATAAACTCCTTTGGAACCTAGTTTGCAAATCTCCAGTTGGCAATTATCGTCCGCACAATTCTGAAAGAAAATCATTTCAACAATCCTTTAGTCGCGAATTACCCGACAAAGTACATTTTCTCTTGACCATCCGGCCCCTAGCCAGAGGTGTCCCGGGTAGCCTCCTCTTCCAAAACAAAGAGCATCGCCAATGAAACCTCGGCCAGACGGGCGTAGAGTACCGCTTTTCTTTCAATACTCATCTTGCTTGCGGCTCGAGCCAGGTTCATGCGACCGATATCAGAATCACGCTCCTTAGCCCACTGGCCTAGAACTTTCCCTAGGCTCTCATCCATCGAAAATCGATTTTTCGCCCGCTTTGGGTCTCTGGGGCTCAAGGCTCCACCTCTCCGGGTGCATCAGCGGTGGCCTCAGTTGCGGATTCTCGCTCGGGCCCGACGGAGCGAGAAGGCGTTTGATGTTCTCGCTTACGCTTCAGTCGAGAGGCACCTAATCCTTGTTTCGTGCTCATTTCGTCAGCGCGGCGAATCGCCTCAGCCAAAACGGGGTCAGTGACTTGGGGCGGCTCTGGGTCAAGTAGGCCTCTCGCGGTGTGCGCTAATCGCTCTCCATTGACCCGTGAAATGACGCCTAGTCCTAGACCTTTCGACGTGGCCGCGCCGATCACTGCCGCAGTCAGCTCTGTTCTCCTCTCTGAGGCTTGTTCAAGCTGCCTGATCCAGTCTTCAATTGACAATCCGAGCGCCCGAGCAAGCGATTTTTGGTCCCTTACCCAGCTCGTAACGAATGTAGACTTTTCGATCATAGCTTCTTGCTGTTGACCATGGCACACCATGAAAAGAAGTTTCAAGTCCCGCGTAGTGTTCCGTGACGCTTGCAGCAACCACCGGTAATGGCTATGTTCGCCGTCGTATGATGAAGTCAAAAAACTTGCTTCGACTGTGCATATCTAGCCTTTTGCTCCTCACTTCCTGTAAGAAAAAAGAGCCGGCTCCAACCCAAGAGATAAAAGCGCCGAAAACTCAAAATCCGTCACAGGTCGCGAAAAATCCCTCGAAACCATCCTGCATAAAACCTTGGTCGACCAAAGGTCCGCTCGCGGAGGTCTCCATCGGTTCATACCGAATCACTACGCAAGGTGGGAGGCTCACGGCAACAAGCACACCTGCATCCAGCAGTTTCATCTTCGGCGTTATCGCAGATATCAAAGACAGCAATCCGGAGAATTTAGCAAACCTCCAAAAATATGCGGACCACTTCCTTGAAAAAAAGGTTCAAGCCATTTTGCTCCCAGGCGATATCGGGGATTCAAGCGAACAAATCGAGGAAATTCTCGTCCAACTCTCCGAAACAAAACTTCCGATTTTGACGCTGATGGGAAACAGGGAAAGCCAAGCAGCCTACAATTCCGCTATCAAGGCGGCCAAGGCAAAGTACCCAGGGATTATCGACCTCAACCACTATCGAGCTGCAAGCTTTGACCAAGTCGCATTCATCTCCGTTCCAGGCTATCACAACAAGATCTATATTCACGCTCGGGACGGCTGCCATTACACGCCAGAAGACGTAGACGCGACGCAAGCAATCGCGAAATCTGTAGAGCAAAAAACGAGAATCCTGGTAAGCCACGGTCCGCCTCGCCAGGAAGGAGCTCTCGCCCTCGACCGCACACTAGAAGAAGCGAATGTCGGGGATCCTGAGCTTCAAAATCTTCTTTCCGAAATGAATATTCCCTTTGGAATCTTCGCAAACATCCACGAGGCCGGAGGACACGCAACCACGCAAAGCGGCACAGAACGCGTGAGGCCTGGGGAATTCGTTGAAAGTTTTTATTTGAATCCAGGACCAGCGGATTCCGTCCGTTGGGCGATGAATGATCAAACCGAATCTATAGGTATGGTCGCCGTTGTTGAGGTTAAGGGCAGCAAAGCTCAGTATTCGATATATCGACTCGATTCGGCAGAAGAGTAATCAGTTCGAAGAGATTTACGGGGGGCGTCTCTGTTGTATAGCGCCTTTGTCATGCTACCGTAGTTCCGTGAGCAACCGCGACTCGAAAGACGCGTGGGCAGGGATCGTCAATCTAGATGAAGTCCCAGATTCCTCGGCTAGCCCTGAAAATGAATGGGAACAATCCGAGGTTATCACCCAGGACCATCCTCTCGTCGATAGCCTCCCACTCAGGGTCGAATCGAAGCGTACATTCGACCAATCGCAGACCGACAAGTTTGACTTAGCGGAAAGAACAGACCCAGCCATCCAAGCCCCGCCAAACCAACCGAGACTGCGGGTCTCTCCAATTAAAGAAAAAGGCGTGGACCTTGAAGCCGTCTTTAATGAGCCAAATGAGGATACTGAATCGCAGGCTCCTAAAATCGCATCGGTGTCTGAAGCGTTCAACAACGCCTCCCCTATTTCGAATCTTGAAGAGACAGCCGACAAGTCCTGGGACCCAAAAATCAAACCGACCTGGCGCGAATATAAAAAAAGCCTCCTGACAGGCGCGCTCGGCGTGGTTTGCATCGTCGCCGTCATATTCATTGACAGCACCTCGTCTGACAAAACAGAGGACCCCCTTCGACCGAGCACCTCGGCAAATAGAAAGCTAGAACGGATAGAACGCGCACGCGCCGGGCAATTACCTCGCCGTCCGGAAAACTCAGAGACTACATCACCTGTGTTACAGCCGCAAAAGACAGAACAAGATGCGGCAAAGGACGCTGCTCCAGAGCCTTCGGCAGACGAGTTAGAAAGAACGAATGATGCTGACTATGAGAATGTACCCCCACCGCCAAAAGCAGTACTGCCGATGATGTCTATCCTCAGCGAACCACTCGGGGCGTTGGTAGAGATAAACGGAAAAGTCTATGGAAAAACACCGCTGATCCGGCAGAGCCCTCAATCGAAAGGCTCTCTCAAGCTGAGGTTACGATTCAAGCATTATGAAACGCTGAATACGAAAGTGTGGCCAAACAAGGATGGACACTACGAAGCAAAGCTTATTCTGAAGAGAAAATGAACAGAGTATGAAGTCTCTCTTTAGCCATCTTCCGTTTCATTGGGGTCTTTACCCGCAATTTCTTCTTCCGTAGCTTCAACTTCATCAGCATCCCACTCTTGACCGTCGCTTAGGCGCCAGCCGGGCGGGACCTCCAATTTCTCCCACTTCAGAACGCTCTCAACCTCACCACCGCCACCACGGCGAGTGCTATAGGTGAGCTCCATATCAATCTTCACGGATTCTGCTGGAAGAACCGCTAGTCGAATGGTGCCGATCGAAACGAAAGATGGGAAAAAGTCGATATTCTTGTGAGGTGAAGTAATGATGATGTAAGGCTCTGAAGAACCTTCAACCCTACCGAGAACTTTTTCTACGTCCTTCTCAACTTTCTTACGTCCCTCTTTGACCATCTCTTTTTCAACTTTCCAGATGCGAGTGATGATATCTCCCCAACTTACATCAGTGCTGTCTTCGAGTCCCCAGAAGAAAAAATCACCTTGTAGGAGAGGTGCCCCATTTGGATCCGTCGTTCGTTGGAGGTTGTAAATATCTAGCCGTGTGTCACCCTTGCCTTTAGCAGTGAGTACGGGCCGCCAGTCTTGACCTTTGAGAATGTCGTAAGCTTTTCGAACGATTTTATGTCGTTCGAGCATTCTTTTCCGCTGACCTTCGTCAACGCTTCCTTTTTCAAACTCTTCCTCCACTAATTTAGTGTAGCTTTCTATGTCGCGCGCTTCGGGATTCTTTGCGTACACCGTTCGATCAAGTTCTTCGTCGTAGCTCTTCAACGCAGCCTTGATATTGCGCAGGTATTCGGCACCATCTTCCTGATTGATAGCGTCTCGAGCGCGACTCGCGAAGTTACGGCGAACCTTCGATAGATTCTTGCTGATTTCTTCGCGCTGCGCCACGTCCTGTTTCTGAACGTAGACATATCCACCCATCACGAGAAGAATGACGAAAATGACGATAACACTGAAAAAGTTTTTCATGCGGTCTTGGGCTTTATTACCTTTCTGAAGCGCTTGCAATCGGAATGCTGGGCAGCTACGTCAACGGGTTGACCCTTGATCGGACGAACGTCCGATAGATTCAGGGTTCTGAGCGCAAAATCTGTCCGATCAACCCCTGAAAAGCGGCGAGATTCCACTCGCTCAAGTGGTAAGGCACCTTTCCTGGTTCCTGAGATGAAAACAGGACAGGAACAAAGCCCGAGGATTGTGCTCCAAGAACATCTGTGTCTTCACGATCCCCAATATAGATCCACGTATGAATGTTCTGTCTACACGATGCTCGAACTGTCTGAAATCCCGCTGAATTAGGTTTCAGTGCGCCGCTTTCCTCAGCACCAAAACAACCACTCCAACCTACCCGTTCGAGCCCAAGGTTAGACAATTTTTGCTGTGGCGGATAGTCGGAGAGAACCGCAACCGCTGCACCTTGCTGGACGGCCCAAGCAAGGGATTCTCGAGCACCCGTGAATGGTTTGGTATTTTTCGTCATCACCTCTGCCAAACGGAGCTTCAAGTCAGCGAGCTGCCTCATCACCGTGTCGGCCGGCATTCCGAGAGCTTCTGCTACTCGACCAGCTTCCGCTTCTAAAAATTCGTGATGAGTCGCAAATGAAGTTTCAATAGTTCGCATTTCTTCACGAGTTCGATACATGACTCGAAGAAGGCCCAAGTGCTTACGCAGCCTCCAGGCGACCCTCCATTTAGACACGGGGTACAAGGTGCCATCCACATCTAAACAGATTCCCACTTGTGAGAGATCAATCATACCAAGCCTACTCCCACCACTCTTGTACGCCTAGCGCCTCTAACGAATCCAAATTCGAATATAGCAAACGAGGTTTCACATGATTTTCCGGGGCACCTAACTTAATCCGTCGCGCTCTTTCTCGTTCGAATGCTCCTGATTGGAGAAGTGCTAGTTGTGGTGCAGCGAGCCTTTGCGACTGACGCTTTGCTGCATACTCAATATTGAATTTTTGCAGCTGCTCATCACAAGCGTTGAGGACTCTTCTTATCTCGTCTTCTTCGTTTTGTTCCGATTCAGGTTCGATTCCGAACACATAGCGCGGCGGAGTAGAGTAGCGAATAGCGACACAAAACCCTCGCATACCGAAACTGCACGATTCAGCCACCGCGGATAATGCCCGCGTCACATGGGAATCACCAACTTTCTCACCCGTTACACTAAGCATGTTCCCACCTTTGTGTACGAACTCGATGCGGGCCGTTTTGTTGTAGTAACCAACGCACTCGACCACATCATTGATATCGTATCTGTAAAGTCCGTGCGCGCCGGTGATAATGACGCGATAACGTTGCCCTACTTCTAGTTCGTGACTCAATAACGGTATCGCATCTTTAGGATTAATCTCTGCAATCTCTTCTGGAATGAACTCTATTATATGTCCCGTGACCGCAACCACGCCATCCGCACCTTCAGGGTCTAAAACAAGACTCATACCACCTTCACTCGCGAGATAGCCAAAATCCATTCTTCTTTTACCCGGGAAGTATTGATCGAGTTGCTTCAAATAAAAGGGAGCATTTCCGCCTTTCCAACAAAACAAGCCCACTAGGTTAGGCCAAATTTCTGTTGGCAAGATAAGACGGTTTTCGCGAATTGCAGTCTCAATTTTTTGAGCGTTACGAGGGTGTGACTTGAGCTTTTGTCTCAGCTCAGTAGCAATTGAGTCTGGTATATTATCCCAGTTATCGAGCGTGCCGTTACGAAGATCTGTAACAAGCCTTGGAGCAAACTGTTGAAGTTTCTGGGCAATAAGCACTAGAGTAGAAGGATTTATTGTCGCAGCCAGCGTCACGTCCTCTTGAGTCGCAAACCTCAAAAGAAGATAGTATTTTGCATCAAAGTCATCTACGAGGAAAACGGATCGAGGGACAGCCTCCATACCAAAGGTATCCTTCGGTAATTCTTCCTGTGATCTCATGCCGCTCATTGCGACAGTAATCGAGCCATATGGAACCCCACCCGGCGTGTTTCCTTCAATTTTCGGACTATGTACACCGAGGACCTTGCCTCTTATGAGACCAGGAAAGTGTTGCATAACCTGTCTCATCCAAACTCGCCTTGGTTTACGAAACTCCATAAGGTAGACGTCATTGATAGGTATGTATTTAGGTTCCCCAGTCGTACCACTAGATCTTGCGAAAAAACTTATCTTATCGGGACAAAGAACATTCTCTTCTCCGCTCACCATTCGTTGGATATAAGGTTCGAAATCCTCATAGCGACGAATAGGAACTTTTGCCTGATAATCCGATAGACTCTGAATTTTAGCGAAGTCATGCTCGCGACCAAAAGAGGTATCCTTGGCGCGCTGTAGTAAAAGCATCAGACGCTTTACTTGGGTTGTCTTCGGCTCTTTAGAAGCCGCTTCGAACTGACTCCACGAGCGACTAAACAAACATCGAGCCAACGCGCTCAAGACGAAATCAGGTAATAAGCGCAGAACAAAGAGAAAGCTTTTGGCGATGAGTGAAATCACGCTCCAAACCGCGAGGCCAAGTCTGTCACGAACGCGCTAAATTCTTCTTCGACTGCGTCTGCTGCCTCTTTGACCTCTTCATGAGATAACTCCTCTCCACTCATGCCCGCAGCCGCATTCGAGATACATGATATACCCAGCACTTGAGCACCCATATGATGCGCTGCTATTACCTCTAATACTGTAGACATACCTACAGCGTCTGCTCCCATTGTTCTCAGCATATTGATTTCTGCCGGCGTCTCGTAACTGGGTCCAAGCATTCCTGCGTACACACCCGTCCGAACCGTTACCTTTCGGCTTTTTGACAACTCTAAAGCAACCTTTCTCATTTCCCTGTCATATGCATTCGTCATGTCAGGGAATCGAACACCCAATTGTTCATCATTGGGCCCAACAAGAGGGTTTGTGGCCGTCAAGTTTAGATGGTCAGTGATCAGCATCAAGTCACCCACATGGAATGCCTCATTAATTCCACCCGCAGCGTTAGTGACAATAAGGTTCTGACATCCCAGTTTAACGAGTACCCGTATCGGGAGAACAACGTCGGCCACCGAGTGCCCTTCATAAAGATGGATACGTCCCTGCATTACGGCGACCGGCGTACCACCTAAGTGGCCAACACAGAGGCAACCTTTATGACCTGCCACGGCACTCTTGTGATATCCAGGAATGTCTCCATATGGAATTCGTACACCATCTTCGAGTCTATCAGCGACCGCTCCCAGTCCCGAACCGAGCACTATACCAACTTTGGGAACATCAATCTTTCGTGTCTGCTTTTTTATGTACTCTACGGCACGTTCTATGCGATCTGATTCTTGCATATTCTTTCCTCTATAAGTTTTACAGGCGCACAAGGGTCATCAGAAAGAGTTACTGAGTTTGATAGCACCTGCTTCATCGCATCTAGTTTTCCTTGATCGTTATACGTAATTCTCGCAAAAACCTCTCCTGCGTCTACTTTATCACCAATCTTGTGTGTAATTTCGAGTCCTACGCCCAAGTCAATAACATCATCTTGTCGTGCTCGCCCTGCCCCCAACAGCATCGCAGAACGTCCGATCGATTCAACGTCGAATGCGTGAATATAGCCGGGCTTTTGGAAAACAACAATGTCTTCGTGAGCCGCCAAAGGTAGCAAGCCTGAGTCCTCTTCGAGAACTCGAGGGTCGCCACCTTGGCTTTCAATGATCTTTGCCATCTGTTCGACGCCCTTTCCGTTTTGAATGACTTCTTCTATTTTTGTTCGCCCTTCGTCAATTGTCTCTGCCGCTTCCCCCAGCAGCAACATCTCGGCACCAAGTTCAATAGTTATATGCCTGAGGTCTTCGGGACCTTCTCCTCGGAGAACGTCAAACGCTTCGTTCGTCTCGTTGGAATTACCACAAGCGTGCCCAAGGACCTGATTCATTGAGGTTAGAAGAGCTGTTACGTCTCTACCCATTTGTGTTCCGACAGCCACGAGTGTTGTCGCCAACTGCCGTGCATCCTCCAGATTTTTCATGAAGGCACCACTGCCAAATTTCACATCGAGAACAAGTCCATCAATTCCCTCTGCCAACTTTTTAGACAATATCGAGGCGCAAATCAGCGGGATTGACTCAACCGTCGCCGTGACATCTCTAAGTGCATAGAGTCGCTTATCTGCTGGAGCAAGACTAGCTGTTTGACCGATTAATGCGCAGAAGTTCTGTTCAACGAGCTTTATAAATTGCTGATCACTTTGCTCTACTGAGAAGCCAGGGATAGCAGAAAGTTTATCGAGCGTACCACCGGTGTGTCCCAGACCTCTTCCGGAGATCATCGGAACCGGAACTCCACAAGCCGCGACAAGTGGCGCGAGACAGATCGAAACCTTATCACCGACACCGCCCGTCGAATGTTTGTCGACTTTCCGCCTCGCTGAATCTGGAAAGTCAATCAGATTACCAGACCTCATCATCGAATCAGTCAGAGTCGCGGTTTGTTTAGGTGACATTCCCGGGAAAAAGAAAACCAAAGCGAAAGCCCCCCATTTATGGGGGATTAGTTGATCATGGGTGTTGGCTTTTTT
>JAYZDF010000076.1:0-17976 GCA_036337945.1 Myxococcota bacterium
GAGAGATTACGCAGCCTCCCAAGACCATGCTGCCCGTGATGACACCGACCTCGATGCAGGTCCGCAAGCGCAGCGGTTCGTTCGAGCTCGTGGACGTAAGAAAGATTGTTCGCGCGGTGGGCATAAACTGTCGTGGCCAGCAAAATATCGACGCTAACCGAGTCGCAATCAAAACTATCGGTGGCATCTACGACGGAGCTACGACGAAAGAATTGGATCAACTCTCGATTCAAACAGCTGCTTCATTCATTGCGGAAGAACCCGAATACTCAAAACTCGCCGCGCGATTGCTCGCTACTTACATTTCGAAAGAGGTGAGACAACAGGATATCCAATGCTTTTCGCAGTCGATATCACACGGCCATGAGCTCGGACTCATCAACGACCGACTTCTTGAAGTTGTCAAAGAGCACAGACGTAAGCTCAACGATACTGTCGCAAACACCCGCAACCAGCTGTTCGAATATTTCGGATTGCGAACGGTCTATGATCGGTATCTTCTGAGGCATCCAATCACACGTCAAGTGATTGAAACGCCGCAATATTTCTTCCTCAGGGTCGCTTGCGCAGTTACTCAAAGCGTTCGCGATGCAATCGAGCTGTACGAGTTATTTTCAACACTTGAGTACCTGCCAAGTTCCCCTACATTGTTCAATTCGGGAACCAACCACGAACAGCTTTCCTCATGCTTTTTGCTCGACTCGCCAGAAGACGACCTAGGAAGTATCTACCGAAAATACGGCGATATCGCTCAACTCTCAAAGTTCTCGGGCGGCATCGGGCTCGCATATCACAGAGTACGCTCTAGGGGCGCTCTCATAAAATCGACCAATGGCCACTCAAACGGTATCGTTCCATGGCTAAACACATTGGACGCCTCTGTATCGGCCGTAAATCAAGGTGGTAAGCGTAAGGGAGCATGCTGCGTATACCTTGAAACCTGGCACGCAGATATCGAAGAGTTCCTCGAATTGCGCGATAACACCGGTGACGAGGCACGACGTACACACAACCTGAACCTCGCAAACTGGGTACCAGACTTGTTCATGCAAAGAGTTGAAGCGGACGAAATGTGGTCGCTTTTCGACCCAAGTGTCGTGCCAGAACTCTGCGACCGGTACGGAGAGGATTTTGAGGCGAGTTACCGTGCTGCGGAAGAAGCCGGTCACGCTGTCAAACAAGTCAAGGCTCGTGACCTTTATGGTCGAATGATGCGAACACTTGCACAGACCGGAAATGGTTGGATGACTTTCAAAGATGCTGCCAATCGACGATGTAATCAAACCGCTCTTCCCGAGAACGTGGTTCATCTCTCAAACCTTTGCACTGAAATTTTGGAAGTCACGTCGGACGACGAGACTGCGGTATGCAACCTTGGGTCTATAAACCTCGGTCGGCATATGGACATCAATGGCGTTGACTACGACAAAATCGGCAGAACTGTTCAACGAGCAGTCCGGCAATTGAATCGCGTCATCGACCTCAACTTTTATCCAATCGAAGCGACGCGTGCTTCAAACAATCGTTGGCGCCCGGTCGGTCTCGGTCTCATGGGACTTCAGGATGTCATGTTCCAACTGGGCCTTACTTTCGATTCGCAAGAGGCACTCGAAGTGTCGACCCGTATCCAGGAAGAGATTTATTACTGGGCTCTAAAAACAAGCTGCGAACTTGCCAAAACCGAAGGTCCCCATCCAGCGTTCGCAGACACACGCGCCGCCCGTGGTGAGCTTCAGTTCGACAGTGCTGGAATCACTCCGAGTAACAAAGCGCGATGGGACGACCTGAAGAAAGAGATCAAGGAGCACGGCCTGAGAAACTCATTACTCATTGCCATTGCACCTACGGCAACCATTGCTTCAATTGCTGGCTGCTACGAATGCATCGAGCCGCAAGTCTCAAATCTATTCAAGCGTGAGACCCTGTCAGGTGAGTTTTTACAAATCAACAAGTACCTTGTCGAAACGCTCAAGGAACAAGGTCTTTGGACTGAAGAAATTAGAACTCAGATCAAGTTGGGAGAAGGCTCTATTCAGCACATCACAGAGATTCCAAGTGCTACACGGGAACTATATCGAACGTCGTGGGAAATTCCGATGCGAGCTCTGATCGATATGGCTTCGGCACGAGGCGCGTATATTGACCAAAGCCAGTCACTCAATCTGTTCCAAGAGAGCCCAAGCATCGGGGCACTGTCTTCAATGTACTTCTACGCTTGGAAGAAAGGATTGAAAACCACCTATTATCTCCGGTCTCGACCTGCAACCAATATTGCAAAAACGACCGTAGCAGGACAGGCAAAACGGTACACAACACAGGAAGCAATTGCTTGCTCGTTGGAGAACCCAGAAATGTGCGAGGCTTGCCAATAAAAGATTGGTTAGACTGGACAATCGCAACACTTGATTAAAGGAGTAAGGAAGAATGTTATTAGATCCCGGACTAAACTTGACCCTTCGCCCAATGGCGTATCCAAAGTTCTATGAGATGTATCGAGCAGCCATAAAGAACACCTGGACCGTTGAAGAAGTAGACTTTTCAATGGACGTCGATGCTCTAAACAACAAGATGACAACTGCTGAACGGCACCTTATCAATCGTCTTGTTGCCTTCTTCGCGACCGGAGACTCGATTGTCGCAAACAATCTTGTCTTAAATCTTTACCAACACATCAACGCACCTGAAGCGAGGATGTATCTCTCGCGGCAGCTCTACGAAGAAGCCTTGCACGTCCAATTCTATCTGACTCTTTTGGATACCTATCTGCCTGACCCCGCTGAGCGAGCGGAGGCATTTCGTGCCATTGAAACAATTCCTTCCATCAAGAAGAAGGGAGAGTTCTGCATGAAATGGATGGATAGTATCGACGAACTAAAGCAGCTAGATACGAAAGAAGACCGACGTAGATTCCTTCTCAACTTGGTGTGTTTCGCTACGTGCATAGAGGGTCTATTCTTCTTCGCCGCCTTCGCATACGTTTACTTCTTGCGCTCGAAAGGCTTGTTACACGGCCTCGCTGGCGGAACGAATTGGGTATTCCGAGACGAAAGTGCCCACATGGCCTTCGCCTTTGAGGTTGTCGAAACGGTCCGCAAGGAAGAACCAGACCTTTTTGACCAAGACTTGAAAGACAAGATCCGTGACATGCTTGTTGAGGCAGTCGAATGCGAAATGCAATTCGCCGAAGATGTACTCAGCGGTGGAGTTGCAGGTTTGTCTACCCGCGATATGCGTACCTATTTGGAGTTCGTGGCTGACCAACGCTTACAGGCGTTGGACATTCCACCTCTGTTTGGAGCGTCTAATCCGTTTCCTTTCATGGAGCTTCAGGATGTTCAGGAACTGGCGAACTTTTTCGAACGCCGCGTATCTGCCTACCAGGTAGGCGTTACTGGCGAAGTAAGCCTAAACTCATCCTTCTAAAGAAGCTTCGCCTCATATCAGTTACCTCTTACGCTGAAATAAGACCTGAGCCCCTACTTCTAGAACTTATCCAGCGCCAGGCCACACAAATTACTACAATCATCAAAAAATTCCGTTCTTGCTTATGCAGCAATCGTCCGCGAAAGATGCGCTTGGTACCGTCGTTCATCTCGCGGCCACATGTGTATAAACCGAGCATATACTTGATTACCGTCAACATCATCGATCTGCGATAATACTCGAATGGGTTGCTCAGCCTCGTCCAAATGGAATTCGAGCCAAACATGCTGACCGGCCTTCGTGTAGGGACCACTCAGAAACATGCAAATACCCTCGTCCCTTAGCCGCACGGCATAGGTTTCGAAGACATGGTCGTCCCCGTGAATCTCTAAAATTCGTAAGCTTCCCGTAGGCCGCTTGCTAATGTGTGATGATAAACTTTGAATAACGCTCATGTCGTGACCTCTTTTCGAGGGTGATCATAGCGTGTAATTCAATGTAGTCAAAAAAACGACCTGTAATAAAAGGTAGTTTTTTAAAGAACCGAGCTATCCCTACTTCTTCAAGAATGTCAGCCAAGCCGCAACGACCGCAAAAAGGCCGCCAAACATCAGTTTACCGACGCTGGCCTCGCTCATTCCTGCGCCCCAGAATCCGACTGCCATCGTTATCGGTACGAGACCGATAAGAAAGCCTGTAAATACGCGTCCGTCATTTTCCATTGAAGGGTCCTGATTTGACATGGTCGGGACTCTACTCATTCGTGGGCTGTTCGTCATCGATAAAAGTCGTATTTTTGTATTTTTATGACGTTCAGACGGGTTTTTGATGGAATCTATGAGCACTGGTGAAACGTATATAGTGTACCGATGAGTGTTATTGTTTTGAATCCCCGTGTCTCAATACTCAAGAGGCTTGCCCTTCTTGCTTTTTCAGGGTTTATTCTAGGCTTTGCTTGGCCTGGAAATGGTCCACAGACACGGGAAACAGTGACGGCAGCTGGGAATGACACTGTGAAAGATTTCAAAAAAATAAAGAAATCAGACGAAGAGTGGAAAGCGCAGTTGTCCGACCATGAATTTTATATCCTCCGCCGAGCTGGTACGGAACGACCTTTTACCGGCTCACTTCTAAAGAACAAAGCGAAAGGAACATACCACTGCCGCGGATGCGGCCTCGCCTTATTCAAATCCGACCACAAATTCAACTCTGGAACAGGTTGGCCGAGCTTCTACGACAAGGCACACCGACACAACGTGGTCACACAGGCCGATAACAAGTTTGGCATGGTCAGGACCGAAATTCTGTGCGGACGATGTGACGGCCACCTTGGGCATGTCTTTACTGATGGCCCTGACCCGACCGGGCTACGTTACTGTGTCAATTCGGCCTCTCTTCAATTCAAAACAAGCGATACTCAGCAAAGTAAGAGAACCTCCGACAAATAAAGCCTCTTTTTTGTCACAGTTACTAGAGCGAAATCACCAAGAAGAACAGACGGAATCGTCACGTTCTAAGGTATTTCATTATGACAACGCTCACAAAACAACAGTTCACTCAGTCTCTCAATGGAAAGACTCTTTCTATCGCAGACGCGAAAGACGACGCGCGACTCTCAGGAGTCAATCTCAAATCCAGCGATCTGAACAATGATGGTCAAATCTCAGGAGACGTTGAAGCGGGTCGACTTTTCGATGAAATAGACAAGTTTGACAAAAATGGAGACAGAAACTCAGTCGCCCTCACCCAGCGTGGTCGCGCAACACCGGTTGCACCAAAAATTGAAGCAATAGGCGAAAAAGCACAGGTCGATACGCTGCGGGCTCTCGCAAACACGGGGCCACGGAGCAACAACGATGTGGTGCTACTTGGAATGAACAAAGGCTCAAGCCACGAAGCACAGTCACTTCGTAATCGCGGGCTGCAGGTTCAACATATCAAAGATGCACGAGTAGATGACACCGCTCGCGGTGACGACGGTAAGACCTACAACCTCACAACACCCGACGGAGTGTCTGGATTTGTTGGTTCACTAAAGCTTCCCGAAGCACAAAGTGCCAAAATTAAAGAGGTATTGAACCGAGCAGACCCAGACGCCAAAGATGAGCTGGCTCAGCTGACGAAGACTTGGGCTAAGGGAGAGCGAGGAGAAGAAATTCCTTCGCGCCTGGTGTTGTCGGGCCACAGTGTTGGTGATGGTGTTTGGGGTGACCATAATGGCGAAATTTATCGCCGTGATATTGCAGACCTGGCGAAAGCGATGCCCAGAGCCGCTGCGCAAGTAGAGGATCTGCATATCTCGGGCTGTTACTCAGGTGGGCAAGGACACGTGGATTCCTGGAGAGAGATCTTCCCAAAAGCAAAGACCGTATGGGCCTATACCGGGTCGGCACCTGGTAGCTACAGCGGAGCAACCACTCACCTCGCCCGTTGGGACCGCGCTACTCGCGGTGAAGTTTCCACTCTCGACCGAAACGTTGCGAGAGGAACCCGAAAAGGCGACAACGTTGCAACCTGGAGCGTCGACACCGGGTACAATAATGGTGAACCGACCCGGAGTTATGCAGAGGTTCGCCAGGACTTCGACTGGTCTAGACCGGACTATGACCAATTCTTCTCCGGTGCTGAAAACGTCGAAAACACTCAAGACGGCCCTCTTCGTGACCACTACAATAATACGCAAAGACTTATTCAGCACACCGATTTACCTCAGGAGCAGCGTGCACAGCTCACTGCCCATAGAGACAGCACGATTCGCCTTATCTATTATTCGAAATCGGTCGCACCCAACTTTCAATCGCATCATCAAGACCAAATCAGAGAAGGATTTCGGTCCGTTGGCATGCCAGCGCCTGATTTCTCGAAGCTCTCGCGTCTGGACGCCTTAGCTCAGATATCAGCGTTCGAAAACAAAGTAGGACGTTTGAGTTCGCCCCCCGCGGCAGCCCAATCGCTATTACCTCTATTAACTGGTGGATTAAGAGACCTCAATTCGGCCATTATCCCCTCAACATGGATTTAGCCCGGGCTCTATCACTCTGCACACGACCCACCTTAGTTCTGCTCACGGTTCTATCGTTCTTAGGATGCCAACAACAACAGCCTTCAAAAGCCCCTCATCGCGATGCCGAGCCCGTACATTCTGCTCAGATGCAAAAGACTGCCGTCGTGAAAAATGAGCCGCAAACGAAGCTCGTATCTACAAGTTCTGTCTGCGCCGCAGGGTTCGATGAAGCGGCAAGCCACATTGAAAACCAACTTTTCCCCCTGCGGATTCCATCGTGTCTGAAGGCGATCGGAACCGCCTGCCCTCTTCTCTCTGAAGCTGTTCGGATTGCAGCTTCGAGTGCAGCAGCACAAAATTCGGAGCTTCGATCACAGACTCTTTACGAAGCAGTTAAGCGGCGACTTTCTCCCGACTGCAATGTAGTGAAAGCGCACGACAGTGCCGAGAAGCTAGGAGAGAACTGTTATGAGAGGCGTCATGATTTATCCAGTCGACTCATCGCTGACATGGACGCCGGCATTTTCGCGTTTTATCTCGTCGTTGAGGAAGAACTGAAAACTAAGAAGCTTTACGACAAGAATTCTCGGAGGATCTTGCTCAATCTCCTTCTTACCTCCGCTATGGAAGGAGAGAAAAAGAAGCGCAAAAAACGTAGGTAGCATCTCAGCTCGTTTTCCTATAAACCGTAGCTGCAGGCCCACTTAGAATGACGAGAAGAGACCAAACGGGTAGACGAACACAGTCAGCCTCTCGAAATTTTGATTATCGTGATTATCGTTTTACTTTTATTGTTGGTCTGCTCGCCGGTACCTTTATCCTCGCTCCCATCGGTTCAAACCTCCTTGAGGGAACAAGCGACGAAACGCCGCCAACGACCACACCTGAGCAACGGGACCTTGCTACCACTACACAGCCAGAAAGTGATCACACCCTCGCTCAAGCGTTAGAAGAAACAACAACTGCTTCCGCTGTAGAGGAAGCTCCTCAAAACCAGCTATTTTCAGGAAAAATTGCAGCCAACCAGTTCGTTGCAGATATCCTAACCAATGCAGGTGCGAGCCTAGTTGATGCAGATTCGGCGGTTCGCTCCTTAACGGGAATATATGATTTTCGAAAAAGCCGCCCTGGCCACCAATATGAATTTGAATTAACCCCAGAGAGCAAACTTCTCTGGTTTCGTTATAAGGCCAGTGCTGACGAGATTTATATCACCCGAAGAGGCCCCGAAGATAAGTTTAAGGGCGAAGCAGAGGAGATCAAACTTGAGCGTGAGGTAATTGAGGTCAACGGCGCTATCGAAGTCTCTTTGTGGGAAGCCTTTGTTCGCTCGGGCGAATCTCCTAACCTAGCGATGACTTTAGCCGAAGTTTTTCAATTTGATATCGATTTCTTTCACGACACTCGCAGCGGCGATCGCTTCCGTTTTTGGGTAGAAAAGTTCACTAACGAGGGTGAACTGGTCCGCTACGGACGAATATATGCTGCAGAATACATAGGGGCTTCGGATAGTCCCGTGGGTACGAAGCGTTTGTTTTATTGGGACAGCAAAAGAGACCTGAAAAAAGGATATTACGATGCAAACGGCAAAGCCGCCCAACGAGCGTTCCTCCGATCGCCACTCAGCTTTACTCGAATTAGTTCACCCTTTGGCTACAGAAAGCACCCGATACTTAAGAAACGGCATTTTCATGGCGGGGTCGACTACGCTGCTCCAACAGGAACTCCAGTACGCGCCGTCGCCGAAGGCCGCGTCGTTTTTGCCGCCCGCAAGGGCCCCGCAGGAAAAATGGTGCGAATCAGGCACGACGGAGGTTACGAGTCCTTTTATCTCCATCTCTCAAAAATCAAGGTACGAAATGGCCAGCGTGTTTCTCAGAGCACCATCATAGGCAAAGTCGGTTCAACGGGCCGCTCTACGGGGCCTCACCTTGATTTTAGACTCAAGAAGCATGGTAAATATTTGAATCCTCGACGACATGTCGCACCACGAACAAAGAGCGTTCCACGCAAAGAGTTGAAGGCGTTTAAGTCATCCATCCAAAAATGGACGGCAAAATTTGCGAGTTAGCTTATTGTAGGGAGAGGCACCGGAAGGGTCTCGCGGTACCGTTTAGAATCCTTGAGAGCCCGCGTAGCGGCAAACACTTCCGAGTCAATCGACATATCCGTCTCAGGAGCAAACTCAAGAATCTTTGCCCTTAGCTCTTCATTATGAACTCTCAAGAACGGATTCGTATTAAGCTCATCACCAATAGTGCTAGGAACTGTAGAGCCTCCAGACTGCCGTTGCGTAAGTACATCTTCGATTCGCGCCCGCAGCTCTCTATTATTAGGCTCAAGTGACCAGGCGAATTTTAGGTTATCTTCAGTGTACTCGTGGGCACAAAACACTAAGGTATCTTTAGGCAGACGTGACAAGCGGGATAAGCTATCGTGCATCTTTGATGCAGGCCCATCAAACAGATATCCACACCCCCCTGCGAATAATGTGTCTCCTGAAAACAAGAACTCCTGAAACAAATACGAAATGTGACCGTCGATATGCCCTTCCGTGAGCAGCGCGACTCCTTCACAGCTTCCGAATGAAACTTTCGTACCATCGGACACAAGTTCATTGACACCAGGTATGTCATTCTTGCGGGCTTCAGAGCCTACAACTCTCAAGTCTGACAACATCCCACGTGCCTGAAGGTCACGGTTTATACCAATATGGTCACCATGCGTGTGCGTATTAAAAATGGTGGTCAACGAAAGGTCGTTAGAAGCGCAATAGTCGAGCACTCCTTGCGCTTCGGGTCCGTCTACGACTGCAGCTTCTCTTGTCTTCGAATCCACAAGCAGCCAAATCAGGTTATCCTCCCAAGACAATACTTGATGAACTTCAAGTCGTCCGTCATTGGAAACTATGGGCCGATTGGGAACCGAAACAACGTGTTTCATGCCGCGGGAGCTGCCTTTTTTGGATACCGAGAGGTTTCAATGCGGCTCAAGAATTCATCAAAAGACATTTCGCCAAGTTCACCCTCATCTCTTGAACGAACGTTGATGCTTGTTGCTGCGGTTTCCTTTTCACCAACAACAATGACGTATGGAATCTTTTGCATGCTCGCCTGGCGGATCTTGTAGCCGATACGGTCGTCACGCAGGTTTGCACTTGCTCGCAGACCATTTTCGCGAAATCTCTCAGTCACCTTTTTCGCATAGTCGACATATTTTTCGCTTACTGGCAGAACCAGAACCTGCTCGGGCGACAACCAAAGCGGGAAGCGCCCTGCATAGTTTTCGATTATGATACCCATGAAACGCTCTAAACTACCGTAGCATGCTCTGTGGAGCATGACGGGAGTATGCCTGTGACCATCCGAACCGACATACTGTAGACCGAACCGCTCAGGCATAGAGAAGTCGAGCTGAATGGTCCCGCATTGCCAAGAACGCTTCAGGACATCGCGAATGTGGAAATCGATCTTTGGGCCATAGAATGCGCCATCGCCAGCATTAACAGTGTAGTCGATACCCTTCGAGTCAAGTGCAAGCTTTAGAGCCCCTTCGGCTCGCTCCCACATTTCATCTGTACCAATACTTTTTTCCGGACGGGTAGATAATTCGATTCGTACATCGTCGAGATCAAACGCAGAGTATACCTCTTTGAAGAAGTCGATAAGCATCATAACCTCTGCTTCAATTTGTTCGGGCGTGCAAAAATGATGCGCGTCGTCTTGAGTGAACGCCTGCACTCGAAACAGTCCATGACGAACACCTGACATCTCTCGCCGATGCACAAGTCCCATTTCTGCGAACCTAAGTGGGAACTCGTTATGACTATGCTGACGAGTTCGGTAAATCATAAGATGACCAGGGCAATTCATTGGTTTTACGGCCATGGGTCGTTCTTCATCAACATTATCGTGGATTTGTTCCGCATCAACTTCTCCACGCAGCTTCAGTTTTGTGAAGAACATATTCTCAAGGTAGTTTTGGTAGTGCCCCGAGGTATGCCAGAGTTTTTCTGACAGAATGAGCGGGGTCTTTACCTCGTTATATCCGCGGCGAGCCAAAAGAGAGCGCATATAATCCATCAACTGGTTAAATAAAACGGTTCCTTTTGGCAGGAAGAACGGAAATCCAGGCGCTTCTTCATTCATGCTGAACAGGTCAAGTTGTTCACCCAGAACGCGGTGGTCCCTTTTCTTTGCTTCCTCTACTAAGCGAAGATGCTCTTTCAACTCATCTTTAGAAAAGAATGCAGTACCGTAGACGCGCACCAGTTGTTCTCGTTGCGCGTCCGCCCGCCAATAAGCGCCAGAAACATGAGTCAATTTCACATTCTTGAGCCAGCCCGTATTCGGAACATGAGGGCCTCGACACAGATCAATAAACTCACCATGTTTGTAAAAAGACATGGTGGCGCCTTTGGCTTGTAGGTCATCCACAATTTCTTGCTTGAACTTGTTGTTCCCACCATCAATCGCTTTATATTTCGCGAAATACTCATCGCCCGAGGGGTCGCCAACTTCGTGCCGTTCAAAGGTGAGAGATGCCTTTGCCAGCTTTTTCATTTCTGCCTCAATTGCGGGAAAATCTTCAGGAGAGATTTTACCTTCTTCCATGTAGATATCGTAAAAAAAGCCGTCTTCCACGACAGGACCAATCGTGAGCTGAGCTTTAGGAAAGACGCGCAAAATCGCATCCGCCATCAAGTGAGCTGCCGAGTGTCTTAGAGTCTCTAAACCAACAGGGTCTTTCTTCGTAATGATGGAAACTTCAGCCCCATCAGTAAGAGGCACACTAAGGTCAACGAGTTCATTGTCTACTTGGGCGAGTACAGCCGCCCTCGCCAGCCCGGGCGCTATTGATAGAGCGAGGTCAGCCGATGAGGCTCCGTCTTCGAGTTCGCGTGAACTACCGTCTGGCAGTTTTACTGTAATGGTCATTTTGTTTCTCCGCCGGACGGCCACAGCCCGCCCGAATCAACATGTCTACCCCAAACAACGAGGACGGACAAAATCTCAGCGAAGTATGATCAAGACGGATTATTGCGTCAAACCAAATATTTTGAACGAGAAGAATCTCAGCGCTCTATTCAGCCTAAAGCCGCTTCCAACCGTTTGAGAAGTTCGGGGTTGTCGACTTTCGAGGAGGAGGTAAAGCGGCCAATCACGGTTCCTTCCCGATCAATCAGAAACTTGGTGAAGTTCCAACCAATGTCACCCTCGCCTTCGGGGTCTGTATTTACCGAGGTCAATAATGCGTACAGATCGTGCCGGTTGGGTCCATTCACGTCAATTTTTCCAAACATTGGAAACGTCACCCCATATCGAGTGGTACAAAACTCTTGAACATCCGCGTTTGTTCCCGGCTCTTGGCGCCCGAATTGATTGCACGGAAAACCCAGGACCTGCAGTCCGCGGTCCTGGTTCGCTTCATACAAACGTTGAAGGCCCTCATATTGAGGCGTAAGTCCACATTTTGACGCGACATTCACAACCAGGAGAACCTGCCCCCGGTAATCGAGCAGAGACTTCGTCTCTCCGTCAATCGTTGTCACTTCGAAATCATAAATACCAGCCATGTTGCATGATTAGAACTCGAAAGCTTCGAACGCAAGTAACGAGCTAAACTCCTGCCCGCAAAATGCCCAGCAGGAGCTTCAACGATTTGTCGTTAGGATGACTACCCTACAAGATTAAGCAGTCATGCCTTCACCTGAACTATAGACAGACGAGCTCTGATTGAGGTAACTTCTAGACATGGTTGGGACTTGGAGTAAGGCAGCCCTGCTCGTTGCCGTTTGCGGGCTATTCGCATGCTCAAGTTCTTCCTCCGAGAACGACCGCCAGCTGCCTAGAGATTACAGCCAGGATGCCACTACGCAAGGTACGGCCTCTGACTCAGGCGCCAATGCGGACGCCGAGTCGAGCGACACCGGGGCAATGACGATTTTAGACTCGGGGAGCACATCTCCGAGCGATTCGGGAAACGCGTCTTCGGTCGATTCTGGGAATACAGACATTTTAGATAGCGGCACTACAAATATAGAAGATGCTGGTTTCACGATGGATGCGCAGAGCCAAAGCCCTGCCGATTCGGGTGTCCTTGCCGATGCCATGGCGATGAACGCATCATGCCCGCCAAATGGTCCGTTTGGAGCGAACACCGGCGACACAACTCATAATATCGAACTCCAAGATTGTGATGGAAATATCGTAAGACTACACGACTTTTGCAATCGAAAGGCGACTTGGCTTTTCAGCCTACCACTTTGGTGAGCAGGATGTCGCCGATTCGCTAGTTCAGCGGATACACCTCATGGCCGACTCAAAATGCGCGGTGGTAATGATTTCGAAGGCTACATCGTTGTCACTCAAAATGGTTCTTTTCAGACCGCCACTCAACAAGATTGTCGAGACGTTCAACGAATGTATAACCTTCGTATGCCGGTTCTTTTCGACGTCAATGGTGATTATGCCAACACAATGAATGCACTTCAGCACTGGCACCTCGTCCTCTCTTACGAGAATGTCATTGCTTGGCGAGCGCAGAATCGAACTGGCGACCAAAACTTCGAAGCTGAAGTTAGCGCCTTACTCCCCTAACGCTACTCCATAACGCTATCCTTTAGCCGCCCAGCCAGGTCGAATGTATGTCGAATCTAACTACTGTCTTTTTGGGGCGATGAAGCCCACTTTTCGATAGACTTTCGATAAGGTTCGATGTGCTCGGCGACCCGCATTCTCAGCGCCGTTGGCGAGCACGGTCTCAAGATACCCCTTATCCGTCATGATTTCTTGATATCGTTTTTGAATCGGTTTCAGGACTTCGACCATGACTTCCGCAAGTTCGACTTTCAAATGGCCGTACATTTTTCCTTCGAAATGAGACTCAACCTTCTTCATGTCTTGGCCCGTCATGACAGAATACATGGTAAGCAGATTCGCCAGACCTGGGCGGGCTTCGTCAAACCGGATCTCGCTTCCTGAATCCGTCACAGCTCGTTTCAATTTTTTTGTCACTACGTCTGGTGAGTCTAGTAACGCGATATAGTTTTGTGGATTCACATCACTCTTCGACATCTTCTTTGTAGGTTCTTGCAGGCTCATCACTCGCGCACCTGCTGGAGGGATGAACACCTCTGGTACAACAAATGTCTCCGAGTAGCGTTGATTAAATCGCTGAGCAATATCACGTGTAAGTTCGAGATGCTGTTTTTGATCTGCTCCGACGGGTACGCAGTTGGCCTGGTATAAAAGAATATCGGCAGCCATCAAAACAGGATAAGTAAACAAACCTGAATTTATGTTTGCTTGGTGCTGGGCGCTTTTGTCTTTGAACTGCGTCATCCGCTGAAGCTCGCCCATATAGGTCATCGTACCAAGCAACCAAGCGAGCTCTGCATGAGCAGGTATATGAGATTGAATCGCAATCGTGGATTGTTCGGGGTCAATCCCACACGCAATGTACTGCGCGACAAAGGAGAGACATCGCTTTCGAAATTCCGCCGGCACTTGCTGAACAGTAAGGGCATGTAAGTCGACAACAAGATAAATACAATCGTATTCGTCTTGCATGTTTACCCAATTCTTCAGGGCTCCCAGGTAGTTTCCAATACAAAGCTCGCCCGAGGGCTGTATCCCGGACAGAATCACCGGTTTTTTCGGCGCGGAATTGTTCACACCCGGAACATGCAGATTTTCCGTCCTTTCAGCAAGACGAGAATGAAGCCGAAACGCGTAAAGTCGTATTTTACGTCCTTTCATGCTAAAAACCTCCCTGCAATATGCAGGTCGGCCCAGCATCTATTGGAGAAAAAATTCGGGGATACGTCCTCGAAAAAGTTTTGGGTCAAGGTGGCATGGGATGCGTTTATCTAGCCCACCACGAGCACCTCCAAAAGAAAGTAGCCATAAAGATCCTGGATGGGGCACTCACAGATGATCAAGAGTTTATCTCACGCTTTTTTGAGGAGGCCAGGATCGTCAACAACGTGAAGCACGCAAATATCGTAGATATTGTAGATTTCGTAGACACCCAATCTCCACGACGCGTCGCCTATATCATGGAGTATGTCCATGGACCTTCCCTCAGCCAAGCGTTGAAAAGGCACAAATTCACGCCAGTTCAAGCTCTGAATATTTGTCGTCAAATTGCCGGGGCGTTGGACGCAGTACATGAAATCAATGTCGTCCACCGCGACCTCAAGCCAGCAAATATCTTGCTCATGGAAGCGCCCGACGAAAGCGACTATTCTAGTTTCCCGAGTGTAAAAGTTGTTGATTTTGGAATTGCAAAAGTCACGGATGACACCTCTGAACACAAAACGAGTACCGGAGCGCTTATGGGGACTCCTATCTATATGTCTCCTGAGCAGGTTGCCAGTGATCCCGTAACCAGCAAAACGGACGTGTACGCACTGGGAGAAATTCTTTTCGAGCTTGTGACTGGCGAACCCGCGTTTCAGGGGGAGAATCTCAACATACTTCGACAGAAACTCGCTCACGTGCCCCCTAAGCTCGCAATCGACGAAGAGGTACCGCTGCGCAGAGAACTTCTTGGGTTGGTGAGTAATTGCCTTCTGCCTGACCCGGTCAATCGGCCGGCTCTGGCCGAAGTCCTCGAGGGACTGAACTTTATTCAAAGCAAGCTAGAGTCTGCGCCCGCAGCCACTCGCCATGACTCTCTGCATCCAAATCGACAAACAGTGACCAAGCGACCAACCTCGGTCATGCCGCCTCCTCGGGAAAATCCATTTCGGATGCTGGCAAGACAGCCTCGAAAGAAACTACCGAAATATGCAATGCCAGTCATTGCTCTGCTCGTTTTCATAATTTCCGGCCTGTTCGGTATTGCATATCAAAATAACAAACGAACATCGCAAATCATTGCTACTCCGGCGGTCATCGAGACCCGAACGACAACGACTGCACCAGCAACCGAGAACACAAAACCTCTCCTCAAGGTGCCGCAGATTACCACACAAAAAAGAGACGACACTCGACTTGATAAACGAAAGCGCAGAGCAAAAAAGCCGCGGGATCGCCGAAGGAAATCAAATACGTTTGGTACTTTGACAATCGAAGCCTATACGACCGCAGGACGCCAGCTATCCGCCAAAGTGACCATCGATGGGCGAGCGTTACCAAGAAAAACTCCAATCACGATTAAAGCACGACCCGGTAAAAGGAAGATCACCGTCCAGGCTTCAGGGTATCCACCCATCTCAAAGGCTGCTACTGTGACACAGGACACCAAATCAAAGGTTCAGGTGATCGTCGATCTCTAGTATGTATAGTATATGGCCTTCTTGCGCCAAAATTACTCGCTACTCATCCCGCTCGTCGGGATTCTAGTGTTTTCCGAGCCTGCTCTGGCAGACCCTTCCTCAGAGCTACTCACGAAAGGCATTATTCAATTTGGGCAAGGCAACATGGACGCCTCGAAACGCTCACTTGAAAAGGCACTCGCTTCCTCCGACGACCCCATTCTAAAATCGAGGATTCACCGTCAATTTGGAATCCTCTTTGAAGCAGATAATCAGCCCTTAGAGTCATTGCTGTCGTTTCGAATCGCCCTGGGACTCAATCCGAATATCAGTCTCTCAACCCGCGAGCACCAGGGTCGCCCCAGCGCTTTGTTCAGATGTGCACAAAATCTAGACATAGGAAACTTTTCAGTAGAGACTATTCGAACCCAGATGGCGAATAAATTCACGGGCGAAAATTTTATCTGCCCAGTCGATAGCACCGGACAAAAAATCATCGTAGCACCAGTCCCTGCTCTGCTTGACCTAGATCAACTCAAGGAACAAAAAGAAAAACAAACCAAACAAACACCGTGGTTTAGCTCAGCAACTTTTTGGATTATAGCCTCCATTGCCCTCGCGGGAAGTGCTACGGCAGCAGGTTTCTATTTCGCACCACCAACCGGAGGAGATTACGGAGGCAGCAGTGATACGACCATTCGGTTGTCTAATTAGCTGAGTTCAAGAGATGCTGCGCCTTATACAAAACCTAATGCTCTGCGGGCTTTTTGCGGCTACATCGTGCACGCAAGACCTGACCCAGATTGTTGCTCTAGTCTCATCTGACTTTGGAGACGAGCTCCACCAAGTCGGAGTAGACATTGAGAATAGCCGAGGAGAGCTCATTAGTTCGAACGATTTTTTTCTGGTTCGAGATAACATAGAACTGCCCTTCTCTTTTACTATCGAGCCTGGGGCTAACTTCCGAGACCAAGAAGTAAAAATCACAGCTCTCGGCTTTGATGCATCAGGCAAAGCACTGGTGGAGTACACCGCACGATTAGGTTTCGTCGAACAACAACGCCGATTATTGCACATCGACCTGCTTCGAATATGCGAGCCCGTCGAGTGCACTCAACTCAATCAAACCTGTTCTGCCCAGGGCCAATGCGTAAATGACTATGTGGAAGTCAAAGACCTCCCCGTGGTGAACCCAGGCGAAGAATTCACCACCGTTCGTTTACCTCCGAATGATAATGCCGACGCTGGCCTGCCGCCTGATGCAACTCAAGACTCCGACTCTGGAACCCCAGGGATGCAAAACGATGCAGGGGGCCTCGACGCGAACGTAGACCCTATCACGCCAACCACTTGCGTTGACGTTGGATGCCCTATTAATCAAGTTTGTGTAGATGCCGCCACTCACACTCTCTGTGAAGCCGGCAATGAATCGCCCGAACGATGTGGTTGTCGTGTAGCATGTGACCCATTCGGTGCTGTTTTACGATGCGGTTTTTCGAACGACATCTGCACCTACCTCAATGAAGATTCTCCCCGAGGACAAGGTTACTGCCGACCAAATCTTGGTGGAGGAGAACAAGGAGATTCTTGTACAACGCAATTCAACGAAAAAGGAGAGAGGATTAGCGACGACTGTAACCGCACCAAAAACTTCACCTGCACCGGGGTTACGTCAACAAGACCCACCGGTGGCCAATGCGCTCGAACCTGTCGCACGGACCTGTTCTTAAACTGTCAATTCCTCCTTAGTGAGACAACATATGCATGCACCCCAGACGAGAAGGATTCAGAATCGATTATTGGAACCTGCCGGTTGCCCGAGCAGGCTTATACAGACATTTCTCGTTCGTGCTTTACGCAGCGAGAATGTCAAAGCCAATCGTGTCTAGACACGGGAGTCCAAGGAATCTGTACTTCAGACTGTTCTGGTTTGGAAACGTGCCCTGCAGATAGTGCCTGTTTGCCAGTCCGCCGTAACTCGAACAACGAATTCTTGTGCTTCCGGTCTTGCGAAGATGACGCAGACTGCACCAGTAAAAATCAAAATAACGTATGTCACCCGATCGGCGATCGTAAAATATGTTATCCGAGGTGTGAGCTTACTAACAACAGATGCCCAGGCTCGCAAGGAACCTGTAACCCGCGAACCGGGCTATGTGATTAGCTTCGAAAACTCGTCTTCTTAGTAGACAATCCCAAGTCCAAGAAATGGGCCATGCTGTATTTGATAATGATTGGCTCGAATTATCGTTTCATCGTTATCAAGAGAGTTATCATCAGACTCAGC
>JAYZDF010000077.1:0-48289 GCA_036337945.1 Myxococcota bacterium
GATGTTCATCTGCTGTTTGCCGGAGCTTCTTCATTGTTTTACTTTAATCGCCCTTCTAGCAGAAAATATTTATGAAGTAAGCCTTCCAAGACGTCTAATTCTCGCCGATAGCTTAATCTCACACTTCATATCGGATGTTACGAAAAATATTTGGTATGAACTCTATTTTTCGAAAAGCGTTGGAATTTCTCCTGTTCATCATTGTTTGGTCCGACCGATAAGTAATCGCCCATTTGGTAATCCAGCAACCAAAAGCTCGCTGTCAATCTGCGCTGCGCACAGCACATTATCATTCAAGACTAATCCAAGATTATCACCTAAGTCGGAGATAAGCGTTCTACTTTGATTAGACGAGTTGTAGATAGTTCGAAAATGTTCAAGAGGTCCTAATAGTGCAACTGGTAGACCCGCATCCAGTCTGAGAAGTTGCGCCTCTGGAGCCTCCCTGGTTTCAAAGGGCTCGAAGAGTTGATCTCCGCTAAAGGTTTCTTTGCTGGTATTAGTAAGATGCCAAATCGTTCCACGATGCTCGGTTAGCTGTTTATCGCCTTGGCTACCTATGATGAGTTTATCTGAGCATTGTACGTTGAGAGCACTGAGGGCTCGCTGCGTGTTACGCTCAAACAGAGGTAACCTATTATCCACTGAACCTCCGCCCACCTGAAAGATCTTCGCGTCTACACCGTCTGGGGTTACTATGACTCTAACCACTGTCCCTGCGCATCCTGAAATCCATACAACGCCCAGCGATGCTTCCATAGACTGCCAAATACCTGTCTTGAGAGCCTGCAATCGGCCTCTAGTTAGCTTGTCGTTTATGTTCTGACAGCTTTCGAGGTCTGGAATTGTTGTCACCACGTCGTTAAAGTAGCTCGTCCAATCAAGTTCTACCTGCCGCGCCATTGTTTCTCTAAGATGAAAAACCGAACCCTTATCCGTTGTGAACAATACGTCTATAGTAGACGTGTCCACAAAGTTTGTGATGGCTTCCCCGTTCGTTATATCGATGAGAGAATCAAAAAGAATTCTAGGAGTCGCAAGCTTGGTGCTCGAATATGATAACAGTCTGCCATCTCTCTCTCGGTTCGAAGTCAGTACTAGAAATGAGTTGCGATACTGGGACCACCTCGCCGCTACGACTCTCTCGTTGGTTTGAAGTCCCTTCATAGATAACGTCGTCGCTTCTCTTGTTTCTTTTGGTACAACAATCACTTTTCCGTCTTCTCGAAAGGCATACAGGTCGTCCATTTTGCGACTAATGGTGATGAAATCAAAGGGCGTATAATTAGAGGGTCCAAACCTTTGTATAGTGGTACTGCTTGAGCCCGTCTCGCGTAAATAAATGCTTTTATCTTCGCCCGTAAGCGCAACCCACCCAAAAGAATAATCAGAGCCGTGCCGAATGGGACGATCAATTTGTTCAACGTCAGCAATAGTTGAGCTTGTTCGGGTAATCGTCCGGTCAACCTTGTGAATGAACGTATCAAGGTTCTTCATTTGCAAGATTGTCTGTTGCGGGTTTGGTTTAAACGCGAGCGCTACCTGGCATTCTGCTCTTGATGTTGCGGCGAGTCTCCAGGTAAGAACGTCCGCTTCTAAACGACCACTAAATATTCCGAATAAGGGGGTCTCGTTTTCCTTAAAAAGCCGTCCGCACATTGTCCAAATGTCGTCGTTCACATGTGACATTTGAACTGAGTGCAACGTATAAAATTGATTCCTGAAAGGGTAGGTGTCGGGAACAGCCTCTCTTCGCCAAAGCCAACCATCATCTGTCTGCGTACCCTTCAGGATGCCTTTTTGGTCTCCAATAAAATAGATAGAATCGTTCCCATGCAAGTGGGCTGCCGTGAAAGACCGGTCGTCCATCTGGTTGGTATAGCTGCGTCCAATTGTTTGGCACTCGCCGGTGTTCTCTGAGTCCACAAAACAATCAAAAATGACGATTTTCTCGGTTTCCTTGTCGTTTCCATGGAGTAGAAACCGATTCCGGCCATGGCTCGCAGTAAGGGTACGGAAAGTAAATATTTGTCCGTCGTTGGACCAGGCAATTCGGGATCTCTCTCCACTAAAGCTCAAGTATACTAATTCAACTTCACCCCGTGTCGCTCCTGATTTGACCAGAATTACGAAGCCATCTTCTATTGCAATCGATGCTAAAATGAGTCCGTCGTAGGGGAGTTCATCGCCAAACAGCTTGATACTCTTTCCTTTCCATGGCTTTATTTCTGCGAGGCTTTCGCTGAAAAGACCAAGGTCGCCTCTTTGAGACAGAGCCGCGGAACGAAAAGGCCACGCTCCTGATTCATTTTCTGAATCGTAAAGACTAAACGAAAGCGGCTGAGCGACTCCTGCGTTTTGGACTCGGCACTCGCAGTCCTCTGCGGAGGTTAGCCGAATCGACTTTTTAATATTTTGTAACTCTTCTTCACTAAGCTGACGTTTTCCACTGACTTGGGTCTGCGATTTCTCCGGAATAGGACATGAGTCTCCCGCGAGGATTCTCTGACGTCCATCCGTTGAAGGCGTTAAGCATCTCCCGCATGAACCAACTGTCTCGTACGATTCGTTCTGTGTGGCGACCAGGTCGCCTTTTTCTTCTGTGCTCAGAGGTTTAAAATTTTTATTGAGTAAAGAACTGCTCGGAATTGACCAAGTGACAAACGTCGCGTTTTCCGGGATTTCAAAACGGCCGAGCTGCTCGACGTTGTCGTACTTATCTACCGAAAGGACGGAGTTATTCTCGCTGAGCACTACACCGACAATTAAGCCGACGTCTTTGCCCTCTATCGGGTGCTGTGTAATCGGGCGACATGCAGTCCCGACTGCAGCCAGGTGACAAAGCGACAAGAGGAATGTTGCCCATTTGGAACACATAAGGGTACTACACTTTCATACCTCAACTTGGAGCTCCTTCAAAAGTAATGCCGTTCGGAGCCCTTTGGATGTGGGATATTCTCTTTATTTTGTATACCTATGGGCTCGCCAGAAGTTCTTGCTTGCTAGGAATATAGGGTCTGTCACGAAGAATTTACGAGATCCGATACAAAAGAGTTGCTGAATCTGTGACAGTGACTGGGTGCGGTCCAAAAACATATTGGGGTTGGCAGCTCTGTTCATGTTTTTTGTCTTGGTTGAGCCGCCGAGTAGTTTGGCTGACGAGGATAGCGCACATCCCTTTGCTCCAGAGCTTCGTCCTATAGCTGGGACCCCAGAGGATGTGCCTCTCACTGAAGATGAGCAGCAGCGCCTTCACTCTGGAAAAATAGTCATCAAGAGATTCGATACGCCACGTGCCGGCAGCGGGATTGTGTTCCGTGAGGTCAATGCTCCACCAGACGCCGTTTGGAAGATTATTTTATCCTTCGAAATGTATCCGAAATGGAGTGACAACATTTCACAGTGTGACGTAGTTCGTCGACAAGGTCGAATCTGGTATGTCGAGATGCTCACTAGATTCCTTTGGGTGACATCGAAGTTAAATTTCATTCATCGGATTCAGCGACCCATGGGGTATGTAACTTGGACTCTTGACCGCTCAAAGAAAAGTGACATTCGAGATTTGGTCGGTTATTGGAGGGTCTCAGAATCGAGTCAAGGACCTAACTTCACAAGACTTGAATATGGATCTCAGGTCATTACACACAATGTCCCAGATTTCGTAGTGGATTTTTTGGCAAGAGATTCACTCATAGAAGGAACAGAGTGGGTCAAAGAGCAGGCAGAATTAGCCTGGAAGCGCGATCAAGAGAGCGAACCTCGCAGATAATTCTTGCCATTTTGCCGTAACACAAAAACATTCACAGGGACTTCAAAGCAGTCGTAAATTTATATGTCATCCAAAGTACCTACCATTAAGTATGATCGTGGAACGTTGCTCTTGACGAACATCGATGACGAGTTCGCTAATACGCTCCATGGTGTGCAGTTTGATGATAGAATTAATGCTTATCGTGCTCAAGCTCGTCATTATCGAGATATTGTGATGGCCTTGCATCAGTCTGGCCGTCAGTACATGGACAAAGCAAAAGATTTTTCACCCGTTCGCTTATCTTTGAAGAAAAACATTTCGCCATTTCCGCACCAAAAAGAAGCGCTCAGCAAATGGGAGGAGAATGGTAAACGCGGGATTATAGAGCTGCCGACCGGAGCGGGAAAAACGGTTCTCTCGGTTCTAGCGATTGCGAGTGTTCAACGACCGACTTTGGTGGTGGTTCCGACGATTGATCTCTTATTGCAGTGGGAAAGGGTTTTGTCGGACCATTTTAATATCGATATTGGAGTGTATGGCGGGGGCCGACACGAGAAGGCTACGATAACCGTCACCACGTATGATTCTGCCGCTCACAATGCTGAATTTTGGGGCCGAAACTTCGGTTTCTTGATTTGCGATGAATGTCATCACTTACCGGCGACCGCGTATCAGTTTATAGCCGAAGCTCTTGTCGCACCTTTCCGGCTTGGAGTGACTGCAACTTTGGAACGAAATGATGGTGGTGAGTTTGTTTGTGAAGAGCTCTTAGGTTCTCTCAACTTTTCCCTACCTATTGATGCATTGGAGGGAAAATATCTTGCTCCCTACGAGGTGCGTCGAGTCCCAGTCGAGCTCACTGCCAAAGAGCGAGAAGAGTATGATAGTTCCAGAAAAACTTACCTAAACTTTTTGCGTAGCACTGGGGTCTCTTTTAATCGACCGGATGGCTGGGCTAACTTTATTATGATTTGCCAGCGCTCTGCCGAAGGCAAGAGAGCTTTGGAAGCATATCGAACTCAACGAAAAATCGCATTTTCGTCGAAGAGTAAAACCGATGCACTTTGGAATATACTGAAAAGCCATCGAAATGACCGAGTCATCGTTTTTACAGAAGACAACGAAACTGTATATCGCCTTTCGCACCAGTTGTTTTTTCCCGTGATTACGCATCACACGAAGGTAAAAGAACGAAAACATCTCCTAAGCCTATTCGCAAAAGGTGAATTACCGGTTCTGCTTACCTCAAAGGTTCTAAACGAAGGTGTAGATGTACCTGATGCTAACGTTGGTGTTGTTTTGTCGGGTAGTGGCAGTGTTCGAGAACATGTACAAAGACTTGGCCGTATCTTACGAAAAAGACCCGGTAAGGAGGCGATTCTCTACGAAGTATATGCTGCGGAGTCATCTGAAATGAATACCAGTGAGCGACGCCGGCAACATCGTGCGTATTACGGAAAAGAGTAATGTTGAATCGAGATTTACTAATGTTCCGGCTAAACAAAGGTCGAATTAAGCCGAGTTTTGTCGATTTACAAAATCGGTCTCTTCATAATCTCGCTCGTGACCTCATTCAGCTTTGCGATAAAAATATCGGTCAGTCTCGCCAATACATCGAAGAGCTCATAGAAGAAAAGACCAGTCGTAGTCGCCGAAAAAAAATATCAAAGGGTTTAGCAAAACTCGTTTTGGACCGCTGCGAGTTTGGAGAGCCGAAACCAAATGTTTTAGAGAATCGTTTAGAGCTTTTCTCTCAATCCGCAAAAATATTTCGAAAGGTAAAGGTAGATGATTCGATAGAAGAGTATCGGTTACGCATTCAAGAGCATCTTTCCCAATCGCTTGATTCAGTAGAAGAGGGCTTATTTGCTGACCTAAAGTCGAGACGTTCATTAAAGGAATTTAAGGGGATGAGTCCCGAGGAACTTTTGCATCGTTATAATCTCGCTCAAGTACAAGGTCTGATTCTTTACGCGGAACGAGTCGAATTGACGATAGAAGAGCCAGACATCGTGAAGGTGAGAAATTTACTTCGTTGGCTCCGGTTTTGTCGGCTCGTCGCGAATATTTCAAAGTCTGAAGTCACCTGGAAAATCACAGTTGATGGCCCAGGAAGCATTCTTTCGATGCAAAAAAAGTATGGCTTACAACTTGCGCAGTTCTTCGCAGTCGTACCAAATTTGGAGAAATATCACGTCGAAGCCGTGGTCCGCTTACCTCGTAAACCGGTGGCAAGCCTCTCAATTGATTCTACGAGTGGCTTATGTTCTCATCACAAAAACTTCGGTCGAGGACATGTTCCTGAAGAAATCAGCGTAATTGCTGAGAAATTTGAGTCGTCGTTGTGGGAACTGAGCACTCAGCCAGAACCGCTTAGTTTGATGTATGATCAAATTTGTGTTCCCGATTTTCGTTTCATCCACAGCGATACGGGAGAGGTCGTTTTCATTGAACTATTTCATCGGTGGCACCGTAGTGCTCTTACGAAAAGACTTGATATGTTTGATAGCGTTACCGAGCAGAACTTGGTTCTTGGATTGGATAAAGCCCTAGTGTCAGATTCTCATGTTGCTGATATAGTTGAAAAAAACGACCAAATATTTGTATTCAACTCTTTCCCAAGCTTAAGTAAACTAGCGAAGGTCCTCAAAGGATTTGAGTAAAGATGCTTGTGACCAAAGGAATATATGTCGGATTGGGATGAAGCTGATTCTCCAGGAAGTGGAGGGCGTTTGCGAAATGATACCGCTTTGGACGATTCCCAAGATCGTCCTGATTCGCGGGGAGTCAGTGAAAGTTCAAGTATGGAGCTTGAGGGGACCGGCATAGCACAGGGTTTAGATGATCTAGACGGTTTCAAGCAACCGACAGCAATGTTTGACCGAGGAGAGTTCTTAGGTGAACTCGCAGAGGAACTGAACGATGCTCCTGAAACCAGGGTCAAGGTCGAAACAGAAAAGCCCCCCGCTGGCTTTCGACTCATTATTGTTAGTGGCCCAGGAATTGGCACTGAATGGGCCTTCAAGATCCCGAAGATCACCATTGGACGAAGTGCTGAAAATGAGATTGATTTTGCTGATATCGCTGTGTCTCGAAATCATGCGGAGATAAATTATCGAGATGGCGCGTATTATGTCAGTGATCTAGAAAGCAATAACGGCACGTTACTGAATGGCGTAAGCGTCGACACTGAACAGTTGCAGTCGGGCGACGAGATTATTGTCGGTGCCCGAACTCTTCGGTTTGTAGAGCTTGATGAGACCCCACTTACCTCCGCGGCTCATCCTGAATTCGCTAACGTAGAGGCTGCAGATGCAGAAGAGAATCAAGATGCTTTAGAGCCCGACCTGGACGAAGCCGAGGACGCTATACAGTCTCAGGTAAACGTGGATGTGATCCCCGATTTCGATGGTCCGAATGTAGCGGACAGTGTGTCTGCTGCGCCGATCGTTGGGGTTCCACAAAAGAAAAATACCGGTATGAAGGTTGTTGGTTTGGTTCTGGCTGGGATCGTGGTGGCGACGTTAACGGGATATTTAGCTGTCCAAGCCTATCAAAGCATTACCAATACCTCCCCACAGGACCGACTATTGCGAGCCAAAACTCTGTTTCTTCAGGGTGTTGAATTACTTAAGCAACAGCGATGTGGTGATGCCCTCATTCTTTTTGATGAGGTCCTGTCGATTCGGCCGGAGTACTCTAGAGCAAAGGAGTACCACTCTTATTGTACTCAAGAGCTAGAGCGTTTCCAGCGTCTTGAGGAGGCGAAGAAACTCTTTGATAAGGGTAAGGGCAGTGAAGCAATCGCGACTCTGAGTCAGATCCCAAAAGACAGTCAATACTATACGGCGGCTTCTTCTTTTTCTGCCAAATGGACATTGCAAAGCGTATCTAGATTGTTGGGCCGCGCTCGGCAGGCATTCAATAGTAGGAACTTCGGAGAGGCTCTGGAACTCGTAAATGAGATACTTGAGAAGGATCCCAAAAATAAAGAAGCGTTGGCATTACTCACATCACTGCAAGAATCCTCGAGTCAAAAATCTGTCTTGGCTAGTGTAAGCGCGAAGCGGATTCCCAGAGCACTAGAAAAAGCTGTGAGTTTATACCGCTCAGGAGATATCCAGCTAGCAATTGACGCAAGCGAATTATCGCGATCCGAAAAAGCTGCGGAATACGTTGAGTCTTTGAGAAAAATACAAGGGCTGGCGGACCGGCTCAAAAGAGCTCATCGCCAAAAAGCAGGTGCGGACATCCTAAAAATAGCGCCTCGGGCTTTGGTCCTCGACAAGGAACTTGGCTATGGCGAAGGTGTCTTGCGGCAGGAATTCAAGAGAATGTACGCCGATGGATTGTATCTCAAGGGATTACAAGCATACCTAAGTGACGATTTTGCCTCATCTTATTCTTTTTTCCGCAAAGCCTTGAAGCATCAAAGGAAACACAAGCTGTCGTTAGATTACGTGAGTGTGCTGGCGCAAAAAGCGCGAGTTCTTTATTTCGAAGCAGATCTTCAAAAAAGGGCAAACCGTGATGAAGCCGCTCGTTTATTTCGTCTCGTAATAAAAATGACGAGCCCGAATAATGAGTTTCACAAAAAAGCAAAGAAGTGGCTTAAGAAGCATAGAAGGTAGGCGTGAAGGAAGTCATTTTATACAGCACCGACTGGTGCCCATACTGTAATGCAGCAAAAAGCCTTTTGAGCAATAAGGGCGTTGAGTACCGTGAGATTAATGTTGAGGGTGACGCAGAGAAACGAGCATGGCTTATCGAAGTGACTGGTCAGCGAACCGTCCCTCAAATATTTATAGGTGGTGAGCCCATCGGCGGTTATCGTGAACTGAGTCACTTGGATCGAGGCGGAGATCTAGACCAGCTTCTGAGAGACGATAGTTAGCTATCGATCTTGATTCAGTTGTTCCGCAATCTCTAAATTCAGGGGTCGGCGGCGGAACAAACGTTTGGTCATCGGGTCAAGTTTCCCTTCAATATCGCTCATTGTTTTGAATGCTTGCTGGAGCACCCGAGCGCTTTGAGCAGATTGGTTACAGCGTTTAAGAGCACGCGCATAATTGAAGTAGATTCTGTGTGGGTCGTCATCCTCGATGGCTTTTTGAGATTCAAGGCGTGCGACCGCAGCTTCTGCGTGTCTAAGCCCCTGCTCTAAGTTTCCGGTTTCCACCAAAGCGAGTCCGAGTTCGCTTTCAATCGAAACGACAAATCGGGGGAGACTGCGAATCGCGTCATTAAACATTGCTCGTGCTATGCCTAGCGCTTCCTCGCGTCGCTTAAATCTTAGATGATTGCGGATAAGAAGTATTCCGCCATACAAGTACGGTTCTCGGCAATCGAGTTCCTTTGCACGCTCTAATTCTGCTGTGATGAGCTCCGGGCTTGTTCCTTCTTCGAGTTTCTCATCTTCTAAGAATAACTCGTACATCCGCAGCATCAGTAAATTGCCTTTGTCTGGGAGCGCGGTGAAGAGTCCACGTGCTTCATTTAGATTACTGACAGCACGTTTCAGATCCCCCAGCATAACGTATGAAGCACCAAGTCCTAGGAGGGCTTGCGCTTCTCCTTGCGGGTTCTCTAACTCTCTAATATAGCGTGCCCGTGCTTTCTCGAAGAGCTGAATAGCTTGAGGAAAGTCCGAAGTCGAATAGGCGACTCGAGCCAGTCGAACAACGCTTTCTGTGGATAGCGTAGCATTTTCCATCTTCCGAGCTCGTGAATAGCAGTCCTGGAAAGACGAGCAGGCGGTGATAGTGTCGCCACGGGCAAGTAAAGCATCTCCGATCGAAAGCTCCAACCAGCCGTAAGCACCATTCGGAGTGTCTTTCGCGAATGTTTCAGCAGCTTGTCTCGCAGTCCTTAGCGCCTCAGAAGAGTTTCCTAGCGTTATCTCGAGTCGCCCACTGTAAAAAACGCTTCGCATCTTATCAACCGGATTTTTTGAGAGTGAACTCAATTGAGTGACGGCCATCAGCGCTTCGTTATATCGTCCATCCAGCTCCAGCGTGCGAATTTTGACGCGTAGTAATTCTTTCAGCGTAGCACCGTCTTCAATTCTTTCTCCACACCGTTCTGCTTGCTCAATGAAGTCTAGAGCCGAATCAAGGTCTCCGCCGTGGAGGGCGGCTGTGGCGGCTATGCATAGGGCTGCCTGGGCATCCCTATATGATTTAGCCTCTCGATAATGATATGCCAGCCTTACCGGATCGTGTTCGCCTTGTGTAATTAGCCAATCCGAAACCTTTCTGTGCAGCTCTTGCAGCTGTTGGGAGTCATTTCTTTTGTACATTGCCTCCCAGAGGTAACGGTTTTGAAACGAGTATTCTCGAGATCCAGAAAAGCGAGAAGTCTCAAGTGGGTAGATCACATTTTGCGTAATGAGCCTCTCAATTACTTTTTCCACTGAGTATTCAGATAACGCAATAACTCCTTGGCCCCAAAATCGAGTGCCAAACACAGATGCGAGTTGAAGAATTTCTAGGTCCTCTGGCTCGAGATTTGAGAGGTGATTTACAATCAGTCTCTCGATGCCGGGGCTCATTTTGTTGATTGCCGTTTTGAGGTCCTGTTCATCCGATACCGACGCAAGATTGGAGAGTATCTCTCTTAGATATTGTAGATTGCCGCCTGACTTTTCGTTCAGAAGCTTACAAAGCTCTTCACTTGGTTCAACTTCCAAAACTTGCTTTGCAAGCTCAGAGACCTCCTCAACGTCGAGTGCATTAAGCGCCAAATTTTCGTGAGGAAACTTTTCCAGCAACTTACTTACATGTGAGTTATCTACAGCTTTCGGTGCTAAACTGAGAACGAGAAACACCAGTGCGTCCTGGTCTCGTATAAGCGACTCGAGAAGGTCAACTGTAGGCCGATCACACCAATGCGCATCATCAATAATTATAAGCAGAGGCTTATGTTTAGCGCTTTCATTTAAGAAGCGAAGAAGATCGTGATAAAGCTGTCGGCCCTGATTCAAGTGTCTCGAAGCTTTATCAAAAGGGCTCATGCTTGGAGTACGGTTGTCTGTTGGCTGGTCACTGTTTTGAATGAGTTGTGCAAGGCTTTCTTGGGTCTGGGTGCGTTGCCGAGGAGTAAACTCGTTGGGTATTAGCCTTATGAGCTTCTGGAACTTCGTTTCTTGGTCCTCTCCAATTCTTATTACACAGCTACGCTTCAACGCCTGGGTCATTGCGTAGAGTGGCTTTCCTACCATTGCTTCATCACATTGACTAAAGAGGATTGTATCGCGCGGAAGCTTCTCATCTAGAAGGTACTTTAATTCCAATAAGAATTGAGAGCGCCCCATTCCAAAACCAGCCTGGACTGTGAATATTTTCGATTCGCTTTGGTTTCTGTGGAACTCAATTTTTCTAAGTAATTCTCTGGTTTGCTTTTTTCGCGCGTTACTACTGAAATTTCGGAAGTTCGAATCGTCGTGATTACGTCCGCTCTCGATGTCTAGGCCGCGATAAGACTGAACGATAAATTTTCCCAGATGCCGTTCTTTTGTTGCGAGCAGAGGCTTACAAAAGTGGCGAACCACAGAGTCGACAATGAGTTCATTACTTTCGGCGTACTCAAGTTGCGTACATGCTGCATCGATCAATGCCGTTTCACTTATATTGTTCGTGTTAGCGCAAATAGATACACGAAAAGCCCGCTGAAGTTTCGTTGTCGGCTCTTGTTGAAAAAACTTCGCGGCTATATCAAGGGCAGCATTGGAAGAACCTATTGCTTCCTCGAAATAACTAACGATGAGGCCTTGCCTGATTCTCTTAAAACGTCCGCCGGAGGTGACGGTGAGACTTGAAAGAAGGTCGCAAACATTCTGCCACTCTTCAGACATATAGCTTGCTTGAACGATCATTGCTGCCGTTTGGGGTATGTTTGAAAGCGCTAAATCTGTGTCATCGTAGACTTCTGCCCTTGCGGTGACAGCCTCAAGTTCTTCGGTGCTCCCCGAATTTTCTTGTTCTGCATCCACCAAAGCTTCCGTTTCCATTCTTTCGGTGCCGAAATCAGTGATTTCGCCCATGAGCTGTGTTGTACGGTCTTTCAATCCACGTGACAGGATAGTTGCAATCGCTTCCTCCATTTCTCGAGCCGTTTGAAATCGTTCGTTCGGGTCACGCTGAAGTGCTTTCTTGAGTAGGTCGTTAATCTCGTCGTCTATATCGGGAATGACCGTCTTTATTTCTGGTGCTTCCTCTGTTGCGATCTTGACGAGCAGAGCGAGCGCAGATTGTGCCTTAAAGCAGCGCTGTTTCGAAATAAGTTCAAAAAGGGCTGAGCCTACTGAGTATAAGTCGGCGCGAGTATCAATATCATCCGACCCTTGCGCCTGCTCTGGAGACATATAATAAGGCGTGCCTACTACCATTCCCGCAGTAGTCAGCGGTCGTTTCGAGTTGGTTTCGAGCTCTTCATTGATTACTTTTGCGACACCAAAGTCGAGTAGCTTTATACCGCTTGGCGGACGTGTGTTAGCCAATACAAACACATTCGCAGGTTTGAGGTCTCGATGAACGATGCCTGCTTTGTGAACTACCTCTAGGCCTCGCAAGATGCCGCGGGCTATTTCTAAGCTCTCACGGATAGAAAGCTCTTGTGTTGCCATGACGTCGCCCAGGTCCAGCCCATCAAGCCATTCTAAAGCGAGGTAGATGTCGCCATTTTCAGCGACACCGTGATCGATTGCTCGAACTAGATTTGCATGCTTGACGCTCCTGAGGATCTTAATTTCTCGCTCGAACCGCTGAATAATTAGGTTATCTTTTCGCGAGAGAGTAAGAACTTTAAGCGCGACGGGTTCACCGGTCGTTACGTCTTCGGCTTTATAAATCCGACTCATTCCGCCGAAGGCTGCGGTCTTAACTATACGAAACCTATTGTTGTAGAGTTCTCCTTCTCCAAGGCTGATACTAAAAGGTCGTGAAAACACACGCCTTGGTCGCGTAGAGTCGCGGTTCATGAATGAATAGAGGGTACGAAAGATGGAAGCGTGCGTCTATTGGCCGGCAAGTGGATTCGCTCGAACTTTCCTTTTTGAACACGGGTTTGCCCTGGAAAAATAGAGCTGTTCCGGACTAAATTTCGAGTGCTTACGCCAGGGGTTGAAGATTCACCGATGTCGACAGTGCAAGGAGTGGGTCTACGACTTCTAAGTTTTCGAAACTTGCTTGCGTCTTGGTCAGTGTCCAGCCGCTCGTTTCTAGTGGATCAACGCCAACAATGCCTCGCAGAACATCGCGCAAACGAACTCCGCCTTGCGCATTGAGTTCGATTTGAATTTTGTCATCTTCGAGCCATAACTTTCGAACCTGGGTACGCAGGTTTACTTCCCGACGTTTTCCTTTTCGTTCAATGACAATCTCCTTTGGGCTGTCTTCATTCCATTCATCAACAATTTGGTGGAGGTCTACGCTGGGAGAAGCAGATATTGCCCATTGGTTCGTTTGAAGGGCAGCAGACACAGCGGGAGGATTGAAGCCTAGGTCAGTGACCTCAAGAACGATGATGCCTTCAGGCAACTGACCTCGTAGTCGATTAAGCATTTCTTCTGTTGTGAACGGCGTTTTGATCTCGACGTCCATGAATTCCGCTTCAGACATTGCACCAAGTGGGATTGGAGGGCTTTGATTTGTCTTCATTCTCGGGTGCATTCCTTTCGTATAGACGACTGGAACATCTGCTCTTTTGAAGGCTCGATGAAAATGAACCATAGCCTCCATGTGACTGCTAAGACTTTGAAGGTTTCGTTTTGCATACTTAATCCGGAACCGAGTGCGCCGTTCCTTTGGCAGGCTTACGTCAAAAACTTTTGCCCAGGGATCCTCGGAAGTAGAAGGCGAAGAAACGGCCGGTTTGATCTTCGGCTCAGTGGTTGCTTCTGCTTTTTCTTTTGCACTTCTTGTGAGTTGTCCGAGAGGAATGATGTTGAGGTCCTCGACTGATTTCTTGATATAAGCTTTTCGAGCTCGATGCTTCGGCTTTGCTCCTTGCTTATCTTGATCAAAGACCGAGTTATGAACGACCATATGGTCACAAACGCCGCAGTCGTAGCATGGCTCCTCGGAACAGTCCGGAACTTCTCCTTCCTCGAGTGAGAGCATCCAGTCGTCCCAAAGCCATTCTTTCAGTACACCACAGTCAATGTGGTCCCACGGAAGAATTTCCGAAACATCTCTTCTTCGAAAATTATAAAAATCACGGCTCAGTCCAGTTTCGGCTAATGCTTGGTCCCAAATCTCTAGATTGTGGTACTCCTGCCAACCGTCCATTCTCGCACCCAATTCGTGAGCTCGAAGTAAAACATCCGCGGTTCTTCTGTCTCCTCGAGAGAAGACGCCTTCCATGATTGAAGAGGTCGGTTCGTGTCGTCTGAAGTTCAATTTGGCTCGCTTTAGCTCACGAGCAAGGAATGCCTGTTTTTCTCTGATTTGCTCGAGTGTGATTTGTGGCGACCACTGAAAGGGGGTGTGACTCTTTGGAACAAAACTCGAAACAGAAATCGTAATTTTGGGATCGCGACAAAATTCGCGAGCGGCTTTACGGCATCGCTTGCCCAGGTCCACGATGGCCATAAGATCGTCTTCGGTTTCCGTTGGAAGCCCGAGCATGTAATACATCTTTAGCGTTCGCCACCCGCGCTTGAAAAGCTGCCGGACCATCTCAATCAGTACTTCTTCATCGACAACTTTATTAATAACAGCTCGTAGCCGATTCGAACCAGCCTCTGGAGCAACAGTAAAACTGGATTTTCGGACGCGTGCAATTTGATCCATGATCCCTTCAGTCAGGCTCTCTAGCCTCATTGAAGGTGTCGATATTGCGGATTTTTTATGTGCGTGTTCATCCATGAGGGAAAGCAGAAGAGGCTCTACGCAGTTGTAGTCGCCGAGAGATAAAGAAAGTAGCGAATACTCTTCGGTCCCTGTCCGTTGGATGCCTTCTCGCACTAGTCGACGAACCGTTTCTGGCGACCGCTGTCGCTCCGGACGATAAATGTAGCCTGCCTGACAAAATCGACAGCCGCGCATGCATCCTCGTTGCACTTCAACGCCATAACGGTCATGGACGATTTCAATATTCGGGATAAGATCTTTGGTAAAATAAGGAGCTGAGTCCAAATCCATCAAAGTACGTTTTCGAACGATTTGAGGAGCACCGTGAAGTGGAACAACAGCCGCAATTGTCCCATTTTCGTTATAATGAACGTCATAAAGGCCAGGAACGTAGCATCCCTGAATTTTACTCAACCTCTTCCAAAGTTCGAGTCGCGATTCTTTTTGGCGTTTCGATTCTGTAACCGCATCAACGACTTCGTTGACCATCTCCTCGGCGTCTCCGAGACAAAAAGCGTCAAGAAATGGAGCAAGCGGTTCTGGATTAAATGCAGTAGGTCCGCCACCGATAACGACTGGGTCTTCAAGTCCGCGTTCTTTTGCGCGAAGTGGAATTTGTCCTAGGCTAAGAACATTTAACAGATTTGTGTATGACAACTCATATTGCAAAGTGAAGCCAAGAACATCGAGTTGTTTCAATGGAATCTGATTCTCAAGCGTTGTGAGCGGTGCTTGCTGATTTCGAAGTTGGGCCTCCATATCTGGCCAGGGGGAGTACACACGTTCGGCGGCGATTTCTTTTCTGCTGTTGAGCACTTCGTAGAGAATCTTTAGGCCAATATGGCTCATGCCGATTTCATAGACGTCCGGATAACAGAGCCCCACACGGGTAGATATTTGGCTGAGGTCTTTTTTAACTTGATTGACCTCGCCACCGATATACCTCGCCGGCTTTTGGACATTTCGTAGTACTTCCAAATCCATTCTCCGAAACCTAGCGATCGGGTACAAATCGGGCAAGTATTCTCGACATCTGCACAGACAATTTACCCAGGGTTTGCGATCGTTTACGGAAAATTGCCCACGCGAGATGGCAGTCAAAAACGACCGGTCAATTTGCACCTGTATGGGGGCAGATCGCCCGTTCTTGTGGTCATGTAAACCCGTCATGTACGAAAAAGCTAAGTAGTTTCGTTGGTACGGCACCTGCTTTATTTGCATGCCATAGGAGTGTTGAGAAAAATGACGAATGTAAGGTATCAGGGAATATCCCAGGTAGATCCATGGGCACGGAGTCAAGCCAATGGCCCAATTCTTCCGGGAGTCGTAAGCAATCATCAAGGGGGCGCCATCAAACAGCTGCCGACACCATTGATGACGCAATTTAACCGCGTGGGTGGGGTGCCCGTTCAGCCTGCATTTCCATTCGCTAATTTTGCGCCAATGCTGCAAAACGCAGGTATGCCATCTGCGATGGCCATGCGGGCGAACCAAGGTTTCAATTCAATGTTCCAAACGCCTGCGGCGAATATGCCATTCGTCAATCCAAACGGTTTCGGTATCAACCCAATCCAAGTTGCTAGCGCCCTGATGCAGTCGGGCTTCAATCCTCTTGCGGCATTGGTTGGTGGCCTTGCTCTGTCAAGAATGCTTAATCCCCAGCAATTTATGCAGCCCATGTGGAACGCAATGGGAAATCAGGGTCAGCCAAATGTCGGGCAAATGGCTGGTCAGTGGAACCCGCCACAGCCTGGTGCCGCCCAGCCGGGTGTTGGCGGAGATGCTCAGGTCAACAATCCAGTCAACCCAGGGCAAATTCAGCAGTGGGGCGACCAAACACAACAACGCATTCTTGATCGAGGAACCGCCGTGGTTCAGGACTTGTTTGGCCGCGGTTCCGCACTTATCGACAATCAGCAAGCCGGTGTTCAAGGTCGCATCGACCGAAACGACTTGATTCGTACCGCGGATGGTACGACTCGTGCGCTGACAGATAAAGAGTTCCGCGAGGTTCAAATTCGTACTCATACCGTCGAAGGAGCAAATATTCTCGACCAAGCCAAGCAGGCCGGTCGTGGCCTTGGCTTTGCGAATGATCTTCGAAAGACCGAAGCGAACCCACAGTTTTGGCATGTTGATCAAAGCGGCCGTATGCACGTTAGACCTGGCGTCAGTCCGGCGGAAGCAGTGGACGATATTTTCAATAATCCCCAGGCGTACGTCTTGGATTGTGCTGCGGCCTCTCATGTTGTGGGTCTTCGCGCTATCAAGAACACAATTGGCGCCGAGGACTTCAACCGTACTCACCAAGGGCTAAACATCTATGGATGGGATGCTCAGCGTTTGAACTCTGATGGGAACATGCAATCTCTTTCGAAAATCAGCGGTGACCAGAACCAGCGTGCTATGGGTGGCATTCGTGCCGGCGATGTCGGATACTTCAAAAACCCAGATAACATTTCGCCAGAGTGGCAAGGTGAAAACGTTATCTCACTTGGCGGCGACCAATACTGGGGTCATCCGGGCGGCACCAAAAGTTCTCAAGGCTGGGTCGATTGGATGAATCAGAATGCCCGAACTCCGTACGCGACTCGAGAAGCATTTCTTTCGAGCCTGACAGGAGATTGGGGAGCCACACGATGGTCCGCACATGATTACACTCCAACCACTGTTGTATAAACATTAGTCATTCATCGCTGTCTTCTCCGCTCATCTTGTTTGACTCACTCAGGTCGTTTCACATAAATGTCTCTAAATTATGGAATGGGTCGGCCGCATTTATCGTCCTCCGAGCGAGGCAAGGAGCATTCTGCTACAGGTAACGGTGGGGTGTTCTTGGAACCGCTGCACCTATTGCGACATGTATCGCGATAAATCATTCCGTCCGAAGGCTCAGGATACAATTGAATCAGATCTGCGCGAACTGGCCGATTTAGCTGACTCAGGTCAACTTCATGTGGAACGACCTGATCGCATTTTCCTTTGTGACGGCGATGCGCTCATTCTCTCTACAGCCAAGCTGGCTGCCATATTGAAAGCGATCAAAAACTACCTTCCATGGGTTGAGCGAGTAAGTACCTATGGCGACACACGCAGTGTCAAAAAGAAATCTGTGCAGGAGCTTAGCGAGCTCCACGAACTTGGTCTTAAAATGGTTTATCACGGAATGGAAAGTGGTGATGACGAGGTCTTGAGTTTCATTGATAAAGGAGGAACCTCGGACGAAGCGATCGCTACGGCAGATAAACTTCGGCAGGCCGGAATTATGCACTCGGTCATGGTTCTACTCGGAGTGGGAGGACAGGCCCTTAGTGAGCAGCACGCTAAAAATACGGCAAAAGTACTTAGCTTGATGGATCCGCCGTTCGTGGGTGCACTCACTACAACTGTGGTTCCAACGACTCCTCTTTCTATTTTACAAGATGAAGGTCGATATGTGCTCCCTGATAAATTTCAAATGCTGCGAGAATTAGAAACTATCATTAGCGAAAGTAGCTTTTCGAACTGTCGCTTTTCTGCCAATCACGCAAGTAATTATCTGCCTCTGACGGGCACTCTACCTGAGGATAAAGATAACATTCTTCTCGCGTTAGGCCGGATTATTGAGAGCCAAAACGAAGCTTATCTTAAGCCAGAACATTTTCGAGGACTATAACTCTAGTTTTCAGAATAAGTTCGAACGGCACGGAATCCGACATTAAGGAATCGGTACTCGGGCGCATAAAAGTTCCTGCTCGCGGAGCGGCAAAATCTCGCGCCATTACTCCAAGCACAGCCTCGTACCACTCGTGCATTGCCTTGCATCGGACCTTGTGGATCAGTCAGTGAAATCGCCGGATAACCACCGTACCAGTCATTCGTCCACTCCCAGAGATTCCCAATCATGTCATGCAAACCGAAATCGTTTGGCGACTTTGATGCTACGGGATGAGTCCCAGCACAAGTTGATGAACCTGTTATTTCCATGCTGCTATCCCAGCACGGCTGATAGGTCACGGCGGCGTTTCCGCAAAACCAAGCAATCGAGTCGAGAGAAAGGTCAGGGTTGCTGCAAGAAAAATTCGTGAGAGGACCGCTCGGCAGAGCCGTCTCGCTGCCAGCTCGTGCGATGTATTCCCATTCGCCTTCGGTGGGTAGGCGATATCCTGTGCAGTCTAAACCGGCAAAGGACACATTGGTGCAGATTAGATTTCGTCCGGGAACCTGTTGGTTGCAACCGCTAAGGTTATAACAAGGAGGCAGTCCTTGGGCGATAGAAAGCTGATTGAGATAACTGACTGCCTCGTACCAATTGACCGAGTCTACAGGACACTCACTACCACAGGTTGAAAACAGGCTCGGGGCGGTAGGAAATTGTTGGCTCCATTGTGAATTTGTTACTTCTGTTCGTGCAACCCAAAACGGTCGAGTGATCGAAACAGTGTGTACCGGACCTTCGTCTGGGTCTCTTCCTAGTTCGTCTCCGGGAGACCCCTGGAGATAACTACCGGGGCTTATCAATGCATAGTCTTCTCCGCAGAGGTTCTTGCCACCTCCTCCACAGGTGCCGTTCGAGCAGCTTCCGCATTCTACGTCGACCCGCATGCGCGCGCAGTTATCGAGTCCTGAGACTTTGCCGCATTCAGCGCCTCGTTGAATACAAAAATTTAGGTCCGACTCTGATTCGCAACCGCACAGATTTTCTACGCCGTCTCCTCCACAGGTCTGGGGAGGCTCACATGAACCGCACTCGACGATACGCATACGATTACAGCCATCTTCCACGGTACGCGAGCCGCAGGTGAGATTGAATTGGGCGCAAAGTTCGCTTTCGCTTTCACCCGTACACCCACAACGGTTAGCCTGCTCTGCACCTCCGCAGATATCGGGTGCAGTACACAAGCCGCAATTTATAGTGCGTCGGGTTCCGCAGGCATCCACCGCTGTCAGTTCACCGCATTCTGCCGACTCATCAGAGCATATTTGTTCGTCGCTTGGAGGTGTGCATATGCACTGGGTGACTCCATCCGCAGATGCGCAGGTCTCAAAGGTTTCACAAGTGCCGCATGCTACAATTCGCTCTTTCCCACACCGGTCGGTGGTCGTAAGCCTACCGCATTCTTGCCGGTTGATAGAACAAAGTTCCTCCAATGTTTCTGCGTTACAAATACAAACGCCGTCAGAGCATATAAGTCCCGTCAGGCATTTGTCGCCTTCCACGCAGTCTTCGCCAAGTTGGCCCGATGAGCTGCTATCGCAGCTCAGAAGTGCCAGTGCGGACAAAAGGGTGAACAAAAAGTGCTGGAATCGTAAATGACCTATCATTATTTTTTGAGCTCACAGCAGGCGGTGCCCGTCGTGGGGATTGTAGCAAAAGAGATGGCACATTTTGGGAAATAGGTTGATTTATTTCTCGACAGTTCACTGTGTTTTGTGGAGAGATTTGTCGTCATGGGACGCAGTAAAAAAGAAGAGAGCGCGGATACCTTGATAAATTTAGAGTCGGGTCTTGATAAACCCGTTTCCCGTCATGTGATGCCTCTTGGTCCTCGAGTTCTGGTTCGCCTGATCAAAAGTACTGACCGAACAGCGACTGGTCTTTTCTTGCCGCCAGGCTCGAAGGATGACTTAGCTGTTGCCGCCTATGGGCAAGTCGTCGAAGTGGCCCGAGCGGATCAATCAGATGATGGTTTTGGGACAAATGTTTCCGGAGTTCCCGAAGGCGCGAATATTCTTTTCGAAAAAAGCGCGGGTTTACCTGTTCCCTGGGATGAAGACCTAAGAATCTTGAACACAAAAGACGTTGTAGCGGTGGTCGAAGAGATTGATCTAGAGGGTGCTCACTAGGTAATTTCTATAAAGTACTCCGATTATTGACTTTTTTGCCCAATATTCGAGGGATTGCGTCTGGTCATAGTGCGTCAGCAACCTGTACACTGGTGTCAGGAATGACGTCGGGAGATCTGACAATCGTATTTCAGAGGCTACCTAAAGGGTATGCCCACGTAGTTAATGAGTCCGAACTAAGGAACGCAATTACGCCTCATGAGAACCTTTTTAAACGCGTTCGGATTGGTGCCCCTTCGATGTCTGAAGAATCCAGCATGAAATGGGCTTCAGCGAAGAGTTGGGGCGGGGTTTTGGTCGGAACCATAAGCGCTGAAAGAAAGGCGAAAAAATGGGGTTTCAAGCTCGAACTATATTCTTTGAAACTCAAGCGCATAGAAGCGATTCGAAGACCCGTATCTGAGATTATTTGTCGAGACCTCGAATTGTGGATTGATGAAAAGGTTAATCTGCCGAGTGATGCACCTAAAGATAAGTATAAGCTACAGCTTGAATACCGCGAAAACCGACAAACAGGTGCTCTAGAATCAAGCTGCTTTGTTCCGGCTGGTTATCGTAAGAGTGACGTTGTTTCTCTGGCCTGGCAACTCTCGTCGAACAAGTAAATATCATTATTCTCATCGTAAATATTTTGCTAGCCAAGTGTGTACTTCTTCGTACCACAACCCGAGGTTTTGCGGCCTTGTGATCCAGTGGCCTTCATCGGGAAAGTAGACGAGCCTTGAAGGAATGCCTTTTCGCCTCAACGAAGTAAAGGCAGCAATGCTCTGTGAAACGTCAACACGGAAATCTTTCTGCCCGTGAAGCAGCAAAGTTGGCGTTCGAAGACCTTCGATAGAAGAGCTCGGAGATAGGTCTTTATACAACTTCTTGTTTTTCCACGGAACGCCGCCAAACTCCCACTCAGGAAACCACTGCCGATCGGTTGTACTCCAAAAAAAGTCTAGATTGAAAATTCCTGCATGAGAAATGAAACATTGGAACAGTTGGGAGCGAGTGTTTATAAAGTGAGTCAAATAGCCACCAAACGAGGCGCCAGCTGCGCAGGTTTTGTCATCCCGAATATCACTTCTCTTTTGTAGGTATTGGGTGAAGGCAATCGTTCCACCCATGCTAGCTTTTCCCCAGTTCAAACGAACGGCATCGCTAAATTCCTGTCCATAGCCTATGGAGCCCTTTGGGTTTGGAAGTGCTACAACGTATCCTTGTGCTGCAAAAACTTGTGGGTTCCATCGATGATGCCATTGATTGGTCCAAGCGCTCCGGGGACCGCCGTGTAAAAGAACCAAAAGAGAATATTGACGGTATGGATTATAACCAGGCGGGAAAACAACAAACCCGTGTGTCTGCTCGTCGCCTTCGCCGATTCTTATTTTCTCGAGTTGTCCGAAAACCCATTTTTCTTGCTGCTTCTTGTTGATGTGACTTATCTGCGATAATTCTCGAGAAGATTTCTCGTACCGATATATCTCCGGCAGTGAGTCTATGCGAGAGGCTTCAAAAAAAATATTATTATTCGGACCAATTGTAAGACCTCTTACTGAGCGATCTTCAATTATGTATTCTAGGTTTTCGCCCGTGAGTGAGATGTAACCTAGCATTAAAAATCCTAGTCTGTGTGTGGTAAAAAAGAGGCCTTTTTCATCGGAGCTCCAGACGATCTCCTCAAGTGATATGTCGTGTCCATGCGTGACAGAAAAAGTGGTACTTGTTTTTGTATCGTAGACTTTAAGAGTCGCTCGATCTGACTCGAAGCCTTCGCGACTTTGTGACAAAAACGCGATGTAACGCTGGCTAGGAGAAACAAGAGGATTCCCATCCCATCCGCGATTATGCGTTATTTGATTGCTGTTATTATCTTTCGGATTGAAAAGGAACAGGTCGTGATTGATGGGATGCGATGCTTTTTCTTCAGAACGGCTGACGTATAATATTTGCCCAGACTGCATCAGAGCGTAGTGGTGGAAAGATTTCAAAAAAATCGGAGGGACGTTCCGCGAGAAATCGCGGAGCTTCACTGGCTCAGACATATTCGTCAGGTCTATCGTAAAAAGCTGAGACCGCTTTGTTCCTAAGAATCTATCCCAATGCCTAAATAAAGGTTCTTCGTAGCTCTTGGCTTTAGACTTTGGGTATTTTAATCGGACTTCCAGGTTGCAAGACGGCGTTTCACAGGATTCTTCAACGTAACTGCGGAATAGAATCCTGTCTCCGAACGCAGACCACTTGGGTTCATATGCGCCGCCCGGTAATGAGGTTATCTTACGAGGCTCAGGTATACCTGTTGTAAGTACGTATATCTGACTACTCACTCCATCTTTTCTGACGAAAGCGATTTTTTGTCCGTCTGGTGACCATCGCGGACTGTGATTCCTTTGTCCACTGAAGGTCAGTTGTTCGACGACTTGATCTTGAGTGGAAATCTTATACAGGTGACTTTGCCTAATATTTTCTTTTGGATTGAGTTGTTCAATTTCGACAACGAGCCATTTTCCGTCGTTGGATATTTGAGGCTTATGAAATGATTTTGTGGTCAAAACTGCTTCGGGCGAAATTGTTTTAGATCGCAATATACTTCTTGAAATTGGCCCAGGTCTAAGGAGACGAAATCGTCGTTTTTGACTCTCTGACTGAGCAAACGTCTTATTTATAGGAAGAACTGAAGTAAGAACTAGACTGACAATAAGACACCAGCGCACGGACGAAGGATATATCACAGGAAATGCCCTAGCTCGAACGATAAAATAATGCATGGGAGACTTGCGGATGCAGTTCAGACCGTATTTGAATCGGCACGAGAACCTCATGTTTTGTTTAGTTCGACAGATCGTTTTGTGTTGTGCCCTTGTTTTCACTTGCTCATGGGGCGTGCGTGACGGCCTCGCAAAACCAGGCAGAGCTGGAAGCCTTATTTCATTTATCGATAACCGCAGCGATATTTCCAAACGTAAGCGGAAAGTTTGGAAGAAGTATTTACGACGCGCTTTTGGATCTTCGTCCAAAAAAACGATGACTCACGACCAGCCTGCTCTAAAAACAGCCCAACGCGTGCTGGCAGGCGCTATTTTTCGAAGTATAAATCCTAAGAAGTCTGTCGAAGCTGCAAGACTTGCTTATCAGGGAGTCAAAGCAGGTGTTCCTCCCGCGGCTGCTGTTTATTACCAGCTGCTTCGCCTGGAATCTAGAAGCCCACAAGGCCGGATGCTTAACTTCGCCTTTCGCTTTCCCGACTATTATACAGTTGAGTTTGCTCCTGAACTTATTCTTCACTGGGATAAGGCACTCGAGGAAGGTACACTATCCGATAATGCTCTCGAGCCTTCGATAGAGTCTCTCAAACAGACTCAAGCATTAATGCGGCCACTATTGCTGAGTAAACTTCGAACGCTCTGCGAGCTCGAAAAAAGAATTATCAATGCTAGCGGAAAAGAAAAAGAAAGGCTTGAGCAAGATTCGCAGCGACTCTCTTTGGAGATTTCTTCGGTATTTCGGAACGTTGCTCAACGACCTGAGGTCCTAAATCCAAAGCGACCGGCGTTCGATAGATTTCAGATGCAAGCCGAAGTGATGGAGCAAAAACTCAGCCAAGATGACTTATTTTTGGCTCCGAGCTTTCCGTTTCCCCCGCCTCGACCTGTTCCGCAAAATCGCGAGCCCATGGAGGCGCCCGCTGCCACAGGTTCGGGACAGCAACTCTCTGAGCCTGTCGGACTGCCGCCTGCACCGCCGCCGCCCGCACAGGTCCGACCTGGCGGTCGTGTACCTGTTTTGAAGCCCGATATGCTAAACAGTCTTGAAAAACGATATCGAGTTCGCTTGGAGGAGACATATTCAAACTGGATAGGTACGCCTTTTCGATGGGGAGGAAGCGTACCTCAACTGGGTGTTGAGGCTGCCGGCCTGGTTCGTGCGCTCTACCGAGAAGGATTCGCGGTTCCGTTACCGATTGCCGCGAAAGACCAATCACTCTTGGGAGAAACAATTCGATTTGGGAAATGGAAAGCAGGTGACCTGGTGTTCTTTGATACATACGACCAAGGTATCGTCGACCATGTGGGTGTCTACATATCCCGGGGAGAGTTTATTCACGTTCACCCTATGAAAGGCGTTGTTCGCGAGAAGATCAGACGATATCGCGGTTCTTATTTTAGTAGCCGCAGAATTCTTTTTTACCCGAAGGATTGAATCGGTATATGCTCTAAGGGAAACCTCGACGGTTTATCCATAATTGAGGGATCTCTTTCAATTTTTATATGAGTTTGTTTCGCCACACAGGGGCCGACCGATGGCAACGAATTAGACAGGCATTTAAAGCAGTCCTCGTTCTGCTGGCCTTAATTGTTTTCCTCGGAACGGGCTTTTTGTTGTGGTCCTTTCGCACTGGTCGGGCCGTTCAAATGGTTCGAGCTGAACTTCTCGGACAATTGTACGAAGAATGCGAAGTTATTGCGGGCTTCGAAAGCGTCGAGGTGGATTTATTTCCACCACAAATCTCACTTAGCGGTGTGTCACTGGCAGATCGATATGGTGGGCAAATTGTAGCGCTTGAAGAAGCGATTCTACGCGTTGCTGTTCTTCCTTTTTTTTATGGCCGATTTCAGTTGTTAGAAGTTGCGGCGCTCGCTCCATCTGCGACTCTCGTTTTGGATTACGGACGTATTGTAAACTTACCATCGTGTCTGTCGTCATCAAAAGAAGGAGGGAGTGCACCGGTACTCGGTGTCGATCAGTTGACGATTGAACGAGGTCGCTTTCGACTGATCATGCCACAAAAATTTGAAGCACGATTAGACGATATTGATATTGCTTTGACGAGTCAGACTAGCGGTGGAGCAAATTTGAATATCGGTGTTGACGATGGAATCGTAAAAATTCGCGGTCAGGAATTGGTCGTTCAGAGATTCCGCTTACTTTCTCATATTGCTGGCTTACTCAGCGCGCCGAGAGCTCTCAGTTTTCAATCGCTAGAGGCTGAGATTGATGGCGTAAAGCTAAAAGGGCAGGGCGCTTTTGATTTTCTGGGTCCGGTACTCGAAGCAAAGTTGAATCTCGATGTTGAACTCGAAGCCCTGAGAAAGCTTTCAGAAAAGGTTCCAGAACTTTCAGGTAAGGCGGCCGCAGAAATCTCGGTAACTGGTCCTTTACTGAACCCAAGATTGGTTGGTCGACTCTCGACAAAAAACGCTTCAATAAAGAAATTTGGATTAGCCGATGAGTTAGCAATTGATTTTCGGGCGGATCGAAATGGCATCCAGTTTCGCGAAATCTCTGCTCGACTTGGTGATGGAACTCTCACCGGTAAAGGCAAACTTTCCCTTGCAGAGCTCTCGGAGCTGCCTATTGAGTTAGAGCTTCAGACCAACGGGCTGCCCCTTGGGGCCTTGATCTCTGAGTTGGGTCAAAAAGGCGCCTGGGTCGATGGGAGCCTCAATGGTACAATTTCTGCGAAAGGCCGGCTCAAAGGGCCGACTCAACTCGCAGGAACGATTCAACAGTCTATATCCAAATTCAAGGTTTTGACTCAATCTTGGGAATTAGTGCCACCCGCAGATAAACCGCTAATACTCAGTATGAACCGACTCGATCTCTCGGGTAATTGGTCGACTGATGGGCGGAATATAGACGTCACTGACGCAGAGATCAGTTCTGGGGGGACCGAGGGTAGTCTCTCCGGCAGATTTGCTCTTGATGCGATTAGAGGCATGACCGTTGTGAGTGATTTTCGTACGTTTGATTTCTTAGATTTAGGTCCAATCGCTGGACTCGACCTTACGGGCTTTGGGGACTTCGCTTTTGAGGTGACAGGGCCTTACAATGGCCTGAGTGGAATTGGCTCATGTGGTCTAGAAGGGATTACAGTTGGTCAACTGCCTTTTGGTGATGCGTCCGGCACTTTGGGCTGGCGCGGTCGGCGGATGACACTCGAGTCGATTGAAGGACGTCTGGGGCAATCGAAATATGAAGGTGATGTCACCATCGATTTTGGGAAGAAAACAAATCTCACTATCCTTGGAACGGTCCCTCGTGGCCGAATCAAGGATTTGTTAATACCCATTGGGATAGCTTCTAGAAATGTAGGAAATCTTGATGGGGAAGTCCGCGGACGTTTTGATCTTCAAGGTTCACCGAGGTTTCTGACTGGCCCGATAGAACTTGACTTGAATAAGATTCAGATTTTCAACGAATCCTTCGATCGGGGCCAGATTGTGGGACGCATTGATTCGGGCAGTATCGTTGCTGAATCTGCAGACTTTAGAAAGAAGGGCGCCCGTATAAATAGTTCAGTTTATTTTAATCCTCACAGCAAGGCTTTGCGAATTCGTGCTCGTACTCGGGACCTTAGTCTACAAAAATTGGACCTTGTGTCTCGGGGAAGCAAAGCTCTGGACGGTCCTTTAGCTATTTTCGTGGACGCCAAAGGTACTGTTCAAGGTATGACAGGCACAGTTGCTGTGACTCTTGACCATATCAAAGCCGGAGAAGAGAAATTCAAAGGAGGTCGCCTAAAGGGCAGTATCAGAGGCGCAAATATGTCTGTTGCTGGCGGCATATTTGGGAACAAGCTCGGTATTGACGGTAACGTCCGACTTGAAGCAGGCCTTCCTTTCACGGCAAATATGAAATTGGAAGAATTCAATGTCCCGAAATTTATCGGAGCGTTGAAGTATCAGCCAACCTGGACCGGCTTGCTTGTTGGTACGGCGCGCCTCAAAGGGAAGTTGTCTGAGGTTTTAGATTCAACAGGGAATATTTTCGTTGAGCGAGCTTTATTTGAGGCTCCTAAATTGACCGTCGAGGCAAACATCCCCTCCCGAATGCGCCTGAGTCGTGGGCTGCTTGATATCGATCGTCTTCTGCTGACGGGTCCCACAACCCGCCTTCAAGTGAGTGGGAAAATTGGCAGACGTTTGATTGATAGTCGTATTACCGGTCGTCTCGACCTAAAGATCGCTGAGACGTTACTCGATTTTGTGGATCGTTCTGCGGGTCAGCTGGCTTTAGAAACAGTTGTTCGAGGTTCTTTCGAAGGTGTTGACTTAGTTGGTACGGGTAAAGTTTCAGATGGTTCTTTGGAATTAAAAGCACTTCCTGGAACCCTTACCGGTCTATCGGCGGATCTGATGTTTAGCCAATCCACGGTGATCATTCAAAAAGCGGATGGAAAGCTGGATGGCGGAGAGATGGCTCTTGATGGGCAAGTCTTTCTCGATGGTTTATTGCCTTCTCAGGTTGAGTTGAACATCGGAGTAGACTCCATCCGTCCACAATTCACCTCAGCGAAGTTTGACCTCACAGGAATTTTGACGGGTCGGGTTTTTCTCGAAGGAAAGCTCGACCAATTACTGTTGCGTGGTAACATCTCTGCTAGCCGTCCTGTTCTGACTCCTAAATTTGATTGGCGTTCACTTGTCGGCGACCCGATGCAAAGGCTTGCACCAAAAGTCTACGACCCAAGCAGGGAAATTATGAGCTTTGATGTGGGCATTGAATTAGCAGAACCGCTCCGCGTCAAAAATGAAACAGCTGATATCTATATGAATGGCCGAGTGACGATGACGGGTACGAATCAGCGCTTAGGCCTAATTGGTAACGCAACCATTAATGAAGGACGCGTAGGTATTCTGGGACGAGAATATGAGTTCGAGAGTGGGGTCATTGATTTCAAGGATAGGAATCGATTCTATCCACGTTACGATCTGTCTCTAAATGCTCAAGCATGTGGCTCATCGATTGATCTTACTTTGGTAGGTACGCTCGATCGCTTCGATACAAGTTTTGTAAGCCGTCCTGAAATGAGCGATACCGATATTGTATCTTGCCTCGTTAGAGGTGTACGAATTCGTGACCTAGAGAATCTCTCTGGGTCGGCGCTAAGTGGCGCAGCGGCTGGTCTAGCGGGAGAAGCGCTTTGGCGTTTTACGGGCGTTGACAGGCAAGTAAGGAAAGTTTTACCTGTCGACCAAATTGAGTTGACCACCGAGTATTCGTCAAGAGCCCGATTGTATGAGCCGCGTATTCTTATCGCCAAAGAGGTTCTTGAAGGGCAAGTTCGCCTTGAATTCTCAAGTTCTTTATTTAACACAGATGATCAAAGCGTTTCAGCGCACTACCGCGTCACGCCTTCATTGTCTTTACAGTCAGGCTGGAATTCATCAGAAGATATGGCGGTCGGGGATCTTGGTCTTGACCTCAAATATCGATGGGAATGGTAGTTACTGAGGAAAATCGGTGCGGTCGAAGAGAGAAAAGAACTCGAGGTCTTCAGCTTCGATCGCTGCTCTTCCGCCTTCAAGCCTGTCAACCAATCCGAGAACGAGCCGGACCTTGTAGCCCGCATCACGAACTCTTCGGACGGCTTTGAGCGCTGATCCGCCAGTCGTAGCAACATCTTCAACGACGATAACTTCTGAGCCTTCTGCGAATCGGTCACAACCTTCAAGCCATGCACCCGTTCCGTGGCCTTTAGGTTCTTTTCTGACGATAAAAGCGTTGATAGGGTCACCCGCGAGCGCTGAGGTCATAGAAATCGCAGTCGCAATAGGATCTGCCCCTAGGGTCAATCCTCCTACCCCAGCCAATGATATTCCCTGACTCTGTTGATAATCGCGTATTTTTGCATAGAGCAACCGACCAACCAGGATTTGTCCTTCGGCACTCAGGGTTGTTTGCTTACAATCAATGTAAAAATTGGACTTTTTCCCGGACGCCAGGGTGACTTCACGCTGTTGGTAGGAAAGGTGGGTGAGTATCTCAAGGAGTCGAGTCCGATTGGCTTGCATCATATGGCACGTATTAACGTCAGACCTCACTAAAATCCGCAATCATATAATTCGATGTGTCGCCTAAGAATGTGAATACTGCTATCCCTTTGCAGGTGCTGAGACCTCGTCTTAGACATATTTTTGGCGTATTCGCCTTGGCTTGCCTTTTGGCAAATCCGGCATTGGCCGAAGGTGACGGCTATGAGCGGCTTTATGGGCTGACAGTTGACTCGATAGAAATACAGTCGACAGATGAATTTTCCAAAGAGCAGTTACTTGCATTGTCTGGACTAAGAGAGGGCGATCCGCTCAATGCTGGAGATATTCGACGCACGATTAAACTTATTTACCGGATGGGCAAATACGAAAATGTGTTTGTTTTCGGTCGCCGGCTAGGAAATGTTGTTCAGCTACAAATCCGACTGACGCCAAAAATGTTTCTTCAAGAACTCAAGATTATTGGCGCGGATAACTTATCTGAAGATGAGATAAGAGCAGCTTTACAAGTTGAGGATGGTCAAAACATCGAGCCCTCCGCGTTGTCGAAGGGTCGTCGTGCCTTGTCTCGCGAATATTTTGAAATTGGCTTTAGAGATGCAGCCATCGGTATTGCGACGCAGAAGCTCGATAAGCGTGGTGCGACCCGGCTTATTGTTCGTATTGATGAAGGTCCTGTCACTCGCTTGCGTTCGCTTCGATTCAAGGGTGAGGTCATTTATCCAAAATGGAAGCTTCGTTCGTTACTCGGCCTAAAATCTGGTGATGTTGTAGAACTAGAGCAGCTCAGAGATGGGATTCAACGGATACGAGATTATTATTTTGACCGCTCGTATTTGCATGTGAATATCGATGAGCCCGTTATCGACACTGACATCGGGCTACTCAATGAGTGGGGTGATTTAGAGCTATCTATCGACCCTGGACCACAAATTAGTATTTCATTCGTTGGAAACCGCTCTGTGCCTTTGACAGAACTAGAAGAGGCTGCAGCCGAGGTGACAAAAGGAGGAGTCATTACCGATGGCGTTCTCGCTGATTCAGTCGAGGCTATGTTTCGCCTGTACGAAAAGCGTGGACATTATAAAGCTCAAATTAGACCTCTCATTACGAACAGCCCAGACTCTTCACGGCGAAAGATTCGATATCTTATTCAAGAAGGGCCCAAGGCAGCCGTCACAAAACTCTTGTTTGTAGGCAACACCGCTTTAGATTCGGATTTGTTAACAGATACTGTTCATCAAATTGTCAGTAATTATCTTTTTCGGGCCGATGATGCGAGTGAGCCTGATCAACAGGTCATCGATCAAATCTTGCGACAGAATGTAGAGACTTCTACAGACGCTCGTATTCGACCTTATCCGTCTGACCCTAACCCCAGGAAGATCTTCGTCGCACGAGCGTACAAAGCGGCTGTTGATGCAATTGAAAACCTTTACAGAGCAAATGGATATCAAACTGTTGAAATAGAACGACCAGAAGTACTCGCGTCAGAAGATGGAACAGATCTCACTATAAAATACCGAATCAAACAAGGTGTCCAATGGCGGATTGGCGCAGTATCCTTCCGAGGTAACGATGCTTTATCGAGCCCGGAGTTGTTTCGTTTATCAAACCTTGAACCCGGTTCTCCTTTATCGTTCTACGAAATCGATGCTGCGAGCCGCTTATTGCTCGAACATTATCAAAGCAGAGGTCACTTCTACGTATCTATAGAAGAAAAACTCAAGGAATTAGCTCCTCGAGGACAGCTGCATCATTCTCGTTCAAAGACCTCCACTCAAACTTCAGCGGGTCTCCGTGAGATCTGCGAACAAGAAGAAGCTCGCGGGAGTCGTTTTTGTGATGTCGAGTTATCACTAAAGATATCCGAGGGTCCGCTAGTAAAAACGAAGCGAATTATCGTCCGAGGAAACGCCAGTACACGACGCACTCTCATCGATGAAGAGATTACGTTGAAGGAGGGAGACTTACTCCGCGCAAATGAAATTGAGAAAACCCAGAGGAATCTTGCGAGATTAGGAGTATTTCAACGAGTTAATGTTCAAGCACTCGACCAAGAAGTTCCATCTGCGAAAAAAGACATATTCGTTGACCTAAAGGAACGAAAATTCTCGTCTTTTGAAATTGGGGCCGGTGTTTCAACGGAAGAGGGTGTTCGAACCTTTCTCAGTTACGGCCATAATAATCTTTTGGGAACAGCATTACGATTTCAATCGAACGCTAAGGTCAATGCGCAAATTTTTTTCGGGTTGTTCAATGAAACTGTTGCTCGATTTATCGAACAGGATCCGCTCGAATATCAGGTTGCAACGGGTATTCAGTATCCTCGAATTCTGGGATTTCCAAGAGGCATAGGTCTTGGTTTAGACGCTGTGGTTCTTCGAGATAATGACCCAGCGTTTCGTTCGCAATCGCAGCAGGTGATACTCAACACGGACTACAAAGAACTCGGCACGGCTCTTGGTCTAAAACGAAGTGCACTAGCGCTTCAGCTTCAACTCTCTTATGACCAATCTTCGATTGAGTGTAATGAAGAGCTTATTGATCTCGGATTGTGTGGGGCAAATGCATCAGACGTGGCTCGCCGAGTGACCCAAAGCACTGACTATGTGGGCGCGTTACCTCGTTTGTCCCTTGATTTCAGGGATAACGGATTAGAGCCTCGGAAAGGTATCTATTTCGAATTACTTCCGCAGTTCTTATGGGGCCTCAATAGCGATAGTCTTAATCATCTCAACCTAAAGTCGAAATTAAATACTTATATTCCTTTGGGGCCTAAAATTACATTAGCGAGCTCGTTTCTATTTTGGAGAATTTTCCGGGTACAAGACGCAGATGGTGATGAGAAGTGTACGAACCAGTTACAAGAATCAATGCGTGCTGGAGACGCCAATATAGCTGATATATCCTGTGTCCCCGTAAATCGTAGATTCTTTGCTGGTGGACGCTCGACTATTCGCGGTTTTCAAGAGCAGACTCTTTTTCCGGCTGACCAGATGGCGGGGAACGAAAAAGTCAGCCCTGGTGGAATGCTACTTGCTGTCATAAAGACCGAAATTAGATTTCCTGTCGCGAGTGGTTTAGCTGGAACTCTTTTCTACGACTATGGAGATTTATTCGCATCACCAGCTGAGTTTTCGTTCAATCGAATTGGTCAGTATAGTTTTGGTGTTGGTCTCAGATATTCTACTCCGATCGGACCACTGTTGCTTGATGCTGCTTTCCGTATTGAAAACGGAGAACCAACTTTTATACCTCATTTTGCAGCCGTGGGAAGTTTTTGACCGAACAGATGGATTAGAATTCAAAAATCACTCGGAAGCTTTCTTCGTGTTGAGTTGAGCTGATCTTAAAATTCGAAGCGGAATAGTCGATCTTTAGTTCGTCGTGAACGGACAGAATTGTTTTTTCGTCTCCTTCTTTTAGAGCGGCCTTAACGACAAGTTTTATTTTTCTTGTATCGTCTTCTTGAATCGAAATATGCAAACTGGTTGACCTGTAGTCCGGTTTTGATCTGAGCACGTCAACAAATGCCATCAGAAGTCGGACTATGGAGAAAATGAAATCTTGGTATCTTATTTTTACTTGTGCCGCTTGTAGTGAAGATTCAATTTTTTGCGTTGGCATATAATTATTTAGGCATTTACAGATTCGGTGGATGCAGTCGCTTAGGTCTACATCCGTTGCGAATTCTCCTTCGTCTGTCGTAGGCTGCCCAAGCGAAGCAGCAACTCGTTTTAATGCTTCTCGACTTTCATCACATACTTCAACAAATTCCGTCAGTACCTCTTTCGTTCTCTCTTCTTCTAAGGCTTGTTTCAGCTCGTTAGTGGATTGCAAACTGATGTAGGCGAGGTTTGCGCCTATACTCGCAGAGGCATTATTAATTTCGTGTTTGAGATCTACGTGTTCGATGGCACGAATCATCAATCGAGTCAGTAGGAGGTCTTGGCTTACGTAATTACCCGTCACACTTATTGTCTTATCACGATTTTGTCGCTGGGAGGCTCCCCAACTCAAGTTGCCACGTGGTAGAACCTGGGAACGAGCCTGTTGATTCTCGGAGGTTCGTAAGGAAGGAAACCGGTTCAATGTCTCATGACAATGACTATGAAACAGAATACCGACAGGCCCTCATGGAGGGCGCTGACGTCATCGGAATTCATGTGTCCGATCATGTGGTTCAGCAAATGAGTGTGCATTACGCTTTATTGAGGCGCTGGGCCTCCCGAATTAATTTGACGTCGATTGTTGCTCCGAAGCCTGCCGCCGAAATTCACGGTTTGGACTGTCTGCTGTTTGCGGAGTTCTTTTCGGCCGAAAGTTCAGAGTCTGTCGCTGATATTGGTTCAGGCGCGGGTTTCCCTGGGATTATTCTTGCTCTCGCTCGACCTTGTCTTGAGATGACTCTCGTTGAACCGCTTCGAAAGAGGGTATCGTTCCTGAAAGCTTGCCTCGCAGCGACTCAGCGCGGAGATGTGCGTGTAAAACAAGAGAAATTGGTTTCTACGACTAAAGCTCCTTGGAAAGCCGATACTATCGTGAGCCGCGCGACGCTCGCGCCAGAGCGTCTCTTACAGCTCGCTGGACCTTATCTGAATCCAGGTGGACGACTTGTCACAACGAGCGGCGAAAATGCGCATACACTGAGCGATTTCGAGAACCTGGCTCAGGCATCCGGATTCGAATCCATTCATCGTCGGAAATGGCAGCTTCCTGGTGGTGAGACCAGAATTTTGGATGAGTGTTGTTTCGCCGGTTGACCACTCGCTTCTTGGTCACTAAATGCCTGGAGTATGGGTCTAAAGGACTTATTTCGTAAAAAATCACCTGTCGAAAAAGCCAGTAAGGATCTGATGGAGCCTTACGCACAATCCGACGTGAGACGGGCCGCTATTTCAGCACTATTCACGATCGGTACTCCAGAGGCCTATGAAAGCGTTCTAAAACGATTCAACTTTAGTGCGAATGGCTCCATCGCTGACGAATCTGAAAAGCTCGATCTGGTCGACTATTGTGTAGATGCCGGAGAAAGTATTGTTCCCTCACTCAAGAAACATATTGCGGAAGAAAAAGCACTGGCGTTTCCTATTCGTGCCTTGAGTCAGCTTGTCGATAAAGCCGAGCTCCTTGATACAATCAGCGAAGCATTAACAGCTAAAGCGCCCTTGGATCATCGGACAACCGAAGCCAAGAAAGCGCTCGTGACCGCGTTAGGTGATTACGGAAATGAAAATCAGACTTCTATCCTATTCCCGTATTTAGAAGACCATAATGATGACGTTCAGATGCAGACGATTGAGGCTCTTGAACGTCTCGGTTTTCAAGCGTCAGGAGAAGCATTAGCGCTGGTTTGTTGTCGCGACACTCATGCGGCTCGAGTTCAGCACCGAGCTGCAAAAGCGCTCATAAAACTGGAAGTGTCAGTGAAGAAGCATTATCCAAAATTCTTAGATGAGGTAAAATCTGAATTTATTCTAGGAAAGAAGGGCGCTTTGGTTTCCAAATCTAGATAGGTTCGCTTCGATTGACTCGACTTAATTTTCAGGCTCACAGTTCCGGTCGACTTATCCATTTTTTGACTCAACTTAATCGTAGCTGGTCGATTGGTGACCCGGCTTTTCACATTCATAACGGACATGTCTTTGTTGATGGGAAAAGGTGTAGAAAAACGGACCATAAATTGAACCCCGGGTCGCGAATCATTGTCCATGAAATTGAATCTCCCAGAAAACCACAACTCAAATATTTGGTGCAAAACGAGTTTTTCTTAGTCGTAAACAAAGACGCGGGAGATCACGTTAACGAAACCGAAACGACAGCCAACTATTCGGTCATTGAGTCGGTTCAGGAAGAATTCTCTGACGCAAAACTTATCCATCGGTTAGACAAAGAGACGAGTGGTGTTCTCTTGATCGGACGAGGCTCAAAAAATTCTCGAATCCTGTCTCAATGCTTTGAAAACCGTTCCGTGAAGAAAACATATTTAGCGGTTGTTGAGGGAGAGATTGAAGAAGAACTAACTCTCGACGGTTCTTTAGCGAAAGATCCGAGAAACCCGAGAAGTTACCGGGTGCACGCAAGCGGCAAAAGTGCGCTCACCAAAATTGTACGACTCAGCTCATCAAACGGAATGAGCGTCGTCGCCGCTTTTCCCCTAACTGGACGGACTCATCAAATCCGAGTTCATCTGGCCGATGCCGGACACCCTATTTTGGGCGATCGGCAATATGGTGGACCCACTGCTGTTCGCGTTGATGGTGCAATATCTTCGCCTGAGCGGGTCATGTTGCATGCTCGTGGGCTGAGTATCCCCGCGAGAAATATGCCTTGGTCAGAGCTGCAACATTCTGATAATATTGAGCTTTTATCTCCATGCCCCGTAGATATGAGGAAGTATGGATGCGAAGAACTGGCGGAAGCGACTCGGTTTCAGTAGCCTAAGAACCATGAGAAGCCGCATCATGCCCTTTTTCGCGGTGCTTCTGTTCGTCTTCCCGGAAGTGTCGCTGGCTACCGAGAAAACGGTCAGCCCCAAAGCAAAAGCCAAAAAAGCGATGAGTGAGCAACAGACCAGCAAATTTCGCGCTCAAATACTCAAGATTATGTCCGGGAGCGAAGGCAAACTTGATCGATGTCGCCGCCGGTATTTAGGTGTCAATCCAGGACAATCTTCGAATGTCGCGGTAAGTTTTGAAATTACAGGGAAGGGAACAGTAAGCAATACTGCTGTCTCGAGTACTCTGAAACGAAACGCTTATATTCATGCGTGTATACGAAAAACAGTTGAGTCTTGGGCTTTTCCGAAAAATCGAATGAAATCAACAAAGATGACTTTTTCAATGGTGATTCGTCCTGATACACCTTTCAAATTTCAAACGCCTAAAAAATCACCTAGCAAGCGCTCGAAAGGTGATACACCGAAATCGAGGTAAGCCATGATGTCTCTAATCAAAATTCATCCGTCACTAGGTCTTTCAATGTGTGTTCTTTTGTTGATGACTGGTCATGCGTATTCGCAGAATGAAGCCGAAAACAAAAAGTCCGGCGAAACTCAAAAAAATAAAGATTCTATCGTTAAACCAAAAGGTCATGTTCTTACCTATTATGGACTTAGAAAGCTTGAGCACGACCCCCAGGTTTCCGAGGAAGAAAAACTCCGCGAATGGGAAGAATTTATCGTTCGTGCTCGCAGCAATATCACCTACGCTAAAAAGGCCGTAGAGCGATGGAAAAAAGCAGCGAGGCAACGAGTCCTTGAAAACGTCCGGAATGATGACCAGGACAAATCGTTAGCTCCAGCTACTAAGATAAAGCGTTGGAAAAGGATTATTAAACTCTATCCGAGTAGTCAGGAAGCTCGTCTAGCTAAAAAGAGAGTAACTTACTGGCAAAATGCCGAAACAAAACTTTTGGTAGAGTCTGCGAACCGAGTCGAAAAACAAAGTGCTTCCAAAGTAGAAAGAATCCAAGCGTGGCTCAAAGTCACAAAGTGGACGAAATCAGGTCCAGAACAACGTGCCGCGCAAAAGAGAATTAAGGTGTTGCAGCAGCAACTATTTCAAGAGGCTAAAGACCTTGATCGAATTCGGCGCGTTGACGCTGCCACAAAACTTGCCGGGTGGCGTGACGTTCTCGCCGGCGCACCTACAAGTTCGCAAAAGAAGCTCGCTCTCAAGCGCATATCAAAGTTAGAAAAGAAATAAACTTCCGCAAGAAGAATTAATCACCGTCGCGTGCCGCCTCGATCAAAGAGCGTATCTTATTAGACGGTGATAGCTCATAGGCTGTCTCGAAAGCTTCAATGCCAGAAACCGTGTCTCCTCGCATCACAAACACCTCACCCTGTTTGATAAGCATTTCGGCAGCATATTGCCGTTCTGTCGCATCAAAAAGCTTCTTTCTATACTGAATACGGCTTTCTGCATTGGATAGAGTGGTGAAAGCGTCGTCGATAACGCTATGGATTTTTCTAACGAGATTTTTTGTTTCTGAATCTGCACCGGTCATAGACCCTTTATCTAGCGCAAATCGTCCTTTCGATTGCTCTTTGGCTTTGATGAAACTTCTATGACTCGCCGACCAGTGAACTCCGAGAACTTCAAAGTGGTTTTGTTCATTCATAATGCTTAGATGCTCTTCTAGGCTTTTCTTCAGTGCGTCTTGAGTTCTGACATGCGTTGGTTTTCTCGGCGGAGGTTTTCGTCCCAGACTTGGCCCACGACCATCAGAAAAACTCACTAACCCCATAGCCAAAGCAAGGCCAGTCAGTCGCAATGAGCCGAGTCTCCCCAGTGGGCTTCCCGTTATAGCCTCGCGTAACGAACTGCCGTTTTTGATCTGCGTGGTTATAAAGCTGATTTCCTTACTTTGGAGACCAAGGCCTTGTACTTTCTTGTCTATGTTGTCGCCCAGATTGAGCTTTCGTGAAATGCTCGGGCTGAACATCGCTTCGAGCTCGTTAGATGTGATGAGCTCTAGCCGTTGCCGAATCCGGCGGGTGACAATACTAAGGCCACGAGTTGCTACGAGTTCCGCCTCAATATTTGGGTTTTTCCACGGCGCCATTTTATGAGTGCCTGTTGTCCATTCAAAAGCAGATTCAATTTTGAGCCGCATCTGTTCCCTTAGAGCTGCAGCGCAAGTTTGTTGGTTGATGTAACCAAGAGAAATGAGGACCTGACCGACCGGTTTACTTTGCGTTGCTGCCTTGTCGAGCGCCTCACGGAGATTTGGCTCTGTAACTTTTTTATGGTGTAGCAAAATACGGCCGAGAAGTTGTCGCTCTTCATCTTTAGGCTCCGCGGATACGAACATGATGTTGCCGTCTTGAAAGTAGATAGATTTCTTTTCGTCCCGGCGGCTTAGCGCGAGTCTCCCGGACATTTTCAAGCGAGCGCAAGCTTCTAGTAATTGTAAGGTATTACAACGGCCGAGTTCTGATTCGTTTTCGAGTCGCTCTGCACTGAGGTTTAGAAGTTGTATGAGGCCAAACGGGCGAGAGATACGGCCTGAGAATAACGATTTCGTTGATGGAGATGTTGTAGCGGAAGGCGAGGAAGGGCTCTCTGGTGCTCCGCTTTTCAAGTATCGTTCGAAAAAGGAGACAACGTCAGGGAGATTTTCTATATTAAAACCTACAGTCCCTCCACCGCAAAAAACCACCGTAGCAACGATATTTTGCGGAAGAATATTGTTCTCAACTCGAACTTTCAAAGTCTTCTTTACGTGATTTTGCAAAGGAGAAGACTGAACGGCCAGACCGCCGTTTCTTATGTTTCCTTCGAATTCTTTTATTAGAGAATCTTTGCTAGAGAATTGCACTTCGTTGCCACTAAGAACAGGAATCTTTGCTTCTTCAGGTTTTGTCTTTATGGATTTCGGAGCTGGCGGTTTCGAGCGGCGCGGTGCCGCGCGGTTTCCGGCTTCTAATCTTGACTGTTTAGACTGTTCTGGTTCGACGAGCTCCTGCTCATAAGGGGGTTCCTGACTAACGACCGTTGAGTCTCGATTTATAGCGCTTTGTGCTGATTCGGCATGGCCGCTGATCGCATTGATCTCTTTCATCCATTCCGGAGATTTTTCTCGAAGAAGCGCTTTCACCGACCAAACATCGTCAAGCTTCACGGTTTGTACCATGCCTTCTTTTTTTATGAGGTCGCCCGTAAGACCGATTGTGTGATCGCAAACGAGACGGATGCTCATAACGTCGTCAATCTCAGCATCTTTCTCTGCCCGGTAGGTTATGTATCCATGTCTGAGTTGACTGACATAGAGTCCGAGTAATTGAAAAGAGTCTTCAACGATCAGTCGGTTTCGTCGATCTAAACGAGGAATCGAGTGATCTATGTCTTCCTTCCCCGTACCTGGTGCAATATCTGTCGTTTTTGCATTCGTCTCTACAGGTGCGCTCAGTTTTCGTTTCGCTGACGTTAATGGTCTCTTAACTGTGGGCGGACGTCTTGGGCGTGCTTTCTGCTGGGGTTTGGTGGGTTCAAAAGGTTGCTGTTCGAAGTCAACGTCTGCCTTAGCAAACTCGTTTTCTTCCCACTCGGCTTCGGGCTCGTCGACGGTTAGGTCGCTGATTTCTTCAGGCATGTCTGTGGCCGCTTCGTCTTCGATTGGGCTACTTTCATGCTCCTCGACTTCTATGCTGAGTTCTTGAATATCCTTTAGAATTTGGTCGCTAAAGTTTCTTAGTTCAAACCCAACATTGGTATCGTTTTTGAACACAATCCGGCCAATTACGCTCAACATCCGTTTTGTAATGGGATGTTCGATGTCGAAGGTCAGTTCGCTGCCGAATTTAGTACCCGGTTCGTATCCGACGAATATTCGACCCTGCGAAAGGTTTTGATCGACCTCGGATGAGAACTGGGATTCGTCCACGAACGTAAGAACGTGGTTAGCTGTTAGATATGGTGCTTGGATTGGGGCACCCATACTTTGGAATGTTACCCCTAATTTGATTGAGACAACCAGGTCATCAGCGAAAAAAGTACGGTTTCGGGTTCAGACACCGAGTTATCCACTAAATTATCTTTATTTTTGGGGATTTTGGGCTCGGCCCTGTGCATTCCAGCTCGCACTTCCGCCATAGGTCATGCTAAGACATTAGTGCCCGACCAACATCCGGGAATTCTATATTTGAAAGTGAGTATCATTTCATGAGCTATCCAGCCCCCGTAGAGGTTCGTCATGACCGCGAAAATGGCAGAGTGATTATTCAGTGGGATAACGCAAAGCGTCATCAATATTTTTTCGACGATCTTCGCAATGCGTGTCCTTGCGCCGCCTGCAAAGGACATTCACCGGGAGAGGTTCCTCCGCCGAATGTAAAAGGCGTTGGCCTCCTTAACATCAGCGAGGTTGGAAATTATGCACTCCGCTTTGACTGGTCTGACGATCACAACACTGGAATATACACCTGGGAATATCTGCACGACATTGGAAAGGAGATTATCGCATGAAGGATATCGAACCCGCGCTCTTAGACATGTTGAATAGCGATATCGCGACGAAACGTTTGGCTGCCACGGTGGTCATTGCCGAGGTTGCTTTAGATAGTGAAGCAATCTTGGATGCTTTGCGAGCAATGACCGAATCTGAAAAAGATACTCGAGTCCGGCAATGGGTCGCAGAAGCATTCGGTGCCATTGGGCCCAAGACGATTATCTCTGATTTAGGACCTCTGTTGAGTGATACAAGCCGTGAAGTTAAAACGGCCGTTAAGAATGTTCTCGCCCGAAGTGAGTCTGTGACCGAAGATGATATGATCGAGATGCTTGAAACAGGCGATGCTCGTGCAAAAAGGTCTTCCATTGCAGTGTTGGGAGCGATGGCGACCCAGCGTAGCTATACGATTCTGCTAGAGAGAATCCGAGGAGCCAATAACAAGACGGTCACATCGATCGTAAATGCTGTCCGACCCGGATTGACTGAGGGTGACGCAGAAACCTGCACTCATATTGTTGGCGAGCTCAGCCGTCTGCTGCGTGACAATGAGAATCTCGACGACCCCGAGTTTTCAATGGTTGCTGCGCAACTTCTTAGCCATGGCGCTTCCTTTGGTGCCTTAGACGTTCTCGTAAAATTGTCGCTCCAATCGAAAGATGTACATGTAAAGGTCTATGCGCTCGAGTCTATTCAAAAAATAGCAAAAGGGAAGCATCCTAAAGTCTTCGAGCAATTACTGAATATCGCAGAAGATGAAGAGCTTGCCGATGAGGTCAGAATGGCAGGACTCAACGCTTTGGAGAATCTTGAAATTCCAATGACCATCGATTCACGAGTACGAGGGCTCACGACAAAGAGCGTTCCTGCGATTAGGCAGTGGTCTATCAGAGCTCTGGGTGGCACCGATAGTGCTCCAAACGCAGAAGCGCTTGCGGGCGTGGTTTGTGATGGGGTCGCGGACGACCGTGAACTTGCACTTTCTGCGATGATGAAAACCTCAAATGGAAAAGTTGCCGCTGCCAAATTGCTTGGCACATTATCCGAAGTTGAGCGGGCTGAGCAGGTTGCCCGAGCTCTGCGAAAGTTTGAAGACGATTTTGCGCCTGAGATTCGTAATACTTTAGAAAAAGCCGTGACTGAGTCCAATCCTGAAATTGGTCAGATTATTTTTGGCCTCTTGAAACGAGGTGGCGGCGGTGCTGCAGAGAATATCGAAAAAGAGCTGTTCGAAAAAGCTACTTTGCTCACAAATAAAAGAAAATATGACGAAGCTGCGACACTCTTGAAGACGATGTGTCAGGGTGACAATGTTGATCCTCAAATTAAATTCTTGTTGGGAGTTTGCGAACTAAAGCTTTCGAAAAGAAAAATTACTCGTGGCCCGAATCATGATCCATGCCTTGGAACGTTCCAGGAGTTAATGAGTGAAAAAGAATTTGATGTGCTCAAATCTCTTTGCTCCGACAAGATTGTAGAAGATGAAGACCTCTTTTATCTTGGGTTTTCGATGACGGAACGAACTGAACTAGAAAAAACGCTTGGTGGTGATTTGTTGCTACACATCATGGAAACCTCAAAGGACAAACCTCTGAGCGAACGAGCAGCAAATAAGCTGAAAACTATGGGCTGGATCGAATAGTGGAGATTGAAAGCTCAGTCGCCTTTATCGATATCCACATCCTATCGAACGAAATTGAAACAGTCGTTTCAATCAATGGCGACTGTTACTGGATTGACGACTCAGGTGCCCGGGTAGCTTCAGTGCAGCTCGGTGAAAGTATTAATAAAGATGACCTCATCTATGCTGAAGCGGGAGCAGAGTTGCGTTTCAGTCGTGGTATGATCCGTGGAGGCAATAGAGGTAGAACTCATTCGTTCGTTGATCAAGAATCGCTGCAACCACCTCCCGGCCAAGAAGAGGTTACACGACTGGTAGAGAAACTGCGGATGCTTGGGCCGAGTGCGGACGAAAATTTAGCGCAAGAGTACCAGCTCCAAACAACCTATGACCAAGTGTATGCTGCAGATTACGCTATGAACAATCTTGAACCATTAGTCGCTCGCTCGCTTCCTGAGCACACCTCGCGACAGCTGGATGCCATATGTTTATTTTCGATCGGGGCTTCCATGTGTGTAGCATTTTCTGAAGTATCATCTAGTCGATTGATTGAAACGATTACACGTCTAGGACAACCCGTGAAACCGCATCTTGTTGATCGTCGAACATTAGAAACCTTGTTTTCGAAGGTCTATGGAGCTTAGCCTCGGTATCTCCTCATGATTAGGTTACCTACTCAGCTCTGCGTCATTACGATAGGATAATCCAATTTATGTCTGGCTTACCTATAGAGGCAAAAAGTTTCATGCAACGACGCTTCCAAGTCGTCACGGGCAAAGGGGGAGTTGGTCGAACTTTGATCGCCGCATCGCTCGCCTCCACGCTTGCAAAGTTAGGAAAGAAAACACTTTTGTTGGAGGTAAACGCTCCAAATCACTGCGCTCGCGTTTTGGGCACCGAAGCGATAACGGGAGACCCACGACTTGTAAGCGAAAATTTATACCTTTGCTCCATGAACCCCGAAGATGCGCTTCGTGAATACGCGCTCATGATCCTAAAGTTTCCAGCTTTATATCGTCTCGTTTTTGAAAACCCATTAGTAAAATACTTCCTACGTTCAATACCTTCTCTTGGAGAAGTCACGATGCTAGGTAAAGCTTGGTTTCACGCTACTCAGCTTAATGAAGAAGGTCAGAAAAAGTATGATCACGTAATAGTTGACGCCCCAGCAACAGGACATGCGCTCACCTTTCTGTCCGTTGCTCGCGTGGTTGAGAAAACTGTTCCCAAAGGTCCAATGCGGACGGAAGCGGGCAAGATGGCGGCGTTGATAGAAGACCAAATGAATTCTTGCGCTCATGTCGTTTTCACCCCTGAAGAGATGCCCGTGACTGAGGGCCTCGAATTATCGAAAAAGCTACAACGCGACGTGGGGATGAAACTTGGTATCTATTTTATGAACAAGGTGTGTGCGGAAGACGTCGCTGACCGTGAATTGTCACTTGTAGAAAAGATGCAGGACATAGAAGAATTGCATCCATATGCAGCAGCTGGCTTTGCCCGAAAAAGTAATCTTGAGAACCAAAATACACAGCTAAAGAGGCTCCTTTTACAAAGTGAGAACATTGTTAAAGTTCTCGAACTGCGCTCAGTAAAAACCGACGCACAACGAGTTTCTAAACTTTCTTCTGAGTGGCTCGAATTTTCAGCACTTGGAGGCGCGAGCAATGATTGATTCGACAACACTTCAGGAAACAGTTCATCGTGCCAAAGTAATTGTTTGTGTAGGTCCGGGAGGCGTTGGAAAAACCTCGTGCAGCGCAGCGATAGGTATTCACGCAGCTCGCCAAGGCCGCCGGGTAGCGGTACTAACGATTGATCCCGCTCGAAGGCTGGCAAATGCACTTGGTTTACCCAGTATTGGGAACGAAGAAAAAGATATTCCGAAGTCCGCCTTTGAGAAGGTTGGTTTAGAACCACCAAGAGGCCGTATTTCCGCAATGATGCTCGACATTAAAACGGCTTGGGACCGCGTTGTTCAGAACTATCATCCCGATCCAACCGAACGAGATCGATTACTGAATAATAAGTTTTATCGTTCATTGTCGACTTCGCTGGCGGGTTCACAAGAATATATGGCTATGGAGAAGCTCTATGAGCTTGTTCATCGAAAAGACGACCCGTTGGATCTTGTAGTCCTTGATACTCCACCGGCCGCGAGCGCAGTTGATTTTCTTGATGCTCCTTCCAAAATGCTTGGCGCATTGGATAATGACGCTACTCGATGGGTTTTGAACTCTTCTAGCACCAGCCGCGGAATCGGCAGGCTCGTCGGTATAAGCACATCACTATTTTCACGAACGATTGGGAAGTTTACCGGCACTGAAGTCCTTGATGAGCTTTCTGTCATGCTTCAGGGCTTTTCTGGAATGTACGAAGGCTTCCGCGAACGAGCGAGAGCGGTGAGCGAAATCTTAGGTGATCCACGGACAATATTCCTCGTCGTTTCTGCTCCGAAAGCTGGTCCTCTGCGTGACGCTGAACAATTTGCGAGAAACCTGATGTCTCGCCAACTGACCATAGGAGCGTTTTTGCTCAATCGAGCGACTTACGACCCGTTTATGAACCCAAATTCGGAACTTGAATCAGACGAATTAAGCGAAAAACTTCAAGCACTAGGAGGAAGCGACGCTTTGGCAAGCTTGTTAGAGCGAGAGGCCCAATTTCGTCAATCTCAAGCTTCTCGAGAAAACGAACTGGTTCATAAGCTAAGTCGTTCATTTTCGGGCCTACAAACGAGTTTAGTTCCTGAATTTCCTGGTGATATTCATGATCTTATAGGCCTTAATTTGATGGAAAATAAACTTTTCTCTGCTTCGCGGAACTCGAATCTGAGTTGAATGCGTTAACAATAGGAATGTCGATGTCATTTTCTCGTTTAGGAGCTACCCTTGCAATCGCCACAATCAGTTGTGCGACTGCTCAGCCTCAACACTTCGTAATGGAGCCGATTAGGATCCAAGTCCAACCGGATCCATTGACAGGCCTGACCACATTCGATGCAGGTGACTTGCTCGAACGCGGTAATGCTTTGTTCGACGCTGAAGATTTCGAGCGTGCGAGCCTGTTTTATGAACAACTGATTACTCGGTTTCCTGATTCAAGTTTGTTGCCAACGGCGCGCTACAATGCAGCTTTGAGTGCTGAACGATTAGAGAAATTGGAAAGTGCTCTCGAACATTACAAAGTGATTATCGATGCATTTCCAAAATCGACGGCAGCTAAGGATTCGCATTACCGAGCCGGCGTAATTCTTTCGAAACTCAAGCGTTGGAGCGACGTTGAAAAGACTTTTTGGGCTCTTCGACAGCGAGGTGAACTATCACCTATGGATGAAATTGAAGCTAGAGTAGGGCTTGCCATCGCTCTATTTATGCAGCGTGAATACGCAACCGCTGAAAGGGAATTCATGTCTGCGCTACGGTTTTACGATGAACATGAGCAAAAACAATATTTGCCAGCTAAATACTGGATTGCGCAAAGTCGATTCTATCTCGGTGAAATTGCTGCACGCATGTTTGAAAGCCTCAAACTTGGTTCGAAACAATCGAAAGAAGAATTGTGGAAAGAGGAACTTGCAGAACAACTCGAGGAAAAATGCCAACTACTCTTGAGAGCCCAAAGCAACTTTATTCGAGCGATACGTGAAGGCCATACCGGTTGGGCGACAGCATCCGGATTTCGAATCGGCTCTTTATACGAAGCACTTTACGATCAGATGCTAGATGTTCCCGTTCCTCCCAATATTTCAACAGAACTTCGTGACGTTTATATCGCAGAATTGCAAAAGCGAGTTGGAGTATTGGTGAAGAAAGCAATTATGGTCTACGAACGTTCATTGAGCATGGCAAATCGAGTCGGGGAGTCCAATGAATGGGTTGAACGTACTCAAAAGGCTCTGGATAGAATGAAGGAACTCGCGCTCTCGGCAGCGAGTAGCTAAAGAGCTCGAGGCAAGCCTCGCTTAGTATTGATTATTTCCAGATCTCAAAAGCTTTCCAGACTTTCTCCGGCTTCTTTGCTTTTTCGAGCTTCATATCTTTGAGCAGCTTAGCAAGCGCAGCCTCTTTCGCAGCAGGATTTTTGAGTACGGCTTTGATGAATTCGCGCGTATGCTCCTTATTTGGAACGCCGTCTTCCGCCATCTTTCCTTTTACGTGACAAGACACGCATTTAACACCGAGGCCTTTAGTTAGGTGTTTCATCCCTTTGCCAACTTTCTTACCTAGTTCCTTGTCAAGGACGGTTAAGTTCTTGTTTTTCTTAGCTTTTGCATCACTTGAATTGATACAAAAAGCCAGTCCCAGGCTGGCAATAATGGCTCCTACAAACATTATGCGTTTCATGTCACTATCTCCTTTGACGTGTCTTATAGCGTTAAATTCATTAACTAATAATAAGTAACTTTGCGTTACCTTCTACGGCTTCTGCTTCTGAAACCATGATTTTTGAAATGGTCCCCGACTTTACAGCTCGCAGTTCATTTTCCATCTTCATCGCCTCAATAACGATGACAGGACTATTTTCCTCAACCTCTTGTCCTTCTTCCACCAATATTTTGACAACTTTTCCGGGCATAGGTGAGGTGATTGTTTGTGGCCCATCTTGGGATGCTGTGCCTTCTTGAAGGCTGAGTCGTTTTCTTCTTTCATCTTGAACGGTGACTCCAACGACTGACCCACGAACGAGCGCCGTATATTCTCCATCACTCTCGCTCTCAGATCCCAATTCAAGCTCGACGTCGTAGCTGCTGTTGTCGATGATGAGTGACCAAGTACCCCCTTCATATTGGTGCGCGTCGACAACATGCTCGACTCCATCCAGGGTCACAAGATAAGAGCCATCCTTTGTCTTTTCAACGACGATTTCGGAGTTTACTTTCTGGTGTGAAGCGACAAAGGTTTGCTTATTCATAGCTTCCTCCTCTCAGATTCGCTCTGCGTCCATTAGATGCCCAGGCAGAAAGTCCACCCGTGGATGAGTCTCCTTGCTGAGTCACCATTCGATTAGCAAGTTCGTGGCTGAACTCGTATTGACGAATCGCGGCCGAAATTTTTGCGACATCGAGCTTAGTCGAGCTTGGAGCTGGGCTTTCATCATCCAAATACTTTTCAAGAAAGTTCGTTTGAGTGTCTCCCGCCGCAAAGGCGGGGTGTTGGACGATGCGGCGGAGATAGCTAATGTTCGTTGTGACACCATTAACCACAAATTCACTCAGAGCTCGGTCCATGCGTTGTGTTGCTTCGACCCGATTCGCTCCCCAAACAATCAGTTTCGAAATCATTGGGTCGTAATGCGGCGTAATTTCATAGCCGGCATAGACGCCGCTATCAATTCTTACTCCGTAGCCTCCTGGCTGCCTAAGGAACGATAGTTGCCCTGGCGAAGGCATGAAGCCCCTTTGTGGGTCCTCCGCGTAAATACGTGCTTCAATTGAATGACCACGCGGAACCGGCGTTTCTAAATGCGATAACTTATCGCCTGAGGCGACATGAATTTGCTCGCGAACTAAGTCAATTCCTGTCGTAAGCTCTGTCACCGGATGTTCAACTTGTAGCCGCGTGTTCATTTCTAGGAAATAGAAGTTCTTGTCCTCATCCATGAGAAGCTCAACTGTTCCGGCACCTACGTAATCTACGGCTTTGGCTGCTTGAATGGCGACGGCTCCAAGCTTTTCTCGTAGCTGTGGATCGACAAAGGCTGAAGGTGCTTCTTCGATCACTTTTTGATGTCTACGTTGAATGGAGCATTCTCTTTCATTGAGATGAATAATATTTCCGTGTTGGTCGCCAAAAATCTGTACTTCAATATGACGCGGATTACCGATGTAGCGTTCAAGGTATACGGAGTTATCTCCAAAGGCTGCTTGAGCTTCTCGCTGTGCTGTTTCAATTGCGGACTTAACTTCGCTCGCTTCAAATACTCGGCGCATTCCTTTTCCACCGCCGCCGGCGGCCGCTTTGATCATCAATGGAAATCCGATTTCCTCAGCATGTTTCAGCGCCGATTCAAGGTCTGTGACTGCTTGCTCGGTACCGGGAACGACAGGCACGCCTGCGGCGATCATTGTTCGACGAGCGAGCGTCTTTTCGCCCATCTGCGTAATCGCATGACTGGACGGGCCGATGAAGCAAATGCCTTCGGCGGCACATGCGTCAGCGAATTCAGCGCGTTCAGACAAAAATCCATATCCTGGATGAATTGCGTCGGCCCCAGATTTTTTAGCGACATCAATAATTTTATCAATTCGGAGGTAGCTCTCGGCGGAAGCTGCTGGTCCTATGGCATACGCTTCCGACGCATACCGAGTATGAAGTGCAGCACGATCAGGCTCTGAAAACACAGCGACCGTTTGAATCCCCATTTCGCGACAGGTTCTCATCACGCGAACTGCAATCTCTCCTCGGTTCGCTACCAGGACTTTCTTCAGCATTGTCGCGGGTATATCAGGTCGAGAATATTTGTGCCACGACGCAGATAACCATGATTTCGAAACTCCAAAGTTTACGGGAAACTACGGTAGTAA
>JAYZDF010000078.1:0-31506 GCA_036337945.1 Myxococcota bacterium
AGATGCACTCCAGGCAGGCTATGGGTTGCGATTGGTTCCTTCCCAGCTACCGCCTACAGGGTCGCTAACAACTGCTCGGAATCGGCCAGAGATCGTCTCTGGAGTGGTCAAGACTTGAATGGTATCAGCACTGCCATTCGCGTTGCTGTCTACGCCTTCGCCCAGTTGTTCGAATACGAGGACTTCCCAGTCTACTCCGACAGCTTCGACGGTCCCCAGAACAGCGTCCATCGTGTCTTGTTTGACGTCTTCGCAGGCTTGACGAACGACTGCGGCGATTGCCGGCGCGAGAGTCATAGACACGTTGTTGGCGAGTCGAAGGGCCTCGGTTTCTAAGCCTACGCAATCGATCGCTCGGTCAAGAGCGTCTTGAAGTCCCATCACTTGATTGTTCGTCTCTACACGAATCGCTACATCGATTGCGATACGGAGCAGTTTGGTCAGCTCGATTTCGATCTCACGAGATGGGAATTCGAACGGAGCGACGGGGTAGGTCGTGGTTGCGGTTCCAGTGAATGGCTGGATGCGAATGCCTACTTCCACGGGGCCGATCATGTTTTGCGATGAAATCGGAATTGGTTGACGAGCGCAGGCTGGATAATTCGGGTCGTTACGTCCCATTGGGCATCCTTCAATGATTCTAACTGTGAGCTGGTTCCAAGTTTCGGTAGACGTCAGCGTCGAGAATGTCGTGGTGCTGCTCACCGTGTTTTGTTTGATCACCATGTGTCCGTCTGTTTCGACTTCGTCGAACAGATTCGCGGCGTTGTTGAGTACTGTTACGACATTGACCAACCAAGGAGGAATGAATTGGCTAATCGCTGACTGAATCGCATTATCTAAGTTTGGTATTCCAGTCATGATGTTTCCGGCTAAAACCTGGTCGATAATATCGAGTGGACCTGCGAGGTCGCCTAGGTTCCAAAGGTAGGCGGAAAGGTCGAGTAGGTAGTGCGTGTCATAGTGACCGGTCAGGTCAATGAACTCGGGCGGAGGAAAGCCAGCGTCTACAGGCATCATCATGCCGGCGTCAGCAACCACTCCGGAGTCCGCCGTTCCAGCGTCGGGAACGATGGTTTGTGCATCCGGGGCTGCTACTCCAGAATCTGCAGGAGGAACGGTTGGTGTCGCTCCGGTATCCGGGCTTCCAGTTCCGGTCACACCAGCATCTAGCGTTGACGCCATTCGGCATTCTGGGTCCGTTTCGCAATCGGGTTGAATCGCAACATCTTCATCACAGCCAAAGGCGAGGGCGAGAACGCCTGAAAGCATCAATCGGCTGGCAAAGGTGGCACGTTTTTGGGTTCGTGACGGGTTAAATTTTCTCTCTTTCACAGTGTCGGCGTTGTCGGCAATTCCATGGAATTGTGACCAGTTTATTGCTGGAAACGACGCATATTTTGCACTTTTGTAATCTTTTAGTAGAAGAAATGAGCTGTATTAGGGGTTTATGCCTGATTCTTTTGGCCGCTCTTTCTTTTTTTCTCGAAAAACCTTGGTTCCACTGGGTCGTTCGACCTCAACCTGGAAGACTAAAGAGGTGAGATACATCACAAACTCAAAAGTGATATCAACGTTTTGCTTTTTACGCTTCGAAATTTTTACGAGCAAAACGTTCGGCCGAGAGAAGTTCATTATTAAACAACATCGAGCTAACAAAGCACTAAGGTCGAAAGCAATTCCCGCCAGCCGTCGAGGATAATTTTGCTGAGGTGTTTGGTTGAATGATGCTCAAAGCAGGCGCCAACGCACCGTCGGAACTTTATGTTCCAAAAATTCATCGGCCAAGACTTATATGTGTCTTGCGTCACACAACATTGATTTGCCCGCGGGATTGCGATCATTCTCATTGCTGACTAAACTTACTCTCAATGATGCTTCAGTTAGGTACTGCTCTACTAGCGATTGTCACTTTAGCGATGCCATTGACTGCGAGAGCTCAAGAAATGGAGGCCCCAGAAATGGAGACCCCGGAAATGGAGCCCAAAGCGTCTGCCACCACTGATGTCACACCCGAGCAGAAGTACGACCAGGCCGTCTCATTATTTGAAGACGGTGAGTACAAGCAAGCGCAGGTGGTCTTGGCCGAGATCTTGTTTCCGGCGCCTCTTATTGAAGGAAAGGAAAAGGTTCAAAAGGCGCAAGCGCTTCTCGCGGCTGCCCACTTAGCAATGGGCGACATGAAATCCGCCAACAGGGTCGTGAATGTCATCATTGAAGGTGATGTTAGTTTCAAGTTTGGCCCCGAATACGATCCCAGCCTCATTGCGATGGCTGAAAGATATCGAACCAAAAAAGAGAAAGAAATTGCTGCCAAAGCGCCTGCTCCTATAGCGGAGTCGGCACCGTTCAATCCGCTTCGCCTACTTCCCTTGGGTATTGGCCAGTATTCTGACGGAAGATACGTGGCAGGTACGATTTACTTACTGATTCAGGCCGGTTTAGCCGCAGGGTCTTTTTACTTCTATGATGAACTCACCTCGGCGCATAAAGATACTAATGCCAATCCGAACGCGGGAGAATCCATTCCCTGTCAGCTAGGGCCGCTCAGCGACTGCCAAAGCAAGAAATTACTAACCAACACCCTGGGCGCAGCCTTTTACGGGGCGATGGTTCTTAGTGTCATCGAGGCGATTGTGTTCGCACCAGATGATAAAGACGCGAAATCAGCTGCCGCGATAGAGCCGAAAATGGGATTTGACTTTCGTCCCACTCAAGACGGCGGCGCACACGCCGGCGTCTCCTTACAATTCTAAAGTCTGTCTATGGCCAAAACGTGGTATGGGTCATCTATGCTACGCTTTTATGCTTCTCAGGCTGTTCTCATCAGCGCAATTTTCTTATTTGGTTGCAGCGAAGACGAACCCAATCCAGCGGCTGACTCGGGAATGAATGTTTCAGCTTCCCCAGACGCGACCTCACAGGATGATTCGGGTGCTGGCGACACCGACTCTGGTTCGACGACTGTCGCTGATGCCTCGTCTGTCATAGACAGCGGAAGTGAATCTATCGACTCAGGTTCTACGGTGAGGGATGCGGACCTCCCGGCCATCGACGCTGGTTCTATTGTTCCTGACGTTGGTGTGTTTGACTCGGGAGAAGTACTTGCCGATTCAGGAAGCATCGCTTTTGATGGTGGGTTACCTCGTCGCGATGGAAGCTTTCCTTCGTTTGACGGCAGTTTACCTTCGTTTGATGGCAGTTTCCCTTCGTTTGACGGCAGTTTCCCTTCTTTCGATTCTGGCCCCGGTAATCAATCCCAAACGGTGGTCAGCTTCTCGACAACGAGTACCATTCAAGTGACTTTGAACCTCATGCCAATCGTAGCGGCAGATCCCATTTCGGTTTCGATTCCGCTCGATTTCGACAATTCGGGGACCACCCCTGAATTAATCACATTTACGCAAGCGACGCTGATTATGACCGGTCAAGCCACCGGCGGACTTCCGCTTCCATTCTTACAGAGGTTTTCGATTGGGCCAGGTTATCTCGCTACCCCCGGTCAGTCATCGAAGACGTTCTTCAAGACCACAGGCAGCGGCAATCCCAATATGGTTACGGACCCTATGCAGTTTTGTAATCAAACGTTCATTGTAACTTTGATTCTCACGAACGGGCAGACGCTGTTTCAGCAGGGCACTTCACAGTGTGTTTATTAGAAGAGGCAGGGAGATAGACGGTCACAAGGAGGGCTTAGAAACTTCCGCCGATGTTCAGCGCCAAATTAAGACCTCCAATTGGAAGAATAAAACCTGAAATCTGGAAGCTGGAAAGAGATGCTGTGCCTGGGTTCAGCTTGGGAAACTCGATACCAAAAATTGGAGCCGGTGCAAAACTGACTGCATCCGGACCATAGTCACTAGAAGTAGAGAAGCTGTCACTAGAACCAAAGCTATCGTCATCATCATCATCATCACTACCGCTACCACTACTTACGTTTATGGTTGCAGCGAGACCAAGCCCTATGGACCAAGCGAAGCCGCTTTGCGTCAATGTTTCCTCGTCGACGGGGTCAAAACTAATCGATGTATAGGCGAGCCCGCCCTGAGCAAGAAGATTTATGTTCGTGAACGACATGGAGCTGCTGCTGCTGTCACCATCGCCGAATGGATCAAAGGCACCGCCAAAGTCGATGCTCGTCGCTTGAACCATGAGGTTCGCGTTGAGTCGGGTATCCAACGCACTGCGAGAACCACCCTCGGGGCCAGGAAAGAAACCAGAAGGATCAAGATTCCGGAATCCGAGACCAACAAGAAGACCATTGGAGGTAGAACTATCAGAAAATGACCCGTTGTAGCCTAGACTCCAGGTCAAGAACGACGCACTGTCGATTGGTTCTGTGTTTTGCGTAATGGTTTCGGTCGAGAAGCCCACCCCGCCTTTGCCTAGGCTATAGTCATTTGTCGTCTGAGATTTAGGCGCCTGATAGTTCGAATTAGTATTTTGGTTACCGAATTGCACCTTTCCGGAACCACTCCATTGACCCGACTGCGCAGCGACGCCGGCGGATGGAGCTGACACTTGTTCGAATGGAATCACTGTTCGTTGCGGTCCGAAGAGTCCGTTCCGAATGTAAACTAAAGACAGTTGGTTCGTTGCCGCTTGATAGAGCCGTTTGAAGTCTTGACCTGAACGTATCGGTTTTCCATTAAGTTCTCGGATGAAGTCACCGGCTTGGAGACCAGCTTGTGCACCCTTTCCGCCCGGAACAACCTTCTTAACCTCCATACCACTCGCGCTATATCCAGCGATTTTCTTGGTCGTAAAGCGAAGTGCGAGTCCGAGTTTTGGTCGACGTAATTTCGTTGCTGGCGCCGGCGCAGCCGACGGTGCAAAGCTCGACGGAGCGTTTGCCATTGGCGGTGTCCCTAAGAGTGTGACAGGAGTCGCGACCATTGCATTAATTTTGACCACTTGCGCTATCAGAGTTCCATTTGCACTCTTCAGAATTGCGCCAAAGGTTGCCACGTCTGGAACCGACACATTATTCAGCTTGGTGATGTAATCGCCTACGCTAATTCCTGCTCGTGCAGCAAGTCCGCCAGGCACAACCTTTGTCACGGTTAGGCCTTGTAGTGTTCGCCCCAGAAGCACTCGACTTGCGGCTTGGAGTCCTAGCCCGATTTTCGGCGTCCCAGATTGGGGCCGAGCATTTATTGACGGTGTTTTGTTTTGAGGCGTGACTACGCTTCTTCGGGCCATTTTAGAAGACGTGTTTCCGAAGAGTTGATCGAGCAGGCCGGAAATTTGCTTCGCGCAATTTGATGCACTGTTTCCTTTTATGGAGACCTTTTCGATTTTGCCTGAACGGTCGCCTCTGAGAAGAACAAGAATATAATTACTTCCCAAACGATTGATTCGGCTAACGATCACCGCCTTCGCATCGAGGGCTTCTGCGACAGATTTGGTGCAATCGGCCGCGAAGCAATCGCCCATTGCAGCAATATTGTCGAAACCAATGCGAACATCGATTTCTTGACGACCCCAAACTTCGAAACCTCGTTGTCTGAGAGCGTTAGTGAGTGAGCTAGAGATCTTTGTGGCTTCGTTTGCACGTATGTTGCTTGAATGAGCAGTTGGTAGAACCACAACGGTTTCCTTTGCGCTCGCTCCCTCGGCAAACAGTGCTAAGCAACAAAACAACATGCTAGCGGCCCCCCGCGAAACAATCGATGTTTTCATATTCGGAAGGCCAATCATGGAAAAAATTCTTTTGGTTGGCATCATGTACATTTTCCTAGTCCTATCTCAGAGTGTCTTCAACTCCGCATTTTGCACAATCGAGATTCCCTCCTCAGTTTTGTGGTTTCTACCGTGTGTGTGCTGATATCTTACTAGTGGGATGCTCCGCTTCGATCTGTCGCGTTTGCAATCTTTGGTGCTTACCGACATAAGTAAAGCGTGCGTATTCTTGTGACACTGCTCGTTGGTTTTATCGCTGCCACGAGCAGCCACCTTGCATTTGCGACCCAGCCGGTCGTCGCGGTGTTCGATATTGAAAATGCCGCCGGGCTAGCCGCCGCTGATATCACTTCGCTGACCGATTTGACTTCGGCTTTGGTGTCCGCGAGTAGTTCGTTCAAGGTTGCGCCCGGTTCTGAGCTTAAAAAAGCGCTCGAAGACAAAAAAGCCGAATCACTATCGGCCTGTTACGACCAGGCTTGTCAGATAGAAATTGGAAAAGAAATCGCAGCCGCGAAGAGTCTTTCCACGAAGATCAGCCGTATGGGCGAGCAATGTATGGTTACGATGCAGCTTTTTGATCTCCGCGAAGGAGCAAGCGAGCGAGGTTCTGTCAGTCGGGGTGGTTGTGACGCTAAATCGCTTCTCGCATCTGTTGAAAAGGCGACAAAAGAGCTGCTTGATGCAAAGGCTTCAGCCACATCAATGGTTGAAAGCCCGACTGCGTCAGCCCCGCCAAAAACCGCCCAAGTAGCCACTCAGCCATCGATTCCAGCGATGACGGAAGATGTGGTCAAACAAAAATCCTCGCCAAAATGGGAAATCGTGTCTTCCGATGACACTTTTGTCACCAAACGTCGCAGTGTACCCGGTAGCAATAAATTTGCCTTCCGTGGTGAAATGGTCGCGGACATCACGATGGGCAAGCTGCTCAAAGTGTTCCTTTCTCCTGAGTCGCGAAAGGAGTGGGTCGCGCTCTATAAAGATAGTCAAAATCTCGTTATGCCGACTCCATTTGACCTGACCTACTGGATTCGTTTCGGTCTCCCTTGGCCGATTTCAGATCGGGATTATGTTTTGCGGGCAATTGCCAAAGCCGACCGAAAGAATCGATTGTTTACGACGATGATTGAATCGGTCGAGCACCCAGAAAAACCCAAACAAGACTGTTGTGTTCGAGGTCAAGCTTTCGGAACCTATTATCGTTTCCAGGCGTTGCCGGGCCAAAAAAAGGTCAAGATGGAAGTTGAAGTTCATACAGATCCCAAAGGCGCGCTTCCATCCTGGCTCGTAAATCTTGTGCAGAAATCATGGCCCCGAGATACTCTGAAGGGGCTTCTGAAAGAAGCGCAAAAACCCGATGTTACGCCGGACCCTGACTACGTGGGTTGGCATAACTAGGCCTTGATTGCCGGATCTTTCGCACGGCTTTAGTCTAAATATCTGTTCTCACTTAGATATGACTAATCACTGATATCAATTTTGTACCGGAAATAAGTGGGTTGGTATTTTTATAGACAACGTGTATACATAAATAAGAACACTCTTACGGACGCATGAGCAATGCTTCAAGATTTTCTTGATGCCTCTTATTTTGGCGAAAGTGGGCAGATTTGAAGGACGCGTGCGATCCTAGATTTTTGGAGAGAGCAGAATGAATAGAGGCATTAAGACTGGTTTGGGTACAGTCGTCGCTTTTGTGACGATTGGTTGCGGTGCAGGCGACGTGACAGAGCCTGTGACGTATCACGGGACAGCAAAAGCCATTATCGATGCAAAGTGTGCCGGGTGTCATCAGCCAGATGAAATCGGTCCGTTTTCACTTCAAACCTACGAAGAGGTCGTCACATTTAAGGTTGCGGCGAAAGCTGCCATTATGAGTGGAAACATGCCGCCATGGCAGCCCGCCGATGGCTGCACAGACTACAAAGGGAACTTTGATCTGACCGAAACGGAACGAGCCACGTTGTTAGAGTTTTTCGATGCACCTGAAGAAGGAGACCCTTCGGTACCTGCTCAGATGACGGAGGCGACAGCGAGAAAGCCTGAATGGAGGCCTGACCTAAGCCTGCCTTTACCTCTGCCTTTCACGCCAAAAATCAATCCTGACGATTACCGGTGCCAGATCATCGAATGGCCTCTCGACAAAGAAGTTTTTGTCACCGGATTTTCCGTCACGCCGGATAAGAAAGCGATCGTTCATCATGCCATTGCCTTTCTCGTTTCACCGGGCCGAGCTGACCAGTTTCGGGCGATGGATGAAGCAGAAGAAGGGCCTGGGTATACATGTTTTGGCGGTCCTACTGCTGCGAGCGTCGAAGGCATGGCCACGCTACGAGGGCAGGGGGATACAGGTTGGCTCGGAGCTTGGGTCCCAGGCGCGCGCTCTGGTTCTCTTCCTGAAGGCCTAGGTATCAAAGTCGTCCCTGGAAGCATTGTCGTTCTCCAAATGCACTACAACACGCTTTCGGCTGAAACAGTTGCGGACCAATCAACGGTAAATGTGTCCTACGCGGAAACGGTTGAACGAGAAGCAATGATCCTGCCTTTTACCGATGTTGGTTGGGTAAGCAATGGTCGTATTGGTGGTCCACCGATGACGATTCCAGCGGGCGAATCCTCGGTCAGCCACAGCGCAGCTGTCCTCAATGATGGTTTGCTTATGGGCAATTTCCGCAATCGGCTGGGGGTGTCGAGCGACCAATCTCTGCTTATCTATAATGCCGCGGGACATATGCATACGCTGGGACAGAAAATTCGACTCGAAGTCGAGAGGCCTAGCTCGGGTAATGATGAATGTCTGTTGGAGATCCAAGACTGGGATTTCAATTGGCAGGGAACTTACATGTTAGAAAAGCCCGTTCGACTTGCGCCTGAAGACAACCTTCGTCTTTCGTGCACATGGGACAATAGCGCGTCGAACCAGATCATGGTCAACGGAGCGTTGCGAACTCCCACTGATATCAAGTGGGGTGAAGGTACAACTGATGAGATGTGTCTCGGCGTGGCGCTCGTCGCTGCTGAATAATCTATATCGTCGGGTTCGTTCTTGGTCCGTCTAAAAAGTAAGTGACGAGAAGTCCTTTTCCTTTGATTTCAATAGGCCCGCGCTCAGTAAATGCGAATCGCTCGTAGGATTGGTTGGTTACTTCTTTGGTGACTTGAATCCGTCCTGGAATTCCAGTCGATTCCATTCTTGACGCCATGTTCACGGAATCGCCCCAAATGTCATAGACCAGTTTCTTGGTTCCAATCACCCCGGCGACCAATGGACCGGTACTGACGCCGATTCGTAAGGCGAGGCTCCTGCCGTTTTCGTGGTTATATTGATTCAGGCTTTCTCGAAGTTGTAGACTCAAATGAAGTATTTTAGACAGATGATCGGGGTCCTTACTCGGTACTCCGCCCGCGACCATATACGAATCTCCAATCGTCTTAATTTTTTCAAGTCCTGCCTGATCGACCAGCTTATCAAAACGCGAAAAAATAGTATTCAACATGAAAACGGTCTCTGAGGGCGGTTGTAACGAGGTGAGCTTTGTAAATCCCACAAGGTCTGCAAACAACACGGAAGCGGAATCGAAATGATCTGCAATCGTGTCTTCATTATTCTTGAGACGCTCCGCGATCGCAGCGGGCAGAAGATTTCTAAGAAGTGATTCAGAGCGATCAAAAGAAGCCTTTAGGTGCTGCCGCACGATAAACAGCGAAGCGTGAAACTGTCGCATGATAAAAATAATCAAAGTAATCGAGATGATTAGCGCCAATGCACGCCACCCCGGGTTGTAGCCGCTATCTAAACCTTTCGTAAAGGGAGGTTCGTAGGTGTCTTCATTCAGACACATCCAAACTAAAAGAGCTTCGGATAGGCCGGTAATGACCCACCACCATATTCGATGCCGATGGTGAATGGCAACGAGCGAAAGGACTGGCATGACAAGCAAGAAATAGTGGCCTCCTGTGCCAGCCGGAGAAAAAAATAAGGCAACCACAGAAGCTTGAACAAGAGCGCTGAACATGAGTCCGATGCTGGAAAGTGGATAAACCGGAAAAGCCAAAAATGCAGAATAGACCCCTGCAAAGAATAAATTGATTCCGCTGCTTGGAAGTATGTTCAAGAGGTAGAAAGATAACGCGTAGAAACAGGATATAACGAGGCCACTTGTTGCGATGATTCGGTTCGCAAGAATCCAGTTCCCGCGTTCATCCGGGATGTGGCTGGATAGCTTATAGGGCTCGCCGATCAGAGCGATAAGTTCTCTCGTATTAAGCACCAGGCAATCTTTTACTACTAATAGTTAGAAGGTGACAAATTACTTTGTGAACCAGGAAAATATCAGGGTATTAAGTGCAATTTCGTTACGCAAGTAACTTTGTGACCTATAAATACCCTGTTTGTCGAATTCTCACTGCCACCCGAACGGAGATACCTAAGAGAGTGCGCCCCTCTCGAGTATGTAAAGATCTAGCCCTTCAGATTTGCTTTTCCCTTTTTGAATTCCTGCGGAGATACGGATGTTCTCATCCACATATAGATTCCAAAGTTCACCTTTGATTCCTTTGGGACCCGGAACTGTAAGCGTCCATCGTTCTTTCGATTCCACGGAATCTACGAGGTCTTGCAAATTTGCATTCGCAGGCAGCTTTCCAGGACGAGCGCGATTCTCAGCGAACTCAAGATTGATGACGTTTTTTCTTGGTCTGCCATCGCCAGGGACGGGCTCAGCTTCTTCTCCGACCGTGTAGTTGCCTTTGACAAAGCTTTGAATTGTTCCAAGTCTCAAACCAAATAAGCTAAATTTGCTTTCGGCCACGTTGGTATAGAAGTTTTTATCGATGACCTGCCAAATTCGCTCGCGATCTAACTTCAAGAATCCCGGACCGCGGTCGATGTCTGGGTCGTCGTACCAAAGATTCTTCCAAGTACCTCGCGTCAGCTCAACTTCATTGCTTGGTCGATTTTTGCTGAAATAGTCTGCAAGAACTGAAATGTGAGGCTCCAGCTGTTCACGGACTTCCTTGATGTTCTCTTTGTTCGTTGTGTTCTTGGAAGCTATTCTTTTGATTTCAGCTTTTGCTGATGCAACTTTGGGTGGAAGCGTTTGCGATACTGCTTGCGCTTTTTGTGAAGGTCGCACGAACTGATCGCTCGCCTGTGTCATCGGGCTAGCCCAAGACGGTTGCTGGGCAACACCAGTATCTGCTGGTTGTATCTCAGGTTTGGGGGTCGAAGGAGTTCTTGCAGTTGATACGCGCATGAGTTTGCAACCTTTGTCTAAAGACTGATCAGGTTTTCGATGATGTTGTCTAAGTGTTGCTTCATTTTCTAACCTGCTGTTAGATATTTCCCTTTAGCTCGAGAATCTCTTTTTGTACGATTGCGAGTATTCAATTGGCTTTGCTGAATACGTAATCGGTGTGGTGCTTTCGTCTTTACTCAGTGAGCCTCTGTTCCAATTCATGGTTTGACAGGCTGAGTGTCACCGTTGTGTCATGAAAGAGGTAGATTTCGGTTCATCTGTAGATACGAATCGAAACAACTGGTCCACCCCGCGACATTTTTCTAGACAACTTCCTCGATAGGTTATTTACCGATCGCAAAGCCGCTCGGTTAACGCTGAATGTTTTCTCCTCATATGTGGGGGATCCCAGTAACTGAGAGGTGATAACGAGTCATGAAGATAGCGATAGTCGGAACAGGAATCAGCGCGCTCACCTGCGCTCATCGGTTGCACAAACAACATGACCTCACCTTGTACGAGGCGACGGATTGGATTGGTGGACACACTCACACGGTAGACGTGGAAGTCAACCGGCGGGAATATGCTGTTGATACGGGATTTATCGTTTTCAATCACAAGACCTATCCTAATTTCTTGCAACTGCTCGGCGAATTGTATGTGCCCTATCAGCAAAGCTGCATGAGCTTTAGTGTGAAGTGCGACGAAACCGGTTTGGAATATGGTGGCTCCTCCCTCGGGACTCTATTCGCGCAAAAGCGGAACATCGCGAAACCCAATTATTTACGAATGCTTTACGATATTACTCGATTCTATCGCAACGCGGAAAAGCACCTGAAGCTTGGAGACGAGAGATCACTTGGCCAATTCTTGAGTGATGAGAAGTACTCACAGATGTTTGTAGACAAACACATCGTGCCGATGGCGGCTGCCGTATGGTCGGCTCCACCTTCTCAAATGATGGAGTTCCCGCTCAAATACCTACTGCGCTTCTTTCATAACCACGGCTTTACGCAAATCAATAACCGACCTCAGTGGTACGTCATAACGGGTGGAAGCCGCGAGTATGTAAAGAAACTCGTCGAACCGTTTAAGCAGAATATAAGACTCAATCAGCCCGTGATGTCTGTTTCACGTTCGGAAGGTCAGGTATCTGTCGTCACCTCTGAAGGAGAAGAGCATTACGACGAAATCATATTTTCGTGTCATAGCGATACGGCACTGAAATTACTTGCTGACCCAACACCACAAGAAGAGCAAGTTCTGGGCAACATCCCCTATCAAGCGAACAGTGTTGTTCTTCATACAGATGCAAGCTTGATGCCCAAGAAGAAGAAAGCCTGGGCGAGCTGGAACTACCGTTTACCGAAAGGTCTATCTCGCGACTCTACGGTCACATATTGGATGAATCGACTCCAAGGCTTACCTAGTGATGCACCAGATTTTTTCGTATCACTCAACCAGGATGATCACATTGATCCATCTCTAATTCTGAGAACGTTCAACTATGAGCATCCAATCTACACTGATTCTACTCTTGAGGCACAAGCTCAACACGGAACGATAAGTGGACATAACCGGACACACTACTGCGGCGCCTATTGGTTCTATGGATTTCACGAAGATGGTGTGAAAAGTGGCTTGAGGGTCGTGGAAAATATTTCGGAGAAAGAGAAACGTGAGCGAGAGCGCGCCGCATAGTGCTATCTATACTGGCTGGGTTCGCCATCGTCGTGCCGCTCCGAAACATGAGTTTCGGTACCCAGTGTTTATGGCATATCTCGACCTCAGCAAACTCGAGGAGGTCTTTGCGAAAAGCCCTTTTTGGTCCCTTGAGCGACTAAATTTTGCGACCTTTCGTCGTAAAGATTATCTGGGTGACGGGCCTAACCTAAGCGAAGACGTTCGGGAAAAAATAAGAGAGAAGGGCATAGAAGTACCAAACGGAGCCATCCGGATTCTCACCCACCTTCGATATTTTGGTCACTGTTTCAATCCAGTGAGCTTTTACTTTTGCTTTAGCGACACAGAAGAACTCGAAGTTATCGTCTCTGAAATCACCAATACCCCTTGGGATGAACGTTTTTGCTATGTGCATGACGTACGAGAATCGAACCGAAAAGGTAAATTATTCCAGTTTAGTTTCAGTAAGCAATTTCACGTGTCACCATTTCTGGACATGGATTATCAGTACGACTGGAAATTTAGTCGTCCTGATAAAAATATTTTGATTCATATGAAGAATTACAAGAATTCGGAAGTTGAATTCGACGCGACTCTCTCGATGGAGCGCCGTCATATGAGTTCCCGCGAAATGAGAACGATTTTGTTTGAATATCCGCTAATGACGTTAAAAGTTGTTTGGGGAATATATTGGCAGGCATTTGTTTTATGGATGAAGAAAGCACGGTTCTTTGATCATCCCGCAACACAAATTGACAAGGAGCATCGGCATGCAGGCGAATCTTGATGAATATAGATTGTTCGTAACTAACGGTCCAAGAAGAGGATGGATCACTGAAAAACTTATAGGTGTTATTTATGCTCGCCTAACAAAAATCCGAGGCGGATCTTTGGCCGTAACCTGGAAGAACCGCCGTCGCATATTCGGCGATGGTCCAATGAACGCTGCGATCGAAGTCAAAATCCATGACGAATCCTTTTTCTGGGCCTTAGCTACGCGAGGCACAGTTGGGGCAGCCGAAGCTTATATGGACGGCGCGTGGGAGACTGAAGACCTGGTTGGAGTCCTGCAACTCATTCTAGACAATTATACAATGATGACCTCTCTCGAAGGAGGCCTAGCCCGCGCTTCACAACCGTTGTTTCGGGCCTACCATCGGGTTCGGAAGAATACTCTGAATGGGAGTCGTTCGAACATTTCCGCACATTATGATTTGAGCAACGACTTTTTTGAGAAGATGCTTGATGAGACAATGATGTATTCTAGCGGGATTTTTGAAACTCCTGACGCTACGATGCACGAAGCCTCGATTGCCAAATTAGATGCCATTTGTCGTAAGCTCGAGCTTCAACCAGATGAACAGGTTCTGGAGATCGGAACAGGCTGGGGTGGCTTCGCGATTTACGCAGCCAAAAATTACGGAGTCCATGTAACTACGACTACGATTTCTAAGAAGCAATATAGTTACGCGAAGAGAAGAGTTGCTGAGGAAGGTCTTGAAGATCGAATTACGCTCCTATTGAAAGACTATCGCGAACTAGAAGGCACTTTCGATAAACTTGTATCTATTGAGATGATCGAAGCGGTGGGTCATCAGTATTATGATACGTTTTTCGAAGTTTGTCAGGAGCGTTTGAAACCCACTGGGGCTGCATTGATTCAGGCGATAACAATCGTCGATCATATGTACGAGAAAGCGCGAGATTCTGTCGATTTCATCAAAAGGTATATTTTCCCTGGAAGTTGTATTCCTTCTGTCACTATCTTATGCGACTCCGCTCGAAAAAGCTCTGACCTGAAGCTATTCCACCTGCAAGATATCGGCGAAGATTATGCGAAAACACTGTTAGCTTGGCGCGAGAAGTTTTGGAACAATATCGCCGAAATTCGTGAACTAGGATTTGATGAAAGCTTCATCCGGATGTGGGATTATTACCTTTGCTACTGCATTGCCGGATTTCAATACCGACACATTAGCGATGTTCACATGTTGATGACGCGACCATTATCGCGTCTTAAGTCTCCCGCGTAAAAAATTTGGGTCGAATTGTGAACTGCGGAGATTTTCTCTTCGTTACCGCTGAATGTTGCGGCTCAGGCTCTGAGAGGTATGGCCAACTCTAACGTTTGTAGTATGAAACTGGTCGAGGTTTACACCATTCCCACCAACGCTGGCTTCCACATCCCCGGTTATACCGACAGCAACGCCGAGCATTGAAGCTGCTGAAGCTAGTGCACCTGCAATGCCTGTACCGCCAAGTCTTTTAGTGGCTAGCTCAAAGTAAAGCTTTGCCTTGCCATCAGGCCTACCACTGCCGTTGAGTCCGGCATCCAATTGACCCCACAGATTACCTTGCGCTGATGGATTCGCCAGGCAGGGACCTTTGTTTCCTGAGAGGCGCAGAGATACGTGTTCCGGATTATTAATCGTGATGAATCCGTTGGAGCTGAAACTTGTGGGGCCTCGACCTCGAATTGAGCCAAGCCATCCAAGGCCGACATCAAAGTCAGTTTCTGGACAATTCGCTTCAAATCGAAATTCGCCACCAACTTCCAGCATGTTTACCATCGCTTTCATCATGTTCGGATCTAGAGCGGTTTGTTGGTCCTGCTTTGGTGTTTTTTTCTTCTGACCTGCGATGGCTCGGCCAATATCATTGTCTATTTTTGGAGGTTTGTTTTTGCTGGCTATCTCGATGACTTTCTGCAGAGGTATGATTCGTGCTCCCGGAAACGCGGCAACAGAGCCTTTGGGCGCCACGGAGCCGTCTGAATTGATTTGTACTCCATCAACGATTGCACTTATTAGAAAGTCTGACATTGGGTTCGTAAATATTCCGGTGAGACCTTTGTCTGGGCAAATCGAGCCGATCGGATTTGTGATTTCAATTGGGTTAGAAAACTCAACAGAGCCACTCTCTAAAACGAGTCTTCCGTCCGGTGTAGCTTGTACTCCAACTTCACAGCTCATAACCGTATTGGGACGAACATTGACAACTGCGGGATTGTTTTCTGTAGGAATTTTATGACGTCCGGTTCGAAGCGGAATGCTCATCGAAAACTTGCCGTTTTCTAAGTTAGTGCCTGCTGTGCAGGTGACATCCGAGACGCCCGCAACTTTCGGCCCAAAATGGAACGTTTTGCACATTCGCTCTGTCGCACAGGTTCTGTGGTTAGAGGCTCTAGAATAGTGCAATGGGCTGTTCGTTTGTATGGGCATCAGTTTATTCAGCTCCTAGCTCGCTTTAGTACCGTCTGGCATATGTCTTTGAGGTAGTTCGTCGATAGCGGTTGGAGGCGGTCGAGCGACGTGAAGACTGGACTTGGTCTGTCGGTTTTTGTCCGCCTTCAGCGATGAGATACGGAATGAAGCCTACGCCGGCTGTTGCGATAATTACGCCCAGTCCAACCCAGAATTTCTTTTCAAAACCATCCGTTTTACTGATTAGTGCTTTCTTTGCTGCGACTCCCAGTAGACCGACTGGAGGGAGGCCAGCGATCATTGAAGGGCCAGTAGCTAAGGCAGCGCTAATGGTATCTCTCTTAGGGTTGACACGTACTTGAACGACATTTGTGACACTCATGATACGACTATCATCGGTGTAGGTAAAAGTAGGTTGCGTGAATCGTACTTTGATATACGTTATTTTGCGAAACGATGGTCAGTATGCGTAATTTATTGGAATGACGAAGGAAATTTTGTGATGTAGGTCACGGCTGTCATTTTATCGGGTCCCAAAACGAGCTCACTGAGAAGTTTTGATAGTTTACCGAAGGCAGAACGCCAAACGTCTACTTGCGACAACCACGATTCTGATGATGCCTCTGAGACAGATTTGCTCAGGCAAGAAGCCCCGAGGTGCGACGTTAGTGTCCCAGAATAGGTCTAAGTTCCTGTTACTGCGATCTCTTTCTGCTTGGCATGACAAATGCACACAAAGCCAGGCATGAGTTTTCGAAAACGAGCGATTCTATTTGTAACGTTTATATCCGTGGTGTTCGCCTCTTTGGCCTGTGGTTCAGAGAGAGAAATTTTGACTGAAGAAGAACTCGCGCTTGCGAGCTCTTCTTCAGTGTTGCCTCAGATTCCCGTGATTCAACGAAATGTCGCGCCGATGCAAAACGGTGAATTTGTAGAAGAACACATACCACCGCTTCGAACCAGCGCTGACGGGCGCGTTGCGATGAATATGGTTGGGCACAATGACGTGATGCGTTTTCATCTGAACGTCCCTGAAAAACTCACTCAGCCTGTGTTGGAGGGCTCAGGCGGCGTCAATATCTTGGCTGATCTTACTCCGTACACAGATTCCAGCCTTCCTCCGGAAAGCGGATACGCAAGCGGATTGGGCCACGAACTTTTTCATTCGGTAGATCCAGCGTTGTTCGGGCCGGATTCTCGAATTACCCATTCGACAATCTGTGATGGAACCACCGATGAATCGTCTCCGCGTTCGACCACAAATCCCTACGCTTGCGGAGAAGATCTTACGGATGACTGTTACGACCTGACCGTCGTAGCTGCGTTTCGATTTGGTGCCGCTCATCCACAACATCCAGAAAAGACTCAGCTGTGGGGGACTCCAATTACAGTCACCGTCTCTAACCCAAAAACGGCCCAGGCTCAGATTTCGAATGTCCAAGTGAGGGAGCCGGTCGGTGGACCGCTTATTCAAAGTCGCTCAATGTTCGAACCGATGATCACCAAAGATGGTAAGCTATTGGTTGCTCGTGCTTCTGGAACAATGATTTCGTGGCCAGATGACTATGGCAATATTCAAAGCGGTCGATATGACTTAGTGTATTCTGTAGCACCCGAAGCGGCTGCTCGCTGCGATGTAACCCAGTGGTCGCAGCTCTTCCCTATGAGCCACGCGCCTTATCATTCTGAAATGAAAGGTCGCTACGGCATCGCTGCATATCCGTTCTTAGACCCGGAAGGAACACCGATACCTGATGGCGAGGATATGGAGGTTTCATATCCTTGGGTCGATCGAGACGGCGATAATATTCTTTTCACCACGACCATTTCCACTTTGAATTATCTCGACTCAGCCAATACAGCCACAACTCGCTATCCAAGCAAGTGCCTGTCTCAGTATGCTGCTTTTTGCATCACGCCGCAGGATCAAGCGGGGATTGAAATCATTGAGGGCGGTGGCTTTACAAGGGGTATCGGGGTTGCTGGCCTATGGACGCACGGCAAGCTGATTGTTTTAGATAACATCATCAACAATACCGATTACGCATTGAAGAACCACGACGGGCTACACCGTTTAGTCAAATTATATGAAGCCGATGTCACTTCTGCTGACCCGGATTCTGGTTGGGTCCGAGTGGGTTCTGCTCGCGATAATTCAACTTTTGGAGCGCCTCCCGGCTTTAGTCGAAACACAAACGTGACAGACTCGCTTGAGCATTTATTCAACTACAACCAAAATATGAAGCCTCAAACCCTTCGTGACGTTGTTTGGACCGTCAATTCAGGACGTCGCTCTGCGGACGTTGTGTTTGATGACTACGTGAATCCCAATGGCTTTATCGTCGCTGAGATGGGAGCTTCTTTTACCTTCGGCGAGGGCATGCCTACGCACGGAATGAGGCACAATGACGGTTTCGAAATCACCGGGAATTTTCGAGGGAACGGTTTCAATGAAACTGTTCCTATTCGTCTCCAAAACGCAGCGACCGCCACCGTTGGGAGGTGGCGAATTCCGAGTTATGGCGCGGTTGAGCATGGTCGTATTGAACCGGTCGCTTTAGGAGGTATTGAAGGAAAGGGACTCTGGATGAACGGAACAACTCGTGTTCGCTTTGCCGTCGAGCAGCAGCCGAATGACCCGAAAGAGTCAGACTGGTTCGTTGGCTTATTTATTGACTCGCGTTCACCCAACGACACGATTATTCGACGCTTAATAACCTTTGCCGATGGCACATCGATAAATATCCGGGGCCAACGAAACATTGTGCTCAAATCCTCAAGTGGCCAAATCTTGAAGAAATTCTGGCTGCCAACCACGATCGCCATGCAGAAGAACGCCTGGACGCATCTTGGGTTTGGCCTTCGCCCTAATGGAAAGACGCTGCAGATTTATGTAAATGGAATGCTTTTGCGCACGTGGAAATTTACAACCTTCTCTCTTGCCAAAACAATCACTACGTCCGGTTCTGGCCGTTATCCTAAAGCGCAAACCACAGCCAATTCCTTAACCTCCTTAGATTGGTTTTCGCCCGGCGAGATTATCCTTGGTTCACAACTTGGAGATGTTAGCGATGGCTTTATTGGTTGGGTAGACGACTTCAAGGTCTTCGCTGAGCGTCCAGGATCAGAGCTTGCTTGTAATTATGCTCGAGGCACATTGGTACAACTTCTAGATTATGCGGATTCAAAGCTAACCAGTGTCGCTAATGCATACCCTGCGGCAACCCACGCTCAAATCAGCAATGTAATCAAAGCGAATAGTGATAGCCGTTTTCTATGTTTTGTTGACTATACAAAAGACAACGGTGTTGCCATGAACAAACTTCCCGCAGCGTCGGTCTCGGTCAGAGAACAACTCATTTTTCCTGAAGGACAGTTTAGCTTTGGTCAGCCGCGGCCAGACTCATCGAAAAACACTTTTTGCCTGAGCTGCCATGTGAGCACGCACACAGAAACACTCGACATCAATGCGCTTGTTGGAATACCGGGGCTGGCTGTAGAAGATGACTCGCGTCGTCAACCGATGCAGCACAACCGTAAAGTGTATGGAACGATTCCAGTAGACCTCTTTTCCATCGGTGCGCCATCTCAATCTATCGTAGCGCCTTCCCACGGGGTGCTCATCGATGAGTGGATATTCCCCTAGGATTTGTTGGATTTGCGGACATTTGTCGGCATCATGGAAGAGCCGCTGATAACTATCGTCCGCGATGCCAAACCGAAATCACTAGATATATTGATGTTTTGAGTTGGCACGCGATTTGTACTGGTTAGGTGGCATGAAGATACTAACCAAATCCACTCTACACTTTCTACTTGGACTTTCATTGGCCTCCCTCGGAATGGCTTGCGGAGAAGCCGTCGGCGGTGAAGCTGATGTTGAATCTGAAGTCTCAACCTTGGTGGACGAATCAGCGGATGGTTCTACTGTCGACCCGTGCGATTTCGAAGCCCGTCGCGCTGAGTTTGTTCAACGCTATGATGCAGATGGTGATGGTGAGCTTTCTCGAGAAGAACGCCGCGCGGCTAAGCAAGCGCGACGCGACCGGATACGCGCGGAGTTTGACGTCGATGGTGATGGCGAACTGAGCGAAGCTGAACGAACGACGCTACGAGAAGCCCGCCAAGCTCGTCGCGAAGAAAAACGAGCACAAATATTACAGTGTTTTGATGCCGATGGTGACGGCGAACTTAGTGAGGAAGAGCGAGCTGCAGTGCGCGAAGCGCTCCCTAGACGTCCCGGAAAGCGGAAGCGAAGAGGAGGTGAGCGACCAGAATCTTCGTCTAACGAATAAATTCGAGAATTAAGTCTTTTCTTTCGAAGGCTAGAGCCACGGCTCTGGCCTTCATTTTCTATTTTAAGTACAACAGAAGATATGACGGACTTAGGCTTACCGGATGACTTTGTGAGTTTACTGGTCGCTATGTCACCCGAGCAGCGGGCTAGAGCGCTCAATCAATTCTTGAGTGGTTTGGACCGGCTACTGGGAATCGAATTTACTGCGGTTAGTGAGACCTACGTTCATGCGCGATGTTTGGTTGAAAAACACCATCTTCAAGTATTCGGTCTTGTTCATGGAGGTGTGTATGCTTCGTTGGCAGAAACGTGTTGCTCGACTGGTGCGGCGATATCGGTGCTGACTGAACAGCGCAACGTTGTAGGGCGATCGAATTATACGGAATTTCGGAAGGCAGCGAGAGAAAACGAAACCTTACTTATTCATGCACAATTCCAAGAACGAACGTCGGAGAAAGAATTGTCGTGGAATTGCCGGATATATAATCAAGCCGACGTTGAATTTGCGCGAAGCGTGGTAGTGCTCAACGTTCTGGAACCAAATCATGTAGTTGGTGGTGATACTCTTAGTGTCCTCGGAACTGAAAACCTAAATATCGAAACACCAGACGAGTAAGTCAACGTAGGTATACAAAATGCCGGGTGCCTCTCGTCTTTTCAGGCAACAGGTCGGTTCGGTCTCCGAATCTCTGGATGCGCTTCGAAAGGAGTGTCTAAGAATTTTTGGCAAAAGACTTCGAAAGAAATCATTCGACAAAGTTGCCAGGAGTGATCACGTTTTTGATGTACGTGTTCGTCAATCAAGTTTTCCACGAAGTGACGAGATACAAACTTACGGTCATTGAACTGCTTTGACGCAAGCACATCTCTGAGCCAGGTCACATTCTCGGGCATTCGAAGCCAGGAGGCAAAAGGAGTAGGGTAGCCCATTTTGTTTTTCCTCGCTCTGATTGTTTCAGGAAGAATTCCTCTCGTCGCTTCCCGAATGACTTGTTTTGTCCAGGTTCCGTCGATTTTCAATTCATTGGGAATGGAAAAAGCGAATTCTACAATTCGATGGTCGAGCAAAGGCACGCGCGCTTCAAGTGAATACGCCATCGAATTTCGGTCTTCGTAACGCAAGAGAGACGGGATACTTTGTTGAGTCACATCTGCCCATAATTTGTCGGTAAGTGGGTTGCCGGTCACGACCGCCGGGGTTTTGTAAGATTGGTCTTGGTACTTCATTACATCCCACAATTGCTTGTGCACAATCTTAGGCCCTCGGTTGCCTGAAGCCTCTGCTAAACCACCACCCAAATTTAACGCTTTCAGCAACTCACGAGCAGCTGGCAAGCTTTCAGTTGTGCGATGCAGTCCTCGGAGGGCGCGGTTCTTATTCCGGACTAATTGTTGCTTCAGCCAGCGCTTCGGTTTGTTTCGAAAAATGCCAGCGTAATAGTCATGACCGGTCATCTCTTTGACCTCTTTGGCATTCGATAAAAGCTCGTGAAGTGCGGTCACATCACCTCGCTTCGCTCGATCGAATAAGATTTGGGCAAGGAAAGGGAAGTAATAGAAATAGCCCCCAAATAATTCATCTCCCCCTTGGCCATCGAGTAATACCGTGACGTGCGGAGTAGCGAGCTTCATGACCTGCCATTGTGAGAATAAACCAGGTCCATATACGGGCGATTCTTGATGATAAATAATATCATGGGCGATTTCGTTTAGATTCGTGCCGCCAGGGGAAACTTCGTGACCTTTGAGTCCAAATTCATTGACCATGATTCGAACGAATTCGGCCTCATTGTATTTTTCTTCGGTATACACTGCTGAGAATGCCTCTGGATGAAGGCCTAGTTCTTTAGAACTCAATGCAACAAGACTCGAGCTATCTAATCCACCTGATAGGCACGTTCCTACTGGGACATCCGCTCTGAAACGAAGCTTTAGAGAGTCCGTTAGAAGGTCTCTGAATTCTTCTGCCGCGTCGCGCATACTTAGGCTTCGTGGTGACTCTAATGGAGTGAATGTCCAAAACGATTCTGAAGTTTGTTGTGCGTCTTGAGTTATTTCAAGCGTGGTGCCGGCGGGCACGGAGACGATGCCTTCGAAAAACGTGTCTGGTTCATAGGGAAGAAAGCTGTGCTCAAGGAATCGTCCAGCAGCGTCATAATTAAGTTTTGCAATCGAAGGGTCGTAGCTCAGTAAGGCCTTAATTTCCGAACCAAAGAGGAGCCTTTCTTTATTGGAATGAACGAACAAGGGCTTGATACCCATGCGATCGCGGCTAAGAACAAGAACTCTTCGCTTAACATCGTAAATTGCGAGACCCCACATTCCATTGAATCGGGAAAATGCTTCACACCCCCATTCTCGATAAGCACTTAGGATGACTTCCGTATCAGTACCCGAACGGAATTGGTGCCCCTTGGCTTCAAGTTCTTTCCTTAATTCTATGTAGTTGTAGACCTCTCCATTGTGGCTGATCCAAAAGCGACCATCGACAGTGCTCATGGGCTGTTTGCCAGCGTCGCTAAGGTCTAGAATCGCTAAACGTCGGTGAACCAAGCCGCAGGAATCCTTTATTTCAGTTCCGCCGCCGTCAGGACCGCGATGAAGCATCGCCTGACCCATCGCTTCAAGCCGTGCGAGATTCGGCGGCTTTGCGCTAAAGTTTATGACTCCTGCTATCCCACACATAAATCTTGTCTCATCATCAGTTGAGCATTAATGACGATTCGCTCGTATCTTTTTGTTGTCAACTTGATCAATCAAAAGCGTAAAAACGGTTCGCGCCACTTCTCCGGCTTGGACCGAACTTAGGCGCAGTGAACACATGGCTGCAAGTAATTCTGAAGGAAATGTTATCGACGAGCGGTTCGCTTGGTCGATTTATGATCAATCATTCGTCTACTCCTGGTCGAATTGGACGAAAGCAATCCTGAATTCTCTAGCATTTTGCCAGCAACTCATAAGGGTGAAACAAGTTATCGTTTAACACCTCGGAGAACCAGTCCCAAAATAAGTGTTGACCGGATACATGCTATTTTCTGTTTGGCCGAAGCTTTGCGTCTTTTTCCTTTCATATTTATGGTTGTAAGAGTTTTCGGTTAACCAAATTGGGCATGAGGGGACAAAGTAGTCGAAAAAAGCGGGGCTAAGTCTCTTTTCGTCCGACAAACAAACGAACGAGAGCCAGTCCTAGGCCTAGCACCACAACGAAAGAAAGGATTCTCTCGCGCGTCCACTCACCTTGCTTATTCACGGGGAAGGTTCTCACGTTTCCAGAAGACTCAAAAAACCGTACAATAGCCTTCGAAGAATTTAGCTGCCCTGAAACAGCGGGTTCGAGGGGTCTTTGATTCACAAGAGCTTGAGCAGGAGAGAATTTTTGCGCTTGCGTGTTCAGTGGCGATACCTCGGCTCCAAGATAATGGAGATCGAGCCACTGAGGTTGGGTCTGCCACTGGTAGCGAATGTTGAAGGTCAGATGTTTCCAGGCTTCATCTACTCCATCGGCAGGATGGGAGTGAGGTAAACTTACGTCCTCAAAAATAAGTTGTCCCTTGTTTCCTTCTTGATCGGTTACGACCAGCATCTCTTTGAACAACGCAAGAATCGCCCCTCTTTGAGAATGTAGTTCGTCTTTATCTATGTTCTTGTCCGTGTTTTGGTCGAATTGCGCAAATAATTGCTGAGATGGTGTTGCTGTCACGTACAGAACGTTTCCCGCGAGCCGCAAGATGGACATCCCACCGTTGAGCCCATGGGCCTCAACACTCTGCGGTTTGAGGAGTAACCCAACCAATAAGACATAGGTGAACCGCACGAAATTATTTGCCTGGCCATCGCATGACTATTGACCGCCCCGTTTCTGGCGAAACGGTTTCGTCACTATCTTCGGCAACTGAGTACTCCGGTCATGGTATTGAGTTGGCAAGTCCCCGTAATCGTCATACCACCTCGTCCGCTAAAGCTGCATGCATCGCCTTCAGAGAGACCCATACAGGCGGTTTCGTGGGGTGGTTGGCCACCGGTTCCCATGCCGCCCATGCCGCCCATGCCGCCTCCGGTCATCCCAAAAGACGAGTCGGGCGTGCCCCATACGCAGCGAGGCATGAATGGATAGGTGTGAGTGAGGTAGTAAGCATACGTGAAATCTTGCCCAGCAATTCGAATATCTTCGTCCCGACCGTTACATTCATCGAGGTCACCAGAGCCACTTTCAAACTCCCAGTCTTGGACAAAGGTTCCATCGTAATTACCAGGTGGTGGTGTTTCAGAACCAAGAGCGACCCGCGTTCCTTCTTTGAGTTTATAACTCCCTTTCAGTTCAATGACCTGACTTGATGAGTCCCCTGGCGTTGCATATCCGTATCGAGCAAGGATAGGAAATCCATCGGAAGCCCAACCGATGTGGGTGATTGCTGGCATTTCGGGCATGAGTGCGGTGGGTACGCCGTGATAATGATATTCACCCGTAGGTTGAACATGAGCGAAATTACAATCCAAACCGAGACTCATTCCAGCGGGTCTAGTTTGGGTGTCTGTGCTCAGTCTGCCCGTGAAAGTTGCCGCTTCATAGCGCCATTGCGTGCTGGAGTATACCTCGGCGGTTTCTGGCCCCAATTTGATGCCATTCAAAGCAACACCCGGTACGCGAGCAGTCGTGACCGTCATATTTTTCGTAGGAATTGTCGAAACAGAATAGCTCTTGTTTTGCGCAGAGATAGCATTTGGGTTCCCAATATTGGGAAATAGATCGACGTCATGGTTAGGAATTGCATTGCCTGTGATGATTCGAACCCCTCGAGTGACTTGAATGTTCGAGGTGTGGGAAGCGCCGTAACAAACTGCGGCCTGAGCTTCAGTCAGACTGCAGTCTTCTAACACGGTGGTAAATGAGTTGGGCTCTGTAGCAACCGGTGTGACCGTGTTTCCTGCACCAAACTGGTCGTCGCTGCAGTAGTCACCTTGCATTGTTCCTGCGTCGATTCGGTTACTGCCGGCATCCGGGGTGGGTGTCCCTGCATCTGATGTGCCCATCTGCGCACCAGAATCGGCGCTGGTCGATTCTCCGGAATCGGTTGAATCTGCCACGCCGGTATCAGTCTGCACCGTAGTCCCAGCGTCCGAAGAGTTTCCTCCTGGGTTCAGTGGGTCAGTGTCTGAGCTGTCGCAGCCGAGCCAAACAGTGCTTAGGGTCGCGGCCAAGAGAGAAGTTAGAAACAGATTCTGAGTTGTGCGCATGATGTACCTACGAGCAAGAGCTATGCCATGTCAGCCTAAATAAAGTTCAAGTGCATGCCATGTTCTTGTGAGAGACACGTTATCAGTGAAGAAGCCCAAGAATCTAGATGCTCAGCTCTGATTCTGAGCAGATACAAGCAGAAAAAAACTGTAAGCATACATCGTAGCGGCGCGTTGTTTGAATTTTCACCAGTGAGGATATGCAAAAATTATTTTCGGTTTGTCTGCAATTGTCTACAATTAGCTCCAAGTATTGACGCGTGATCGCGGGCGACGGTCTACAAAGCTGTTCAAAGATTTTAGGGAATCTTGAAAAACATATACGGTTTATGATTACTCTGGGCTATGGCCAAAAAGAGTGCGCGAGAAAAACTCGAATCTTCCCATCACCTCCCGCAACTGAAGCAGGCCCCGGAGAAATGGGGGGGAGGAAAGATGCTTATTCCTCATCCACAAGATTTGCAGGCCTTGATGAAGCAAGTCCGAAAGGGGCGTTTGACGACCTCAACGGTTCTTCGCGAAATCTTGGCCGATGTCTACGGGGCTGACATTTGCTGTCCTATGGTCACGGGAATTTTCCAAAATTTGGTGGCTGCTGCCGCGTTTGAGTCTGAGCAGGAAGGAAAGAAGAGAATCACGCCATACTGGCGAACGCTCAGAAAAGACGGAGAGCTGAATCCGAAATATCCGGGAGGCCTAGACGCACATCGTGCGGCGCTCGAAAACGAAGGTCACCGAGTTATCCAAAAGGGCCGAAAGTTTTATTGCGTAGTGGAAGACTCAAATCTTTTCCGCCCAGGCCTTACGACAACGTACCAAATTGCTGAATGTCAGGGTTTACGCTAGTGTAAGTGCTTGATTTTACAGGGGTTTACGGAGCTTCTTTCCCACCCCAAAAGCCAGTACCTTCAATCTGTGGTGCTTCGACTTATTGCAATCTTACTGACCTTCGTTTTTGCTTCGGCCTGTTCCGAAGATACGGAGTCGGTGACAAACAACAAAGTATGCGTTCCCGGCATGTCGATTGAGTGCGTTGGGGCTTGCGGCCAAGGCTTTCAAGTCTGCAACAGCGAAGGTTCTGGGTATGCAGCTTGTATGTGTCCCATGAATCAACCGGCCGACAGTGGCGTAAGCGTCACCGTGGATTCCGGGACAAACGGTTCACCCGACGCGGGCACACCGCCCACCATGGATGCTGGCTTACCACCGGGTGATGACTCGGGTGTGACCCCGACCGCAGATTCCGGCACGTCATCGAGCGAGGACTCGGGAACGCCTTCATCTATGGACTCTGGCGCGTCATCGAATATGGATGCTGGCTCGACCGGGTCAGACGCTGGAACAATGATGAATACAGACGGTGGAGTTCCACCGGTGAGCGGACCATGTACTGACCCGTGGTGCGTCGGTACCTCGACGTCAAATCCCAACGCAGACGTTTGTGATTCCGCGTATTCTCGATATTGGCCTACGACTTCGCAGCTCGGTGGTGCGACTCGTTTACAACGCGATCTGAGCATTCCTGGGGAACCCGTCGTTGTCGATACCTATACGACCGCAGAGTGGACAGGTTGTGTACGTGGACTAAGCGGTAATGCCTGCGAAAACGGCCAAGCTTTGTTTACACGAGGGAGCAGTCACGATACCGGCTGCGAAAGTCTCATTTGGGGAGGACACAGTGATTGGGTCGCTCCGACAGCTGAATTACTGTATTCGATTTTTGATAGCTATGAAGGCTCGCTTGACCCAGCAACATTTCCCAACAGTGCTGACCGACCGCTCTACGCATCTTACCCGCCCTCGTCTAACAACTATCGTCTCTCTAACAATGACTACATAGGACAACTCGTCGGCGGTACTTCGGACATGTATTCCTATTGCGTTCGGTTCCCTCAAGGCGTTGACCTTAGGACGCCGGTCAATCGGTGTTTTGAAACGACGTATGGTCAGGCTCAAGAACCAACAGTGACTGATTTGGCAACGCAGACGGTTTGGACATCTTGCAGGTCCGGTAGATCCGGGGCGACTTGTGGGAACGGAAGTGCGCCGAGTCGCACTTACCAAAGTGCCGTAGATTACTGTGAGCAACTCAACTATGCGGGCTTTACAGATTGGACACTGCCCACCCACGAACATTTCCGGTCTCTTGTAAACTTCAATAGTGCAACCCCAGGCACGCCCAATGGCTTATTCGAAGAGATCGGCAACCGATATTGGACAAAAACGTATCACCCTAAGTATGGATACAGCCGAGCGACGACGATTGCAGGAGCATCATTTAGCGGTAGTGCCGTAAACTCAACTTCACAGGTTCTCTGTGTTCGAGAAGGCGGTATTCTTGACCGAAACGTCAGCTTACCGGGAACAACGTGCCGCGAAATCGTAGAGAGCTTCCATGAGGATGATTACGCCTCTAGCATGCCAAGATTCACTCGAAACTTGAGCGTTCCCGGCGAACCGGTGGTGGAAGATGCCATGCTTGGTGTTCAATGGCTGGGCTGTAGAGTAGGGTTGACGGGAGACACTTGTAGTTCTGGCGCAGCTCAGACGGTAACCGTAGCGAATATTGAGTCCTCGTGCGAGAGTCTCAATTGGGGAGGCCATAATGATTGGGTTGCTCCACCGATGAATCTTTTGAGTTCATTTATTCAACGCAGTCCCACCTCTGTGCCTTCAACTTGGACCACCGAGGTTAATAACGCGTTTGTAAACTTTACAGATGATCCTTTAGCTACCGCAAATCGCGCCGTGGTGAGCAATAGTAGCGTGTTTTATTACCGGGTCTTTCCTTCAGGTCAGCGCGATTATTACGGTAATAGTAATCGCCAATCATTAGTTTGTGTTCGATCGCCAACCGGGACTCCTCTTCCTGGTGCTCGACAACAATGCCTCGATACAAACGTATGGTCGAGGAATGAACCGGTCGTGACCGACATGGCCTCTGGCTTACAATGGATGGGTTGTTTGGCCGGCAGAACCGGAGTCGCTTGCGCCCAGGGTTCTGCGCTCAGGCAATCTTTCTCTCAGGCGCGCATGTATTGCTCGACGCTTAACTGGGCCGGGCAGTCCGGCTGGAGATTACCCAACCAAAAAGAGTTCATGTCTATTGTCACAGAAAACACTCGAGGGTTTGCTTTTGATCCTAATGCATTTAGTTTCATAACTAATGACCTCGTGAATCAAACTATACTCGTGGATGGAACCTGGGGAGCACCAGCTACGGACGGGTTTTCCTATTCACCAAGTATTCGTTATTGGACGTATAGTGCATCCTCAAACGCTCGTTTTTTCTGCGTTCGCGATTTATAAAGACTAAGTTTGAATGAAGCAGAATGGCGTTTCGATTCGTCTAATCACGCCTAGCCGCGCTCTGAAGTTCCTCCATGGAAACATACTGCAAAGCATTCTTATTGGTCGCTGATAAAACAACCGGTGGTGCTTTCTTGGCGTCGAGGGCTTCTTTCCATCTCACCGCACACAAGCACCAGGAGTCACCGGGTTTGAGCCCTGGAAATCGATAACGAGGCGCTGCGGTCATAAGATCGTTTCCTCGAGACTTTGAAAATTCTAGAAACTCCTTCGTTACCTGGGCGCATACAACGTGTCGTCCCCGATCGTTTTCATCGGTTTTGCAGAATCCATCTCGGTACCAGCCGGTCAGTGGTGCCTTGCTGCAGGCGGTGAGTGCCTTGCCACGTACGTTGGTTTGCTGGTTTGTGCTGGACTGACCCGTAGTGCAGGTTTCTGCGGAACCGACGCACGTCGACTGAGCCGCAATCGGATGGAACCCTGTCGCCATCATCAAAGTAATGAAAAATGCTCGGTATTTCACAGCTTGAGACATGGCACCGCCACAAGCAGACTCGAAGTACAAAATTCAGAACATTTCATCTTATAGAATACCTGGTGATCACAGGGGTTTGAGCGTATATTGCCGCGGTCAGTATGCAGAATTTACATGAGCGCTCAGCTCTAGAACACGCAGAAGCCATTCGAAATGGTGAGTATAGTTCCGAAGAATTAACCCGGTTTTTTCTCCACCGAATCGAAAATATCAATCCCGAAATTTTTGCTTTCGTTCATGTCACGCCCAAAAAAGCGATTAAGAGAGCACGTCAACTTGATAGCGAGCGTATCAACGCTAAATCCTCTGATTTGCCGGTATTCCACGGAGTTCCAACGGCAATCAAAGACTTGGTACTTACGAAAGGAGATCCCTCACGGTTAGGTTCGAGAGCTTATAAGTATTTTATCTCTCCTTACGATGCGCCACTCGTAAAAATGTTTAATGCTGCGGGACTCGTTTCCTTAGGTAAGCTTGCGACATCAGAATTTGGTGTGCTTCCGACCACGGAACCTCGTATTCATCCTCCAACTAGGAACCCGTGGAATCAAAATTGTACCCCGGGAGGCTCAAGCGGCGGCTCCAGCGCTGCGGTATCCGCTGGATTGGTGCCTTTTGCTCATGCGTCCGATGGTGGGGGCTCGGTCCGCATCCCGTCGGCTTTGTGCCATTTGTACGGATTCAAGCCTTCGTTATCGCTGCTGGGTAACCTTCACGGAAAATACAACAGGACAGGCTTAAGTGTGATGGGGCCGATTGCCCGGCACGTTCGTGACGCAGCTGGTCTGTTGGATGTCATGGCCAAACGACCATTTGGGGGGCCTGATTCCTGCCTATCGGCCTGTGATGAGCCGCCAAAAAAATTGAAGATTTGTATAATGACTCGTTCTGCCATCGGGCTTGCCGACCAAGAGATCGCTGATGCTACCGTAGCGCTTGGCAAAACTTTAGAAACTCTTGGCCACACGGTCGAAACGATCGAGCCGGAGCTGGCGTCCCTCGATGACTTCTTACCGGTCTGGCAATTCGCCGTCAGCGGAGTCCCATCTATATCTGAAAAGATTTTGATGCCGGTAACCCAATGGCTCAGAGAGGGCGCAAAGTCGGTGACCTTCGAGAGGGCGAATGAGGTGCGAATGAAGCTTTCGGACCGAATCAAAGCTTTCATGGCAGATTACGATATTTGCTTGAGTCCGACCGTTTCTATTGGTGCGCCCAAAGTTGCTGAGTTTGATGATCAGGCAAATCCAGAACAATGGTTTCGTAACTCTGCGCAGCTCGGTGGTTTTACCGCACCATTTAATCTGACGCATGGTACCGCTGCGTCTATTCCGGTTGGACTCAAGTCGAATGGTCTACCGATTGGCGCGCAAATCGCTGCCGACCCTGGTAAAGATCATTTGGTTCTTTCCCTTAGCCGACAACTTGAAGATGCGCTTGATTGGAATAAACGAAACTCACCGTTGTTTGAACGTCAGTGCTGAATTCTTCCAGGGATTTAGATTGAGTTTGAATCCTTATTTTTTTTCTGATGATTTATTGGCGAATGGGACTCACATCTCGCTGGGTTTTGTTATAAGACGAAGGTCAATGACTGAAAGAGACGTAGAAAGAAACTGTACACCGGCAAGTTTCGCCGAAACTTTACGCAGAGCTGCTGATGCAGTCGAAAAAGGCGAAAGCTTTCGAATCCAGGTACTAAACAAAAGATTCACGGTCCCAGCAAATGCTGAGCTCAGTATTGAACATGAAGTCGAAGATGGACAAAGCGAGCTAGAACTTCAGTTCCGCTGGTCAGAAGACTGAAAAGCGCCTAACTATCATTGTTCAAATCAATGGGGCGTTCTTTTATGAAGGCTTCAATGTAGTTGATACAGTTATCAAATTCGCCGCGAATATTCTGCAGAGTCAGCAGCATATTCATAAGCTCAATGTCGGCGTCTTCTTTTTTGCCTGCCTCGAGAGATTTGCGCAGGATTGAATTGTGTTGGGCTAAGGCACCTATTTCTGTGCCAAGATTCCCATCGATTTCATCCGCTTCTTCACTCAAGACATCAAGGTCAACTGTCTTGAGATTCATCTCTCGACAGTAGTGTTCAAGGACAAACAGGCTCTCCTTAATAGTAGCGAGTTCTTTTTCGTAACTCATGTATTGGGTAACTAGCGAAAAAATAAAAAAATCGCACCCTTTCTTTCTCTTTTCTCCGGTCTGAACAGGAAACGATACCGCCTGGACGATCAACTCGTTCAATACGTCTTGAGCACGCTTCTTATCTAAGCAGGACGCTGATATGCTAAAGCTATGCTGATGACAAATACCGA
>JAYZDF010000079.1:0-25027 GCA_036337945.1 Myxococcota bacterium
GATTCTAACTACGGCCATGTTTTCGTGTCGAATCATTCTAGCCATTGTGGCGTTTGCTGCAATGAGCTGCGCGCATTTGGTCCCCGCAAACTGGCGATCTTTTGAAGGTGATTTGCCAGACGTACGCACCGTCATCGAAGACTCTCTAAAGGAGCTTGGGCTAACCAAAGTGACAGAAGATAGTTCAAAAGGAAAAATCGTTACGCAATGGCGCTACCAAACCATCGACAGCTTAAACAAGCAGCGGAGCCGAGTCGTCATTTCGTGGGAACGCGACGAGCGCGAAAACGCGATGTTTATTTTTGCGAAACACGAGAATCAAAGTATTGAGGAAAGTTTTTCCGGCGGCATCGAATACCGACACATTGTTCCCGATCAAGAGCTTCAAACTACAATCCTCGACGTCATTACGAGCAAGATTGTTGGCCCTATGAGCGCCGCCGCTGACGAGAAATGAGCGAGGTTCGAGATGACAAGTAAACAGAACAATCCAAATCCTTGGTGGGGTAGCTTCGAGCTTCCATCTTTACAAAGTACCCAATGGAGTATTGGACCTCTGCGGTTATATGTATTTAATGACGGCGATGAATGGAGACTCGGGTACCATCACAGCGACGTTCCGCTCGACGATGAACTAATCCTTCAAAAAGACGTCGCAATTTTTCCTGGAGATAAAGTAAAACTGCAAAAATTTGTGGTGAGCTCTGAAGCGAAAAAATTTCAACTCTTAGCGCGTGTGGCAGACCGCCCGGTTGTAAGCCACGCGGAATCGGCCTTTCACGTCATGCCCAAGAGTTCTATCACCGTATACCTAAGCACTCCGGTTTGGGTGGAAGTAAAAATTGACGAAACGTCGCTTATTCACATTCCAAGTTTTCGTCCTTCAGATAGTTGGTTTGGACCAAATACGATTACGGGCGAGCTCTGCTACACAAGCATCACGATGGTGAGGTACAAAAAAGAAATTCTACCCAAAAGGTGTAATCGAGCGACAACTCAGCTTAATATTCGCAACAACGGTAGCGACCCTCTTATTGTTAAGAGTCTGAAGTTACCAACGCCCAACCTCTCGCTTTATGTGGATCCGGAGAATCAGTTGTGGACCCAGTCCTTATCGGTGGAAAGAGCCGAAGATGGCACGATGGCAAAAATTCGACTTGACGACGGTCCACCTCAGGAAGAAGGCCCCTATCGTCTTGTCAGTTCACCTCGGGACAATATTTCAAGAAACATGTTTGTGAGAGCTCTCGATGCTTTATTGAAACAATCACAGGAATACCATCGCTAACTTCACTCGTGGGACTTACCAATGAACGATACAGAATCCTTCTTCACAATAGAGCAACTCGCGACTCTCACTCGGACAGTCATCATCTTATTTATTGGATTCGCAACGGCGAGGCTCGTGACCGCAGGCTTAGGCCGCTACCTGAAACGTCGAACGAGCGCACAGCACAATATGGTCATCCGAAGGATGGTCCACTATTCGATATTGGCGCTTACGCTCGCGTCCGCTTTGACAGAGATTGGCCTGGATTTATCGGTGCTCTTGGGTGCCGCCGGCGTTCTTACAGTGGCTGTAGGTTTCGCGGCTAAGACTTCGGCGTCAAATCTCGTCAGCGGAATTTTTCTTATGGGAGAGCAGTCTTTTGGTGTGTCCGACATTATTGGGGTAGATGGCTATCAAGGTGAGGTCGTCTCGGTCGATTTGCTCTCGATTAAGCTTCGAACGTTCGACAATCGATTTGTTAGAGTTCCCAATGAAAAGGTTTTGAGTTCCTCAGTGGTCAACTTAACTCGATTTCCGATCCGTCGAGCTGACTTGTTCATGCGAGTGGACTACCACGAAAATCTTGATGAAATTCGGGACGTACTCACAGAGATTGCTCGGCGCAACCCTATCTGTCTCGCAGACCCTCAACCACTATTTCTTGTTAAGGGTTTTGGAGATATGGGCGTGGATTTGCAGTTTTCAGTTTGGACTACGCAGGCGAACTACATCCCTGCAAGAAATACAATTCAAGCAGAAATTACAAAGGCTTTCGCCGAAAACAATATTCCACTGCCAAAATTACATAGAGTGATTGTTTCAGATCAATCGAGTAGAGAAGCGTGACATCAATGCCCCATCAGACGATTGTCGATTGAGCCTTAGCATCAACTTTGTCACATTACGTAACATGCATAAGTACTTCATCCTTCTTATGACAGTTGGGGTTGCCTGTGCTGGCGAACTCGATACCCCCAACTCGGAGTCACCTCAAGCCGACGCGCGAAAAGAGACTCCTACCGAACGAGAAGATGAATACTCCTTTTATAGAGACGTGAAGCCAATTCTCGATGAAAACTGTGTACAGTGTCACTCTAAAGATTCTATCGGCCCCATTGATCTCACCAATCCTGAATCCGTCAATCAATGGAAAAGCGTCATTGTTGACCAAGTTGTCAGCGGACAAATGCCGCCGTGGCCGCCCGACGAGGAATGTAACACCTATTTTGATGAGCGTAGACTCAAAGCAAGCGAAGTAGAGACGATATCGAACTGGTCTGTCGAAGGCGGCGCCTTGGGAGACATTTCTGAGAATTCAAGTACTCCCAAAAAACCTAGTGGGCTATCACGGGTAGACGCAGAACTTCAACTTCCAGAGCCTTATCAACCCGAACCTGGAGATGACTATCGATGCTTCGCGATACCTTGGGAGGGAAGTGACCCCGTGTTCATCACGGGATACGAGTTGCGACCCACAAACCCTGCCGTCGTGCACCATGTGAACGTGTTCATTATTGATGCTGCACGAGCGGAAGCCCAACTCCGCAGGCAAAATAATTCTCCTGGTCCAGGCTATAAATGCTTTGGTGGACAATTCGACGCGGGAACGTCGCTCCTCGGGTCTTGGGTTCCCGGTATCACTCAACGCGACTTCCCAGAAAACTCTGGAATATTGATCGAGCCAGGATCGATCATCATGCTCGAAATGCATTTTAATACTTCGGGAGAGAGTTCCGCGCCGGATCAGTCTCGGTTAGCTTTGAAGCTCGAAAAGGAAGTTGAAAAGCGAGCAATGGTCGCGGCTTTTTGGAATTTCTCAAAATGGAACGGAGATGGCGGCATGCTTATCCCGGCTCACTCGGAATCAACAATTCATTCCTACAGCTTTGATCCCAAAACGATACTGCCGAACTATGCGCCCTGGATTACGTCCAATACCCTGCAAATCCATGCTGTTGGACTACACATGCATTATCTTGGGCAGCGCGGCCGTCTAGAAATTGAGAAATATTCAGGAAGAAAAGAGTGCCTTTTGGAGATTCGAGACTGGGACTTCAACTGGCAAAGCGGTTATTTCCTTCAGAGTCCCGTTTCATTCGAAATCGGGAAAGACAAAATGTATCTCGAATGTGAGTGGGATAACTCCGATTCAAATCAACCTTTAGTTAATGGTGCAAAACGTAAAAGTCGTGACGTCGTCTGGGGGTCTAAATCCGCCGACGAAATGTGCATTGGACTCTTCTACATTACTGAGTGATCAAAGTTTTCCGCAGGTCTTCGAGGAGAATCTTTAGACCTTCCTCTGTACTAATTTCGGGATGGAAACCTAACTTTTTCTTTGCTTTATCGATCTTATACCAATGAGACGTGCCGAGCTGGGCCGCAACAAAACGAGTCATTCGAGGTTCACCTGGTAAGAATAATGCTTTGTGAACCGTCTCGAGAACCGCACCAATATTCTTGGCTTTCGAGTAGCTCACCGTTCGCGTTGGTTTTGGCACATTAAGACCTTCAAGGATTTGGGAGATAAACTCCCACAAATAAACCGGATGCTCTTGGGCCACAAAATATGCTTCACCTCCAGATGACTGAGGTTTTTCTTGCAAGGCTTCATCTGCTACAAGCTGAGCTTGAGCAGCATTTTCCACATAGACGACGGATACTAAATTCTTTCCATCCCCGACTTGCATGAGTTTCTTCTTTTTCGCCATCTCAACGACACGCGGAATGAGATTGGGGTCTCCCGGTCCCCAAATGAGATGAGGCCTGAGAGCAATCGTGTGCAATACTCCTATCTCATGAGCGGCAAGGACCAGTTGCTCTGCTTTGGCTTTGGATGCAGGGTAGTGACACAAATACGATTCGGGGTACGGTAAGCTTTCATCTGCGCCGTCGTGCGGCTCATCTCCAAAAACGACTGACGGTGAACTTGTGAAAATAAGTCTTTTAACACCTTTCTCTCGGCAGGCTCGAATCACGTTTTCCGTTCCCGTTACGTTCGGACCCCAATACATCGACTTAGGTCCCCAAAAGCCTGGCTGCGCAGCAACATGATGAACACTGTCTACCCCGTCAACGGCGCTAAGAACGTCATCATAATGCGTAAGGTCCCCTCGAAAACATTCAACACCTAGTTCTTGAAGCTCAGGATATAAGCCGCGGGAAAAGGTTCGAACTTGATCACCTCGACGTAGGAAGGCTCTAACGACATATTTACCAAGAAAGCCGCCACCTCCAGTCACTAAAACCTTCACGATTGCCCTGTCCTCTCTTGGGCCCAAACAGCTAATTTTTCGCGAAAAATCTTGGCGTTATGTCGAATATCCACCGGAAACGAAGGATGAAATAGAATGTCATCAATCGATTTTGACAGGTGTGATGTTTGTCCGAGCTCTAATAGCTCCTTACGCAGCGTGTCCTGCTGTGCCTCGGTCATCTTATTGGAAAGGCATTCGATAACAATGACCGGTTTCTGCGTTTCGCCTTCAGTTACGCCTACTAGCGCCGACCTCTTTACTTGTTCATGACGATTGAAAATTGCCTCGGTGCACACTGAGTAGAGTCGATTGTTTGCCGTATCTACCCGATGCGCTTTTCGTCCACAAAACCACAGCAAACCATCTTCATCGAAGTATCCAAGATCGCCCATTCGATGCCAAACCTGGTCTCCATCTCGCATCTTCGCTAGCGCGGTGGCCTCGTCGCGAGCGAAATACGCTTTCGTGACGACTGGCCCCTTAACACATATTTCACCCACTTCCGTCGGGGGTAGTTCATTAGCCTGAGCAAACTCCGGTATTGCTTCGTCTATGACCTGAATGATCTTTACCGTATTACATGTCAAAGGACGGCCCACACAGTATCCTTGTCCGTCCACCGTTTTCACACCTGTTTCCGCTCGAACTTTTCGACCACTTATCCAAGATACCGGGAGGCTTTCAGTCGCGCCGTACGGAATTCCGACGTCAGCATTTTCCTCCATGATTTTTGACATTCGCTGAACCAAGGCGGGAGAAATAGGCGCACCGGCCATTAATACCGTGTGAAGACTTTTGAGTACCTTTTCCTTCTCGACGCAGAAATCCGAAACTCTGGTCCAAAAAGCGGGCGAACCAAACGAGTAGGTCACCTGATGTTCCTCGATTATCCGCACCATTTTGTCAGCGTCAGCAAATGCAGGACGAGTAGGGTTCATATCAGGGATTATTACTTTTGCTCCGAGCGCAGTTGAAAATAACGCAAACAAAGGGAATACGGGTAGGTCGACATCTTCTTCTCCGATGTTCCATTCTTTGTGGATAAGCTGTGTTTGCGTATCAAAAATCCCATGCGTATAAACGACCCCTTTTGCTGGTCCGGTGCTTCCAGTCGTAAATAAAATCGCGGCCGTTTCCTCAGAAGAGGTATCTGCCATCTCAAACCCATCGTTTGCTTCGACTTCGAGTTTTGCAAGCTTAGATCCTCCCCAAAACCATCGAGCGCCCACAGTAATCACGGTTTGGACAGAACGAAATGATTTGCGATGAAGTAGTCGTAAGACATGTGCCAGCTCGATTCCTATAAAGGCTTCGGGTCGAACACTTTCGACTGCGTGAATAAAGTTCTTTCGACCCATGCCTGGATCAATCAGTAGAGGAACTGCACCAATTTTGAACAATGCAAAGGAGATCGCAATAAAATCGATTGAGGGGCGAACCATGACCATAGTTCGAGCACCTCTCGAAATGCCAGCTTTGACTAACCCGTTTGCAATTCGGTTGGTCCTTTGTTCCAACTCACCAAAGGTGATCTGCCGAGCAGGATGACTTTTGTCTTTCACCTGGGAGTCGATGATTGCCAGCTTGTCCGGAAACCGAGCTGCTAAGGATGGAAGATAATGCGCAATGTTTACCGACGAGAATTGCCGAACAGTATCAGTTTGCGCGGCCATCAAGAAAGGTCTCCATCCACGATATAATTTGCTCTGGTGCGTCTTCGACAACATAGTGTCCGGCATCTTCGACATAATGGACTTCGGCAGCCGGGAAGCGGACTTTCCATTCTTCGAGAAATTCGTCATTGAAGCAAAAATCGTGTGCACCCCAAACGATCAGCATAGGTTTATCACGTAGCTGAATCAGTCCATCGGCAATCTGCTTCAGAGCACTATATGACCGATGTTTTTTCGACATTGGGATATCCTGAACGAATCGAAGATGAGCTACTCGATTACTCCAAGAGTTATAGGGATTCAAATAACCTGCGCGTACTGAGGGGGTAAGGTGCTCTTTCTTTTTAGCTGCACGAATGAGAGCGGATTTCGCAAATGCATTTAGACCTCTGATCGCAAGCGCCCCAAATCCGGGAATTCTACAGATATTGATGGAAAAAGGAATCCGCTTTGAAGGGAACGCGGCAGTATTAAAGATAACGAATTGAGAAATATTCTCAGGATGCCGAACAGCATACCCCATGCCAATTGCGCCACCCCAGTCGTGAACAACCAAGGTAATATTTTTTAGGCCTAATTCCTCAACTAATCTTTCAACATGGCTGATATGATTCTCCAAGGTGTACTGAAAATCTTGTGGTTTATCACTCAGCCCACAACCAATATGATCAATCGCTATTACCCGATGAGTTGCACGAAACTTGTTGACCAGTTTTCTATAGTAAAAAGACCAGGTCGGATTACCGTGCACCATAAGCAACACCGGTGCATCCTTCGAGCCCTCATCGAGATAGTGCAAGCGACCGGCGTTCAGCGAAAGAAAATTAGACGAAAATGGATACTCTTCTGAGAAATTAGTAGCTACCACGAAACCTCCATCATTTGACAAGCAAGACCGCTTCCTATGCCCAACAAAGCAACGGTGTCACCTCGTTTTATATGCTTGGCTTCAGCTGCCATCGCGAGAGTAATGGGCAGAGACACAGATCCCACATTCCCTAGAGTTTCATAAGTAAAGTAACCGCCAGATTCAGAAAGAGCCAAAGATTCGTAAAGTAGCTTAGTATGTGCCCGTCCAACTTGATGAGAAACTGTCTTCAAGTCCGGTTCGAACAAATGCTTTCGTCCATCGCTGAATTCTCGCCAAGTTGATTTTGCCAGTTCGACACCGGCGAACAAAAGTGCTTCAGCGTCAGTTTTCATCGTGAGACCAGAGCGACCATCTGTGTCACCTTGGCATAGTTTATTGTGCTGGGTGGCCATTTGAGCAACCGAACGAACTAATTTTGGTTTATCTGAAACTAAGGAAGACTTACTTAGGACGACTGCGGCAGCACCCGAACCTATCGTTAGGGATGCAAAAGAGGACTTAATACTCTTTCGCGTCACATTCTGATCCGAAAGCAATTCATTAACGGTCGTGTCCGTCAGAGGCTTACCGATCTCTCCCGCTACGATTAAACCTGATTGAATGGCTCCAGATTCAATCATCTGCGCAACCAAGGCCATACTCGTCGCAACACCTAAGCAGGCATTTGAAAGATCAAACATCTGACAGTGAGGTGACAGGCCAAGTTGCTCATGAACAACGCTCGCAGTCGCTGGCTCTAGGAAATTTCGGCAAACGCTCGCGTGAATGAGCATACCAATATCCGATGCCTCAATGCCGGCCTGCTGGATAGCTTGTCTTCCAGCTCCTGCCGCAGCGTCACTTGGCTTCGTAGAAGCATCCCAGTATCTCCGCTCACGAATACCAGTCATGAGCTCTAAACGCCCCGAATGAAGTCGAATGCGGTCGTAAACAGGTGCTAAACGTTCCTCAATTTCGAGCGACGTCAAAGTATGAGGAGGTAGGGAGTAACCAAGTCCAGCGATGGAGACATTCTCAAAATTCATGGCCGCATCGCTTGAGAGACAAGGTCTCGGTCAAAGTAGTTTACACCCATACCAGCGTCGACGACGATGCGTTGGGCATTGATTCCACCGGAGCGGCCACTGAGTAAGAAGACCGTCGCATCGGCCACTTCCTGAGTCTTTAGTGCCTGTTTTCTAAGTGTTGCTTGCTCCGCAAACAGGTAACTATCAACGTATCCAGGAATGCCGGCGGATGCACTCGTCTTTAACAGACCTGCGCACACCGCATTAAATCTTACATTGGAGAACGCGGAAAAGCTTTTCGCCAAGAACACGACACTTGAATCGAGCGCAGCTTTGATCGGCGCCATATAACCGTAATTTTCCGCAGCCATAGTCGTCGTTGAGATAGAGATCGTCACTACCGATGCATCGTCACGGAGATTTGGTCGAAACGCTTCCGCGATTTCTATCAGAGAGTGACACGATATCTGAGTCGCCTGCAGGAAATCACCTTTCGATGTCTGATGGAACGGTTTGAAACCCTCTTGATAATTGGCAAATGCAATCGAATGTACAATACCGTCTAGGCCATCGCAAACTCCGGAGACTTCGTCAGCCAGCTTCTGAATAGCACCTTCATGTTCCACATCACAGACGAAGATGTTCTCTTCGGGAAGCTTCTTACTTAGTTGTTGCTTACGAGCCTGTGAGCGAACCGAATAAAGAACCGTGGCACCAGCCTCTTGAAGCGTCTTTCCAACGTGAAAGGCAACGCTTTTTTTATTCGCAACTCCAAAGACCAAAAAGGTCTTCTCTTCTAATTGTAAAAAGCTCACGAATTTGATTCCTCTGGCGCAAGAGTTACCGCAAAAGATAATGTCATCACCTTACTCTTACCTACCAAGAGCTTTGCTCTCATGAAATGAACATTCATCACACTCTTTTCAAGCGTCACGTCAATGTCCAAGGTATCGCCCGGCACAACCATTTTTCTGAATTTAACATCGGTCATGCGTGTCACAACAGGAGTTCCCTTGAAGCCTTCGCCATCAGATGAGACCGCCAAAAACAAGCAACCTGCTTGGAGTGCAGACTCACAAAGTAATACCCCCGGCATAATGGGACGTCCTGGATAATGACCTTCGAATTGTGGCTCACTCTCACGAACAGTCCGTCTCGCTGTAAGCCCTTCTTCACGAATCTCGACAATTTCGTCGACAAACAAAAAGGGCTCACGGTGCGGCAATAGTTTCTTGATTTCATCTACTTGCACGAAATTTCTCCGCTAACCGAGCCCACCCGACACAAGCAGACTTGTACCGGTAATGTAGCTGGCTTCTTTTGAAGCGAGAAAAAGAACCGCGTGCGCAACTTCTTCGGTCGTGCCGAAACGCTTCAGAGGAATCGAGGCCTTATACTCTTTGACAAGTTCTTCGGGTAGATCTTCGATTAGTTCTGTTTCAATGAAACCGGGCTCAACGCAATTTACCGTGATCTTTCGCTTTGCCACTTCTTTAGAGAGACTCTTCGCAAATGCGACCTGGCCAGCTTTAGAAGCAGCATAATTTGCCTGACCTTTGATTCCCAATCGACCGCTTGGCGAACTGATATTGATAATTCTCCCGTAACGCTTGCGAGACATCACTTGTACTGCGAATTTGCTCATCAAGAACGTTCCGCCTAAGTTGATATCCATCACTTTCTGCCAGTCTTCTAAGCTCATCATCCCCACGATTTGATCTCGACGAATACCAGCGTTGTTTATGAGAATATGTGGAGTTGGCTCTAGTTCTCCGAAGAAACTCTCAACTTGGTCTGCCTTTGAAACATCAAACTTACGCAGTTCTAAATTTTCTCCGTTTGGATGCTCAGACTTAAATTTTTGCGCCGCTTCTTCGCCTGATACGTAGGTTGCAATGACATGAGCACCTTGGTCTAAGAACGCCGAGCTGATCGCTTTTCCGATACCTCTGGTTCCACCAGTAACAATAACTAACTGATCTTTAAACTGTTGCATGAGTTTTCTCCTTACTCTGTACCAAGTAGCGGTCCACGTCGTTGGACACTATCACCCCGTAATTCGCTGCACCTAACCAGCCGCTCATAATAATTCCAACGCTTCCGGCATGGAACAGGCCATTAATTTCAGAGGGTACTTCTTTGCTCACTTGAAGGCCTTCAAACTTTGTACCGAAGGAGGCACCTCCTAGGTGCTGAGTGAAATATTTGAACGTGCGTGGGGTCGATACTTCTACATGCTCTATTTTCGCCCGCACATCTGGAATGTAACTTTCAAGCGCATCAATCGCCTCTCTGGCCATCTTTTCTTTTTGGAAAAGGTATTCTTCGTCAGACATATCTTTCCAATCATGAAAATTTGAATTGATCGAAGCCACGACGCTATACATGTCCGTTCCAGGCCGGATATCTGGATAGTAAAAAGAAAAGGTTCTGCTAGTACACTCCAGAGCGCATAGTGCCTCAGAATCAAATACGGGGTGCGAGCTGGTGAAGAAAAGCTCGCCACAAAAAGGTATTGTTTCACCTTTTCTTAGTCCCAAGTATACTTGAGAACTAGAATTGTTCATTCTCACATCGCGGGCAGAGCTTATGAACTCTTCCGACCAATGGTCTTCTCCGACTAATTGAAAAATAGTGTTTTTGAGATTTGCATTCGAGACGACACTAGAAGCGGTGATCTTTTTGCCATTCACAACCACGCCTTCGACCACACGCTGACCAGAGGCATCTTTTCGCACAAGAATTTGTTCAACATTGGCATAGTTACGAAGTTCAACGCCATTACCTTCGAGCTCCTCCTTCATTGCTTTGATCAACAAATTCGTACCACCCTGAAATGTGTACACTCCTTTGCTCATGAAGTTTGAGAAAACAATTCCGTACGTGATCGCAGGATCATCAAGGGTAGAACCATTCGCGTAAGCAATCGGTTCCATAAGCAAACGGTGAACATCATTCCGACCAGGGAAAAAACGTTCGAACAATTGACGCGTGGTTAAATCTTGGTCGTCGTAAAAATTCATGGCCCGAACAGTGGTGAAGAAATCCACAACGACCGAACGTTCAATTCCAAATTTATCGACAAGAATTTCAATGAAACTCTCCTTGTCGTAGGTCGTCTCAAGACTGAACTGGGGATTATCGAACCTGATGCTCTGAAGCTGAACAATCGAGTCTGCAATTTCCTTCGTCCAATACTTACGGCACGTTTTCTTCATACCTATTGGAAAACCGTGCAGAGAAATGTCAAAGATATGCCCGCCCTTTCGTTTGAACCAGGTTGCCATTCCTCCAAAGTTATAGTGAGCCTCAAGGAGCAAAATAGAGTAACCACAGCGAGCAAGGCGGTTGGCCGCCGTGAGCGCGGCTAGACCTGATCCTACAACGATAATGTCATAGTGGTCTTTTGTGCCCTTTAGATAATCTCTCTTCACCGTTCGAGCCTGCAAACCTGAAGGGCTCGTTGGAGAAGGAGGTGCCAAAATCGAAGATTCGTAATTCATGTATTCATCCCGTAAGCGTTCGCAACTGTTACACCAGACACCATCGCTCCCACGATACCCAGCATCCCTTGGTCAGTTCCGCAAAGGAAAAGATTGTCGAGTTCAGTTTTGCCCGTAACCTGCTTTTCAGGGCTTCCGTAAATCGCCCCGTTTACATGTCCAGTAAACTTAGTAACGGTTGTTGGCGAAAAGCCATCGATGTAGTTGATATATTCTTCAATGTCTCCAACAAACGGCCTCACCGATTGCCTGGACAGAGCAATATACTCGTCTTTGGTCGAATAATACTGCTCGCGAGGAAGACCGAACCACTTAGACCAATTTGCAAGATGCGTTACGCGTAAATGATGTTCCGCAGGTGGTTCTTCCCACAAATAGTTGTCTGGAGCGCATAGAACACCGCTATCTAAGTCCACTAGTTGCTCAGGAGATTGCCATCTGAACCGATCACCATGGTTAAAGAATGTAATTGTTGCGTCTAATCCTAGATCTTTGGGTGCTCGATCGAGCACAAATATATTTTCGACAAATCCGAGCTGGCCTGCCTTATCCTCAAGTGTTTCTGGAGTTTTATCTGACCGAAGACGCTCCGTTTCAACCCAGCCGGCACTTGAGATCACCGCGTCCGCTGTTACTACCTCGCCGCTATCAAGAATAATTTCAGAAATGCGATCGTTTTGTACTCGCAATTCGCGAACACCACACTTGCGGCGCATCTCTCCTTCCACTTCTTTGAGGCGAGCGAGAAGCAGATTCAGAATGTGTTTCACACCTTTATCAGGACGCCCAAAACCTTCGCGGTAAATACTATTGAATAAGGTAATAAATTGACCAAAATCTACATCACCCTCAACAGCGCTTCCATAATAGAGCAATGGACACATTAGCATATCGACCAAGAGTGGATCCGTGATGAACTCGTTCAGTTTCTGCCGTGTTGAAACAAAAGGCCTTACTTCGAGGGCATTTGGATAACTCGCGCAAGCTTCCTCGAGCCGAACGAAGCCGTCTATCTGGCTTGGAAATTTTTCTCGGACTTGCTCTCTTAGTCGCTCGATATCGTTGTCCCACGTCAGGGTCGCACTTTCAAAAACCGTCTGAGAATAACTCTGGGGACGCAGCGCAAAGGCATCCACCGGGATACGGAGCTGACGCGCAATCAATTGTAGAGGTATTCTTGGCCCCTTATAGTTTGGCTTCACGTAGTTTGTTACAGCATGTAGCCCAACATCAAAGTGATGACCCCCTTTCTTGTAAAAGGAATTCAAACCACCCCAGACGGTATGGCGTTCAAATATGCATACTTTTTTCCCAAAGTGCGCGAGGCGAATGGCGGCGGCAAGGCCTGACATTCCCGCACCGATGATGGCTACGTCATAGTGAGTCATTTAGGTTTCCGGATGAGCTCGTTTGAAAATACAGCGTTAGAAGCGCAGGTGTTCAGGTCGGGGTGGCTGCGGCCCCTTCCTGAGAGATATATTTCCGTTATGCGGCACCTTTTTGTGCCTCAAACTTAGGCGTCAAATAACGAACGCAACCGGCCAAGCTTGATAGTTCCATGTAATCATCTTCAGGAACCTCAATCTTGTGTCGCTTACGTAATTCCATCACAATGTCGAGAAAATCCATCGAGTCCAAATCAAGCTGGTCTCGTAGACGAACTTCTGGGTCGACATCCGATACGTCTTCGTCCGGTGCGATGTCGCTAATGATTCCAAGAATCAGTTCTTTTACTTCTACTTCAGTCACGTTTTGCTCCACTCTTTTGTGTCTACTATGCAGAGTACCGCTTCACGATTACCGTGGAGTTGATACCCAACATACCGAAAGAATTGTTAAGAATTGTATTTACGGTCCCAAGCTCAACGGGCTCATTTATAACGAGACCTTCGACGGCACACTCTGGATCAAGGTTGTCCACGTTGATCGTCGGATGAACCATACCGTCTTCAAAGCTGGGCAGATTACCCGCTAGCTCTAAGGCTCCGGCGGCACCCATGGTGTGTCCAATATAGCTTTTCGTATTATTGACTCGCGCTGGGGAACCTTCAAAAACACCCCGAACGGCTGCAGCCTCTTCAATGTCTCCTGAGGGGGTAGCCGTCGAATGCGTATTGACGATGTCGACATCAGAAGGTTGAACCTCCGCATGAGCTAATGCTTGTCGCATGCATGATTTCTGGCCTTCAGAATCCGGAAGTACAAAATCGGAAGCATCCGAGTTGATCGCATAGCCAGCAACTTCGGCAACAATGTTTGCGCCGCGCGCGAGTGCATCATCAAGTCGTTCCAGCGTATACAGACATCCACCTTCACTGACGACAATGCCGTTGCGGTCCGCATCAAATGGACGACTTGCTTTGCTAGGATCATCGTGTACCGCTAAAGCACCCTGTGATTTGAAACTCGCAAAGATACCAAAGGTATGAATGGCCTCGGAAACACCACCGGCAAGAGCAACATCGACAATGCCAAGCTGTAACATTTGAACGCCTTGAATAAGACCAACATTTCCCGCCGCACATGCAGCTCCCATGCAATAGTGAGGACCATTGATCTTGAGGTTCAGTGTGACCTCTCCGGCTGGATTATTGGCGACCGTACGAGGGTTGTGGTGGTGCGACCAATATTTTGTGTCGTCATCGAATTCACGAATCGAGGCAATTTCGTTTTCTGTTTCAACGTTACCATGTTCGGTAACGCCGATGTAGACACCAACTCGGCGGGTATCTATGTTGTCCCACTCAAGGCCAGAGTCTTGTATCGCTTCGTGAGCACACCAAATGGCAATCGAACCCGCGCGAGTCCCACGCCTTAGCGCTTTTCTTTTTTGATACTTCAGTTCATCAAAGTCGCATATGCCTGCGAGAACCGGTCCAAGATGTCTGGTCTCAAAGTTCTTTACTCCGGACACGCCGCTCAAGAGATTCTTACGGAACGTCTTGAGATCGTTTCCGTTCGGAGAAGTGAGTCCAACACCGGTGATAACTACTCGAGGTAGATCTTTCGAGGATGGGGGCATAGGCCGGCCATTAGCACGTCCAACTCAAGCTGGGGAGAAAAACTGACCACCGGGACATTATGTTGTGATTGTTCGCCAGATGTTCTCAGAGAAAATACGGCCTCTGGGAGTTTATTTAGGTGAAAAGCTGGCATTTTCGGTGACTTACCCTAAATCGTGGCCTCATAGGAAGCGAGCGGGTTCACCTACGGGTTTTCAGGGGTTTCGATCAGCTTTCGCGCGCTTAGTTCTATTCCAAGAGCAATTCGAGCATTTCAAGGACAACCGGACTCGAGCATCCAAGAAGTCGATCCGCTTTTACCGCTGTGGCTCGACGATGGCCTCCGCCACAATTTCGGCGACATCAAGGACTCGAACGCTTTCGTCCCGACTTTTTTCTTTTACGCCGTCTTCGAGCATCGTCATACAAAACGGGCAGCCCACAGCAATAGTCGATGCCTTAGTTTCCAAGGCCTGCTCTGTTCTAACGGTGTTCACACGAGCTGTACCCTCGTGCTCCTCCATCCACATTTGTCCGCCGCCCGCGCCACAGCACATGGATGTTCGTTCGGACGCCTCCATCTCTACAAGATTTAGGTGACGAGAAGCCGCGAGAGACCGACGAGGCGCATCAAACTCATTGTTCCAGCGCCCAAGGTAACAAGGGTCGTGGAAGGTGACGTCACCCATAATCCCCTCATCAAGAGTGATACGACCGGTCTGTATAAGCTGATCAATCAGTTGGGTGTGATGAACCACTTCAACGTCGTAATCAGCATTGAAAGCTGGGTATTCGTTCTTGAGTGAGTTCAGGCAATGCGGACATGTCGTGACGATCTTTTGTACGCCGAAGTCCATGATGGTTTGAACATTTTGCGTAGCAAGGTCCGCGTAGAGATATTCGTTTCCAGTTCGTCGAGCAGGGTCGCCCGTGCATTTCTCGGCGGTTCCAAGAATCGCGTAAGAGATCTTGCCTGCATCCAGGATTTTGGTCGTCGCCTTCATAACTTTCTGAGCTCGATTGTCGTAGCTACCTGCACAACCAACCCAAAAAAGGTACTCAAACTCGTCTTTGTCTTCACTTCCGCCCCAGAATTTGAGTCCAAGGTCCTTAGCCCAGTCCGCTCTTTTATCTGCGCCAATACCCCACGGATTCGAATTATTCTCGATATTTCGATACGTATTCGCGAGTTCCGGAGACACGTCACCTTCCATCAATGTCAGGTGACGGCGCATATCTATAATTGCGTCGACGTGGTCAATGAGTACTGGGCAACGGTCTACGCAAGCTCCGCACGTTGTACACGACCACAAAACGTCCTTGGAAATTTGACCAGGTTTCGCTTCTTCCTCGTTTTCTGCAATAAGTGCAAAAATGGGTTCGTGTTCTGCCGGTGCTTTGTTGAAGTCTAAGAGGCCTCGTTCTTTGAGAATCTCATCGCCATTGATGAAGAGATTTTTTCTCATGTCGTGAATAACTTTTTGGGGTTGTAGTGGCTTGCCAGTGTTATTCGCCGGACAGTTGAGGTCGCAGCGTCCACATTCGGTGCACGCGTAAGTATCGAGCAGTGCCTTCCACGTGAAGTCTGTGACCTTTCCTACGCCGTAGGATTCGGCAGTTTCAAAGTCGATCGTATCTAGAGATGCAGATGGCTTGTCTTTCTTATTCACATAAATATTGGGAATACCGCCGAGCAGATGCATATGCTTCGAATGCGGAAGATAGTTCATGAAGCCCATGAGAATAAACGCGTGGGCCCACCACCAAACTTCGTACCAAAGGTTAGCATTCGTCGGCTCGAAAACGGACGAGACCACATTCGAAACGGGCAGCCAATCATTATAACCAGCGACATCTGGATGATTTCCTTTTAGCCCAGCTGCCATCGCCAAGAAGTAGGTCACCATAACGGTTGTGATCATCGCGAGGATACGGAACGCATCTACGGACTTGTAGTGAATATGACTCGGTTTAATGACCACGCGCCGAAAGATCGCATTGACGACTGCAAACAGAACGATGAAAGCCATCAAGTCGCCGCCTTGCAAAATTTTCGAATAGACGAAATCACCGAGGAAGTGCAGCGAGAACCATGGGAAGACACCGCGAATCACAAATTCTGCATGACCGATAGTGATGATGGTAAACGCCCAGAAAAAGATCACATGGTTGTAACCAAACTTATAGTCGCGAACTCGCTTTTGGAAAAAAACCAAAAACAACACGTCTCCCATTCGCTCAACAGGATTGTCGAAGGATCCGGGCTTATCGTGACCGAGTCGTGCAAGTCGGATGAGTCGCCAGCACGAATATCCGAACAAACCGAACATGGCAGCCAAGAAAGTTCCAAACAAAAGTGGTTTGAGTTGTACGTACGTCGACATGGCTTACAAGGAATAGCTGTAGCCTAAACTTAGCGCAAATCAATTCGCGAAAATTGCCCGGATTTTTGGGGTTAACCGGCCTGATTTCGGGGATCTATAGGCTTTACGAACGGCAGAGATGGTCAACAGTTCGGCATAGAAACCGCATTTGGACGTCGAAGCCATAGGTGTCTTGCCAAGTACGTGCTGCCTCAATCATCTCTTTGCGTCGCGATTCGTCGTTAGCAATCCGCAAGATCGCGCCGGCCATCGCATCAATATCTTCAACTGGAACCATTTCGACCTGCGACTCATCAAAATAACGGCTTATACATCGGGTGCGCGGCGCAACTGCAGGTATTCCGACCGATACATACTCCAGAAGCTTCGTCGGCAACACTGAATCCTCTTGATCATCCCGATTAGGAATTATTCCTATGTGAGACGTTCGAATCGCTTCTGCCACTTCACTTAGGGGCAATCGTCCGTTCGAAAAATGCAAAACATCATCGGGTAAGTTGAGCTCTTCGGCGATTCTTTTAACCTCTGGTAGGAAATCGCCGTCTCCCAAAACACTCATAACCAGACGTGAGTCTTGTGCTCTTGCCTTTGCAAAGGCTCTAATTCCAAGGTCTACCCCATATCGATGCAGAATTGTCCCGTGATAAATGACTCGAATTTGGTCTTCTTCACCGTAGGCAGGCTGACTGTCGCGAGGCGGAAATAATTTAGGATCCGCAGCGTTCATGACAATCGCCAGTTTATGGGTAGGAACTCCATCTCGTAAAAGTAGTTCGTACTGAGGCTCATGAACACAAATGACCGCGTCGGCAAAAGCGGTCGCGGTTTTTTGCACCATGCGTAGGGCTTCGACCGCTTTTCCTTGTTTACTCAAACCAAATTTGACGGCGTAGAGATCAGGCATAAGATCATGCATATCCAAAATAACTTTAGCGCCTCTCAATCTTGGCCAGAACGCAGTAAAGACCATGAAATCGGGCATCGTATGAATATGGACTATATCAAACGGCGCAGTGTGGTGCTCACGTGAAAGTCTTGCTGCAGACACTATGAAAAATTGTAAATAAGAGCCCACATAAGCAAGTGCTTTCCCGCCGCGATATCTCGGTATGGAGATTCGTCTAATCTCGACACCTTCAAGCTGACTCGTCGCCTCTGCCCCGTCGGATTGAAGGCACCACACGGTCACGTCATCACCTCGCGCAGCCAATGTTTCCGCTTCACGACGCACTCTTGGATCAGATTCGTAATGCGTATACGCAATCATTGCGATTCGTTTGGACACGCGGTGCTCTTATGCAATCTTTCACAGATTGCCAACAATTCCCTCTTGAAAGTGTCCTAAAGCGGCGCGAATATATGCAGCAAGCTATGAATCCCGGAGAGTTAGAATGGTTTGTCTACGTAGTTGAATGCCGAGATAAAAGTTTTTACACCGGAATCACCAAAGATGTGACTCAACGAATAGAACAACATAACGAGGGAAAGGGCGCAAAATACACTCGTGGGCGAGGCCCTGTGCGCCTACTCGCGCAAAATGGACCCTTTTCGCAAGGTGAAGCACTTCGCTTAGAGCGAAGCGTCAAAAAATGTTCGAAACCAGAGAAACTGGCTTTTTTAAATTTAGCTGAACCGAATAGCCCGACTGAGTAGACTGGTTTTAAGTCCCAGGGGGTTTGCTAAAAGTAACTTCGGTATGAGTGGAAACCAAATGAGATTCAGACCATTCATCTCGGATCAAAAGCATGGGCGCACCATCGCGATCTTCTACCAGCAAAGCTAATTCACCTCGCTGCAGCTTCTTCAGAGCATCCTCGCTTCCGTCAACGCTGCGAATGACCTTGTATGGCATGGAGGACAAATCGATTTTGACATTGTACTCCATTTCCAATCTCGCCTTAAGAACTTCAAACTGCAGAGCACCGACGGCGCCGACGATCGGGTCTTTATCGAGCATGCCCCTTTGCCGAAAAACTTGAATCGCACCTTCTTGGGCTAATTGCTCTAGGCCTTTCTTCAGCTGTTTCCTTTTTCCGATATCCACCAAACGAACAATAGAGAAAAATTCTGGAGCAAATCTTGGAATGCCCTCAAACGTTATTTTACCGCGTTCACAGACTGTATCGCCAATTCTGAAATGTCCTGGGTCGAAGACACCGATAATATCTCCTGGATAGGCGAATTCTACTGCGCTTCGATCTTTTGCCATCATCTGCTGAGGATTAGTCAATTTGATCTTCTTTTTCAGCCGAGTGTGAGTCACTGGAGTGTCTTTGCTGAACTCACCTGAGCAAATTCTCATGAACGCCAATCGGTCCCGGTGAGAAGGGTCCATGTTTGCCTGAATTTTGAACACAAAGGCCGAAAACTCAGGAGTGTTTGGATCAATGGGTCCATCCGCAGTTGAGCGAGGCGTCGGTTCCGGCGCCATAGATAAAAACCGTGATAAGAAATGTTCGACACCAAAGTTATTCATTGCGGAACCAAAGAACATCGGTGTGATTTCACCCTTGAGAACCTTCTCGATTTCGAAATTTTCTTGAGCTTCGTCGAGAAGCATACATTCTTCTTCAAGCTCATCGCGCTCAGCTTGATTCATGTGCCCCCCTGCAATCGCATCATCCAAGCTCATAGAGTGCATTTCAGTAGCAGTTTCCACGGTGTTTTCTCGGTCAAATACGAAAAAGTCTTCCGTTTCTCTTGAATAGATACCTCGAAACAATTGTCCGCTACCCACCGGCCAAGTGAGTGGCACGACGGCAAGTCCAAGAACTTTTTCAATCTCATCCATCAAATCAAGCGGAGATTGAGATGCACGGTCCAGCTTGTTCACAAACGTGAAAATAGGAATCTTCCGCATCGCACAAACCTTAAACAACTTGATTGTTTGCGGTTCCACACCTTTCGCGCCGTCAATCAACATGACTGCTGCATCAGCAGCTGACAATGTACGGTACGTGTCCTCGGAGAAATCTTGGTGACCCGGAGTGTCGAGTAAGTTGATGGCACGGTCACGATACTCAAATTGCAGCACCGAAGAGGTAATCGAAATCCCACGCTCCTGCTCGATCTTCATCCAATCACTGGTTGCATGGCGTGCAGCCTTTCGAGCGCGAACGGAACCCGCCTGACGAATCGCCCCTCCAAACAAGAGAAGTTTTTCGGTAAGCGTTGTTTTACCAGCATCCGGATGTGAAATAATGGCGAATGTGCGCCGGCGCACAAGTTCCTTCTCAATACGGGCTTTGACCTGTGGATCGGCACTCATAGCCAACTCGCTATGATGATTCCGGCAATACTGACAACAAAAAACACCGAAAGAGATTTTTTTTAGATCGAAGAGGACGCAATCTCGTTCAAGTAGACATGAACCAGAGGAAACTGCTCATAATCACGTGTTTATCCGTCCTATTTGTGGCTTGTGTGTCTAATGTTGAGCCTACACGAACCAAAGGTGGGACCAGTTACGATTTCTCATCGGACACTGAAGAATCACAAACAATAGGCCGCATTGGAACAGCGGTAAAAACGCCGACTAATAAACCGGCAAAGGACCCTGCTTCTCGCCCTTCACCCGCAGCCGGATCGGTTCCTGTCGCACCTTCGAAGCTCACCCAAAATCTGAGCATCGGTATGGATGACCAATTACAAGCTGTCGGTGACCTGGATTCAGGCATGCGAGGCCCTGGGACGAGACTATCGAAGTCAAAATCAAGCAGATACGTTGCCAGAGGAACAATACAAAATGGTAATCGCCCCTCAAGGCAACAACTCTTGTTCCAGAGCGAAAAGATTCTGGGCGATCAATTTAGGCGTCATGATGCGTCAAGCTTCAACAGCCCTACTATGACCCGGGCTGATCGTTATTCAACGTTTTCAATAGATGTTGATACCGCTTCATATTCTATTGCGCGGCGTAGTCTTATGAGCTCCCAAAAACCAAACCCTGGCTTGGTCCGCGTGGAAGAGATGATCAACTATTTCAAATACGATTACGATGCTCCTAATGGAAAGCCGTTTTCTATTCAATTCGATGGTGCAGTTTCACCGGTGGACCAAAACAAGCATTATCTTCGAGTCGGAATTCAAGCGAAAGAGGTTCTAAAGGCCGCGCGTCAACCAAGCAATTTGGTCTTCTTGCTCGACACCAGTTGCTCGATGACCAGCGCCGATAAAATTAAACTGGCGAAATCAAGCATGAAGATCGCCGTGGAAAATCTTACGGAGAAAGATCAAATCGCTATCACAACCTATGCAGGTGGTGTCCGCCTAGTGCTTCCTCCCACGCCAGCGACAAACACCAGGAAGATCTTTCAAGCCATCGAGCAGGTCAGCACGGCTGGAGGAACCGCAATGTCTTCGGGCATGCAGATAGCCTACCAGCAAGCCGCCTTAATGGTTCGACCCAACACAAATACCCGAGTCATTGTTCTTTCTGATGGTGATGCTAACATTGGTGCAACGCACCACACGGCAATGCTCAAGCAAATCAAAAACTACGTCAGTGAGGGTGTACGAATGACCACCATCGGTTTCGGCCAAGGCAACTATAAAGACGCGACGATGGAGCAACTCGCAAATAAAGGAAACGGAAATTACTATTATATTGATAGCCAAAGGATGGCTGAGCGAGTCTTCGGCCGAGATCTGACTCAAATGCTTCAGGACGTCGCGCAAGACGTAAAAATCCAAGTAGAATTTAATCCCGAGGCCGTCGAAGAGTATCGCCTGGTTGGATACGAAAATCGAAAAATTGCGGACCAAGATTTTCGAAATGATGAAGTTGATGCGGGCGAAATTGGCGCAGGACATCAAGTCACCGCGCTCTACGAACTGAGTCTGAATTCGAACGTAAACACGAAAGATAAACTGGCAACCGTGCGCATCCGCTCGAAGGAGCCAATGGGTAACCAAGCAACTGAAACGGCCCGTATTGTTCGAGTAGGCCAAGTTCGTATTCCATTCACAAAAAGTGCTGGTGATTTTCGGTTCGCAACCGCGGTCATGGGGGGTGCAGAGCTCCTAAGAAAAAGCCCTCATGCGGGCAACTGGAACTACGACCGTGTTCTGTCCATTATTTCTGATGCTTCGATGATTGATCACGACCGCAAGGAATTCTCGAAGCTCATGCGAGTCGCCAAAAAAATCGACTTGAAACATCGCGACCATCTCAGCGTTAGATGAGCCCACCTCAGTCTTTTACCTTTGTTTATTCTTGGGTAGCGAATGTGCGTTCAATCACGTCATTCGTTACCATTCCTGTTTCTGGGGCAAATTCGATTTTTATTGGTGATAATTAGCAACGATGTTGAAAGATGTCCGATAAGCGCGCTGCGCGGAGTGCACTCACACATGGGGAACAAAGCTGAACTAAATCAATTAGAGCAACACCTGCTCAAAGGTCTACAAAGCGAGAAACTGCGACTAGAGAATTTATCGCCTCTTTCACGACTACAGACCTCTGAGGATGCGGATCCTAATGAGATCCTGGAGAGATACGAGCAGCTCGTTCGCAATTACCACCCAAAAAACTACAGCCGGCATAACCCAATTGTTTCGGACACTGCGAAAGATATCGTTGAGCTTCTTGATGAAGCGAAAAAGTCCGCTTCAAAAAAATGGGAAGACGCGAACTTGAGTTCAGACATTAGTGATATTGCTTTTGCTGCGAACCAATCGACAGACGATATTCCAGAATCTGCCAGTAATCCGGACGGTGACGAAGCTCAGACCATTCCTAGCTACGAAGCTGTTGGCCCTGTTTCGGGAACTCTCAAGCAGCCACTCATGAACGCCGCATCGGACCCACGAACCCGGCCAGTGCCAACGAATCAGTATTTCAATCCGCCCACTGGCGACTTTCCGCATGTTCCGCATGGCATGCCGCCTCAACCTTACCCACCCGCGGTCGTGCCTATGGCGCCCAATTTTGCGCCAAATCCCCCCATTGCGATGACTCAACCTTTACCGGCTTCACCACCTGTTCATTATCCGACGCATGATCTTCCGCCGCACCCAATCGCGGCAGCAGGCTATTCAGCGATCCCGAGTGACCCCGTCAAAGGTCTAGCTTACCCTATAAAAGATCTTCCTCCTGTGCCCGGCTCGAATGAATTCAATGATCTACAGGGCCAAGTACGAGTATTGAATCACCGTGCGCTAACCGCAGAAACCCGAATGCGAACCATGGAACGAGTGCACCGCGAACAAACGTCTCTACTCGAATCGCAATTACTCGCTGCTCTGCACCGAGCGGAACGAGCGGAGCAACGTTTGATGGAACTAGAGCGTAGAGGCTCACCCGCCGACATCGGGAGTTTTCCAGTACCCCCTCTTGCGCGTTAACGACCAGAGCGAAAACAGTCTTTTCGCATAACGACGTCATTTCGTGACAAAGGCAACTTTTCCGGCGATGCTTGTTCAGCGTGGGAAAGATGGACCGCTACATCCTCCGGGAGGTGCTCGTACCCTTCCTGTTTTCTGTAGGTTTCGTTGTCTGCGTTGTCTTTCTCATCCAACTTCAGCGCTTAGCGGGAGCCGCAGTTGGGTTCGGACTTGAGGCAAGTGACGTATTCGTCATTCTATTCGCGGCGCTGCCTCCCTTCCTAGTTCTCGCGATACCGATCGCCTATATGATGTCTGTCCTCATTGGGCTTGGACGAATGTCTCAAGACCTCGAATTGGTCGCAATGAGAAGTGCGGGCATGAGTCCACTCCGTTTGTCTAGAGGCCCATTACTGCTGGGGCTATGCATTAGCATCTCTTGTGTGCCCCTCGCCGTCTACGGAGAACCTTATGGATTAAACCTCCTGTACGAACGTTTGGTCGATGTCGGTCTGCGAAATATTACGAGCGCAATTCAACCTGGCGTATTCAACACTGGCTTCAAGGGTCTTGCTTTGTACGCAGAAGGGCAAGACGAAAACGGGCAGTTACTCGACGTGCTTGTCTCCGATGAGAGAAATCCTAAACAGCCGATTTTACTCACGGCAGCGAGAGGACAACTCCGAGCCCAAGACCAAAGCAGTATTCGACTTGAACTCGATTCCGGTCAAATTCACTTAGGACGGGGACGCCTCGAGGAGCAATATGACCTGGTTAGATACCAGCAAGCGAGTTTGGGAATCGACGCCGGTAGAGAGCTAAGAGACAGAACTCGCTTCGTCAGCGAGTTGGGCCGGATGACGTCACAGCAAATGCTCAACCAAGCAGAAAAACTGGGACCGGACAGTAAACTTGGTCGAAGGATCGAAAAAACGTATTGGCGGCGATTCGCGTTCCCCAGCATGGCCTTCGTCTTTGGTTTGCTCGGACTTGCAATCATCATGACCTCTTCTCCTCAAAGCAGAGCAAGAAATGCTATTTGGTCACTGGGCGGAGTCGTGGGTTATTACCTCCTCACTCGAGTGGGAGACTTCGCTGTTGTGCAATATCCCAACACAGCTTTTATGGCGGCATTTGGTCCTAATCTAATCGTATTGATGCTCGGAATCATCGCACTGGTAAGGGCTGGAGGTGCCAAATGATTACGGCCAGGCGCTCCCCCACATTTGGTCTCTTTGGTCGGTTACTCCTGCGAGACCTCATTTTACACATGATGATCGCAAGCAGCGTAGGAGTTACATTGTTTTTGGTTATCGATTTCGTGGAGGTAGGAAATCGAGCAAAAGATACGGCTACCGCTCAGGACTTTGCTTGGCTATCTTTATACAGCATTCCGAATATTCTCAAACTCATCCTTCCGGTCACTGTTCCGATGGGTGTGCTCACAGCAGTCAGTGCTCAAATGAGAAGCCTTGAGCTTGCTGCTTTTCTTGCGGCCGGTGCATCCATCTTGGCGCTGATCAAACCTATTTTGGTCGCGGCGAGTATCGCTGCCGGTCTATATATTGGAATTGTTGAATACCTAATTCCGCCCTCTTCCGAACAAGCCAACACCGTTCGTAGAAAAATGGGACTACCATATTCGAATACCATGTGGGGCCGAAGTGGATGGTACAAAGGCAGACGACAACTGTATCGTATCGAAAACATCCGACGCGGCGACGCTTCTGAATTAC
>JAYZDF010000080.1:0-24822 GCA_036337945.1 Myxococcota bacterium
ACATTGAAATGCTCCGTATCTGAAATAAGGAGCGCTGTCTTGGCATTGTGCACTTGCGTCGTAAAACTCTGGCGCCGTGTATCCTAACTTTGTGTGCGTAATTTCAACTCGCTGAGACACGACGGATACATCGATGTCTGCTGAGGTCTCGATTTGGTCAAAAATAGGCTCAATCACATCCCAGGACCGTTGACCTATCAACTGAACACGCTCAGGCGCTGAGTGCCTCTTGTCTGTCCCTGCGGGGCTTACGTCACCTGCATTACCTTGAATAAAAAATCCAGTGACAGGACGTTTATATTTATTGCCCGCACCGCGAGTCATTTCAATCTCTATCCCTCCGCCCGCGTCACCACTCAAGATTGGGTTATCGAGTTCGAAAACGGTTCCATGAATACCGAAATGCGCAAGGATAGCTCTTGGTTGATTATTCATATCATCGACACGCATGATGAAGAGGCGGTCGTCTTTAGGATATGTACCAGTCAGGTTGTCGTTTTCTGGCCTTCGATCAACATAGATCAGGTTTTCTTCATCAAAATTATCAAGAGAACTGTACCCAAATTTTGCAGGTTGCCGGTCATTCATCGCCAAAATGATTGCTTCTGCGAGAGAAGTCGTCATTCGGTCAAAGATTTCAAAACTAAACTCGCCGTAACCGAACACGCCAAAGTACTTATCTGTGACCAAGTGCCAAAAACGCGCGGGATGCGAATGAGAATGAGGAGAAGAAGAAACGATATTCTCAAGAACGTTGATACCCAGTTCTTGCTGAACTTTATACGCAGTATCAGCAAGCATAAAGTCTGTGGACCATGGAATGGGAACGCGAAGAAGAATGAGTAGCTCTTCTTGATCATCAAACACAATCACTCGAACGTCTGGACGATCCAGCCATGCGTTAGAGCCTCCAAGTGAACGCCGATAAGGAGTGGTAGGGCCTCGTCGCATCGCGTAGCCTGCCATAGATACGCCGACGGGAATATCTAGGTCCACAGTAGCAATACCGACTTGAAGCTGACCTTTGCCGCTACCCATATAGCCTGGAGCATCGAGAGAAATAGGATAGGGTTCGCAAATCCCATCAATACAATGTCCGTCGCTCGGACAGTCGTTATCTGTTTCGCAGACGGGTAAGCATTTCTTTGCTTCGTTTGGACAAATGCAGGTCTCATTGGCACAAATGTCCAGACCTTCGCAGTTGGTTCGTTCCACGCATAGCCGACTGATTTCGCAACTGCCTTTGAAACAAACCTCTTGAGGATCGCAGTCTGAGTGGTATCCGCAGGCCGGCTTCTTGGGAGCGTTGTCTTCTGTCTCTTTTTCGCTGCACGCTAGGTTTCCAAGAGCGAAGAATATCAAGGCCGTCAGGGCATGATAGATGCTCGTCCGAGGGAGTCTGAAATTCATACACGATCTCGTTTCATAGTTGGTCGGCGATGTCACTCGTTTCCCATGGGCGTCCGAAGGACAATAAATGTCTCTGTTTGACTAGGGTATCCACTGTTTCTATGAATTATTTTCTTGTCGCAGTGAACGAGCAGCGGCAAGCTGCCAACAAATGTTTTCATGTCATGCATGCGGGAGCGAAATTGAGCTCATCGATAAAATCAAACGAGCGGATACCTGTGAACATTGCGGTGAAGACCTCCATTCCTGCAAGAATTGCAAGTTTTTCGATGCTATGGCGCATAACCAATGTCGTGAGTCAGTGACTGTTTGGGAGCCGGATAAGGAAAAAGCCAATTTTTGCACCTATTTTATTCCGCGAGATGGGGCTTTCGAGCAGGAAGACAAGCAATCAGCGTTGTCCGCTTTAGATGCACTTTTTAAAAAGTAACAAAATTTGTTAGCCAGATTCTCTCAAGAATGCTAGCAAAGCGCCTCGAGTGTGGTGAGGTAGCTCAGTTGGTTAGAGCGAGGGTCTCATAAGCCCTAGGTCGAGAGTTCAACTCTCTCTCTCACCACTCTCCCTAATTTTCTTTCAGCATGGTGAGCAGTCATAGTCCCACCAACTCTTCGGACTGGGAGATACATCCATCTATAACTCCCGACGGACTTCGGTTAGCGCTTTACGAATATAAAGGCGAACAGAGTGAAGGTCAGGTGGACCGTCCGGTTTTTCTTCTGATTCACGGCCTCGGTCAAAACCGATTAGCGTTTTCGCGTGGTCCTTTGCCAAGAATGCTGGCAGCTCGTGGCGCGCAAGTCTTTCTCGGAGAGCTTCGAGAGCATGGCGCGAGCGAACGGTCTAATCCAGGACAACATGCGCCGACAAATCTAGAAACTTTGCTCAACTTTGATTTGCCAACGCTCATTGCAAAAACATGTGAGATAGCAAGGGTGGAGAGCGTTCATTATATGGGCCATTCTATGGGAGGAATTCTTGGATACGCACTTCTTCAGTCGAATCACCGCATTGCGTCTCTAACAACCTTAGCTGCTCCAGTGCACTTGGGATCAGATCGACCGGTTCTTCGCTCTACGGCACGGCTGGCTCAACCGTTCCTGAAGCGTCTTCCAAACTCGAGAATACCACTAGATGTAATTCTTCGCCGTCTCGCTTCAGTTGTTTCCGCACCTCCGAATCGCCGCCCGTGGAATAAGCTGAACAACTTGTGGAGGCTCGGTCATCCGGATGCGGCAGATCGCGAGATTCTGAAAGAGATCCTTCGTAATGCTCACTCGTTACCCAAGTCCTTACTTCTGAATTGCGTAGACCTCGCGACCGGAGGCGTCTCACAAATAGGGACAGTACGACTTACGCGAGCTATCGATAGGGCAACTCAACCCATCGCTGCGGTCGTTGCGCAGGACGATATATTTGCCGGCCCGCGCAGTGTTCAACCCATTATGAATGGCACAAAATTACGGCGCATTATTGTACTACCGAGAAGCGGACATATTGATATCACCTTGGGTCGATACTCTGAATATATGCTTGACCAAGTATGGAGCATGCTCACCACAGAAGCTTGACAAACGCCTGCTTCGATCGATACTCGGAGCCTAAGTAATCGCGAAAGTGGCGGAATTGGTAGACGCGCAGGTTTCAGGTATCTGTGGGCTTACGCCTGTGGGGGTTCGAGTCCCCCCTTTCGCACTCACGAAACCCACTCATTCTTTTCAAGTAAGATGAGTGGGTTTAGTTTTTTAGCAATTCTAGGGCGTTTCCCAAAGCGCACCGGTGAGTCCAGACGCTCGCGAAATCCTTTGATTGACCGCTGCTTTGATCACGTCTTCGGTCGCCATGATGTATACCTCTTCAGCGGCTCGCGTAACGGCGGTGTATAAGAGCTCTCGAGACAAGATCGGTGATAGCTCTTTCGGCAGAATCACCAGTACGCGTTTGAATTCTGAACCCTGGCTTTTGTGAATAGTCATCGCATACACCGCTTCGTTTTGCGGCAATCGAGCCGGTGTAAATTCTCTTGTCGGCTCTTCTTCACTCGAACTTGGAAAACGACAGACGAGATTTTCAGAATCACCCTGGATTTTGCCAATGAGTCCGATATCGCCATTATAAAGACTTTGTGAGTAATCATTCTTTGTCACCATGACCGGAAGATTGGGATACCATTTGTTCCTGATTCTTAACCCAAACTCACGCCCGAGAATTTGTGCAATCGCTTCATTGAGCTTTTCTGCACCCAGCTCTCCTTTTCTATGCGCACATAGAACTCTGAATTCATTGAATCTCCGTAATTGTTCAGCTGGATCTTTTTCTGAAATATAGGACTTATATCCAGATACAATCAGGGCTTGTACTTCATCATCCAGCTTCTTATCGTTCTTGATCCAATTGACTTCTTTCGCAGCGGGGTCATCAAGAATTCTGAGAACTTCTTTCGAATTCCCGTCCTTAATCGCACGCGCAAGCTGACCGATTCCGCGATCATCATAAAAGCGATGACTGTCCTTGAGTTCAACAATGGCGTCACGGATGACGGGCGCCGAGTTGTCGCCTTTACCTAGTTTCGCCCCTACTAGCGCTGTCGCATTTTCGATAAACGTGACAGAGTGCTCGCCACGTTCTGTGGCATTACAAATATCTCCGAGAATTGCTCCAGCCTCTACAGATGCCAATTGATTTTCGTCGCCGAGCAAAATGAGTTTTGCATTGAGCGGCGTTGCATCAAAAAGGTCCATCATGAGTGTCAAAGAAATCATCGATGCTTCATCAACAATCACGACATCTACAGGCAAAGGGTTGCTCTTATTATGTTCGAATCTCTTTCCCGCGATACTTGTCCATTTGAGTCCTCGATGAATAGTAGATGCCGTTTTTGGTAAGGCTTCCTTGATATCTTCATCGCACTCAAGGTTTGAGATTTTGTCTCTAATGGACTCTTCCAGCCGACTGGCCGCCTTTCCCGTTGGTGCAAGTAATGCCACTTTGGGAAAAGGAGTTCCTTTAGCTTTTGCTTGTTCGAATAAAAGAGCGAGCATGCGAATCACAGTGGTGGTCTTACCGGTTCCTGGTCCTCCCGAAACAACGCTGAAGTTTCGTTTAACCGCACCAATGGCCGCCAGCGCTTGCCAGGGTATAAAACTTTTATTTTCTTTGTCTTCAAGTTTGAAAAGTCTTGAAAGACTCTTCGATAACAACGCCTCGTTAATACTGTTCTCAGGAGAATCTAAACGAGTTTTAATCGCTTCGACCAAAGCTTGCTGTGCATCATAATTTCGCGTCACAAAAAGCCGGTTAGATTCATCTAAATAGAGTGGCTTGCTTTTATCCTGTAAACCAACCGCTTCGGATGCCTTCAGTGCTTCTAGCCATGAGCTCAGAGAAGGCCATTCCAACTGCGTTTCTTTTCCCTCTTTATTGGTAATCGTGAATGGTTTTTCGGAAAGTTTCGCCAGGTCCGCGCAAATATGGCCTTCTTCGACCTGGGAACTCGCTAATGCGATTCCCAACTGAACAAGTTCATTCTCTTCATTACAGATTCGACAAATTGCTTGGGTAAATTGGACGTCAATGTCTCTAAAGATTCCACGGCTTTTCAGTTCTTCGTACGTAACTTCCATAACTAAGCCCCTACGCCTCCTTGAAGTACTTCATCGAGCTCAACGATAAGTTCTTTACTTGGTCTATCGAAATAGACTCCAGTGGACGCGCCCCTTTCCGGGTGCATTCCTTTTATGTAGAGATAATATACCCCGCCAAAATAATCGTCGAACTCGACATCTCTCATTCTCGCGCGTAGATAGCGATATAGGGCCACACAATATACGTGGTACTGCAAGACATAATGACTGTGTCTCATTGATGCACTTAGGTTTTCTTTCGAAAAGTCACCATAGCGTTTACCTAAGTAGTTCGATTTGTAGTCCGAAACGTACCACTTCCCGTCGAACTCAAAAATGAGGTCGATAAAACCTTTTAGATATCCTCTAAGACCGCCAAACTTGAGCTTTCGAAGCGATTCCGCATAGGCTTTTTCCTCGTCGGATTTTGCATGTCTAAGAAAGACGTCGGCGAGACGACTCGCGCTGAGGCTGTTCCCGTCGTGCGCTACCGGAAAGAGAAACTCCATTTCGTCGAGGCGTTTCTCGGTTGAAATGTTGGCGAGTTTTAACGTTGGTACTTCGTCGGAAAGTGGTGTCTCTAAGGTGTCGCCAATGGCCTCGCAAATTCTCTTGGTCCATTGTTCGTGATCAAAACCGTATTGAGTAAGCTTTTCTCGTACTATCTCTGTCATATGCTCAGGGTCGTCCGACATAAAATCCAAATGTTCGTACATCTCATGGAAGCAGTTTCCCGCGACCGCATTACGAACAAACCCATCAAGTTTTATCTTTTGTGTGGCTGATTCCTTCTCTGTGTCAGGTGTGTTTTCTTCTTCCGCCTCATTTTCATCATGATCTTTTTCCGGCGTGCTGTGCACCGATGGAGCGGTGACGTCGCCTACAATCCCAGAATAGCTCGACTTCCGCCATACCTGCGACAAAATGCGGTTCGTCTCCTTTGCCTTCAATTGAATTTCGGCCGTTCTATCGACCTCATATTGAGGCGCCTCCAGGTCCGAAAGCATTTCGACATCGATACACTCTGGGGCGAGGGCAGCCAGTCTCTTGCAATTTTCCATCAATTCTTCATCACTTGAGGCCGAAGTAAGACTATCCGCTCCATCTTCTGATTCGCCATGAATCGGTAATAACAAGTGACCGAGAGGTGATTTCTCGGCTTCATAAATGGCACCAAAGACGACGAGACATCGATGCTGAGCGCGAGTAAGCGCCACGTAAAGTAACCTCAGGTTTTCTGCTGCGGCTTCATTTTTCGCGAGTGTCTTATGCTTTTTCTCTATGCTTTCCTTGATTGCGAGAAAGAGATCGTGAGGTGACTCTTCGGCATGAAAACTGAGATTTTGCTCGTCGTCTTTTCCAAGTAGTTTACCGTCGTATAAGAAAGGGCAGTAGACGACGGGATATTGAAGTCCTTTACTGGAGTGTATAGTGACAATTTTTACGGCCAAGGCATCGGTTTCCAGCCGTAATTCTTCATCCTCCCCGCTCTTACTTTCATTCTCGGTCATTTCGCGAAACCACTGCAGCAAAGCGTTCATTCCGAGCTTTCCACGTTTAGAGCGGTCGTGAAGTCTCTCAATGAGATGAAGTATATTTGTTATACGACGTTCGCCGTTTTCAAACGTGAGAAGGCGGGACTGGATGCACGCTTGTTGATCATCTTGCTTCCAGACCAAAAATCCTCGCATCATTTGAACAAACCCGATTTTATTCCACACTTCCTTCCAGGCAACGAACTGACCTTTCCATGCCTCCCATAGACCTTCATTGGTGTTCAGCATGGAAAGTTCGCCGGACGTCATACCAATAAGGTCAGTCGATAGCGCCGCCCGAACTTGTTTAGTGCTTTCTGGTTCCGCAATACCCTTTAGTACGATGTATAACTGGCTTGCTTCATTTGATTGAAACACTGAACCTGTGCCCTGCAGAACACTTGGCACACCTTTGGCGGTGAGCGCTTTTTGCATATCAGCGCCTTGATGATTACTTCTAACTAGGACGGCAATTTGACCTGGGTGAAGTAATTGTCCTTTGATCGTAATCTTTGATTTTGGGTCCAGGCTTTGAGCAATATGTGAAGCAATCCTCGCAGTGACTAATCGCTTAGCCGTATCTTTCTTTATGACGGGCTTCTGCTTCGAGTCCCGCTTTCCGTTAGTATCCAATATCTGAATCGTAAACGGTGGGATTTGTTCGCCATCTTTACAAAAAACGTTCGTGGCACCGGGCCTTGAGCGAACCGGAGAGAAACCGATGATGGATGATAAGAATGGGGAGGAAGATGACTCGAAAATCTTGTTTACAGCTGTGACAAGATTAGGGTCAGAGCGCCAGTTTACCGGTAAAGTATACCGATTACTCCCGGCATCTGCAGCGGCTTGTTGATATGCGTATATGTCCGCGCCTCGGAACGAATATATTGCCTGTTTGGGGTCACCGATCAGGAATACAGGCGCCTCAGTGTTCTCATATATTTTCGAAAAAATTCGGTATTGCAGAGGGTCCGTATCCTGAAATTCATCAATCAGTGCGACCGGATACCGAGCCGCAAGCTTTGTGGCGAGTTTATTTCCTTCTACACTTTGTAGTGCTGAATCTAAGAGTGACAAGAGATCGTGGTAGCTTTGTATATTTTGTTCTTCTTTACGGTTGGAAAGGTTTGTCTCGATAAACGAGACAAGTTTGAGTTTGAGATATTGAAGCTTTTCTTTTGATTGAGCATTAATTTTCTCAAATTCGTTGCGAACTTTTTCACCCAATTTAAAGACGGGGTGCAGGTCACTCACCACTACGGCGGGTTTCTTTTTTGTTCCCTTTTTTGTACATTTTTGGACGCCGGATTCTGCGAGAAACATAAAAAACGTGGAAGATAATATCGATGTTGAAAACTCCTCCTGCTCTATCTGCTGCGCTAATTCAGTGAGGCGACCATCATTAAGTGCGTCGTGGAGCTTTTTGTGCATCTCGTTCTCTTGGAACAATTTTGTGAGAGTGGTCTCAATGTCGTCTTCACTAAGCCAGTATTCTCGAAAATCCTTATAAGCCCTCCTCACGGGATTTAGGTCGATTTCGTGATCTTTGGCTTCATTTGGGATGAGAGTCGCTTCGGGCTTTTTGACTCGTTTTTCTGCAAGCTTATGGAACGAATCGACTGAAACCTTTTTACGTTCCAGATAGTCGAAGAAATCACTCGATTGATTTGTGATTTCGTTGTTCCAGAAGTCGTAAACGGAATCCGTTATCAAAGATGTGGTGTCTTTGACGAGCTCAGCATTGAACCGTACACCACACTCGAAAGCATTCTCCTGCAGCGACCTTTGACAAAAGCTGTGAATCGTAAACACTGAACCGCGGTCAAATTCAGCAAGTGCGTCTCGCAGTTTTTCGATGGCACCGCTTTGTTGCTGGGGAGCCCAGGTCAGAATATTTTGAGTAAGCTCATCTTCCGCTTGGTAGGTATTGTCTCGCGTATATTCTTCTAACTCCGCAAGAACTAAACTAATCCTGTCTCGTATTCGGTCACGTAACTCTGCTGTTGCAGCATTCGTAAAGGTCACAACGAGAATTTTATCGATGCTATACGCAGGGGCTTCAGTCAGTAATCGCACGACAAGAGTACTTATCGTATATGTCTTACCCGTGCCGGCGCTGGCCTCAAAGAGGTTGAGGCCTTGCAGATTGATTTTTAACGGTTTGAGTTCATTCATGCTTGCTCCTCAATATGGTCGAAGATCGGTCTAAAGACTTCGAGTGCGAGGTTTGATGCTTCAGGTGCGTCTAAAGAAAACGGCTCTTCATCTTCGTAAAACCGTTGAATAACGAGGTCCTCTTTTTCTCCTGGGATCTTGTCGTCGGCTCCCCAGTTGCTGCCATCCCATTTTTTGTTTGCCGCAGAAATGGCTTCATGAATGACCGAATGCTCATCTTCCTCGGTGAGGGACAAAGACAGATACTTTTCCGCATAAGCGTATGAGCTCTTTGGAAAGAACGGTAACGCACGCCGACAACCTTCTTGATAGAGCCGAACGATTTGGGTGAGATGCTCAATGGGCTTTTGTACAGACCTAAAAACCAAGGCGGCCGGCTCATCGTCACCTTTGCCTATAAGAACACTGCGATGATCTACCTTAGATTCATCACCACTCAGACAAAGGCAAAGATGTCGAATCCAAACTTGGAGCAGGTGCTTCCCGCTTATTCTCGAAACATCATATTCTACGATTCCGCCCCTTCCAACTTGTGTGAGCGCGCCGAGCAGCCCAAAACGATCTGTTTTTATATCGACGTAAATAGGTTCGTCGAGAACAGAAGTGGTGTAGCGCTGCGCCAAGTTAGCATAGATCTGCGAGGTCATAAGTGCCGCATCGAAGACCTTGTCACCGAAATTTCCGATAGGTAAATGTCCGGTCCCGCGCAATTCCTTCCGGAGCTCCTCCGGCGTCTTTCCTTCTATGAGTCCATGCAGCAATGAGCGGTTGAGGCTGTGTTCCTTTAGTTTATTGATCGCAAGAGGTTCACGAGTTTCTATCTCTGAATCACGGAATGGATATCGCACATTGATAACTTGGGTGAGGAGATAATCACACGGATTTTTCCAAAACCGAATAAGTTGATCTAGGCTGAGTGTTTCAACCGAACGTTCTTCTAGCCGCTTTTCAGGAGCAAGAAACGGTTCTGGAGGGGAAGTTTCTTCTTGCAGCGTTATCGCAGTATCACAATTGTGTCTTGAGTAGCTGAATAGCTTAGGTGTGCCGACTCCATCAAAATAATCTGAGTGAAACGCTTGTAATCTATGTTTGACGACGAGTCGTTTTTCCATTCGAGAGCGACGTTTGCTGATACTGGAGAGGTCTAATGAATTATCCTTTTCGCCACCGACTTCACAACTGTTACGGATGAGATCAATCAACTCGGAAACAACGACCGAAGGTGGAGACTCTTCATTGCTCTTGCTGTTCTGTCCTACGTAGCTAAGGTACAGGTTGTCTTGGGCAGAGATAAGGGCCTCTAGAAACAAGAAGCGGTCATCATCTCTCGACGAACGATCGCCGAGTTGCGGTCGCTCGTGCATGAGATTGAAGCCGAGTTGTTTGTCATTTCGAGGAAAGTCCCTGTCGTTCATCCCCACGAGACAGACCATCCGAAAAGGTATGCTTCTCATCGGAAGCATAGCGCAAAAAACTACGCCACCGGTCAGGTAAGCCGAGTGGTTCGTTATAGAACCCAGTTTTTCGGCGAAGTAATCTTTGACGACATTGAGGTGGATTTTATCGTTGAATTGCGCTTCTTCCGTCGAGGAGAGCCAGTCTTTGAGTTGTGAACGGATGAATTGATGCTGCTTGGCTAACTTTGATTTACTCGACGCCAGGTTCTTGAGAATACCAAGAAGCATTTCGTTCCACTCGGTGACGGTATGTGGAACCTGACAATCCTCGATGAATTTGAAGAGTGTTTCTGCAAATCGACTGAATCGACCTAGTAGAACCCAGTCGTCTTGCTGAAGGTCTCCGTAGGGTATTATGCCGGCAAAGTCGCCTTCATAGTTCGAGGGAAACGCATATCCAAGAAGCAGACGGTCTAATCCGTCACGCCAGGTATTTTGCCGGACAGCAGGCTGGGACTCTCGTTGTCTGTGCTTGGCATCAACGCCCCACCGAACCATAACCGAATCTAACCATTTTCGGATTCGTTCGACTTCTTCTCCTGCTATCCCAAAGTTCGCTCTAATAGGTTCTATGCTCAGTAGATCGAGTACGTCAGTGAGAGTCACGCGACTTTTTGCAATCTGAAAAAGATCTAAAAAGGCTTGGATGACGGGAGCATTATATTGGGCGCTTCGATCTGATATGGAATAGGGTATCTCGGGTGTTTTGCGATGGTGTGCACTAAATACGGCCTCAACCAGAGGCGCATACGTTTCGAAGTCGGGAATCATGACGACAATATCCCTGGGATTTAGCGTTGGATCTCTCTCTAATGCATCACGAATATGGTCCCTGAGCACTTCAATCTCACGCATGGGACTGTGACATGATTGAATGCTTATCGAGCTGTCGTTTGCATCCAAAACGAATGGAGAATAACCATCTTCACTGTCAGCTATTCTTTCGCGAAGGTGAAAGATATCTGATTGAATGATCTCTAAGAGAGTCGTTTCTTCGGGTTCAACAAATAATTCATCTTCACTATCCTGGTACTCTTTGCGTTCAAGAATCCGTTGGAAATCTCTGCCCGTTTTGCCAAAACTCGCAAGCATCGGATTTCCAATCTCGAGGTGAAGAATATCTTTGGCTTCTTCTACGCTAAGACCTTCTTTGGTGGCAGCCTTCTTGATCTCGGGATGACTCTTGATGTGAGACCAGTGCGCCGCCGAAGGTGCCAGCAGATACATATCTACTTGGATGTATTCGGCCAATCCAAAAAGAACTTCCATGTAAAGCGGAGGGATACTTGATATTCCAAATATAGAAATCCTACTCGGGAGTTTCGTTCGATTTTTCTCGTCTTGAATTGCTTTAGAAAACCTACGCAATGCTTTGGCTGGGTAAGTGATTTTTTGGTCTCGTACTAAGTTATTCCAAAGTATCCGTTGCCATGATTCGTTGTCATTTCCTCCGTCCGATTCCCAACCCCGAACCATGTTCGGTCGAAAGACTGAATACTGATCAAATACATTGGCGATTTTCTGGCAGAGTTGAAAGCATTTACTACCGGTTTCATCATCTTCGACGTAATTTCTTATTTCTCGGAAGGGCGGTTGGTCTAAGTATGACGGCAGGGCTTGGTACATTTGCCACACAAGACTTTCTGAGGTAAGTTTTCGAGAGTTGGTATAGGCCTCGCCCAGGATCGACTCAAAGCTCGATTCAATCATTGCCTTCGGAAATGGGAACTCTGTGTTTCCTAAAATGGATAATTTCTCACTTAAAGCCTGACGTAGCCACGAGTCCATACTCCGGCTCTGGACTACGATTTGTTCTTTTTGGAACGGCGGCAGAGGATGACTTTGTAGTTCGGTACCGAGCTGGTCGGCGAGCTTTTGGAGATTGTTGGAGCGATATAAACGAAACATTAGATCTACCTTTTTGACGACACGTTTTTCTAACAATCAGAAAAGGGGAACTCAAGAGACTGAAGCATGACAAAGTGTGCTATTGATGTCTTTAAGCGGCGAATATTCGAGTTGTTCATGACACGCTTTTTCAAGATCAGCCTGGCTTATTTTTCGGTTACGTGCCGCAGCTCGGAAAGCGGCTTTAAAAATGGCCGTTTTGATCTCTCCACCACCAATATCGTAAACCCGAGCCAGTTCCATATAGTCAATCTCACCAGCGATCCCAGGAGAATTCGCCAGGAGTTTTTCCCATATAAGTGCACGATTCTTGATAGATGGACGTTTGAACTCGAGACAGAAGGTTATGCGTCGTTTTAGGGCTTGATCTAGATTGTGCTCGTGATTTGTCGCCATGATAACGAGGCCTTCGTTTTCCTCAATGAGCTTGAGGATTGTATTGACTGATGCATCATCGTGCCTTGACGCATTTCCCTGACCCCGAGCCCGCAACAAGCTGTCTACTTCGTCGAGAAACAATACCGCGTTTCTTGCTTTTGCCTCTGTGAACACTTTCTCAAGGTTCCCTTCGGTCTCACCCACCCACTTGGATAAAACAGAGGCCGTATTTACGGTAAGTATGGGTCGATTGAGTTCTCCCGCGATGGCTTGCGCGCAAAGTGTTTTTCCAGTTCCAGGAGGTCCAAATAACAACGCGCATACTCCCTTGCCATGAGATAGATGTTCGCCAATTCGCCAGGTGTCCAAAACCGTTCGAAGATTTCTCGATGCTTCGATAATATCTTTCATGATCTCCGCATTTTTCGGAGAGAGCACCACGTCGCTTAGCGTCGCTTTGGGATAGGTGAGTCCTTGGTCCCGATTGTCGAGCCGTCGAATCTGGGCTTCCGATGCAATTCGCAAGTGACGCATCGAAATCTCTGTCTCCTCAGGTCGTTTCGCATCCTTGATGGCGTGCGCTAAAGCCAAGAGCACCGCATTTTTTATGTAGCCGCCGTTCATATCGTATTGGTTGGCCAGTTGATCAAAGTCTACATCGGCATTCAGTTTTGCGTTACTCGGAATATGTTTGGTCCAAAGAACTTTGCGACTTGCTCGGTCTGGTTCCTTGAATTTCTGCTTTAGGATAATCCGGCGCTCTAGAGCGTCATCGAGATGTTGAGGAAGGTTTGTCGCCAAAATAGCGATACCCTCGAATCGTTCTATCTCCGTCAGCAACTGCGTCATAATGACATTGCCGTACTCTCGCTTCGCAAAGATGCTTTCGCATTCATCAAAGAATAAGACCGCATTTTGCAGTTTGGCTTGTCGAAAAAGACCGGGAAGAAATTGACCAGCATTTTGCGTGCCCGCAAACTGGGGGATATCAACGGTCAAAATTTTCTTTCCTACGTGATTGGCAATGGCATGGGCCGTCATTGTTTTTCCGGTTCCTGGTGCACCGTGAAACAGCATTAGAATGCCTCGCCCATAGGTGATCTTCTCATCAAAACCCCATTCTTTACGGGTGGTTAGATAAGTACTGTGATTGTCGACGAGGGCCAAAACAGGGTTTTTGTCTTCATCCGCGATCACGACCTGCTCAAACGTTGCTTTGGGTTCTTCGAGAGAGGAAAAATCAAGAAATTCATCTGTCAAACACCGTTCACCAATGATCGCTTGAAAAGCCATTGTTGTGAGCTCTACTGACGCCGCCAAGAGGTCATTCGGTGTCGAATATCTGTGAGTTAGAGACACCGTGATTAGGTCCTCTTTAGTGAGCGCATGATTACGCGTAAAGGTCTGACGAAGTCGGAGTCGTTCTTCAAAATCGAGCTGCAAAAACGTGCATACGACTTCCACGCTGAGCCCCGAGGAAAGATTGTGAGGGTCAAGTTCTGAGTAGAGGTCGTCAAATTTACGAGAAAAGACTGGTGCAGCGGCAAGCAAAAGAATCGTTCGATCTTGCGGTGATAGAACATGTTGCTGACACAGTTGATCAATGGAAAGATTGATGTCTTGGGCGCGGGTCGCGAGGAGACGCTCGTCTATACGGTTGCGCATTCGTCGAGACCGGCGACGATATTTTATCGACCTGGCGTAAAGGACTGATTCCGAATCTTCTGACTTATTATATCGATTGTAAGAACGCGTGGAGCAATCGCTTCCCGCTTGTCTAGCCTTTGCTTCCAAAATAATGGAACGACTTCTGCACTCTATCCATTCGAGTTCGGCTTGTAGATAATCGAGATTGTTCTTGAAGGGTTTGGTCGCTTTGTTCATCTTTGTTTGGTTACTCCATTGTAATAAGTGTGCCCCACGGAGGGCGATTAGTTGTTTGATTAGGTACGAGCCAGATCACCGGATAGGGTGGCGGGGATTTTGGGATTCGTGTGTTTAGGTCTGTAAGGGCGAGAAGGCAGGTGGGCCTGCTTGGTTGCTCCGCAATCCATCTAAAAATAGGCCAATGATTTGTTCCTCGTCTTCCATATAAACGTGGTTTTTTTAGAAACTCGTCTAACTCCTCGTCTGCAACGACAGCGGTGATTTCTTCGTCGGCAATGATGAGAATAGTTTCATCGAAATGAAGCCGTACTCGCTGTATCGCAGAAAGGAGTTTGAAAACATCCTGATTATTGATACTCGCTGAGGTATCGAGCGATGTGACGAGTAATGTTTTTTCAATATTTCGTGCAGTGGGATAGATACAGTCGTAGCTAAGGTATTTCTTGTTTGGTTTGGCCCGACAATATTCAACCGGCAAACAGGCCTCCAAGATTATCGATTCGAGATTCGCTTCAACATGACTTTGCGAAGATTCCTGTTCATTTACCCGAACCTCGACTGCTTCGTGCGGAATATGTCCTCTCGATTCCGCAGAGAGCCAATACGAAGCAGCCTGAGATACTCTATGCACTCGATATTGTTGATCTTTCCACGTAACTGAATCTTTGAAGTGTACATCAAAGCCAGCGATAGTGTCCTCGAAAGAAGATTCCGGTTTGTCTACGGAGGCCTTCGATTCATTATTCGTTTGTTGTTGCTCGTTGGGCATTGTCGCAGACTCATTTACAGACAATGCCTCATAAATTTGTTCCGCTGTTAGACCGTCATATTTTGGGTCGTAAAGAACTGAGAATGTACCAAAATCCGGGTCTTTCAATTGCGGAGGTTGGTACATAGGTGTGAGCAAGTCGAAAGGACTCTTTATTCCTAAAACCATTCGGTTGATTGCGTAATCTGTGGCACAGTTCCAGCGGTAGAGGTCGCGCCCACACCGTCGGTGGCTGCTAGCAAAAACTTGGTGGCAAAGCTCATGTAGCAAAATGAATGCAAGCTCCTCGTCAGTAAGTTTTTGAATCAAACATGGATTAAACCAAATTTCATCGATGCCATTTGTTGCGGCAATGGCGACAAGCGATTCGTCGGCGGTGATTCTTGTTTGAAGAAAAAGATATCCCCAGAATGGATGATGCTCGATAAGCTGGGTCCTAATTTTCGAGATCCGAAATCTTGCTATCTGTTCGGTTTTCATGCGACGCCAGAAGGTAGAGCTAGCTTCGAAAGATTTCCCGCGATATCTCGATAGTCTTGATACTTTTTCATTCGAGGAATTAACCGTGGCACTCTTTCAACGCTCTTGAGAAAAATAAGGATATACTCAGGGTCAATGTTGGAGCTTTTGATGAAATTTACGAGATTTTTCACCACATGCTCTTTCGGGGAGCCATTCGTTCGTAAATAATCAGAAAGAGAAGATACCGCGGCGTAAATAAATGAAGGTTCGTTCTTTGGAGCAACGCTGAAATCAATTCCTTCTCCTTTTTCCAGGATAGCTTTAGGACAAAAAGCGCGCTTTAGACGTTCATACTCTAGAAAGTGCGTGGTCGCTGTTGTGCCAACACAAGCTCGAAGAAGTGAGATTCGTTGTTGCGGCGGGCATGAACCTAGGAGCTGGCTTGCGCGAGACCAAGATCTCGGAGAGGGGAATGCAGCCTTTCCGTCATTACAATAGAGCGCTTTTTCGCCCTTCTCAGCAATATAATTGATAATTGCAGGGTCTATTTCGTGAGTAAGAGCCCATTTCAGCCACTCATCGGGGTCAACTCCTAACGTGAAGTGAATAAACCGATTACACAGTGCTTGGGCGAGAGGCGTAACGAATGATTGGTCTTCCGGTAAGTTTCCAGCGGCCATCACGACCGTATCGGGATGAAGCTCTGTTTCGCCAAGTTTCCGATCGAGGATAAGTTGATATGCGGCGGATTGATGAAGTTTTGTAATGCCGGCGTTGATCTCATCCAGAAAAATAAAGACAGGCTTACGTGCCGCTTGTTGAATCCACTCGGGCACTAAGAGTTTGAGTTGGAGATTCTCCTGGTCTGGAAAGTAAACGCCCGCTATCTCAGAAGGGTCCTTTTGAGCGAGGCGAATATCAATAAGGGGTAGGTTCATCCGTTGCGCTAGGTCTTTGGCGAGAGCCGATTTTCCAACTCCTGGATGTCCTCTGAGTAAAACAGATATTTTCTGACTCAGTGCAGTCTCTATGCAGCTTAGAGCGTCACGATAGTTTAGCTCTTGACGACAAATTTTTTCGACGGCGGAAAGTTCTTTATGTTTCATAATCTATCCTCATTTGAAGCTAAAAAGAGATCGAGAAGATGGAATTGAAGGCTCGGCGTCAGTAGCAAAAGAACGATTACGTGACGGCATATCTTTCCAAATTGTACGGTTGGATTTTTCTGAAATGATCGACATGAGCACTTCGGGTAGATGCTGTGGTCTGATGAGACAGAAATTTCGTAAGAGCAGTCACCCATGGATAGTTTGAAGAGAGTTGCCCAGTCTTTTTTCGATAGAGTTTCGATTTGGCATCCTTTCTTTATTGCCTCGAGTGCAAACGGAATCTCCTGTACGCAGTGATCAGTGGGGCGATGTTTGAACTCCTTCGAGTTTTCTATGAGTTGCCGCGGTACCTGGAGCTTTTCGCCATCAAGAAATAATTCTCCCTCGGCGGCGCGTTGCAGAAGCCAAGTTTTCCATTCTGTTCTCGGGTACCGAGTAAGCTTCCCGCGAGAGTAAATATAAAAGCTGCGAGAGGTGACTTTGCGAACGACGTGATTCTCGCCAATGCAGCGATAATCACCGTGTTGTACGAAAAAAGTCTGACGTGGAACGGGGCTTTCGGGAAAAGAAAATTCGATTTTTTTCGCCGTGTTTGTGTTGCTCAATGTTTCGTCTTCATGCCTCCTCACTCAGTAGTCGAATAAGGAGCTAAAGATCTGACATCGATGGCAGAAGAAAATAATTTATTGAAGCGATAATCTGAATTAGATCGAAATACCTCTCAAAATCGAATAGTTACGGGCCCGATTCCCCGCTCTGCTTCTTGGCTCGAGAAATGAGAGTAGGCAAATAATCCAGCGCTCGTTATAGCGATACCGGTCAGGACCCACAACCAAGGCCCCCATCTATCAACGATTGAGATGCTGGACTCATCAATACTCAGCGCAATTGGGTCTGTTCGACCATAATATGCTAATTCTGTCCCTGCGACGTCTTTCACGATGATGCGGATGAGGATGTCTCCGACGTAATTTTGGATGTCGCCTCGGTCTTCGAACGTCGATACGACTCTATTTATCGGTTCTCGTTCTGCGCGGATTTGCGCACTTTCTATAATGTCTCCTCCAGCGCCCCAAAGTTCAATCGTTCCTCCGGATACCATTTTATAAGGGTCAGGGTCGAAGAGTCCCGTCACCTCAACCATATTGTTCCCATCTTCGATAAACCGACGCGCTTTTACCTGTTGTATATTTAGTTTTTGCTTACATAGATTACTGGACTTAATTTTTGCTAATGCTTGAGCCAAACGAGTGCTAGCCAGCGGAAAGTCTAAATCCATTTTGAGGCAGAACGCCTTATTTACTGTATCGATAGCCGATTGCGAATCAGTAGCGCCCAAAAGTTGAATCCCTCCGATGATAAGAAGACTCTTGGCCAAAAGGGTTATATCTAGTTTCCCACTGTTCCGTGCAAATTTCGCCAGATACAAGGCATCAGACAGCTCGTAGCGAAGTAGTTTTTTCACGGCAGCTTTCAGTGAAGATTGAGGAGTGGTCGTATATGGCGCTAATCGGCTTTGAACGGAGTCTTCAAAATATCTCAGGTTAAAAATCGCTGTGAGAATCTCGTCACGTTCTTGTTTTGTGGCCGATTTGAGAGATTTGTATAGTTCACGCTCTGCGATCGAGGCTTTTAGGCGATGACTGAAGAACAGGCGTGACCAAGCCTTAGGTAGTTTCTGATTGTAAAGAGAGCTGGGTAGGCTTCGAATACTGGGCGCATTAGTGCCCGCTGGTAGTTCGTTTATTGCTTTAGAAGCAAGGTTTTGAAAATAGTTATGGGTCTGTGCAATGAATCGTGGCGGTCGAGCTTGGGTCTCTGGTGGTACGATTTTGATGACGTGTTTGAAATTCTTAACCCGAGCCGGTTTGGTTGAAGCCGCTTTAAATATTGAGACGGAGAACTTGAGTGTATAACGTCGTCGCTGCGGTTTTCCTCTTGATTCGATTGCGTACGTGACCCGTACAACGTTTTTCTTTTTCTCGAGGTACTCCACCGATAAGGCCTGAGGGTAGAGGAAAAAATCAGAGCTTGGCTTACGTGGACGAAGACTGAGGTCTAGTTCTTCAAGTGGGATTTTTTTAGGGAGCGAAACAGTTAGGGTTCCGAGGTACGTCGATTGGAGTGGAATAACAATATTTCTTTGGTACGCTCGCGGTAAACCTATCACGTCTTCGTATGACTGCTGTTGTTGCTGTTGTGCATTGGGTTTCGATATATCAAGGGTTTTGATATTCAGTTCCTCTGGGGGAGGTGACGATATGGACATCGCCGCGAGCAGCATGGTTATGCTCATTGGTTTTAAAATTATCAGAGCTATTCGTTAGGTGCCAGGCGCAATCTGCTTATTGCACCGAGGGCTAAGTTCAAGTTATTTTCCGCGTATGTCGTCGTTTCGGCTATTCTTTTGTCTGTTCTTGCTCATGGCAAGCTGTGGGCCAGAGCGCGTCTTCCGCAACATTGAGATAGAAATTTACGGTGTTTCTGCGCGCGCTAGTGCGGTAACGCTTAAAGTATTCGCGCTTGAGGAAGCCCGGCAATGCCGAGATCTCGACCGAACAATTATCGATAATACGTCGGCCTTCATAACGAATATTTGGCAACGGGATCAATCAAGTGACCGTGCATGGGTGATCCCCGAGATAGAGGCGGAACAACTAACCTTTACGGTACACACCCTCGACGAAGATGGTTTTGTGATGCAATATTTTTGCCGCGAATTGACCTACGAAGAAATCGGAAACCGTGAATTTGGTTTGATAAATATTCGCCTTGAACCTCGAAGCCCCAAGTAAATCGGTCGATTGTCCGTGAACTGCGGGTAAACTGGTGCTACCCTTTACTCGTGGAGACCTCGTTTGGCCCATTCGAACTTTGCCGGGCCCTAGGCCGAGGCGGCATGGGCGAGGTTTTTCTCGCGTTTCGGAGGGATGATGACAGCCAAACTCGTATTGTCCTAAAGCGGCTTAGGCCCGAAATTTATGAGCATGACGAATACCACAAGCGAATGGTATTTGAAGCACAAGTCGGTTCCTCTCTGGAGCATCCAAATCTTGTAAAACAGGTAGAACTTGGTCAAGTTGGCGACTGCCCCTATTTAGTGCTTGAGTACGTGCAGGGATTCAGTCTTCGACGTTTGCTGGACCCTATTTTTGAAAATGAATTGCCTCCGCCCCCCACCACGGTTGGCTTGATCATTTTGGAAAGTCTCTTGGATGCACTAACAGCCATGCACGGAGTACGAGATAAAGAGGGCGTTGTAAGGCCCATTATTCACCGAGATGTTACTCCGAATAACGTCATTATCACCTCCGAGGGGCGTCCTGTACTGATCGATTTCGGAATTGCAAAAGACGTTATGGGCCCTTCCATAACGCAGTATGGAAAAGTCGTAGGCACAGCCCGTTACATGTCTCCTGAACACCGCGAAGGCGAGAATCTGGATATGCGTACTGACGTATTTGCGGCGAGTATGATTGGATTTGAATTGTTTATGGGTCGTCGTCCATGGCCCAGACTGTCTACGCATAAAGAGATGCTGCGAACGGTGTTTGATCCACCGGAAATTACCGAAGATGAGATTGCCCGTTTGCCAGAAGAACTCCGCAAAGTTCTTTTGAAAGGTTTGACCTGCGAGCCAGATAAAAGATGGGCCTCCGCGAAAGACATGCTCGTCGCTCTTCGGCAAACTGAATATTATCAAATGCTAGCTTCTGGAGACCAAGTGCAAAAATGGCTTCAGGTGAGCGACTGGGTTGAGAGCACAGAATTACCTTCTGACGAGGAATACGAGAGTCTTATTGTTGATCACCGACCCATCGCAGGATCGGCCGAAGTCGGCCAATATCACTGGAGTCCAGCGGGGCGGCTTGATAGAGACCCTACTCCGCAACCCTACAGTCCTTCAGAACTACCAGCGGCTCGCGTATTGCCTATTCCTCCGCTACCGCCAAGAAGGGCAGCGAAGCTCGGCTCGGCCGAATGGGTTGAGGCTGAAGCGCATTTCCGTACCGATAGTTCCTGGTTTTGGGTGATAACTCTCGTCCTTCTCTCGTTGGCCGGTGGCTATATCGGCTATATCTTCGGCTGAATTAAGGGTAATTCGCGAGTTCTTCTGTGAGTGTTCAGTCTTCGCTGGATCACCCTAATGTTTTCTGGCTATGACCGCCGAGAACATGGACATTTTCAATAGAAAGTCATTAGTCATATTTTTCTCTGCGGCAACGTTTCTCGTGGGCTGCTTTGGCGCAGGGACCATGCATCTTCGAAAAGCGAAGCGACTCCGAGCGGAGGGGAATCTTATAGAAGCTCGAGTTGAGATGCGACGAGCCATAAAGAAGGAGCCCACCAAGGTGGAGTACAAAAGCGCTCTTGATGACCTTGAAAGTGAAATCGAAGAAAGAGTGGCCGATAAAGTTGCCGACGCGAAGGCGAAACAACGCAAAGGACAATGGAACGCCGCGGCTGAACTTTATACAGAAGCTTCTAAACTTAAGCCCTACGATATCGATTTCAAGGCTCATGCTGCACTATCTTCGATCAAGAGTAAGGCCTTAGACAATCTAAACTGGTATCGCGAGCTTCTGAAGGTCTCCAAAGATTTATTGAAGAGCAAAGTTCTTCAGTCCACACTCCAGAAGGCGAAAACGAAAGCGTATCAAGAACAACTCGGAGCTGCACGAGTCGCTCTAGATAACTCTGATGGCCCCAAGGCTCACAAGGCTTTCGAAACCGCTAAGTCTATTGATAAGGCGATGCCTGGAGCAAATCCAGAGTCTGTCGCAAAAGCTGAAGCACTGTTTTTAGCTGCTCAAGCGAAAGCTCTTTTCGACGAAAATAAACCCGTACAAGCCTATCAGACCTACAAGAAAGCTTATGAGAAACAAGCTTTGCCCGTGATTCGGTCTGCCATGAAAGCAGCGCAAAGGAAGGCTTCAAGAATTATTCGTGTACTTGACCAAGCAGCAGCAGCAGCGGAAAGGTCTCAATTTGAGAAGGCGACTCAATTATACGATCTCGCACTCAAGATGGAAGGAGTGCCTGCTTCAGTTAAATCTGAGCGAACTGAGGCTGCAAATAGTTTTATAGCCCAGGCGCTGAGCAACTCTGGCAAAGAGATAGAGTCTGGTCGGCTCTCACGAGCAGCAAGCATTTTGTCGAATGCCGTGAAGTATTACGAAAGTGATCCCGCAAACAAAGATTTACTGAACTCTGCTCTCAAAAGCATTCGGAAAAGAGAGCCTGGCGAGGCCGTTCGCTTTTTGGAACAGTCGAGCCTCGCACCTTCCGATAAATTACGAGTCTCGGTAGAAAAGCTCGCCTTCGAAACTGCCAAGAATGTTCTCAGTGCAGCAAAGCGGCTCTCGAAAGGCCGCGCATCGCAAGCACTCGCGATGCTCTCCGGGCTGACCATATTTGCAGAAGAACTGCCGGAAATTCGAGACATTCGTCGAGATTTGTTCAAACTATCATTCTCATCGATGCTTTCTGAAGCGAAGCGTCAAGCAAAGCGTGGCAACGATTCCGAAGCGGCGAATATTCTTCGAGAAGCCGTCGAAGCGACGTCCGATAAAGCTCCCGAAGGCATGCTTAAGCCCGCGCGTAAAGGTTGCGATGAGTTGGCAAAGAAACGATTTATTCAAGCGGAGCAAGAGTTCGATGCGGCTCTAGTAGTGGCACCTCGGTCAAAGCTTGCCCAGGCGGCGATCGAGATCGCACGGAGTAGGCGAAAGGCGGCTGAACAATCAGCGCTTCAAGCGGTCAAGACCGGACGTGGCGATGTTGCCAGTGCTGTCGATGTCTTAGAAGGGATTCGAATTGCAGCACCTGGAACTAGAACGGTGCGCTCCGCAGCCGAAGCCTTGTTGGCAAAGCTCAAGAGACTCACAACTTCTTCAGACGACAAATTGGTTTCCGAATTCATTACGTACTTGTCACGTTTGGAAGAAATCTCCACAAACGCCCGGGATAAGTTAGTTGAAGGTGCAAAGCAGATTTCATCTGGTCAGTACGACGCGGCAGAAAGATCTTTTCAGAGGGCCGAAGATGCGTCTGTTGAATCCGGGACGGCGCCCGTCGCTCGCGCTCTAGCGAATAAGAAACAGGTGGCCTCTCTTGAGAAGAAATATCGCGAAGCGAAGGAGCTTACCTCGGAACGTGCAAATGCACTCGCAGCATTGCTAGAGGTTCAGCCCCAGTATGCTGCCGCCGAAGTTGAGATGAACAAAATTTTTGAGCTTGCAAAAAAAGCAGCCAAAAAAGGGGAAGACGAAGCGGTGAGTCGGTACTTGGGATTAGCGACGACGATTAGCCGTCCTTCGAGTATTGTCCGCGCAAAACTTAGCAAAGCTCACGAAACATTAGCGGCAGGAAAAACGAATGAGGCTGAAAAGCTTTACCGGTCAGTACTGAAAACCAATGTTGAACAGCCTGTTGCCCGCGTTGGTCGCGAAATTGCTCGCGGGAACAGAAATGCGGTGTTGTTGTCCGCGGTCGATACTGCTCTTAAGGGTTCGGGCTATGAACAATTGAAAGCTGCGCTCAAGCGTTCTTGGGACGCCGATCGAGAAGATGAAGACCTAAATGATGCGATAGATGAGTTGCTCAATTCAGCGAAATCTCAGGCAACCAAAGGTGAAATTGGTCGGGCTGCTGACCTTCTGAGTTGTGTCAATGCCATCACGGCGAATGCTGAACTTGCTCAGACGATTGAATCAACGATTGCTCTCCTACGTTCAGGGAAGAATGTTGAAGCAAAACAAGCCTTTACGGGAATCAAGTCTCGTTCCGCGGTAGCCCAAGCTGGACTCGCGATCGCTCGCGGGAATGATGCCAAGCGCCTTATGGCAGGTGTCAAAAAGCTCGCTCTTGGCAAAGATGCTAAAGCCAATGCGGCGCTTGCTGCAGAATTGCTTTCGCAAGAGCCAACAAACAGTGCGGTTTTGGATGCGATCAAGAAGACGATGATTCGAGCGCAAAAAGCCGCTAAAGCTGTGAACATCGAAAAGACACTTCTCGAGATGACTGCGGCAAATATTGCTGGCGGTGGGGATATAGAGATCGAAAAAGCCCTCGCGATTTTTGCAGAGAAGAAATTTTTAGATGCCGCGAAAGTATTTGAAAAAGGGAGTAGTGAGCTCGCGAAGCTTGGCGTAGAAATTTCTCGTTCATTTAGAACTCAAGCTCTGCGAGCAGGCATCGGGCAAGATGATGCGACGACGGCAGAAAGTATTCGTGCTTTACTCGCTGAGAATCCTCTAGATAAACAAGCCCTTCGCAGCTTGGCCAAAATGCTCCGAAAGGCCGAGAAATTACTCAAACAACAAAAACTGGATAAAGCAGCTGCAGTATATACGGCGGCGACGATGGCGACAGGAGCGCCTGAGTCCCAGGCTGCTAAGACGAGAGAAGCGCTAACTCTTCTTACCGAATCAAAAGTCGCTCAAGCAGAAAAAATTCTGGCTTCGCAGCTCAACGAGACAAAAGACTCTCAAGTACTCAAGTCTGCTGTAAAAAGCGTTCGCAGCCAGCGTTTGAAGCAGGAAAAAGCATTCCTACAAAAATTGAATCGAGGGACAGAGCTTATTGATAGTGCAAAAGGGCTCGCAATGAGTTTGCTCATTGATTCGAATAACCGAAGCGTTAAAGCAGGGCTCTTAGCCATTCGTAGACAGATTTCCTCGGCTATTAGCAAGCGAAAGCCAGTGACTCTCTCGAACCTTATTGTCTCTCAAGCATATCTGAAACAAGCCTCAAGCGACCAAATAGCTGCGGTAGAGAAAGCAGCAAAAGCGCTGACAGCAAATGAATTGCCTAAGGCTGAGTCAGAATTTACCAAGCTGGTTCCTGAAGGGGAGGGGAGTGCTCAGACTATTCCTGCTGTTGCTGCAAAGCATATTCGGGCTTTACGAATCCAGGAGGCGAAGCAACAGCTTGCTTCTCTTGAGCGGTCTCGTAATATTCTTAAAGCGAGTAAGGCTGCCATCGCCCTATTTGATTTGGACCCAACAAGCCGTCAGGCGAAAAGAACCGTTGATAAGTACAAGACCAAAGTCACTCAACAGCGCCTAAAAGCATCAGCGGCACAAACCAAGCTTGGTAAGCTTGGAACT
>JAYZDF010000081.1:0-11886 GCA_036337945.1 Myxococcota bacterium
GGAGACTTGAAGAAGAGCTTTTCTTAGTACGAGAGGACCGGAAAGGACGAACCTCTGGTGAATCAGTTGTCACGCCAGTGGCATAGCTGGGTAGCTAAGTTCGGAAAGGATAACCGCTGAAAGCATCTAAGCGGGAAGCCCCCTTCGAGATAAGGTCTCCCCGGGACTTCGGTCCCCTAAAGGGCTGTTCGAGACTAGGACGTTGATAGGCTGGAGGTGTAAGCCCCGTGATGGGTTTAGCTGACCAGTACTAATCGCCCGTGAGGCTTGACCATACTCAATTTGTGGAAGGCTAGATTTCGGCGCAACAGCTGAAAATAGCATTTCAGTGTTTAGCGAATTTATTCGCATTCAAAATCGTCATCATTTTTCAAAGGTTTTCGGTGGCTATGGCACAAGGGTCACACCCGACCCCATCCCGAACTCGGAAGTTAAGCCTTGTCGCGCCGATGGTACTGCACGGGAAGCTGTGTGGGAGAGTAGGTCGCTGCCGAATTTATGGCCCTCATGAGGTGAAAATCTCATGAGGGCTTTTTTTTTGCCTAAACTCAAAGTCGAAATTGTTCATAAGGCCAATTCGCGTTCTCTCAAAAGGGGCTGTTTTGTGTTAGAAGCTGCGAGGCATGGCCAAGTTGTACTTTTATTATTCCGCGATGAACGCGGGAAAGAGCACCACATTACTGCAATCGGATTACAATTATAAAGAACGTGGGATGAGGACACTGCTCTTCACGACGACCTTAGACGATCGGTATGAAAAGGGTCTGATCTCCTCGCGAATAGGCCTCAGTGCAGAGGCGACCATATTTGATAAGGACTTTGATTTATTTGCGAATGTGCAAAAGGAACACGAACAACAACAAGTAGACTGCGTCTTGGTCGATGAGGCGCAATTCCTGACGGGCAAACAGGTGCTCCAACTCACTATGGTCTGCGACGAACTCAATATCCCCGTGTTAACCTACGGATTAAGGACGGATTTTCGAGGTGAGCCATTTGAAGGTTCGAAATACCTTCTCGCATGGGCCGAAGAGTTGGTGGAACTTAAAACAATTTGTAGGACTGGCAGGAAGGCGACAATGAACGCTAGGCTCGATGACAAAGGGGATCAGGTCATTGAGGGGGAGCAAGTGGATATTGGTCATCACTATGTGTCGCTCTGTCGGAAAGAGTTTCAATTGAAAAAGGTGACGACCATAGATTACGAGCCGCCAAATTCGACTTCGCCTAAATGAGCGGTCGATACCCAAACAAGACGATTTTGTGATTTGAGCGATTAAGAGTATTGAAGGAGACTTTCCGCCAACCGAGGCGAGAGTCGACTCCCAAATGAGACGAAAAAGTAAGGTAGGAATAAACGATGGCAGAGACAATTTATGAAAACATAGAGGGAACGTTTGATGGCTTGGAACATGATTATGGTCCAAATATTCATTTGTCTTCCGATCCCTACATGCTGACATTACTGGCGAGACTTTGCTCTCCTAAATGCATTCAGCCAGAGTTCAATCGACTGGTGACTGAACTGTATCGCCAACTGATTGCCCGAGTTGTGGCCAATGAACTTCCTCTTCGCCGTGTAGAGGTTCCGACGCGCATGAAAGAGACAACCCCCATGGGAGTTTATGTCGGGAACGTCGTGGAGCCAGCGACGAGGGCGGTTGTTGTTGATGTTGCTAGGGCTGGCATTCTGCCCAGTATGGTCGTTTTCGACGCCCTTAATCACGTTCTGGAGCCCGAGGGAGTCCGTCAGGATCATGTTGTTATGAGTAGAACAACAGATACCGAAACAGGAGCCGTTACGGGGGTAACGATGTCGATGTCGAAGATCGCGGGCGACGCGGCCGGCGCGATGTTGATCGTGCCGGATCCGATGGGTGCGACAGGTGGCTCGATTTGTGCGGCCGTTGATCTGTATAAGAAACAAGGAATGCTTCCGCCAAGCAAGGTTCTGTTACTTAACTTGATCGTCACTCCGCAATATTTGAAAAAAGTTAAAACGACTCATCCAGAAGCAAAGGTATATGCAATTCGCGTTGACCGAGGTATGAGCCCTCCAGATGTTCTCAAAGAGAAAGCGGGAGTTCGCTGGGATGATGAAAACGGTCTGAACGACGTACAGTACATCGTGCCTGGCGGCGGAGGCTTCGGTGAATTGATGAACAACGCCTACTGCTAACGTAAACTGCAACATATAGGTCACAAACAATAGGAATAAAGAATGACGGTATTCGATGAAAGTAAATTAGAGGTCCTAATCTCGGAAGCTGAGCTCAAGGAAAAGGTACGCGAGCTCGGGGCAAAGATCACGGAAGACTATAAAGGCAAACAACTCACGGTTGTCGGAGTATTGAATGGATGCTTCGTATTCTTAGCTGATCTCGTACGGGAAATTGATTTATCTATTTCGACCGATTTTCTTGGTCTATCCTCGTATGGTGCTTCTACAAGTTCTTCAGGAGTAGTTGCATTCACAAAAGATCTATCGGGACCGATCGAAGATCAGCATGTTCTGGTTGTGGAGGACATCATCGATACCGGACTGACGATGAAATATCTTCTCGAAAACTTGTCCACGAGAAAACCCGCCTCGGTGAAGGTCTGCTCACTGCTATCGAAGCCAGCGAGGAGACAAGTTTCGGCGCAATTGGACTACCTGGGCTTTACCATAGAGGACAGATTTGTGGTTGGTTACGGATTAGATTTTGACGGTAAGTATCGGAATTTACCGCACATTGCGGTTGTTTCCGATTCCTAAAAAAGAAAGGCTTTTAATCATTGCCATCCGAAAAAGAATCGGGCAGTTACCGGCGCAACGAGGCAAAAAATGGCGTCAGTAGAAGATAAAGTTAAATCAATCATTGTAGAACAACTCGGTATTCCGGAAGAAGATGTGAAACCAGCAGCTTCTTTTATCGATGATCTTGGAGCAGACTCGCTCGATATTGTTGAGCTCGTCATGGCAATGGAAGAAGAGTTTGAGATTGAAATCCCCGATGAGGAAGCAGAAAACATCAAATCTGTTGGCGATGCCATCAAATATATTGGTGAGCACAAACCGGCTTAGTCCGGTAGGTATTCCTGGCTGCTATGACCAGGCTTCACGACCATAAAGACCGACCAAGAGTTGTCGTAACCGGCATGGGAGCACTCACGCCTTGTGGGACCGACCTGGACTCGACGTGGGACACTCTACTCAGTGGCACAAGCGGAATTGGTCCGATCACTCATTTTGATGCGTCGGACTTTGGTACCAAGTTTGCCGGTGAAGTTACTGGATTTGACCCATCTCAATGGATGGATAGAAAAGAGATTCGTAGAAACGACCGGTTTATCCTTCTGGCGATCGCTGCGGCCGAAATGGCTTTGGCGGATGCAAACTACAAAGTTGCTCCAGAGGAAGCTCATCGTGTGGGCGTGATTGTCGGAGCGGGCCTTGGCGGACTAACAACGATCGAGAAAAATAAACTGATTGTTGAAAACCGCGGCCCGGGTAAGATTTCTCCCTTTTTTATTCCAGCTCTCATTGTAAATTTAGCGCCAGGACAAATTTCGATTCGAATTGGTGCTAAGGGGCCGAACTGGTCTCCCGTGTCCGCGTGCGCAACGAGCGCTCATGCACTGGGTGAGTCCGTCGAACTTATTCGTAGAGGCCAATGTGATGTAGTTGTGAGCGGTGGTTCAGAGTCTGTGATCTCTCCTCTTGGAATTGGCGGCTTCAACGCGATGAAGGCGTTGTCGACTCGAAATGAAGAACCAGAGAAAGCATCTCGCCCTTGGGACCGAGACCGTGATGGTTTTGTAATGGGCGAGGGGGCAGGAATAGTTGTGCTTGAGTCACTTGAGCACGCACAAGCTCGTGGGGCAAAGATCTACGCAGAGGTGTCCGGCTACGGTGCAACTGCCGATGCTTTTCATATTACGGCACCTGACGGGCAGGGAGCCATCCGATGTATGAAAGACGCTTTGTCCGATGCGGGCGTAGAGCCCAGAGCAGTAGGTTACATCAACGCGCATGGTACTTCGACGCCTGTAGGAGACAAGCAAGAAGTCGATGCGGTTAAGGATGTTTTTGGTGACCACGCACGAGAGCTCATGATGACCTCATCAAAATCAATGCACGGCCATTTGCTTGGTGCCGCCGGCTCTGTTGAGGCGATAGTAACAATTAAAGCTCTACAAACCGGTAAGGTACCTCCCACCATAAACTTAGATAACCCTTCCGAGGGATGCGACTTAGATTTCGTTCCGCACACAATGCGCGAAAGAGAGATCGACGTCGCACTGAGCAACTCTTTCGGATTTGGTGGTACGAATGCTAGTCTCGTTTTCCAAAAGTACACTGCCTAATCATAGGAATTCATATGAAGATAGCAATTGCGTCTGATCACGCAGGTTGGTCGATAAAAAAACAGGTGGGAGATTTTGCAGAGTCTCTGGGGCACGAAATCATTGATCACGGCCCCGATAATTCAGACCGAGTCGACTATCCAGACTTTGCACAATCCGTTTCTCAAGCTGTAGTTTCTGGGCAGGCGGACCGAGGCATATTAATATGCGGATCGGGGATTGGAATGTCTATCGCGGCGAATCGTTATAAAGGGGTTCGTGCGGTCATCGCCATTTCAGCACTGCAAGCAAAAATGGCCCGACAGCATAATGATGCAAACATTCTATGTGTGGGTGCCCGCTTTAGCGGCATGTCGGTCATTGAAGCGATGATCTCAGAATTTCTTGAGAGTGATTTTGAGGGCGGTCGACATGAAGGGCGTGTAGCTAAGATCGACGCCTTTGATGCAAAGTAGTCTCTAGAGACGATAAGCGATTCCCATAGAAGCTCGCAGACCCAGGCTTGTCTCGCGCGCAGTTTGCGTTGTCAGATAAGGACCAGCTTTGGCTTCGAATGTAAGGGCCAGCGGTGGCGTGACATGGAACTCAACGAAAGGTCCTAGGAGTAACGGCACGTCGAACACTAAATCTCGATTTCCAAAGCCCATCCAAAGCGGAACAGTGACACCTCCACCAACGATAAAGCGGTGGAAAATCACTTTACCGACGTTGGCTTCGGCTTCGATGAGTATCGCGGCGTCTCTAGCTTTTGGACCGGGAAACCGAATTCCTAGAATACCGCTTAGGCCTAGGTCGAAGTTACCGAGGGATCTTCTGTATTTGACAGGCACACCTAATAGAAGGCCACCTTCAAAGGAACCGGAAGGATTATTGTGACCGTAGTCGAATGAGGCAAGTCCGCCCACGCTAAGGTTCGGCTGGATGACATGGTGATAGGAGAGGCGCGGTAATCCAGAAAAGCCCATCGTGCCGTGAATGATCCCGCCGCGGGTTGGTGTACGATTTGTCGTGACCGACCAGGTGAGCCCGCGAACACGCGGTGCAACCGTTTGTGGGCGCGCGGGACTAGTTGTCGGCCTTGCCGCGGTCGAAGTTTCAGACTGCTGGATAGACTTTGCAGGGTTTTCTACGTTTTGTGCTTGGGCCTCTGTTGAGTAGAGGATTACCAGGGCAAAAACTGCGAAATTTATCCCATCCGTCATTTTTCGAAAAATACGAAGAATAAGATTCTTATTCATAACACTGTCCTTATACATGGTTATCGCCTTGTGCAACCAGTGGCACTGAAAACAACCGTCGGAGGCCAGCAGGTGGCCTCAAAATAGCGTTTTTATAGGCTCTCTAGTCATAAGGATGTCTCGGCCTCTTGAAGCGACGAAGTTTGATAGCTATCCTCTGAGCGTGAAGTCTATATCTGCTGCACTCACAGACGTTGGAATGAAACGTCCACATAACGAAGACGCGTACTTTCATGACGACGAATTACAATTATACGTTGTGGCCGACGGAATGGGTGGCCATGCTGCGGGAGAAGTCGCTTCATGGGAGGCCGTTCAAGCGGTTAACGGAATGGTCAAAAACGGAATGGATAGACTGCTATCTTACCGGCAAAATCCATGCGACGAAACGATCTCCGGAATTCGCAGACTCTTGGAAAGTGGTATTCAAGCGGCGACCTACATGGTTTTCGCGATTGCAGAGCAAGATCCTGAACACAAAGGAATGGGAACCACCATAACTGCAATGTTGGTCATCGACGATATTGCGGTTGTTGGGTCTGTCGGAGATAGTCGAGCCTATCTCGTGCGAAACAACCAAACCTGGCAGGTGACAGAAGACCATACTCTGGTGCAACTCCAAGTCAAAGCGGGGTTGGTGACACCCGAGCAGGCCAAGCATTCTCCCACAGGTAACGTAATTACGAGAGCCGTTGGCCCAAGAGATTATGTTCAAGTCGATACCTTTGTCGTGCCAGTAGAGGACAAGGACCGTTACCTCATTTGTTCAGATGGACTCCATGGTTATCTAGAGACCGATGAAATCGCACCTATCATGGAAGGACAGACCTTGGATGTTTGTTGCCAAAAGTTCATCGACCTCGCGAACGAACGAGGTGGCAAGGATAATATTACTTGCGTGGTAGCAGAGCTTGGCGGCTGAGTTTCGTCTTATCTCGCCCCGGTTCTCCCGATCTCACGCTTGAAAATTTCGGCGGTCGTACCAGCTGCAGCGAAACACCAGCGATATTCTAAAGCAAGGAGCTGCACCAAGAGCCCCCTTTCTTCGTCGGGGACGTCGCCATAATTGAGCGATGCTATCCGGCCATAAACCCGCAAGAAGCTCAGAGCTCGGCGAATCGTCTCACCGTCTTTATGCACAAAATGACCGAGATTAGCCGTTCTTCGCTCGAGAAAACCAACCTCCGCCTCGAGCGCGGAGACAAATTGTCCAATTCCCTTAGAGGCGGAATTTTCATAGGGATATCGGCCTGGTTTCATAACTGAACTCAAGAGGTTTTCGATTCTGCGCACTCGATCTAATCGTAGTTCAGGGTGTAGTTGTAGAGCTTGCTGTTGTCGCCGGCTATCTAAGCTACGCTGCGCTGCGATTTGTTGATTCTTGGTCGTAAAGCTTTGTGTCGTTTGCATGCGCTTGAATATGGCAAAAGATGTACTTTATACTCGGTCCTTGAAATGACTACCTTTTTTTCACGTTAGAGGTTATTCGTACCCTGAGGATTGTGGTTCAAATGACCACAGCCTTGATGGCGCGAGGATGAAACGATGAGCGAATCCACCCACTCGATATTAAGATCATTGCCTAAGGCAGACTTACATTGTCATCTCGATGGTTCGCTGCGTTTGGATACAATTCTAGATTTGGCGCAGATCCAGGGAATTACGTTGCCATGCAAAAACGAGGCTGAGCTTCGCGCAGCACTTCACATGGGGAACAATTGTGAGAGTTTAGAAGACTACCTCAAAGCGTTTGAGCTTACGTTGTCCGTTCTTCAGACTGAAGACGCGCTATATCGGGCAGCTTACGAACTTGCTGAAGATGCGGCGAAAGAGAACGTCTGGTACATGGAGGTGCGCTATGCACCACTTCTGCATACTCGCGAAGGTTTGCCGCTGCCGGCGATTCTTCAAGCTGTACTCGAAGGCATGCTCGATGCCCAGCGCGATTTTGGCATTCAATCTCGAGTCATTGTGTGCGGGATCCGCAATATGGATCCTATGGCCTCATTTCGAATGGCAGAACTTGCCATCGCATTTAAGCATCAAGGCGTAGTTGCTTTTGATCTCGCGGGCGCAGAGTCTGACAACCCTGCGAAGGATCACGTGAGAGCTTTTCAACTGATTCTAAATAATAACGTAAATTGCACGTTGCATGCGGGCGAAGCATATGGCCCTGAGTCCATTCATCAGGCGATTCATTATTGTGGAGCTCATAGGATAGGGCACGGAGTTCGTTTGGCAGAAGATGGCGATTTACTCAATTACGTCAATGACCATCGAATCGCTCTTGAGGTTTGCCCAACCTCCAACGTCCAAACGGGTGCCGTAAAAAGTTTGGAGGCGCATCCTTTGCGCTTTTATTATGATTATGGCCTTCGAGTGACCGTGAATACGGATAATCGTCTGATAACGGACACCACTGTGACTCAGGAACTGATTCGGGCGCATGACCATATGGGTTTTTCGCTAGAGGAACTCATTCAAATTATTGTTTTCGGGTTCAAAGCTTCCTTCTTGCCACTCCATGAGAAAAGGCAGCTCCTTTTGGACGTGAATCAAGAGATTGAGACGATCACATCACAGCCAATCCTTCCCGAGGAGGTAGACCGTGGAGAAGTGTCGATACCGTCGTTGCGAAAACGAAGCCGAAATCGAACTCAAAGGCCCTCAAGGCGTCCAACGAAAACGCTCATGACAAACGATTAGACATCTTAGTTTAGGAAACCAGCGGCCTTGAGTTGGGTACGTAGTGTTGTTTCGTCGAGTCCTTGCATGAGGTTGCCTGCCACGTCTATGACTGGGACGCCTCCGGGCTGAATTCCGGCAGCTTGTGCTTTGCTTGCCAGTTCTCGTTGCGCTTTTCGGGATCCTTCGATGTCTTTCTCCTCATGTGGAACGTTCCATTTTCTGAGTAGACGTAGGGCTTTTTTACATACGCCACACCAGGACGTCGTGTATACGATAACCTTTTCTTGGCTTACTACCACCGAACCTGAAGATGTGATCGTCCCGCTGAGTTCGGCTTCGAGTCCGTATCTGCTCGAGATGGCGACGGGGTAGGAACCATTCGCCCGTGGGGTTCGTAGATCCGCGACGTAAATGTACTTTCCCGACTGGCGCTGCGCTGGGGACATCGATAGATCTGTAACGATGACCTGCTGCCTCGATTCTACGGGGATTTCCTTAATGGTATTCGCCGTGACAAATCGTGAGCCTGATTGATAGCTAAACAAGAGGTTTGCCCGCGAAGAGGTCACGACGACCTCTGGAGGGGGTTTCGACAAAGCCTCATTGGGCTTATCGACCCCGCTCGTAGCACTGGTTGTGTTGGAATTGTTTTGGCAGGCTTGAAGAAGAAGAAGCGCGAGCCAGAGGCCGGGAGTACGATTCACGGCCGAGATTGTACGCGATGAAATAAACTATTGCTAGTGGTGTGCTTTTCTTCTGCTTCGAGGCGTGTACAAATACAGCGCGTGGCAACGACCGGTATTATTACTGAGCATAACCGTTTCGTGGTTTTGAGCCAGTGCGCAGCATTTGGCGAGCCAGTACTCCTCCGGCTTTGGCTCGATGGAGCGGTGACAGAACTTGCGAGCTATATCGAGCTTACCTTTTTGCACCACAGAATCATTGCTTCAGCAAGTGATGGGCACACGGACGTCGAACCGCTTTTGTTTCTTCTGCTGTCCAAGTCGGCGAGATATGAACTCACGAATGCAGAGGTCTCTGTAGGGGCTCTTTCCGGTTATCCGACTTTCGAGCAAGTATACGCGCAAAGTGAAGCTAGCCTATCAAGTTTGATCGAACTCGCATCGCGAGTTGGGGGCTTGTCTACGCAACTTTATGTGCAGCGCGAGATCCTGTATTCCAGGCAATCCGAGTTATCTGAGGACGCTCGACGAATCGTTCCGCTCGTGAACGGTTACCGTACGGTCGGCGCGATACTAAATGCATCTGAACTTCTTCTTGAATATACGCTGCTAGCGCTTGAGGAGTTGCGCTCAAAAGGAGTTGTCTCCTTTCAAGAGGAGGATGTTTCGACAAGCTTACCTGTCCCTGAGCCTACGACCTCTACATATGGTCAGCGCCCATCGGCCAGTTTATCTCGTAGAGATTCGTTAGGCGTGATGATCGACGAAATTGTTGTTGAGGATAGAGCGAGTCTTGCTCCGCGTGGACCCTCTATTGTGCCTAGTTTCCTTTCCAAACCTCCGGACGCTTTTGCGTCTCAACAGGCAGGAGAAATCACGCGAGATACTTTCGTTGAAGAATTGACGGATGAGCAGCGTCGGGCCGCCACTCCAGCGACCCTTTCAGTTCCGACCCCAGCACCCGCTCCGGTTTCATTCTCTGCGCCAGCACCCGCTCCGGTTTCGTTCTCTGCACCAGCACCCGCTCCGGTTTCGGTCCCTGCGCCAGCACCCGCTCCGGTTTCGGTCCCTGCGCCAGCGCCTCAGATAAAGAATAACGAAATGGATGATTTAGATTTTGAACTTCAAGCTGCTGGTCTCAACTCAGGCAGAAACCTCATGCTCGGCGGTCTCGCGGTTCTCTTCATCATTTTCACTTTTGTAATCTTCTCGAAGTCCAATGAGCCTCAAGCACCAACGACGGTTGCTGTGGCACCGCCACCGCCACCGCCTAAACCGGTCATTGTTAAACCAGTTGAAGAGACTCCCAAACCCGCGGTCAAGAAACGTCGTAGATACAGTCTTGCGAATCCACCACCGATTGCGGGACCTGATGCAGATGAACGGCTCCGTGAGGCCGAGCAGCGATTAAACCGCGGAGAATTAGAGAGTGCAGATACACTTCTCAAGGAACTTCGGGTTCGCATGGGTAAAAACTCATCGGTATGGGTCCTTTCAGGAATGTTGGCGGACGCCCAAGAGGACTCAGAACTTGCGATGAAATACACGCGCCGTGCAATTAAGATTAATTCAAAAGATTATCGCGCTTGGGTGCTGAAGGGAGTCCTCGAACAAACGGACGAAGACGTTGTTAGTGCTGTCGATAGTTATAAGAAAGCGTTGAACCTTGAACCGGGTCATTCCATGAGTCCCGAGCTTCGAGTTGTTCTGAAAGGTCTTGAAAGCTAGCGAGTATTTTTACCGTGTTTTTGCAAGTTGAATTCAGGGCAACGTGATGCAGCCGTAGTTTTCAGTAAGGAGGAATAGACGCGCTATGAGTTCAGGTGATGGCTGGTTGTACAAAATTGACGGGAATGTATATGGGCCGATAACTGCGCAAGAATTACTAGAGGAACTCTATCGAGGTGAAATTGACGACGATACCTTTGTTTGTCCCGAGGGAGGGAAATTTCGTCCAATTCACGAGTTTGAAGTACTTGCAGAGCATATCGAACAAGCAAAAGCCCATCAGAAACAAGCGAACGCGATCAAAGAAAAAGCACGCGCTGATAAAGCAGCGCGAAATAGCCGCCGTCTACTGCTTCTCGCGGTAACACTTGTGTTGGCCGGTAGCGCCTTTGTGGTAACTATTCGTATGATTCGAGACTATCGATCAGAAAAGGTCGCGGATGCTCAAGAGGCCGAATTGAAGGGCGAGTTAGCTCAATTGCTCAAGACTGTAAGCATCGAACCTCCGCTTGTGCTGGAGACGCCGACGCGTAAGAATGTTCAGAAAAACAATAAGACCAAGAGGAAATCGAAGAGGAGTAAAAAAGAGAGTCCCGCGTCAAACGGGTCTGTTTCGACCGGGAAACTGAGCCAGGGCGAAGTTATGGCGGGAGTAGGTGCCGTTTTTGGTCAGTTCAAGAATTGTATCGTCCGTCAAATTCAACGTGATCCAGATTCAGTACCATCGAGAGTTACTTTGTCTTTCATGATCAAGAACAACGGTGCTGTTGCGTCTCCAAGTCTCGACGACAGAATTCTAAGAAAATCTCCAATGATGGGTTGTATGGATAGGGCGATCACAAGCGTTCAGTTTCGACCATTCAAGGGTGAAGTTCGAAACGTAGAATACCCGATTACAATAGGTGGTAGATAGAACGCCGAGTGAAGTTTGATCTGTGATATAAACAGATGTTCTTCGCGATTGTTTATCGGATGAGAGATGTGAAAGTGGACGATGCTGAACAAGCAAAACTAGGCGAGCTTATGGTCCGAAAAGGGGTCCTGACTCGTCCTCAGCTGGAACGGGCTCTGACGGCCTGCGAACCTTTCTCTCTACCTTTGGCTTCGACTGTTCTGAAACTTGGCTTAGCAGAGGAGACTGTTCTTCTGAGCCTATTGGTCGAGCATTATGAAGTCACGGGAATTGATTTGGGCGCGAG
>JAYZDF010000082.1:0-76932 GCA_036337945.1 Myxococcota bacterium
TTCAACCACTTCAGAGGTGCCATCCGTAGCCACGAACGCCATGGCGCAAACAAATCTTGCAGAGCGGCGATCCTTTGCAACGTCTTGTATCGCTTCAAGAAGCGCAAGGTACCTGTCTTGATCTGTCCCTTCTACATACCGCGCAGAACGGACCCCTGGTGCGCCATCAAGAGCATCCACAACCAATCCTGAATCATCAGCCAAAGTTGGAACGTTTAAGGTTTCAGCGACGAATTTAGCCTTGATCAACGCATTCCCAACGAACGTTTCAGCGTCCTCTGGTGGCATCACGATATTGGGAAAATCAGCAAGGGTCAGGATCTCAATCTCCTGCCCAAGCAAGGCTCGGAACTCTTTAGCTTTGCCAGGATTTCCCGTGGCAATAATCAGCTTAGGCTTCATGATTGATTCGCACGGTCGACCGCATCTTGTTGGGCAATAAATAACTGCTCGATGCCTTTTTGTCCGCACGTCAACATAAGGTCTAGCTCTTCTCGGCGAAGAACCTCACCTTCGGCCGTACCTTGAATTTCAACAAGACCGCCTTCTTCAGTCATAACGAGGTTCAAATCAGTATCCGCGCGCTGATCCTCTTCGTAATTCAGGTCGAGACGAACTTCGCCGTCGATAACGCCAAGCGAGACGGCAGCGATCTGTCTCTCGACAGGATTAGATTCAATTTTGCCCTGTTTCATCAAACGCCAAAGTGCGATCTGAGTCGCAACCCAAGCTCCAGTAATAGAGGCTGTTCGCGTCCCACCGTCGGCTTGTATGACGTCACAATCGAGAGAAACCATGCGCGGTCCGAGCTTTCTCATATCTACGCCTGCACGAATTGCGCGACCGATCAAACGGGAAATCTCGTGCGTTCGCCCCCCAACTTTACCTGCTGTAGCTTCTCGTCTCATTCGTCGATCGGTCGAACGAGGCAGCATTGAATACTCAGCTGTAACCCAACCTTGAACCGGGGATTTTTCTTTTAACCAAGGGGGGATGCGCTCTTCGATAGTGGCTGTGCAAATCACTTTTGTATCGCCAAAGCAGCAAAGGACTGAGCCTTCGGCCCATTTGGTGTAATCGACCTCAATTGAGATTTCGCGAAGTTCGTCGAGGGCTCGGCCTCCAATTCTTTTAGTGACAGACATGACCGCGGGGACGCTAGCTCAAAAGGTGTCTGTTCGGCCAGAAGAGATTCGCTCGATTCAACTATTCTTTTTCTTGGCTCAGGTAGCTGATAATCCCCAAAGCTATCGCTCGGCCAGCAGCACGTTGCGTCTCTCGCGTTGCCAACTGCCTACCCTGTACAGCATGAGTAAGATAACCGATTTCAACCAAGACCGCGGGCATGCGAGCGCCCTTGAGAACCAAGAACGGAGCCTGACGCAAACCCCTACTGGGTGTCAGAGCTGGAACAGTGGACAGAGATTCTTGAATCGCTTTCGCAAGGCGAGCACTGCGCTTATGACTGACATCTTTTTTGAGGTCTCTGAGAATACCGTCAATCGCTTTATGAGCACGTTTTCCTCCGCCAAACTCCTCTTCATTTAGCACCTTATCTGCGTCTTGCTCTTCATTCTCTAAACGAACTTTAGAAGCTGAAACATCCTCAGACGCAATCGCAGACAGAACGTACGTTTCCGACCCACGACGTGCTTCCGCAGGTGAAGAGTTGGCGTGAACAGACACAAAGACATCGGCCTTATTTCGATTAGCGAAACTCGTTCTATTTCGTAAACGAATGTACTTGTCTTTGTCTCGCGTTAGCAAAACGCGGTACCCCTCTTTCTCAAGTGTTTGTCGGGCATACTTCGAGACCCGAAGGGCAACATCCTTTTCGACTGTTCCTGAAGCAGAGACCGCTCCAGCATGAGGACCGCCGTGACCAGGATCTAGGACGACCGTGGGCATGCCCATGACGCCTGCCAAAATGATTATCTCAGTGAGACCAGTAATCACCGACATTTACCTCAACTTCTATGGGCACCTTGGTTACGAATTCCGCACCAGCAGAGCGCATTTCTCCCACGACGATATCTCTCACCTCGTCAACGCATTCCTCAGCACACTCCACAACCAGTTCGTCGTGCACCATATTGACCAAGAATGCGTCTAGATCGCGGTTCGCGAAAGCTCTCGAGATTCGTGCCATAGCGAGCTTTGCCATGTCCGCATTCGTTCCCTGGATGGGCATATTCTTCGCCATTCGTGCCAGGGAATGTTCGTCGTCGCCCTTCCTCAACCGGTCAATAAACCAATATTTGCGACCCGCTAAGGTCTCGGCGTAACCATTTCGGATCGCTGCTCTGGCGGAATCGTCGAGATATCCTCGTATTGCAGGATATTGACGGAAGTATCTGTCCAAAAGCCGGTTCGCATCATCAACACTGCTCCCAATTTGAGCCGCCAGACCTGCCGCACCCATTCCATAAACCAGTCCGAAGTTAATAGCCTTCGCCCGCGAGCGGAGTTCTGGATTCTCGCTTTTACTGACTGTAGTTTGAAACATTTGCGAAGCCACAATGGAATGGAGGTCTCCACCTTCACAAAAAGTCTGGATGAAGACCGGGTCAGCAGAAGCTTCCGCCAGAATTCTCAGCTCGGCCCCAGAATAGTCCGCAGTCACCAGCTTACGGTCCCCAGAGGGACGAAAACACCTACGAAATTCAGACCCATTGGGGATATTTTGTAAGTTAGGTTCACTTGAAGAAGCTCGGCCTGTTTTCGCGCCAATCGGTTTGAATCGAGGGTGCAATCGGCCACTTTGGCCGTGAACATGGTCGAGAAAGCTTTCTCCATAGGTCGAAACAATTTTCTGGTAGGTTCGATAGGCGATCAGAGCAAGCGCTGCCGGATGACCCGTATCCTTAAGTTTCTGCTCACGAGTGGATTCAAGTTCTAGGCCGAGCATACCAAGATATCTGAGAACTTCTTGGTCACTGTCGTAATTGATCGAGCATTGACCGAACAAATCTCTTGGCGCCACTTCGGAGAAAGCTTCATCCAAAGCAGCGCGCTTCTCCTTTCGAGTGTCGCTTGCACTGGTCACCAACGCTCGCCACGCATCTGAATCAATAGGGAAACCACGACGTTCCATTTCTGCCCAAGACCAACACGCTCGGCCTTCTAAGGCGATCGTTCGCAAGAGTCCCGATGACTCGACCATTGGGAGCTGCGTCGCAAAAACTTTCCAGGTCGCCTCTACATCTCTCTGTGCGTATCGCAACTCTGCCTCGCCCATCTCGCTGATATGATTCATCGCGGTAAAAGCGCCTCGAACCGATTTGTCTAACGTCATCCCGGCGTAACGTTCTGCCAGAATATTGAGACCAACTCGGCCATTACTGAGTTCTGATTGGCGACCGTTTCTGAGTACCTGCTCAGTCAACATCGTATCAACCACGGATGCATTCGCGAGCTTTGCGGTAGGCAGCCCCAATCCCGCCAACATTTTGAGGTCAAAACTGGCGTTATGCATCACCAATGTCTGCTCGTCCGGGATCAAAACGGTAAGCTCGTCAGGGGTCAGAGCCTGGGCATCTACCAATGCTTGACGGGAAGCGGTTCCAATTTGGATGAGCAAAACTTTGTCGACTAGGGGATCGAGACCCGTAGTTTCGGTGTCCAAAGCAAGAAATGGCGCATCGCTTACCCCCGCCATAAAGTCTCTGAGCTCGGACGCATCGTCCATTACTTTTGGAATATCACTCAAATCCTCGTTATCCCTCCTTAACTTTATGCGTTGGTCAACCTTTCTAGTACTTTCGTTCGGAATCTGTCCCGGCTATGCTCTGGCGAGAGAGCCATGACAAAATCACGAGTAATTGGAATCGACCTGGGCACGACAAATTCATGTGCCGCTATCGTTGAAGGGGCCGATCGCAAAGTGAAACTGATCCCATACCGTGGAGGCGAATACACAATTCCCTCCATCTACGCGATCGACGAAAAAGGCAACGAGCTGATCGGGCACGAGGCAAAGCGACAATGGCAGTTAAACCCTCGCAAAACCATCTATGGCAGTAAACGACTTATCGGTCGTCACTACGATAAACGTATGGTCGATAAGCTGCACGAGTACTTTGCGTATGACATTCTGAACGCCGAACACAATTCGGATGTCAGTATTGAGCTCGAAGGGAAGCAATACACACTTCAAGAAATCGCATCTAAGATTCTTCTAAAAATTAAGGATGTCGCCTCAGACTATTTGGGAGAGCCGGTCAGCAAGGCCGTCGTAACCGTCCCGGCATATTTCAATGACCGACAACGCCAAGCCGTGAAAGAGGCGGGAACGATGGTCGACATGGAGGTCATTCGGGTCATCAACGAACCAACAGCCGCTGCCCTTGCCTTCGGGATTGGGCGAAATATCGAGAGCGAAACAATCGCCGTTTATGATCTCGGAGGCGGAACCTTCGATATCTCGGTCATTGAAATCCGGGACCGAGTCTTCGAAGTGAAAGCTACTGGTGGTGATATTTTCTTAGGCGGCGTGGACTGGGATAATAAGGTCGTCAACTGGGTCGTCGAAGAATTTACGAAGGCGCACCCCGAAGTTGATATTCGCCAGGACCCGATCGCGATGCAGAGAATCCGCGACCTCGCAGAACGCTCTAAAATTGACTTATCGAACCGAACCAAGGTTCCATTTAATGTGCCCTTCATTACTCTCGATGCATCAGGCCAACCGCTTGACGTGGATTTAGAGCTCACCCGAGAAAAGTACGAAGAACTCACAAATCATCTTGTCGATCGAACAATTACAACCTGCCAGCGAGTTTGCGCCGACGCGGGTATTCAACCCACAGATGTAGACCATGTGCTTCTCGTCGGGGGAATGACCAGAGCCCCAGCTGTACAAAATGCTGCCAGCACACTGTTCGGACGTGAGCCTTCAAAACAAGTTAACCCAGACGAAGCGGTAGCAGTCGGTGCTGCAATGTTTGCTTATTCATTTGAAGATAATTCAAATATGAAGCTACAGGTTTTAGACGTTATTCCTATGGCAATTGGAATCGAAGATGCGAACGGGAATATGCATCAAATTTTCAAGCGAAATGCACCTGTACCCAATCTCAAACAAAAGACCTTCACGACTAGCGTCAACAATCAACAAGACCTAGAGATGAGAATTTTTCAGGGAGACGACGAAGTTGCACTCAAAAATGAGCTCCTAGGCGACTTTACATTTTCAGGCATACGGCTTGGCCCGAAAGGTTCTGTTCGGGTGCGTGTTGCTTTCAATCTAACTCAAGACGGGATTTTAGAAATGGACGCCAAAGACGATGAGACCGGAGCGGAGATGCAAAAATCTGTGACGCTAGGAATCGATAAACAGAATTAGTTTGCAGTGTCCACAAGTCGCTGCTGAAGGATGCTGCTTTGGTAGCGAGCGGCCTCAGTAATTTTTTGAATATCCGCCCCAACAAGGCGATGATCTCTGACACGAAATTCACCGTCAGTCAGTACGTGTCTAACGTCCGTCGCGCGGCATGAATACGCCAACATAGAATATGGATTTTCAGTGGGTGCGAGATGAAACGTCGTCGCATCAATCACCGCAATATCAGCTTTTTTCCCTTCGACAAGAGAACCGATCTCGTCCGCTAATCCTAGAGCCTTAGCGCCATTGATGGTCGCCAATTCTACTATCTGCTCAGCAGGCATAGCCGTCGGGCCAAGACGAGGCTTCTGAATCAAGCCCGCCAGTCTCATCTGTACAAATGAGTCGAGCGTGTTACTACATGGCGCACCATCGGATGCAAGCCCTACATTTATGCCGCGCTCCAGCATCTCCGGAACAAGAGCGATTCCAGAGGCCAATTTTAAGTTTGAAGACGGACAATGGGCGACATGCGTTCCGGTTGAGGCGAGCATTTTCATTCCTTCTTCGCTCACGTGTACGCAATGAGCAAAAACGGTATCTTCGCCCACCATTCCAATGCTCTCAAAATAGGCAAGATTGTCCATTCCACAAACATCATGAACGGCTTGCAACTCATTTGTGTTCTCACTCGCGTGGGTATGAATACCCAAACCACGACTCCTAGCTTCTTTCACTACAGACTTGAGCAATTTCTCGGAGCAACTCAGAACAAAGCGAGGCGCAAAAGCGTATCTCAATCGGTCATTGTCTTTGCCATGCCACCGCGCTGCTAATGCAAGGCTTTCATCAATGGAAGACTGTGTTGTTTCCTGAAGGCCCGGTGGGATGTCATCACCGAAATCCATCATTGCCTTTCCGATGGTCGCACGAAGCCCCAAAAGCGAAGCTGCTTCAAAGATTGCATCGGTATGATGCACCGTTCCCATGTCTAAAATAGCTGTCGTCCCCGACAAGAGAAGTTCAGCCGCTCCGAGCATGGACGATGCAAAAAGTGAATCGTGATCATGAGCGGCTTCGAACGGCCATATTCTCATCTTTAGCCAATCGAGCAACTCTAGGTCGTCCGCACCACCGCGGAACAATGTTTGGCAAAGGTGAATATGCGGTTGGACGAAGCCAGGCACGATCAGACAACCGCTGCAATCGACAACCTCATGAACCTTGCGTCCAACACTCGGGTTGTTTCCTATCCCGCGTATTCTACCGTTCTCTATGTAGATATCCCCTTTTCCTATCTCACGGTTTGTATTCATGGTGACAAGCGTGCCACCCCTTAGAAGAAGGCTGGAACCGACACTCTGCATGTTTATAAGTTTCTCGGTGTGAATGCGTCAGGCAGTAATTCACTTATTCGGCGGACCCGTATTGAGCTGTCATCGTCAGGAGTTGCAAGATAAACAACAAGGTCTGTTCCAAATTCGGCCAAGGCCTGCCGGCACGCCCCACAAGGGCTACCCGGATTACCATTCTCATCCGGGGGAGTAACGATAGCAATACACTCAAATTTACGATGCCCCTGAGCCACGGCAGCAGCTAATGCATTTCGTTCGGCGCACATAGAGGTCGGATAAGCGCAGTTCTCTACATTTACACCGGTAAATATTTGCCCATCAGCAGTAGAAAGCGCCGCAGACACGCGGTACTTCGAATAAGGTGCGTACGAATTCGCCCGCGCCTCTCTCGCTTTCTTCAAAAGCTCTTTAGGAATATCCTCAGGACTCAATCGAATCTCCTACTTGATTATCACTCTAATGGTTGCATCTTGGCAAATACGCGGCTGATTTCTTGAGAATACTGATTCGCAACGTCCCTTTCAGATATCCAAAGGCTATTCTCGTTGTTTTGCCAGGCATTTTTTGACCAATTCGCCGAACCAGTAATTACGAGTTCCTTATCAATTACCATCATTTTGCTATGAATTCGCCCCTTGCGAACCTCAACACCACCAGCGACGAGTGATAGGGCCGGTGCGTCGTTCGCAAATAAACTTGAAACCAAGCCCCTTACTGTGACGCCTCTAGACTTAGCTCGCAATAACGCATCCGAAATCTCTTCTCTCGTAAAAGCAAAAATCATAAACTCGACAGAAGTTTCAGCTGCATCAATTGCTTCGATCATCGCTTCAAACCAAGGTGCTGGTTGGCTGAGGGGCGACACCGGACCAAAATACACCGTATAGGAGCCCGCTTTCGTGGGTTCTGCCTGCTGGCTTGGTCCAAATTTTCGCGCAGAAAAATACTCTTCAAACTTTGAATTATAGGCCGCTACAATTTCCGGTTCATCGATAACCACCGCGTCGTTCACATCGTTACAGAGACTATCAGTCGTCATATTGGCAGAACCAACCCAGACCTGAGATTCGTCTCGAATAATGAATTTGTGATGCATCAGTTTTGATCTTGAGTCATCCACGATCGTCACACGTGGGTCAGCCTCCAGTTTCGCCCACGGACATTGCAGAACCCCTCCAATGCGGGGACATTGTGAATCATCAATCACCAGTTCGACTTTCAAATTAGGAGCATTTTCAAGGCGCGCTGCGAATGCCTGCACAACCGCTTCCCAACTCGTCTGATAAAGCGCGGCTCGAATACTTCTGTCCGCACAATGGATGATACTATTCAAGGCGTCAGTAATCTGTCGGTCAGGCAAAGAGAACATGGGCTCATCGACGATTGAGAGATCACATACAGTGGGGGTCTTGGGCCAATCACACTGTGCCTCTTCCGGAAAGCCTGTATCGTTAGAAGAGTTTGCGGATCCGCCGTCCGCTCCCGATGCTAAAACACCTCCATCAAGTCGAAACACTCCAGTATCGGCCGCATTTCGGCTGAGAGAGGATTCGCTGCTACAAGCGAGGAATGTCGCTGCGCACAGTAAAGCGCTACGAAAGTGATTCACGTTCTTAGTCTATACCCCGCCAGAAACATTTCGTCGTGATTTCAGTGAAAACTCATGAGAACCGCGTCAAACCCTGCATCTAAAATACGAATCTACGCATGCTTACGTTGAGGACAATGCCGATGCCGATCATTGCTGTAAGTAAAAACGATCCCCCGTAACTCCAAAGCGGCAATGGAACGCCTACAACCGGAGCCATCCGAATCACCATCAACATATTGATGACCGTATGCCAAAACAGCATAGCGGTGACTCCTATAACGAGCAGAGCACCAAACCGATCCTTCGCAGCAAAAGCAACTCTGAGGCAAAGCAGAATCATTGCGGTAAATAAAGCGACCACAAGAGCGCACCCTAAAAAGCCCTGCTCTTCCGCCCAGACAGAAAAAATAAAATCTGTTTGTTGCTCGGGCAAAAACTTCAACTGCGTCTGAGTACCCTGCCCATGACCTTTCCCCCACAGCTCGCCGCTACCGATAGCAATAAGACTTTGGTGTTGATGATATCCTGCCCCAAGTAAGTCACTCGAGGGATTTAGGAAGGTCATGACTCGCTCTTTTTGGTAAGGTTTCAGGACACCAAACCACGCCGCGACGACTCCGAGAACAGAGAAAATCGTTAGAAGTATGAGGGAGACAGGTCGAAGCCCCACATACAATATAATCGAAAAAGCGATCGCCAAGGTAACCAACGAGGTTCCCAGATCAGGTTGAACCAGGATCATTACACACGGTAAACCAACAACGTCAATCGGAGCCACAAGGTCACGAAAAGTAAAATTTTTTCTCGTTTGCTGATAAACGGCAACAAATAGCCATAGCGCTCCAAATACCGCTATCCATGGCAGTCTACGTTTCGTTGGAATGATCGGCGCAGCAAAGTTCAGCTCTGTCGCTCCAGTTTTGCCGAGACGAATCAAGTCGTTATGCTTCAACACAGTCACGCCATTGATAACCTCTCCGTTTACTTCAACGTGCGCTCCCTCGGTCGCGGGTTCGACAGTATATTGACCATCTTTTACCCGGCGGAATTGAGCGTGAGCCTCCGATGTGCCAGCGAACCCCAATTTGATATCGGCCTTCTCGCCACGGCCAGCAATCGCTACGCTCTTATCTGACGTGAGTGACGCGACAGTTCTCATTCGATTACCAACTTTTTTCTTTAAGCGTGATGTCCTCACCGAGTCTCCGCCGAGTCCAATAATGAGAACAGCAACAATGAGCATGATTGGCCGCGATACGTTAAGAGGTCGAAAGATATCATTTAGCGTCAGTCCCTGGCTATTTTCGTCATCCTGATGAAGAACTCGAGCCGTAATGAGAATGACTCCTATCTTAGCAAGGTCTGACGTTTGCAAACTGAAAAGTCCTGGAATCGGCAACCACCGTTTGGAGCCATTGACGGTTGTCCCGAAGAAACTCGTCGCAAGTAACATCAAAATGACGAATCCAAATATCCCAATCGACATGCCTTCAAAGCTTCGATAATCAATAGACGCGACTACGAACATCACCAACAAGCCAAGGGCCATATTACGTAGCTGAATGTAGTCAATCTGAGTGCCTAGTGCCTGACTTGCAGAAGACAGGTTATAGAGTCCAAGGGCAGAGATAAGGACCACAACGAATACCAAGGGTCTATCTATATTATTGATTAGTCTACGAGCAGACATCAGCCGGACTTCCCTTTTAGCTTACTCTTACGAGCATTTTGATGTTCCGCTCGAAGTTGCTTTTGCTTCCACCACGCATCTATGACCTTCATCGCAGTTGGGGCCGCAGCCGACCCGCCGTGACCGCCATGCTCGTTCAGCACAATAACCACGACTTCAGGATCATCTACAGGTGCATAGGCCGCAAACCATGCATGGTCACGAACCTTCCATTTCATTTCTTCAGTCTTGAGGCGCTTTGCACCTAGCTTTGCAACTTGAGCAGTACCCGTCTTCCCGGCGACAAGCGGCTCTGCAAGTCGTCTTCGGTACGCAGTACCGGTCTTGTGATTAACCACCCAATTGAGTCCTTTTCTAACCGCTTTCATTGACCGTTTAGACAGAGGCAAAGTGTTGACAACCTCCGGCTCAAACTGCTGCGGATTCATACCGTCCGAATCCTCGATTCGAAGGGCCAATTGTGGTCGCAACACCTTGCCGCCGTTTACTAAGGCTGAATATGCAACAGCTAACTGCAACGGCGTAATCGTGACAGCGCCTTGCCCTATCGATACATTGACCGCTGCACCACCTGTATATCCCTCTCTAAATTTCCGGTTGTACCACGCTTCTGTAGGCATAATTCCTGGAACTTCACCGGGAAGGTCTATTCCTGTCCTTTTACCGAGACCAAAGTCCATCGCCATTTCTGCGATGGGATCAAGGCTCGTTCTCGTCGCCAGGTTATAATAGTAAACGTCACAGGACTGAGCCAAGGAATCGACAAGAGCGACGTGCCCGTGTCCAGCGTGTTTCCAACATCGAAATTTAGTATCCCCTAGACGGAACACACCATTACATCGAAACTTTTCGCTCACATATGTAGACCTCTTCTTCAGAGCGGCCAAAACCGTGAACGGTTTGAATGTCGAACCGGGGGGATAATGTTCTTGAATCGCGCGGAATCTCCAAGGTCGAAGGGAGCGAATACTCCGCAATCTCTTCCTCTCTGCTTTATCGAAGGTCCCTGAGACCAAATTAGGATCATATGTTGGTGTACTGGTCATAGCAAGTATCTGCCCATTCCTCGGATCCATTACGACAACAGCTCCCGCCCGCCCAGGGAAAGCATCTTCCGCGACTTTCTGTAGCTCTGAATCGATTGACAGAACAATTTGACGACCGGATTTTGCAGGAACTTGAACGCCAACTTCATGACGTAGCGAAGACGCAAAGCGAGAGTCTTGGGAGCGCCCTTTTGAGTCCACAACAATTGTTTTTAGACCGTCAACGCCGCGCAGTTGAGATTCAAACGTACTCTCTATCCCTCGACGACCAACAACATCGCCTAAGAAATATCCTTCTTCTTTCTTCTTCTCGAATTCATCCGGGGATAACTCGTTTACATAACCCAGAAGGTGAGCAGCCATTTTACCGTTTTTGTAATATCTCGTCTGAGACTGGCGGACAGAGACTCCTGGAAGATCACCAACTTCAATTTTTGACGTAAGCCGTGCTGCAAGCTCCTCTGAAACATCGCTGCGTACAACAACGTCTCGATAGCGAGACAAACCTCGACGACGCTGAATATTACCCATCAGCGCCTTCGTTTGTTTCTCGTCGTATCGAAGAAGACTGGATAATCTTCGAATCACTGCAGTCACGGAAGGGAGATGCTCGGGGTCTAAATAGGCATCATACGCCACGAATTCAGTATCCAAATTTGACTCAAGTATTGGGACCGCTTCAAGGGGGATTTCTAAAGCTTCTTGCATCAACCTTACTTTTTGAGATTGTTGTGCGGTAAGTTCCCTCGCTAGAAGCACTGGGGGACCTTTTTCTTTCAGCGTTTTCCAGAATCCAACAGCAATCCGCTTTGCTTCAACTTTGTCCAGGCCTGCAGCGCGGGATAAGCGCATCAAGTTCTGTCTCGTATTGGGGAGAAAGGCGGGTGTAACAACCACGTCGAAAGAGGTTCGATTTGTTACCAAGACTTTACCCCGGCGGTCGACAATATCGCCCCGGCTATGTTTGATGCGTTTCGTTTGAACGAAATTCCCGAGGGAGCGACGAGCAAACTCTTCTCCCTGTTTAATTTGCACAGAATAGAGACGTGCCAAAATTGCGCCAAATATAACGACGACAACCGCAATAAATGCGGAGTTAAGGATTGGCCTCGTAGTATTCTTGCGCGAATTGGCGAGCATCAGACCTCAAGCAGCATACGAACTGGATTTTCTAGACAATTTTTTATCTTCACCAAAAATCCGACCGCCCCTCGACCATCTACCAATCGGTGGTCATACGTCAACGCCAAGTACATCATCGGACGAATCCCAACTTGCCCATTTTCGGCGACCGGACGTTCTTGAATATTATGCACGCTGCTGAACACTTGAACTTCCGGTTGAACAACCCCACCATCTGAATCAACTATTCTCTGAGATGAAAACAGAGGGTCGGCTAGCCCTTTATGTAGCTCTTCCAGACTCTGTTCTTCGAGAAGTTGTGAGAAATCATCTCGCCAGTCTTTGTCGACACTTTTGGGACCATCTACGAATTGCTGAAATTGCATTTCTGTATCTGCAAGGCTCTCAAAGTGAAGATCCGGCGCGGTTTTTTCTGACAAATTACCCCCTAAAAACGAAGTCATCTTCTGGTTCATGGAAATAGCTATCCACTATTCGAAGCGACCTATAAATAGGGTAGCCGAAACACGCGCCTGTGATAACAATCGACAAGGTTGTTAGAGAAAAAAACTGAACAGCCGTCTGTTGAGCTGAGAACGCCATTTCGATCGTAAGACTCAAAGCCGTGGATAATAACGCCGCCGTTGCAGAAATCCAGCTCACGAACCATGCTTTACCACCTTGGAACCGAATAATGAGAAAACGAATCAAGACAAAAACAAGAACCATTGTCAGCATAAATAGGCCTCGGTCTGTCCCAACGAGGACATCCGTCAAATAGCCCAACAGTAGCGCTAGTATCAGCCCCGAGCGGAAGGTTCGTTCCAAGGCGAGATAAACGACGAACAAAACCGTCAAATTACAAACGACAAGAGGCGGAGTCAGGAAGACCGTCTGCAAAAGAAGCGCGAATATGTTGAGCAGGACGAGAAGAGTATTCCTTCGCAAAGCCTACCTCGTACTTGTCCTAGAAAATAAGTCCGTCTCTGAGGTCACCGGAATTTCGGCGGGCCTCAAAGTCTCCGGGAGAACTTTCGATGGAGTTACCCAAGGCTCTAACGGGTGAGATTCCCGCAGAATAATCATGACAGTACGTAGACTATCGAAATCCACGTTAGGCGTGACGAAGATCTTCTCTGGCTTTCCGTCTTTGATTTCTAACTGCGAAATCTTTCCAAGATCGATATTGGCGGGGAAAACGCCACCAAGACCGCTGGTAACAATTCGATCACCGATTTTGAGTGCGTCCGCCCTGGCCTCTCTCGTCAGTTTGAAGCTCATTTTCTCCCCGAGCCCGTCTCCCCTAAGCCTGCCACGTACCCCAGGTCCGACTACGATGCCGTCCACAGAAAAATCGCTATCTACTGCGAAAATAACATCCGCTGAGCCAAATCCAACTCGTTGAATACGACCAACCAAACCGTCTGCGTCGACAACAGGCATACCTCGAACAACGCCGTCTACGAGTCCTCGAGAAACTCGTAGACCCAAACTGTGAACAGTTGTGTGATGGCTGATTACGCGAGCGGTCTGAGACTTAACGTTCTTATTACTCTGTTTGAGAGAAAGAAGTTTCTGAAGCCTCAGGTTTTCATCTTCGATATTCTCAATACGAGTAACCTCTCTTTCGAGTTCGCCTAAACGCAATCGAAGTTCGATAATATCTTTTCTCGCATCTACTAAGTCTACGTAAGTATACCAGCCTCGTGCGATGAAGTCTGTTGAGCTGGTTAGTAGCTCTTGGACGGGCGAGGTAAGCAGGAAAATACCTTTGTCGAGAAGATTCGTATCACGGTTCTTATTCACATGCGCGCGATAAACGAACAATGGAACCACAAGAAGTGCGCTCACGAAAAGCCACGCTCGGTATTGTTGCAAGCCTCGAAACACTATTCCACGGTAATGTTACCCAGCATCTCGATATTGTCGAGAGCCGCCCCGCTACCTCTCGCGACTGCGCCTTCTGGGTCATCGCTAATCAAAATAGGCAAACCGGTCTCTTCTCTTAGGAGAACATCAAGTTCACGGAGTAGCGCTCCGCCGCCGGAAAGCATTAGGCCTCGATCTACAATATCCGCCGCCAGCTCTGGTGGAGTTCTTTCGAGGGAAAACCTGACAGCTTCCACGATACTTTTCACGCAATCCGCAAGAGCATCGCGTATTTCTTCAGAATTCAATACGACTGTTTTGGGGACACCGCCGACCAAATCGCGACCCTTTACTTCGAGTTCCTGAATTTTTCCGGTCGGAAAAGCGGATCCAATCCGTTTCTTAACGTCCTCAGCAGTTTGATCCCCGAGCAGTAAATTATAGCGGCGTTTTGCATATTGGACGATCGCTTCGTCCATTTTGTCGCCGCCAACTCGAGTGGATTTAGAGAAAACGATCCCGCTCAGACTAATGACCGCAACCTCCGTCGTTCCACCGCCAATATCTACGATCATATTCCCAGAGGGCTCTGCTACAGGTAATCCCGCGCCTATTGCCGCCGCCATGGGCTCCTCGATGAGGTATACCTCTCGGGCGCCCGCGGTCAGGGCGGCCTCACGAAATGCACGTTTCTCGACCTCAGTAATCGTCACTGGTACACAAATGATTATTCTGGGAGCCGCCATTGCGCGGGCATTATGGGCCTGTTTGATGAAGTAATGCAGCATTGCTTTCGCAGACTCAAAGTCCGCAATTACCCCATTTTTCACTGGTTTTATGGCTTCTATGCCATCAGGAGTCCGGCCAACCATCTCTTTGGCCGCCCGCCCAACGGCCACCAGCCGTCGAGAGCCCGTGCGACCTCGCGAAACAGCGACCACAGTCGGCTCGTTAGTCACGATCCCGTGCCCTTTTGCAAAGATCAACGTACTCGATGTGCCGAGGTCGACCGCTAGGTCATTTGAGAAAAGCCCTTGAAACCACTTCAGCATAATGCCGCCACTTACAATTCGCTTACCAAAACCCCTTGGAAATCTCAAACGATTCCGCTAGACGAGGCAGGTGCTTACTTACCTTCGACGAAATAAAAATCGACCTTTTATTATGATTCTGCTCGGCGGCATCTGTTTGGTGTTCGTTTTTTTCTTCGGACAGTCACTGGACACACTGGCCACCGAACGAAGTTACGCCGCGATTGTTGACGGCGAGACGATAACGGATCGCGAATTCGGGCAGCGATACAGCGGGACATATCGACGCTATCAGCAGCAGTATCAAGAGTTCGATCTTGAACAAGCGAAGCGAATGAAGCTTCGCGAAAATATTCTGAATCAAATGATCACATCACGAATCCTTGCAAAGAACGCAGCCGAACGAGGAATGGGCGTAGACAACGGCGCACTTCGTGATGACGTGATGAATGACGAAAACTTTCAAGAGAATGGAAAGTTTAGCCGGCGGCTCTACCAGGGTGTTCTCAATGCTAACCGCTACACAGAGGCCAGCTACGAAGCGATGAGACGAGAGGCCCTCCTCCAAGAAAAAGTCGCATTACTCGCAAACAATTCTATTCGGGTCTCCTCAAATGAAGCATGGGACGACTATCAAAGCCAAAAACGCTCAATGAACATCGAGTTCATTCGAATTCGAACCCGCGAATACGAAGAGAAAGCCGGAGATATCACACAAGCGGATATTACATCCTGGGAAGCGAAAGCGGATTCAGCTGACCGCATCCAGAAGTACTACGACAAATACAAGACCACCCGATACAACACGCCAAAGAAAATCAAAGCTCGTCACATCATGATTCGGAGCAACAAAAACGATGATGCTGCAGCAAAAGCCGCTGCCAAGAAGCGAATCGAAGAAGCCAAAGCGGCTGTGAGCGGCGGCTTAGACTTTGCTGAGGCAGCCTCAAAATTCTCAGAAGATAGCACGAAGGCCATGGGTGGAGACCTTGGATTTTTCAGCGCCGGACAAATTTATCCCGCAGTCGAGAAAGCTGCATTCGCCATGAACGTTGGAGAAATCTCAGATATTGTCGAATCGAAAGCCGGACTCCATATCATCCGAGTGGAAGAAATTAAGGAACCTGAGGATCGTACCTTGGAGCAAGTGAAGGGTGAAATTGCACGTGAACTCGCTACTGAGGATCGAGCCAGCGACGTAGCGAAAAAAGAAGCGGACGAGATTTACACGAAAATCAAGGAAGGAGCAGCATTCGCTGACCTGGCGGGCACACCAGAGGATTCCACAAATACCCTGAAGGCTGAAGAAACCGGTACTTTCAGCCAAGGCAGTGGCTTTATCCCTAAAATCGGTCTCAATAAAGATTTCGCCAATGAGGTATGGACTCTGACCACTGAGAGTCCTCTCGCGAAGGGACCTTTCAAACTCGAAGACGGGTGGATCATTTACAAAGTCAAAGAACGCACGGAGCCAGTCCGAGCAGAATTTGAAAAAGAAAAGCAAACCGCATCAGGCCGGCTGATGTTTCAAAAAACATCGGACGTTATGGAGAAGTGGTCTACCTTTATTCGGTCGTCAGCTGACGTCTCGATTCACCCAAACGCTACATCGTACGAGAGGCGCTGAGGTTAGAGTCCTCGCTGGATAGTTCAACCATCCACGAGGATTCTAGGCCTGCCCCTACGCGATTCTTCAGCCACGCCAAAAAGGCACCCGGCGCGAAAAACTTACCCTGAACATTCCCAAGAGAAACTGTAACTCCACTAGAAAGGTTCACGCTAGCTCCCGGCGTAACGCGCACGTCCGAAACCTTTGTACCATTTCGCGACCCATTATCAGTAACACGGCACTTTTCATGAGTAGGATCCCAAGACAACTCGGCATGAAACTTAGAGACGGTATCGTCTAACAAGACAACGTCAGCAGTGGGCGCGCGGCCCAACGTGATCCTGTCCATTGAAGGGCCATACTTAGGCCGAAGTGCTAAACAAACAACGAGATGGTCGTCTTGCGGAACTTCTAGTTCGCTTTGTTCATCGAGCTCGGTCGCTAGCCTCTGAAGAGAGGAGACGAATGCCTCACGGTCAATCCCGGGTATTACCAGGAAAGGCGTATCATGTTTGGCTAAAAATTCATCTTCCGAAAGCTCCTCTACGTCTTGCAGGAAAGAATTAACCAGAATCGACGATCGACGGAGCATTCTGATCTCAATGTGAATCTACGTTCGGCATTTCGCAATCAAAACTATTCAAATCTGATGGTTTATTTATGCTCAAGAAGGCTTTTGAATGACTTTCGATGAGACGGGGCCCTAAATGCTTGACCAATTCGTGCAAGGAACAATGGGACCAATCCTTTGCCGACGCTGCTTTCATGACGGCATTTCGGCTATACATAGCCCAAAGCGGTTGGGCCGAATCGCAACCCGCGGCCGAGGGTCCTTGATAACGCCTTGCGGCAACAAGAGCATTTTTTTCCTCCAGCCAGACCTTTCGCAGCTTTCGAATGAGATTAAGGTCAAAAAATGGATGATCTGCACCAATGACAAGAAGACATTCATGAGTCGCGAATTCCGCGCCTTGAGTGAGAGCTGCTGCCGGTCCAACCCCTGAATCAAATACCGTATGAAGAGCGAGCTTATCGGCACAAGACTCCACTGTACTTTCAAAGTTTCTTTTTTGCTCCTTGCGAATGACGAGCAAGACTTCAGTGATGAGAGGACGCATCCCCAAGATTAAGTTGTCCAGTAAAGAGGTTCCATCGCGATGACGAATCAGGGCCTTATTAATCCCACCCAGACGATGACCATGGCCACCAGCGAGAATAATGCAGGTTATCGGCAGGTCCATACGCCCAAGTTTTGATCGCGCGCCCTCTTCTCCGCAGCCTCAAACCTACTCCGATATCTATGACTGAAGCGGTCATAAGACCTCGCAGAGCCGTTTTCGATGAGTGTTTCGTTTGCGATTTCGCCGCTTGAAAGCACGACATAAGCCAGTAAGCGGCCATAACTATCTCGATAATTATTCGTACCGTAAGCAAGTGTCACCGTGCGTCCCTGCATGAGGTCTCTAGCATCGGTTCTTGCTTGTTCACCGTAACAATCTGAGGTTGGCGTTTGAGGTGGTCTCGCAACCTCCGGCGCATCTACGCCCAGAAGTCGGACCGTTTCACCCGAAAGATTTCGTCCGTCTGGCGACTTCGCGTCCGAAGTCGCGGTAAGAACAATAGTGTCTCCATCGATGACTTGGCGTACTTGTACTATTGTTTGGGCCGCCCTCGAACCGGCGTCGTCCATCGTTGTAACCCCACTATCGTTCGTGTACGTTGGTGCCGGTCCCTCGACCGGCGGCGGACCGCAAGCAATCAAAAGACTGCCTGCGACAAAAGCGCAAAAAGTACGATTCATCCACCCGTTAGTCTAAACCTGAGTCGTTTGGCTGACAATCGGTCAAAGGAAGCTTTAGCAAAATCGCATCCTCTACGGGGTTCCTGTAATACTTCCGCCGCACACCAAACTGAACGTAACCAAGTTCTCGATAAAGCTGGATCGCGCCTTCGTTGCTTTGTCGTACCTCTAAAAAGACCTCCCGGACACCCTGACACCTCAACAGGGCTTCCATTTGTCGAGCAATTTCAGATGCATAACCCTTTCTTCTCACTTGAGGTTGAATCGCAATAAGTAACAACTCCGCGGATTCATCTACGACGCGAACGAAGCAAAAACCCACTAACAGTCCATCGCAGAATCCGACTAGAGCAAGCCGATGCTTTCCATGAATTTCGTCTCTCAGTTGTGATTCGGACCAAGATATTTCCGGGTTATCTGACAGGACGTGAGCAATAGCCTTTACGTCTTCGCTGACCGCTCTTCGGATTGTTATTCTGGTGCCAGGCATTTGAGGCCGAAGTCCTCGGAGGCTCGCTTTGGATCGAGAAGTGGCCCCTCTAATTTGAAATTGTCTGTGAAGATCATCTCCGCTTTCTCGCTGAGCTGATTAACCATCCGAATCAAGCGCCGCTCTCCCCTGATCCGTCGAATGGACTCCATTAGGCGAGGACGAGCTTCTTCAAACGATTGCCCCCCTAAGAATTTTGCCTGTTGCTCATAGCAAGTTCGAATTTCATCCTCTGAAATAACCAGACTGCTATTTATACGAAGACTAATGAAGCGTTCGACCTCTAACTCAGCTCGAATAATGGATACCAATAATGGTGGCAAAGGAGCGGAGGCCATCTGAAGAGCCTCAGGGCCGACTTCAAATCCAAACCGTTCTAAAAATCGCACGTATTCATCTCGGCTTTGGAATAACTTACGAATTGAACGTAGTGCGTCTTGCAGAGGCTCGGAGGATAACGGCCGAAGATTGAGTCTTCTTGCCTCACTCAGTAGAAGATTTCTTGCCAGAATGTTTCTCAACACTGCTGATAAAAGTTCCCGATCGATACTCGCTACGCGGGCCCGAGCAGGTCCAGACTGTCTGAGCAAAACCAAACGCGTTTCTGCAAGCAGCTCTGACAGAGTCACGATACGCTTGTCGACTCGTGCGACAACCATATCTACTACCTGACTGATTTCCCGTTCCGGCTGCTGTAACTCAGGTTTTCCCTGAGACACCACGGTCAAGACACTCAATATGACTAATGGCCAACTCAACTATCAGAAGTAGACCCTATTGTGCCACTTAGTGCTAGCCTATTCGTAGTGTGAAATTATCTTTGCCTACAAAGATCTTCTTAGCATTCGGTATTACCGTCCTCGTTTTCGCTAGCTTGGCGGTATACAGCCTGCGTTCGTTTCGCAACGTCGGCGAAGATCTGCAAAATATCGTCTCTGGGCACTTGGTCCTTGCCCGCCTCACAGGTCAGTTAGAAACGCATCAACAGAACCGATTTCGTGACGTTCGTAGAGCGATTGCAGCTGACTCTCAATCTAATCGCCAGGCGATCCTACGAATTTCGAACGCCTATCATCCTCAAATGATCTTCCGCCGGATTGAGGACACCAGTAAACTCTGTAGGAAACAACTATTTCATCTCAAATCAACAACGCGCAAATCAGTTCCTAAAGATTTCGAAAGGGAATCAAAGCGAGACTTCTATCTCACTGTTTTGAGACAAATTGAGCAAATCCAGGAAAAACATATTCAGCTTTCCCAAGAGCTAGAGAGTTTGAACGGAGCCGTGACCAATAGCACTACTGCGAGAGCTCGAACAGCAAGCAAAGTAGGTACAATCGAAGCTGAACTCGTTGCCGTCGTTTATCAACTTACGAAAAGTATAAATGAGCAAACAGAGCGAGCAGTCTATCGTGCACAGCAAAATGAAAAAACGACCGCCTGGAGAATAGTAGCCATAACCGCAATCGCGCTACTACTCGGAGTTTTGCTGGCTTTGTGGTCAACACGAGCATTAGCTCCAATTCAAGAGTTAGTAGAATTCGCGAAAGCAATCTCTCGCGGCGATTACGAACGCAAAGTTCACATTCGAGGAGATGACGAGTTATCCACTCTTGGAAACGAGCTTATGCTTATGGCGCGAGGACGGCAAAAGCGAGAAGAAGAATTAGATCGACAACAAGACGAGCTTGAACGGGCCTACCACCGAGTCGCGGACTTAAAAAAATATCACGAAAGCGTGGTTGAGAGTCTGAGCACATCTATTATCGTGACAGACCGAGACCTTTTGATCACAAGTGCCAATGAAGCTGTTTTCACTAATTTTGGCATGAGCGAAAGCCGAGTCATTGGAAAGTACCTTCCTGACTTAGACCTCGGCGCCGTTATGGAAAAAGAGTCTCAGTCTCTCAAAAGCATCTTAGAAAACAACGAGCTGCAGAATATTTCGTCGTTCGTATATCAAGAGCGCTTGTATGAAGCAGCGATTGTACCATTTAGAAGCGCCGAAGGTGTGGTTCTCGGTCTCGTCATTGCTGCAGAGGACGTCACCGTTGCGGTTCAAACAAAGGAAGCGCTCATTCGTTCCGAGCGCTTAGCCGCAATCGGTCGTATGAGCGCCCATGTTACACATGAGATTAGAAATCCGTTGTCCTCAATTGGCCTCAACGCAGAAATCCTAGAGAGTTTGAAACCAGAGGATGCGAAGCAAACCCATGAACTATGCCAAGCTATTATTCGTGAGGTCGACCGCCTCACAGCAATAACTGAGGCATACCTAAACTTTGCTCGACTTCCACGTCCGAACTTACGAAACGCAAGTCCCAAACGACTCCTAGAAGACATCGCCGCTTTCGTGGGTCCAGAGTGCACCGCTGCTGGCGTGAACCTTATCATTCAAGCCGAAGACGCAGAAATCTCTCTCGATATCGATCAAATTCGTCAAGCCATATTGAACCTTGTACGCAACGCTAAGGAATCTATGCCTAGCGGTGGCGCATTACACCTTCTTGCCGAGCCAGTTAATCATGAATTTCGTATTCGGATTCAAGACAATGGAGTCGGCATTGAGGAGACGGAAATCTCCCGAATTTTTGACCCCTTTTATTCGACCAAACAAACAGGAACAGGCCTCGGACTTGCACTCGTCCAACAAATCGTCAGTGAGCACAATGCTCGGCTTGAGGCTGCTTCTGTTCCTGGTGAAGGGACGCGATTCGATCTTTATTTTCCGCTTCGCGAAATCTCTGAACAGCACGCCTAAGAAGTAACGACGAGACATTCAGACATAGAACTCTAATTCCATTTCATTTTGTCATCTTCGTCCTTACCGCCCTTGATGACTTTGAGTTGATGCTCAATTTTCTTTTTCTTCATTTTTAGCTGCGAACGCTTCACGAATGTATTGAGTTTCTCTGGGCGCCATAATCCTTTGCACAAGATAAACGCGCTAATGATCCCGCCAAAATGCGCCGTCGATGAAACGTTATCGAACGATAATGCACGGAGTAGTTCGATACCAATGATAATAAAGACGAACGTCATACCTTTCATCTGCCCCAGGAGAAAGAAGTTCATTGATTGGTTCGCATGAACAATACCCCAGGCGGTCATCATCCCCATGACAGCTGCCGACGCACCGAGCGTAGGTGTTTCATACAGAGGTCCAAGGAAACCAGAGAGAATGCCTGCTTGGCCAATTCCCCCCATGATCATTATGAGAGCTGCGCCACTTACCCCGAAAATCAGATAAGCACGAATAAAACGCTTCTGTCCCCACCACGACTCTAAAGTCCCGCCAAACATATAGAGCAACAGCATATTCCAAATCAGGTGGCCGGGACTTTGGGGAGCGTGGAGAAGTAGATACGTTAGCGGTTGCCAGACCGCTCCGTTTTCGATGACGCTTTTTGGGGTGAGCCGAAGCTCCTGAACCCACGACGCGCCTGCACGAAGAAATAATAGGTAAAGAACATAAATGCTCACATTCAGAGCTATGATCCAACTGAGCGTCCTACTGGGTTTTTGAAATCCCAAGGAAACACCACCAGGCATCCCGCCTCCACCGCCACCGAGCCGCATAATCCTAATCTCCTGTCCGAGGCCGCAAACTACTCGGAGATAAAGGCGCAGTAATATCTGACCCATCGTCGGCCACGAAGGATAGCTGAGAAGCCTGCTGTTCGCCGCGGCGGCGCCCTGCCTCCAACCTCTTCTTCACCCGTTGACGCTGTCTGGCCTTATAAAGTGCATGTCGATTGTCCCCTGCCTCGTTTTTGTGCGCAGTCACTTTATCCACGAGCTGAAATTCAACCACTCCGAAAACGACTGGCCCGAGCTGTTCGAATAGCTCGGCATGCTGTGTCATGAATTGATCTATTCGCAAAGGCACCTCCACGACTAAATTCAAAATTCGGTAATTCGGACCCGAGAATTCATTTCTTTGGTCGGAAACAAGGTCAGTTACCGGCAGCTCATTGAGCTGAAACTGCTCCGAATTGCTATAGGATTTCACGTTTCCGGCCCTGAGCAGGAGCCGGTGAAGATCCACAAGAGAGTTGTGCGTCTGGCCAGGCACTACGTAACAAAATGGAATCAGTTCTCTTGATAGCGCAAGCAAAAGAGACGGTAGGTCCTCAAGTCTTTCGACCACGATTCGGAATCTGAGCTTATCCAGGATTTGGGCGGCCTGAGTCCCCTTTTTCGCCAAAAGCTTTGAATAGACCGAATTTGGCCTCTTCTGACTGCCCAAAAAGTCAACGATCGGAAATTCTCTTTCGAGTAATCCACGAACAGCACGCTCGATTTTTGCTCTGACGAGTACTGAAACTTCTACATCTGAAATCGGTAGCTTGGAAAGAAGCTCTCTGGCTTCTACATGATGGATTATGTGCATCACCTTCAAAGTCATGCAGGCAAAAAAACGGTACGCACGACGGCCCTTTAGTTGCGATGCAAACCGGAATAAAGCCCGAATATCAGGAGCCTGCTTTACGACCTCAGGAACGCGATATTTCAAATGTGTTTCGAGGTATGTTGTTGCTTTTTGATGAAGCCTCTTCAGTCGAACTCGGTCGATGCGCTGCGTGAGATCGTATTCATTTACACGTAAGAAGGATTCTATGACCTCGTCATCATCAAAATTCAACCGAACCCAATCGACGCACGAGCTCCCGCGCAACATCAGACGTGTCGATTCCAGGTCGTGAAGATTGAAGCGTGAAAGAGGAACAACCTGAGCGTCGGGGTGGATTGGAATTACGCTGGGCAAGACTATCTAGACCCTTTCACACGCAGCGGAAAGTCCAGGGGAATAGGCGTTCCCGAGAATTTAGGAAACCTCCACGACTTCACCGATGAAATGACACAATTACCAACCGTAGAACCAGAAAACTTAGGCGGCGCAACGGATACTTTCGAAGTTCGTCCATTTTTCTGAATGACGAGCTTCACTTGCATCACACCACCAAGACTTGGGTTCGCCTGCTTCTGTTTCGATTTGCAGGTCCTGATAGCATTCTTATGCTTCCGAATCACCTTCAAAAGCTGCGCCTCGTCCAGCGTTTTTGGTAACGTACTCGCTTGAGGCCGGCCGGCACCGCCCAGAAGATCATCCTTGCTCAGGTTTCGAGCAGGCTTCGGTTTCGGCCTAGACTTGGGTATATTTGGCATCGTTCTAACCGTTGAACGTGTAGTCGTCGCTCCCGCACCAGCTCTAGGTAAAGGCCTTGGCTCTCTACGGCTTGTCGTAGACCGAGATGCTGTTTTCTTCTTTTTCGGCGTTGAAACTGCCTTCTTGCGCGGTTTGGGCTTCGGTTTTGCTTTGGGAGGTGCTTCCGATTTTTCAACGACCGCCTGCTGCTTAGACTCGTCTCCCGTTTTTGGTTCATCTGGTTTTTTTCCGAGCGCTGAATTTTCCAACGTTTCTGCCGTCGATTCGGCCTCTGTCGGCTGCTCTTTCGGAGCGACTGGTTCGGCCGGACTTGGGGGTGGCTTCTGCGCCGCAACTGGCTTTGGAGACACCTGCTCTTTTTTCGCAATTTGTGGCGGAGGCTCGGATGTCTCCCGCCCAAACAGTACAAAAATGATCATCGCAACGATAATGCAGACACCGACTACCATCGCAGGAAGCAAACTATTCCCCTTCGCTGGCGTCGCGGCACTATTCTCAAAATTAAAGGTGCCGCTGACCTGAGAAGCTCTCGACAGAGGACGGTTTATATTTGCTGCGCTAACATCGTTGGCGCCAAATAAATCGGAAGCTCGTTGAGCTCTCGCAGCGCGTCCGTCTTCGTCTCCAAGAAAAGAAATATCAGAGGGGCGATTGATGGAGTCAACCGGCTCAATCTGACCGCCTGCACCTTCTTCCGCAGCCACCAGAGAGGCCAGCAGATCTGAGCCTTTGGGCTGCCAGTCATCATCATCGTCGTCGACTGAGTCCGATGATGCGGGACCAAAATCACTGGCCCCAAAGGGGTCATCGTCAGGTGCTATAAATGATTCAGAAACGCCCGCTTTGCCGTATGCTAGAGCATCAGAATCTCTAACCGCCATATGGTCAAACGGTTCTGGTTCAACGAGAAACCTCAGTTCGCTAACAAATTTCGCTGCGAGCCAATTCGCCATTCCTTGTTTCCAGCAAAGAGTTTCCTCTCCGCTTGACGTTTTGCTCAGTGCGTCTCTGGCATCTGAAAGCGTCAGAGGACCCACTTGTTCGTCGTCGATCGCAAGATACCACTCTAGAGCCTCTTCAACCGTAGCAGCAGATTCTTCGGAGGATGGTTCTTGATTGAGCTGAGCCTGCGCCCTCGCCCATTCCTCTTCTACCTTTTTTTCCGCCTCGCCATTGTACAACCGTGTTGAAGCAGCGGCCTCTTCGACAGGGGTGTCTTGCCCGCTATCCGCTCTTCGGTCCGCTATCTGCCCAAACGGGTCATCGTCGCCGAGTCCGTCATCGAAAGCGCCGACTTCGTTTTCAAATGAGTCTGCATCAGGCTCCTGAGATGCGTACGATTCGGAAGCTTCGTTTGATATTTCGCCGGCAACCTCCTCTTTCGCGCCCCCAAAAGGGTCATCCAACATCTCTTCTTCGCTCGAAGGCGAAACGAGATTATCTTCGTCTTGTGCAAACGATAAAGGCTCATCTTCGCTGAATGCGTCGCTTATCGACGCAAGTTCGCTTCGCGTGGCAAGTTCTTCTTCCGAAAGATCACTGTGGGGGGGTGCCCCGAAGGCGTCTTCCTCGCCGAAGAACGGAGAGGTCCCCACGGTTGTGCTGAGCTGAGCATGTTCAACCGTTTGTTCGCCCTCCTCTACCGGCTCGTCCTGCTCGAAGCTTTCGCTCGACCATTGCGGTTCAACTCGTGTCTGGTCTTCGAGCGCACCAAAGTCATCAGAAACAGCCGCGCCGGTTCCAAATTCGCTCTCGACGCTTCTATCCAACGTCTCTAATGAGCCACCAACAAGACCTCCGTTTGTAAATGGAGATTCATCACTCGGATCTTCAGACTCAAAACCTGAAGTATCGAAGTCACCCCCTAGTTCTGGCTGCGCACTAAGCCCGAGGTCCGACAACGGTTCATCAAAACCATCTGTTCCAAAATCGGGGACCCCATTTTCGTTCGAATCAAACCCGTGACTGTCAAGTTGCGCCGCAGCGACTGAAGGCGCTATCAATACGTCGTTCTCGCCGTAGCCAAGAGCAACCGTGCGGTCTTCGTCCTCAAATGCATTTTGATCAATCGAACTCGGCGGCACTGTTGAAGGCGTCATTGATGCTGAGAGGCCCTGTTGTTCCAAGCTCGCATCCACTTTTGTCGCTTCAGGACCTGGCTCAGGAATGTCGTTTGGTCGTAAGACAATGACGAAGCTGCATTTCTTACAACGAACCTTCACGCCCTTCCTCCCAATTTTTTCATCTGCGATCATGTATTGAGCGCCGCAACTATCACAACTAAACTTCATAATTCGTACCCTAAAAAACTAACAACCTAATCATTCAACGTTTCTCTTACCGATTCGGTTTGCTCACGTGCGTGAGTTGTAAGCCGAGCTGCTCCCGTAGAGCAAAATGCTCGTTACTCATCAAAAACCATCGAATCTCTCGCATTCTTCGTCGCTCTGACATATCCGTCACTGGCTCTGTATAATTTAGTCCCTGAATGACCGAGCGGATATCACTACTCAGCAACACCGCTACCCGTGAAGCCGTATGCTCTACACCATAGAGGAATTCCCTGAAGTTCCCCAAGCTTCTTTTGTCCATGCATTCTGTCACGAGAGGCTGTAACACTTCTTGCATATGCTTGTCCTTTTGAAAGTAACCTTTCAGTAGCTCCTGCATTTGTTCAACCTTCGGTTTTTCCAGGTTTTGCTTCATTCCAGAAGCTTTTCCTCCCGTGAATAATTTTACTGTTGCCTCAAGCATTAACGCGACGTCGTACGCAGAGAGCGCTCGCACAGCAGAAAACTCAGGTCGCGCAAACGTGAGCTCTCGAGAAAGAATCCACACGATTTCATCTTTAGGCATCTCTTTGAAGACCATACTTTGCTTTCCAACGAACAAAATGTTGGAACTTCCGGGAAAAATCCGGGGTGGCGAACCGTCAAATTCTCGGAAGTAATGCTCGACTCGTGGAGCACTCATGCTTGTCGCCACACTGTCCCAGATTTGAAGATACCGAAGCCTGCGAGAGTTTTTCGACCCAAGGTCTACTCGCTCCTTCTTTTTCAGTTCTAGCTTCTGCTGAGCTCCACCAAACAGAGTCGGGAACCCGACCGCCAATTCTCTCAATATATCCGACACAGGATTTCGGCAAGCAGGATGGAATACAAGGTTTTTCCACAAGTGTTCCGTAATAGGTCGAGAGGGAGTATCTGGCGCACGGGACATTAATTGCTCATAAGCCTTCGTCTCAATGTTCGAAGCTTTATCGAGGAACACTAACGTGGCCGCTGAAACGAGGCATTTGTCAAACTCCTCAAGTTCGCGACTGCCATACAGTTCGAACAATTCGCGGATTGGCTTTTCCGGATCAGCGCTCTTAACCGCCAAGTCATGATAAATCTCTAGGGCCTGCCCCACGGTATTTCTCTTAGTCTGTTGGACCGCCGCAAGCTCTAAAGCCACGTCATGATTATCGGGCGTGATTCTAAGCACGCATTCATAAGCCTGCGCCGCTGCGGCTTTGTCTTTTGTAACGTCTCGGTAGTGATCACCGAGGCTCTTCCATAGAACTGCGCGTTTGCTTGCCGTCGAGCTTTTATTTCCCAACCGTTGAATCATCAATTGGTATGCATAAGCCAACTCGCTCTTACGCTTATATTTCGTGAGCATATCTACTTGCTTGACAAAAACTTCGAAATTCTCCGGCTGCAGCTCAAGAGCTTTATTGTAGGCCAGCGCCGATTTCTTCCACTCTTTTTGGCCTACATCAAACAACTGAGCTAATTCACAATATTGCTCAAATTTATCAGCATCAGATGTCCTCAGCGCTAACAAGTCTCGGCCAACAGCTATCGCCTGTTCAACCTGGCCAACTGCTTTCAGCATAGCGAACAATCGTTCAACCACAGCTTCATTGTCAGGCCTCAACTTTCGAGCCATTGCGAGTGCTTCGACAGCCCGGTATTTATCTTGGAGCTGAACTTCACACATATTAGCTTGTCGAAGAAGTTCATCAAACTTCTCGTCTTCATAAAGGTTCGTTATCAAACGAGCACGTAGTTGAAATGCACGTTCCCAGTCTTGTGTTTTCTCACAAAGCTGAGCGTAACCACGCAGTGAAGTTGGATCTGAACCTTCGAGTTCAAGCGCGCTATCAAAATGAGACGCAGCTTCTGTGAACTTCTCCATCGCAGATGCTATCTCGCCCAATTGCGAATAAAGGAAAACAACTTCAGCGTTTGTATAGGTGTCGCGATGATGAACAAGAATATCTCGATAGATTCCTTCCGCCTCTTCTAGTCTAGACGCTCTCTTAAGTGCGTTTGCAAGACCTTCTAGAACATCTAAATTATTCGGCGAGAGAGCATTACTTTGAAGATAACGTTCAAGAGCCAAATCTTCCTCGCTCAGCTTTTCTGAGATATACGCTAATCTAAAATAAAGTTCGCCTTTTTCGGCATCCGACGCAGCGTGCTCCGTCAGTTGAACAACTTTCTCAAGGTAGCGCTCCGCTGACTCCCAAACCTGGTTCATATAATACAATTGCGCAAGATAACGATTAGCAGCCTCATGTTCAGGATAGGAGTCAACCGCCAACAGGGACAAGCGAATTCCTGCCTCAATATCATCGAAGTATTCTAATCGTGTTTTCGCAGCCGCACAGTAGGCATCGGCCCTTTTCGCGCTCTCTTCAAGGTTTGCAGCTTCTAATTCTTCAAGCCGAGCCACGTCCTCCCAGTTTTCCTCTTCCTTTCGGATATCGCAGAGTGCGCGAATTGACCTAACCTCGCTAGCGTTCGCTTCAATGGCGCGATTGTAAAATTCAGTTGCCTGCTCTCGTTCACCCAACATGCTTTCAAAAATGTTGCCCATCTTGAACAACGCTGTCGCCACTTGGTGAGAATTCGTAGCCTGCTCAGCCTCCTGTCCAAGGAATGAGAGTGCTCGCTCGTAATCGCCTTTATTCTCATACAACTGTGCCAAGCCGTGAATTGCTTCGATCGAGGATGGTTGTCGGTCCAAGACAGCCGTAAGCGCTATCTCCGACTGTTCAAGGTTTCCGAGCTTCTCATACACAGCACCTAACTTTAGCTGGACTGAACCATATTCCTCTGAGTCTTCTTGAATGAGGGCCAAATGTCTCTGGTATGCTTCGCTTAATTGACTCCAATCTTGTGTCTCGTTCCAGACAACTTCCAGTTCTCTGACCGTTGGAAGATGCGCGGGATCCGACTCAAGACCCTTTACCAAAGCATTCGCTGCTCCTGATAGGTCACCAAGCTTGTCTTTCAAAATAGTCGCGACTCTGCCCCACATTTCAACTGCAACGCCTGCTTCTGAAGCAAAGGTTGCTTGTTGTTTATAGACATCACACAGCTCTTCAAACCGAGCCATTTCTGCGTAGAGATGCTCAAGCGCCTTAAGCGCTCGCATCTCTCCAGGATTTTTATCTAAAGCAGCACGATACTCTGTCACAGCGCGGTCCGGGTCGTCGATGCACTCGTCCCAGATCTGAGCGATTTCATACTGAACTGACCCTTTCGCGGAGTCTCCCTCTACCGAATTTAGCTTTGATTCGAGAACCTCAACAAGCGGCATCCACTGCGATGTCTTTTCAAGTCGCTGACTCAATGCCTCAATGAGCCGAATATCACTGGCATCAATCAAAAGTCCTTCTCTAAGAACCGAGATCGATTCAGAAATGTTGTCAAACTCTTCACTCAAGACGTTGGCAATTTCCAGAAGCGCTTCTTTTGCCGCCTCATCGTCTGAATTCATCTTGACCTGACGGCGGCGGGTTTCAATGAGATCATCCCAACGGGCTTGCTGTCTCATGATCCCAGCTAATTCGATCCAGGCTTCCGTCTCATCCGGTTGGGTTTGAACCACAACCTCCAAATTATCTTCAGCCTCGTCAAAATCCTCGAGTTTACTCGCATAGATTCCGGCCAAGGAACGTCGCAACTCCATTTTACGAGGAAGTGGAATCGACGGTTCATCCAATGCGTCCACGTAAACGTCAGCGAGGTCTTCCCAACTGCCCGTTTCTTCGGCGAGCTTTTCCGCGAGTTCTTGAATACGACTACTGTTTGGACTCTCAGCAAACGCACCAATCGCCGTAACAAACGCCATCTCTTTTGCACCAAGTTTTGTCGTCTGCAACTCGACTCGTCGCATGACTATGTTTTCTTTCTCTTCCTCATCGGTAACAAAAACTTTTCGTCGATCTAGTAAGTCAATTAATTTGGAGTAATCTGAACTTTCTTCATACAAGCTTTCTAACTCGCCATATGCACGATCGTTTTCAGGTTCCTCGTCGAGTATACGCTCGAAAATTTCTACGGCACTCGCCGCTCGGCGAAGCTTGTGCCGATAGATGTCAGCAACGTTAAATAAAACATCAACCTTCTCACCTTTATCGTCTGTGACATCAATTCGATATTGCATCACGCGCACCGCGTCAGAGTACGCCTCCGCACTTGTAAAGATTCCTTCCAATCTAACCATTTCGCCGACCGTTAATGGCTGAATATCGAGAACTCGCTTTGATTCATTTATCGCATCAGCGCGACTATCAAGATGATTCAAATATACTTCTGCAAGTTCGAACCGCAAATCCTTGATACCTTTAGAATCAGCTTCGATGGAGATAGATTTCTTGATTGTCTCAACGAGGCTTGGCCAAAGCTCTGCCTGTCGGTAGCTTTTCCGGAGGCCTTTTAGAGCCATTTGGTCATTGGGATCGTTTGTAAGAACGTCGTTCCAGACCTCGATTGCTTCTTCTGGAGTACCGAGTTGAGTACCAACAATAAATGCGCGACGTTTTTGGAGCTCGAGCTTTTCTCCTAAATCCTCAGACGTCTCCATTTGGCGAGTAATGAGTTGCCCTAAATCTTTCCACCTTTCCTCTTGCTCATATAGGTTTTCGAGCTGAGATACCGCTGACTTATTATTTATATCAATTTCCAGCGCAGCTTCAAGGAACGTTATCGCATCTGACCTCCCTTCCGGTTTTAGCGACTTAATCCGAGACAAACATAAAAGCCGACGCAACTGGTCATCAACATCACCTTCGTTATTCCAAACAACACTTACCAAAACCTCTGCTAAGAGCTCAGGCTGTTCTTCTTCTGTAAGTAAACGCTCTAAAGCTTCGGCCGCGGTCGTACCAACAGCATCAAGCCGCCAAGCCTTTTCGTACCATTGAATCGCCTCCAGTGGATTAGCAAGCTCTTCTTCATTGATGCGGCCAAGGCGCATGGAAATTTGAGTCGTTCGTTCCGTATCTTCACTTACGATTTCAGCTAAGAGAGGAAGTATCTCGCTCAACTTTTGCCAATCTTGCTGATCGCTATAAATTACATCGAGAGACTCTGCAGCCATCAAATCGAATGGGCGAAGCTGAAGAACAGACTGCCAAGACGCAATAGCGGCCGGCAAATCCAGTAACTTATGTTGCAGAATCAAAGCAGTACGAGTCTTTAGATCAAATGCGACCTCACTCACATCAGACTCTGAGGCAATGTGCTCATAAACATCTAGCACCTCATCTAGGAGCATCAATTCCTCACCGAGTTCCTCTAGATGAGAGAGAGTGTTCTTATCGTCAGGTTGATTCGTAACCGCTTGTGAAAGCGCGGCGAAAGCGAGTTCTTTTTGGTCTAATTGGTGCAGGTAAATGTTCGCGATTTCGCGATTGATCCCGGCTTTAGTTGCAAGCTCTTCAGACAAAGTTATTTCAGTTCTCAGCGCTTCTACAAGTTCTCTAGGTTCGGGGCCTGCTCTCAAAGCCTCGGAATTAAGCTGTGCAAACCGTAAGGCTCGCTCTTCTCGTTCATCGGAAATCGCAATCTCCAGTCTTTCTCGCACAAATTGACGCGTACCTTCGTCTGTAGGAGCAACAGCGATGTTTTCAGCAAGCAACTCGTAACCATCTTGTTCCCGACTCATAAAATCAAGGAAAAGTCGTGCAAGTTCTTTGCGGGCAATCAACTCTTCACGTAGTTCGTCTTCCGGCGCCGATAAAATTTTGCGCAAAGTCGCTTCAGCTTGAGCAAACGATTCATTTTGCTCATACAGTTTTGCGAGTCGCCTCAACGCTGGAATATCATGTTCATCAATCAGAAGAAGTTCATTCAGCGTACCAATCGCAGTTTCTGGCTCCAGTAACAAATCTGCTTCTATTCTCGCCAGCTCGCGCATCAGTCCTACCCGTGCATTATCGGTATCTGCTTGTTGAACTCTGTGCTTATAAACTTCGGCCAAGTCGCTGAAAGACCCAAGCTCTTTATAGAGTCGCTCAAGAGATTGCAACGCCACACAGTCTGAGGGCGACAGCTCGATGATAGACATCAGCACTTCGATAGCTTGGTCGTTATCAGAAAGTTCATGTTCATAAATCTCAGCTAAACGATGGCGAATCTTCTGACCAATTTCGAAATTCTGAATACCCGAAATCTGGGCTGAGTAAAAACCAGCGAGCCGTTCGAACCAATCGCAGTCCAAAGTAACCTGTTCGAGTAACGAGATAGCGGCTTCCGTTGAAGGCTCTAATTCGAACGCTTTACCAGCATATTCGAATGCTGTTCCAGGCTCAGACAGTGTATTTTTCGAGACTTCAGCAATCTCGACAAGTATTTCCACGCGTTCTTCTTTCGGAATCTCGCTCTCCAACAGAGCTTCCAAGGCAGAAAGATATTCTTTCATCCTCCCATTGCGCTTATAGAATTCCGCCAAGATTCTGGCTGATACCAGCCTAGGTTCTCCGCCATCTTCAAATATCCGTTCCAGATATACGACAGCTTTTTCGTGTTCTGGCGAGAGAGAAAGGACCTCGGCAAAGGACCCAACCGCCATGTTGTTATCTTCACAAAGTTCGTACGCTGCGACACCATGCCTCTCTAAAAGCTCAATCTTTACATCATCGTCGGTATCAGAAAGAGACAATAAGCGACTCAGACCATCCGTGAGGTGTGGCCCATCAAGCGCTTTTTCAGCAAGTGCGACCATTGCCTCCACGATTGACACATTTTCAGGTTCTAAGACGATTCTTGCATCATAAGCATCTAACGCCAGAGGCGCATCATCTAGCTCCACCTCTAGGATTTCGGTTATCTGCGCCCAAACTTCAATTTTTCGTTCTTCTGTTTGCTCCGGTATCGCCAGAACAGAACGGTAAACAGATACAAGCTCTCGAAGAGCTCCGGTGGCCGTGTAAACACGAATTAATGACTCCAAGACGAGTTCGTCAAATTCACGAATCTCGCGAACTTTCTCGTAACAGAAGGCAGCGTCGGTGAGGTCATCCAGGCGTTCCTCGTAAACTCGTGCTAGCCGAAGCCATTGCTCCTCAAAAGTCTGATGAGTATCATCCGATAACAGCGCCTCTTTAAGAGCGCGAGCAAGTTCGCTATCACGATTAATCAAAGAGCTAATTCTTTGCAATTCGTCGAACCAAGCATAATCGTGTAGCCTCTCATGAAGATATTTTGCCAATAATTCAAAGGCTTTCACTGGCTCATTTAGCTTATCTTCGTAAATCAGGGCACACTCTTGGAGTAAAGCAGCTTTCGTATCACCTTCCTCGGCGTTGGCGTGAACCGCTTTGCACCGAATAACTTTTTCAAAGTCCTCTAATTCGGTCCAGTAGGGTTCAACAATGTTAGCGCACTGAACCGAGAGCTCGAGATTATCTTCCTCCACCGCATTCATGAGGCCAAACAAGGAGCGCGATGAAGCGTTCGCCGCTGCTTCAAGGCCTTCAAGGTGTCTCCAGTCGACCACCGATTTCAGGTGGTCCAGGCCCTCTGTGTGAAGGCCGAGTTTCTCGACACAAAGTCTCCCATATCGAGATTTCAGAACGCCCTGTTCAGAGACAGTGTGTGCAAATTCTAGTCTGCGATGAATAACCAATTTGAGTTCGTCATGCAGTTCAAGATTAACTAGAAGGTCATCGAGTTTCTCGAGAGCATGAATATCGTCTGGCTCTTCATCCAATATCTTTCGATAAAGAGAGGCTGCGTCTGAATGCTTCTCTTCTCTGTTTTCGATCAGAGAGGCTGCCGCCCTCAAATATTCTATCCGGGTATCTCTATCTTCCTGTAAAGAAGCCAATCTCTCAAATGCTGATGAAACAGCCAACTCATCACCAAGTTCGCCTCCTAGTCGAGTGATCGCATCGAGCGCATCATAGTTCTCGGGCCATTCCGACAGAAGTTCTTGCCAGCAACGTAAAGACTCTTCCTTGTTACCAAGTTCATTTTCATAAAATTGAGCCACTCGCTTCCGTAATGCTAACCGTTGAGGATCGTTTTCGGGGAGCTTTTCAGCGCGCTCAACAAGCAAATGCATCCACTCATCTGATCTGCCTGTTTCCGACGCAAGACGAGATACAGTATTTGCAATGTGGTCGTTTTCAGGCAACGTACGGAACGCCTGGGCAGCCGCATCAAAAGCCCCCGAGGCATCATTCATCGTAGTCTCTTTTATCTTCCGAATCGCATTTAGGTGTTCTACTTTTCGCTTATCATCTTGGGTTTCGTCGACCACCGATTGGTAAATATCCACCAAAGCTTTCCAGTCGCCCTTTGCTCGAACACGCGCTTCAACTATAGCGGTAATCTGTGAGCTATCGCCTGAACCCATAAGCTCTTCGACCGCGCCAACCGCCGAGTAATGGCCCGGATCAAAACTCAACGCTTTGCCATATCGTTCAGCAGCCTGTTGTAGGTCACCGGACGCGTGGAAAATCCTGCCCAAGGACACATACAAACAAGCTATACGAGAAGGTTCTTGAGTGGTTTCGATAGCACTGAGTAATAATTGTTCCGCCTCCTTTATCGTGCCAATTTCGGCCAAAATTCGACCACCCGTTTGCAAGACGTATAAGTCTTCCGGAGCCAACTCAAACGCTTTCTCAAGTGTTTCTCTTGCCTTTTTCGCGAGTTGATTCTCGCCACTAAATACCGATGCGGCTCGAAGATAATACAGCGTAGCTTCTTCAAGCTCTTCACAGCTTTCCCCACGCTCCTCGAGCATCTGGCCAATCGACACGACTGCTTCATCGTAAGGCCTCAGTCTTTCCACGGCAGAGCGAGCCTCCACATCGGCTGGGTCAAGTTCAGAAATTCTGTGCCAATGAACCCGAGCTTTGTCCAGGTCCCACGCAACCCCCTCAAAGAATCTTGCTAGTTCTTTTTTGAGATTGAGGTCATTAGATTTTTCAGCGATCTCTTCAACTTTGTCTAAGCGCTCGGCACGTAGTGCAGTAACACAAAGATCGTAATAATCATCAGCAACAAGAAGACCTTTTTCTTGCGCCTCCGCCATAGTATCGTGAGCGGCAATAGGAGATGCGATTTCTACCCCCTGCATTCGTGCTAGTTCGCTATAAAACTTCTTTTTCTCTGCGTCGGTCTCAGCATGGAGAGCACGAGCACGGAGAACCTGGACTCGAGCTGATTTGTCTTCAAGTCTCTGGCTGAGATTGGTCAAGAGCTCTGCGGCTTCCACAAAAAACTCTTTTTTACTGACTAAGCTTTCTAGAAGACTCTTCGCCTCGCTGTTCACGGGCCAAATACTCAGCCCTTCACGAATCTCAGACAGCGCTTCCGAAGAGTTTTCCGCCGCCAAACACGACACGGCTTTTTTCATTCGTATGCTCGATTTTACCGGCTCCGAAACACCGGAATCATCAACACGGGTCCACTTCTGTTCTGTGACTATATCAGTACTTCGTTGTCCAAGCGTATAAAGAGCAAGCATAACGCGAGCCGAATCAATGGTGGAATTTGTCACGGTTTCAACCAGGGAATCTAGCCAATCTCCGGTGACGCCCTGTTCCGCAGCCAACATCATTACGGAAGCGAACGCCTCCTTCACTTGAGCGCCCTCAGAAGACCAGGAGTCTTGAGACGTAAGTTGAGCCAAAGATTCTGAAACGGACTCTTCAGCGACAGAACAACCTAAGAAACCATTCAGTGCTGCCTTATTTCGAAGGTCATCCGAAAGGACTTCCCAGAAAAGTGATTTTACCTCATCATTCGGTCCAAACGCCTGCGCAAGAACCGTTCCTCTGGTAGACTGAATAAGCGATCGCAGAGTCCCTTCAGTTCGCTCTGCAGCAACCCGCAGTGCGTCAGAAGCTTGGCGGGCAAGTTCTTTTGTATTTGCTGTCCTCGAAATCGCCGATAAGAGATGAGAATCGAAAGTCGTTCCGCAAATTGAAGATGACCATACCGCTAACGCACCTTCTAGGTCCTTGAGACGTTCTGCACGAATTCGTCCAATCCTCAAACCCACACGAGCTCTAACCTCAGCGTCCAGTTCCGATTCTAATTGAATTTCAAGTATTGCGGCCTGTCGCGCGAAATCCGCCAGCTGCCCTAGGCGCGGCTCTATCAGCTTGGCAATTCGGTCTGCTTGTACACCTGCCTTTGCTATCGTGAAGAGTAAATCTACGATCTCGACGACTTCTGTGAGTACAGGATAAGCCTCAATGAGCACTTCCGCGGCGAGTTCTCGTTTGTTCAGCTTCTGAAGAAGAAGCTTCCCACGTTCAAATTGTATTTCAGCCTTGGCTAAATGAGTCAGATACTTTTCTCTTTGCTCAAGCGTCTCCGCAAGCGCCTCCCAATCCTCTGTTTTCTCGTACACTCGTTGAAGCTTTATGAGCGCAGTGGCCCTCGCTGATTCGAAATCTAATTCCTTGAGTTGTTGCGCGTAGCCAAGCGCTGTTTCTGGGCTTTCAAGTTGGTCAAGATTAATCGCAGTCAGGTGATCGAGAATCCTCGCCTGCTCAGATGGCGCAGAAGATGTTTGAAGAGCCGCCTCTAGTTGAGCCGCTGCGCCCTCCGGATTAGATTTCTCGTCGTTGAGTCTGTCTAATGCCTCAAGCGCTGCTTCATAATTATCTACTCGCCCCAAAGCTTGCCGATAAGCCTCGATCGCGTCGGAAGAACGGTGAAACGCGTTGACGAGCCAGTCACCAACGTGAACCCACAAACCTGCCCCTACTTCACCAGAATTAGCCTGGGCAGTTTGAATCAAAGTATCAATCCACAGGTAACGGCTTTGATTTGACGCCGCGAGCTCATCAAGCTCATCCCGCAACCCCTCTGTTTCAGGTTGATAAAGGAACATTTTTCGCTTTGCATTGAATACGGCAGATTCAGAAACTCGCTGCGCAACATCGAGCATCTCATTGACGAGACTGACCCTGCTTGGCAAATCGGGGGCAAAAACCAGCAAAATATCAAGACAATCCAGAAGCGGTTTATCCTCATTCGAATCAAGATAAATAGCTCGAAGTGCACTCGCTGCGCTAAAGTTTCTCGGTTCCAAAGCGAGCGCAGCCTGAAACTGCCGCGTCGCTTCTTCCACCTTTCCAAGGCCTTCCAAGTAAATTTGACCTAAGCGAATATGCGCAGACACTCGAACCTCATTCGAATTGACTGCCTGAAGATATTGCGTGAGAACCTCAATCGCTTTTTCAGGTTCTCCACGGTCTTCCCAAATCTCTAGTAATGCGTCTACCGACTCACTATGCGAAGGAGCGAGTTCGATCAGTTTTTCGTAAGCTTCGATTTGAGAGGCAAGCTCATCCTCACCTTCTTCCGGTTGCGTGTGAGACAAGGTCGCCAATCTTTGCAGCAACTGGATTTCGAAGTCGACATTCGTAGCCTCTTCAAGCAGCCGCTGGAGACGTTCTCGATACAATTCCGCCGTCTCTGGTTGATTACCATAGGCTCTTTCCAGATACTTCAGAACTCCCGGAAAGCCAGGTACGACGGACAATGCTCTTTCGATGCAAGCCTCACTTCTGAGCAAGTCGTGTCCAACTGCGTAATACAGTTCCGCAGCCTCGACAAAATAAGCGGCAGCTTCTAGCGGCCGAACACTAGAGGTTGCCTTCTTAATCAGTTCTTCTGCATACGCCTGATAACTGAGTTCTCGATACCGAAGGTCATCGAGATAGCTCAACGCTCTAATATCACCGAGCTCTCGTGCTTTCTCAAGACAAGCACGAGCAGACTCCATATCTAGCGATGTTCGGCTAAGCTCTAGTCCGAGCTCACGAAACAATAGCGCAAAGCTAGCGCGCATGTCGTCGCTAATTCCGTCTGCAGATTCGACAGCAAGATATTCAGCATCGAGAGCCGCATGAGCCTCTATAAAACGCCCCTGACGGGTCAGACTCTTTCGAGCCATTCGCAGCGTATCTACTCGGCTTGGGTCAATCGAATATGCAAACTCTAAGGCATCTATTGCCCGCTGTCCCTTTTCAAGTTCACGCTCACAAACCTCCGCTAGCCGCAGGCAGATATCTACCTTCTCAAAATCGGGTGCTTGAGCTATCGCCGCATCGAAATAATCGGCCGCCTCTGCGTATCGGCCTTGTGCTGCGCAAAGTTCAGCGTAAGAATCGAGTGCCGCATAATTGCCTGGGTCCGTCGCAAGCACTCTTCTAAAGTAAGCTTCAGCTGTTACGCCGTCACCGAGTTGCTCAAGACAAACTAGGCCGGCTTTCACCATAAGTTGGCGACCAGCTTCCGCGTCATGACCCAGCTGAACAGCGAACTCGTAGAGCCGGCGGAGAGATGTCCAATCTTGCGATTCAGAAAGCTCTGTTTCGATTTGATTGACCGCAGCAAGTGAAAGGTTACTGCTCTCGTCAAACAAGCGCTCTACGTCGAAAGGAAGAGACTGAATCAGACCCGAACTCATTGATATAACAGGCATTATGCCGGAGACTATCCGCCCAATTAACCAGCGTCAAACCGCCGAGGACCCGTTTTTTCATGGGTATAAACTTTACTTCAGAATGTGTACCGAAGATACGGAAGCGCTTGTACGGCGACCGCCCAGTCAGCGCCACCAAGAGCAATCGCACCAAGTCTTGCGCCTATCGCAAATCGACGGAGACGAGTGTGATACTCGTAGCTCATAGAAGCGCCCACGGTTACACCTGGTTCGCCCGCAACTTTTACACCTTCGATTTCCGACGGCTCTACAAAACTCCATCCAGCGCCCGCTCGCGCCCAGATGAAGTGTCTAAGAGTAGTTACTAAAGCCAATTGCATCTGCACTGTAGGGATCAACCAAAGTCCATCTGATTGTTCGAGCAATGTTTCCCCCTGACCGGAGGAAGAAATAACATCAGCACCGACCAACAAGGAGAAATACGGGCTTACATCGTAGCCCAAATACGTACTCACACCTACTCCAGATGAGAAGTTACCTTCTTTTGGGTTCGTAACCATTTGAGTGAAGCCAATATTCACCTCAGAAAAAAGCCCACGCTCGACGGGTTTAATCTTCGCCTTACGAGCCGGTTTTTGTGCGAAAGAAACCGCTGAAGTAGACAAGGTAAGCGCCAACGCAACAATAACGTTGATCCCGATCGCGACTTTCAATTTCAGAATTTCTCTTTCAGTTTTCATACGCATACCAGATTCCAAGTTATCCTTCTTTAACACATCAATTGCTAAGAAACGAGGTCCACCCACTGCGCCTCGCACGGATAACCGTGGCACGCCTTCATGAGGCCAATCTCTGGAGACATTACGACAGCGCCATTTGAGCTCACATCGTCCAGGTCATGCCTACAAATCGCTCCTGGTCCATCTTCGTGGTCAGACAAAAACTCGATCATTTTTTCTGGCGATAAACTCTCAGGAGGTGCAGACGAAATCAGTTGGTTCATCCTTGAGATGCGACAAAGCGATGAATTCTTCGGCGTGTCGGCTTCCAAAGGCAGCAGTTTATCTGAGAGTATATGATTACATTCGACATGATGGCCCTGGTCAACCGAGGTTAGTTCATATTGCTTTGCGGAGCATTCAACCGCAAAAGACTTTCCTGTAGCATCACAGATATAATAATAATGCCCCCCTGCCCTGACGGCGTTCGTCACAGTGTCGATGGCACTTTCGATATCACGGCAAGACAATACCTTATGAATGATGGACAAGTAGCAAACGCCTCGTTGGGCGTCTCGGGTGCGTAGGTTTGTAGTACCGATCGAGATTCCTTGCTCATTCATCCCGATGAGTGATAGGCATCCTGCTGTTGTCAGCGACCAGGTTTGCGGCGCATCGCTCGGTACGCGATGTACTCCTAAAACGAATGGCATATTATCGGTAGCTAAGTCCCATGTTTGACCGCACAGCGTTTTTCCGTTGGAGGTTTTATCGCCTTTAACAATAAACGAGGAGCATCCGCCCATATACATGGTCAAGTCACTCCAAGCGAGAATATCGCGCAAGTCTGTAAGCCCGTTTAGAGCCCAAACCTGTTCGGGAGCTAAGTTTGCAGCGCGTGCCATTGCTACAAGTTCTTTGTGCCCGTCGGGGTCAAAGCCTTCGCTGAAGTTCAAACATTCTTTAGCTACCGCAAGCACCTGTTCTTCACTGAGGTCTCTCGCACCATATTTCTTGGCCTGCTGAATCGCATTTTGCACTCGTAGCGCGTAAAACTCTTGAATCTCACTTCGGCATGTTTCTCCGAAGCATTCGCCCATACTTTTGGGGGAACCTTCAAGCTTTAGAACTCTCATTAGAATACATTCCCGATACTGAATTCAAACAATGGGCCGGTATCATCCGTTGGGCGCCTGGTCAGAGGTATTCCCCATTCGAAGCGTAGAGGGCCGATTGGAGAGAACCATCGGAAACCAAATCCAACGGACCAGAACATGCCTGCAGGCAGGCTCGACGGATCAAACGGCAGCTGCTCTATGAGCGGGTCGCGCGCTTTTCCATCGAGATAGAATAAATTCTCGTCTTCTGCATACACATTCCCTGCATCAGCAAAAAGAACACCCCTGATTCCTGCCGCGGCGAACAGCGGAAATTCGATTTCGACATTGAAGAGAACTTCTTTGTTTCCGCCTTCAACAAAACTTACCGTCGGTGAGTAGGGGTCATACAGATTTGTACCGCGGTCATTACGTGTCGCCATCCTTGCTGGGCCGATAGAAAAAGGCGAATAACCTCGGATTGTATTAATCCCACCCATTATGAATTTTTCGGAAGGAGACAATCCCAACTGAGACAGCGTATTGATGAAGCCAACGCGCGCCGCAAACTTTCCAACAAACCCAAACGGAAGTGGAAAATAGTTACGTGAAAATATTCTATATTTTTGAAACGCTCGCGTCTCTGTTGCGCCCAGAAGTGTATCCGAAACATCTAACGAACCCGCAACATACGTACCAGCAGTTGGGAACAATCGGTTGTTTCTCGTATCGTAAGTGATCGTTGTGCCCAGAGACGAAATTCGGCCAGAATTGTTTAGTGAAGCGAATGCTGGCTGAAATATCAAGCCATCCGCGCCACGGCTTCGGACAAATTCTAGTTTGTATGCAAGAAAACCACGTATGTCATCTGTGATTGGATGCCCAAGACTGATCTCACCACCACTAGACGTTCTCAGGAACGAACGAAACTGAGTCTCCGTGTTGAAAGCGTTCATACTCAATGTCCACTCTGTATCGAACAAATAAGGCTCAACAAACCGGAATTGGAACAACTGCCTCAATGCGGACAAAGACGCGGATAAAGATACCAGTTGTCCGTGGCCTAAGAAGTTCTGCTGACTGATTTGCGCCGTCGCAATGAAGCTTTCTTGTGATGAAAAACCCGCTCCAATCTGAAAGGTTCCAGTCGCCTTCTCCTTGATCTCGACGTCAACGATCTGCTGGTCATCCGAAGTCCCTTTACGCGTTTTTACTTCGACCGTTTCAAAATAGCCTAGTGCCTGGACTCTTCGCTGTGACAAATCTTTTAAACTTGAGCTGGTCAGTTCCCCCTCGTAGATCCTCAGCTCACGGCGAATGACCTTATCTCGAGTTTTCGTATTGCCGACAATGTTTATCCGTTCATAAAAGACTTTCTCACCTTGTTGAGCATCAAAAGTAAGGCTCACAGTTTTCTTTTCAGCGTCGATAGATGTGAGCGGAGTCAAATTCGCGTACGCGTAGCCTTTGTCTTCAAAAATCGCTTTCAGCTTTAGGAGGTCTTGACCTAAAATCGTTCGATTGAAAATTTCTCCTTCTTTTGAAGAAATCGCGTTGTTGTGGTTCTCATCTTTCGGAAAATCACCCGAGAATGCCAACTTGCCGATTCTGAATTGCTCTCCCTCATCGATATTTATTGAAATATAGAGATATCGACGATCAGGGCTGATTTCTACATCCGGCGAGCCCACCTTTACGTTGATATAGCCGCGGTCAAAATACTGGCTACTCAAACGCAGCAAATCGATTTCAAAAACTTCTTCTCGATAAGTTCCGCCATCGGTGAGAAAAGAAATCCAATCTCCGACTCGTGTAGCCATTGACGCACGCAACGTTTCGGCGTCGATATTCTTATTCCCTACGAAGCTAATGCTGCGAACTTCAACTTTTGCGTTTTCAGTAATTTCGAAAACAACAGTCACTTCGCTTTTACCAGTTTGGTCGACTCGATATTTTACGTCGGCTAAAAAGTAACCTTTCTCGGTAAGGTGGTCTCGAATCTTTTGAACGTTTCTCTTTATCTTGGACTCGCTTAGAATCGTGAAAGGCTTGATATCAATGACTTCCTTGATGTCGTCGTCAGAGACGTTGTCGTTACCCTCAATGAGAACTTTCCTCACCGCCGGCTTCTCGACGACTTTATAAATGAGACGAACAGAACCTGGCCTAACCACCTGGGTAAATACCGAAACATCCGAAAAGTATCCCATGCCGTAGATGGCTTTGATATCGCTGCTGACTTTCTCCCGAGAGAACGGAAAGCCCTTGCGGGAATTAAGGATAAGTTTGACAGCATCGGCCTCAACTCGGCGCAAACCTTCAAACTTGAGTTCAACGACCGAGAGCCCGTCTGCCCTAGCTTCAGAAAATGGCCCGACAGCGATACAAACGTTGAGCGTAAGAAGCGTCAAGATCAGGCGAAGATTGTGAAAGTACCTACGTGTCATGCGTTTGCATTGGCCTATGCATTCTAAGGGAAACTTCTAGATGCGATGGGCTGCGCTGGGGGTAACACAAAGAAACGACCTAGACGACACGAAATTTCTCAATCTTACCTATGATTTGACAACAATTAGCTCGCCTCTTGAGACCTCATCCTCGGAGCGCTTAGGCAGCCCGTTCACGTGTATTTCATGTCCAACAACCACCAACGCAATAGAGGGTTTCTTTGGCTCGCGGCAAATTCACCTTTTCGGAGGATCATGAGGTTCGTCCGTCTCAATCCACACGTTGGCTCTGCGTTCACTCAATCCGAGCTGAGATTTAGTTTTCGACCAAATTTTTTCGACCGCATTACGAGCTATTGGTGACGACTTATACGCATATATCGCGCCAAATAGCGTCGTGAGCAAAACGACTACGCCAGTTGCAACACGATTGAATCGTTGCCTCGCAAATTCCTCGCGACGCTTTTGCTGACGCTCACCTCGGATTTTCAGTTCTCTATCGCGGAGTCGGTTGTGCTCAAGGACATTCTTCTTATCGTCTAATTCCAGTGATATTTCATTCGAAGCTCGTGACATGTTTTGTTTAATATCGGCGGGGAAATCGGTTCTAAAATCCGTATTAACTGGTCGAGTAGCGGGGTCCAGTGAGCTTTCGTAAGCCGCCAATGGCGGTCTAACGGGCTTCTCGACGGGGCGTTCGTCTTCGGTGAAATCTATCGATTCGATTGCATTTTCAATTTCTCCCGTGAGGTCCCTTGCCGAGTTTAGTTCTACAAAATCACTCGGTAGCTCCTCAAGGACATCCATCAGGGGGGACTGCAGCTCATCAGTGCGAAGCGGTGTCAGCTTTTGCTTGGGTATCTTTTTTTGCGACTTTGTCTCGAGAATTGCTAATTCGGCGGGAGAAACAAGATCTGTGACCGGTTCTTCGTTATCTCTAAATTCTGTCGGCACGCTGAATTTCTCAATAATAGGTTGAGGCGTTTCGGCAGCAAGAGCCGAGCCATTGGCGTTCCCAATCTCACGCGGCGTGGCGAAAGCGTCGCCCGAATCTCTCGAGCGGGGCTCATCTCCGAAAAATTTACGAAGCCCGGCCCGTCCTAACTCCATCTCGGCAGGCGAAATCGACCAACGTTGCTCCACTGCTTTTCTAAATGCACTCAGCGAATCAAACCGATCTTGAATAGTGGTGGCTAAGGCGCGCGGCAGACAGTGCAACACGGGTTTTAGCTTGAGGTCTGCAAATTCGCTTTCTGCTTCAAACGAATTCGCCAAGCTACAGAAGTCTGTTTGCATCGAAACATTCAGATACAGCTTTGGCGCAATCACTACAAGAGCCACAGCCGCGACAGAAAAAACATCCATCATCGGGGTGCCTTTAGAGATCGTGAGGTTGAATTCAGGAGCTCGGAACGGCAAACTTTTTTGGTTCATAGTCTCCGGTAATCCCGTGGCAGGAAAGCGTACATCGAGCAATTTGGCTGAGCCGTTCGACACCACAACAATCTTTCCTAAGCCGAAGCATCCATGTCCCCAATGAGTGACTGCGCCATCTGCCCGCTCAGGCGGACATTCGTGAATTCTTTCTAATGCTCTGAAAATATCCTGGAGTACAACAAACGCCGAGCTGGTGTCCCAGTTATATTTACCTTGGCTGACCTGCTCAAGGATTTCAGCAAGGTTATGGTGCGGACCAGGCTGGTAACGTAATGAAGTTGGGCCATTGTCCGACTCTTCAATCTTTGGCACCAAGATAAGCTCGCTTGAAAGTTTTTGAGCATAATTCCGCTCCTGGTAAAAACTTTCGAGAACTCTCGCCCGGTCACGGACGTCCTCCTTCGCCATTCGGACGTAAGAGGAATCTAAACTCTGTAATCGGATAAAACTAAGAGCGTCTGAGGTCACTTCTAGACTTAGGGCGTCGCTCAAATCATTCATCTTAGCTCATAAGGTAGGTGCAAACATCAGCAGAAAGCATAGTTTTTTCGAGTTCGGATTATTCAACTAGCCTAACTTTTGCGCCACGCCTCGAAGCATTTTTAACGTTCTTTCAACTGCAGCTTTGCTGTCGTCGACAGGAGCTTTGTCGCCCGTTTCAATGGCACTGCGTGCTCGCTCTACAGTCTCAGACACTTTCCTGAGAGCATCTTGGCCAAATTCGGATCCAGAAATCACAGTCTCAACCTGGGGAACCAAATCATCAATTTCACGCAGTAATGCTTCGAGCTCAGCTTTTGCTTCACTAAACGCATCGGAGGTTTTTACACCTACGGCATATTCTTCTGCTTCTTCCGTCATCTGACGAATCTCTTCCTCTGTGAGGCCAGAAGACGCAGTCACCGTAATGCTTTGTTGAACGTCAGTTTCAAGGTCTCGAGCAGAAACCGATACGATACCATCCGCTGAAATCTCGAATGTAACCTCAACCTCGACTTGCCCGCGAGGAGCTTCGCGAAGGCCCGACAATAAGAACTCACCCAAAAGCTCGTTTTCTTCGGCTCGATTCGAGTCGCCTTGAAAGACCATAATCCTAACTGTTGTTTGGTTATCACGAACGGTCGTAAATATCTTACCTTGGTCAGTTGGGACGGTTGTGTTCTTTTCGATAATTGTCTGGAAGTAGCCTTCCGCAATCATGATTCCAAGATTATGCGGGGTCACATCCAACAGAAGCACTTCACTCCTTTCGTCGAGCAATGCAGCCCCCTGAATCGCCGCACCAAGAGCTACTACTTCATCCGGGTGAACGCTTCTGGACGGAGGCAGACCAAAATACTCTTTGCACATTTCTTGAATGCGAGGAGTTCTGGTTTGACCGCCCACAAGAATCACGTCATCGAGGTCACCCTTGTCCAGTCGTGCGGTTTCCAGAGTTTTCTGGCATATCTGGATACACCTTTCACAGAGGTCTGAAACAAGATCATTAAATATGTCTCGAGTGAGTGTTTTTTGAAGATGTAAAGCGTCGTTATTTCCTGTCGAAATGATAAACGGTAAGTTTATCTCTGTCTGGGGTGCTACGGATAGCTCACACTTCGCTTTTTCCGCTGCATCTTTCAGTCGCTGAAAGGCCATTCGGTCTTTGCGTAAATCAATCTCGTGCTCTTTCAGGAATGCAAACACGAGCCACTCAATGATTCGGTAATCGAAATCCTCGCCACCGAGAAGAGTGTCCCCAGAAGTCGCGAGCACCTCGAAGACACCATTTCCGATTTCGAGCACCGAAATATCGAAGGTACCTCCGCCCAGGTCAAAGACGGCTACTTTGCGGTTGATCGTTTTGCCATAGCCATACGCCAAAGCTGCAGCTGTCGGCTCATTGATAATTCGTACAACGTCAAGACCAGCAATCCGGCCAGCGTCTTTGGTCGCTTGACGCTGGTTATCATTGAAATAAGCAGGAACAGTAATCACGGCCTTGCTCACTTCATATCCAAGATTTTGGTCCGCAATCAGCTTCATTTCACTGAGGATCATCGAGCTGATTTCGGACAAACTGTACATCTTTCCGCGCAATTCAATACGCACGTCTTGATGTGGACCTTCGGTAATATGATAAGGGCAGGTTTCAATAGCCTCTTTGATTTCAGGCGTGTCCCATCTTCGGCCGATCAGGCGTTTTGCTGCGTAAACGGTATTCTCTGCGTTAATGATAGATTGCCGTTTCGCAACGTGCCCAATCATCCTACGCCCAGAGTCTGCAATCGCTACAACAGATGGAGTTGTACGATATCCACCTCGGTTTGGGATAACCTTTGGTACACCATTGTCCACAACAGCCACGCACGAGTTTGTCGTACCTAAATCAATTCCTATGACGGTTTCTTCTTCCATATTATTTTGCCTTTTACACTCTCTGTGACGAGCCTATATGCCCCACTTCAAGCGTTTGAGTCTCTTTTTTACTTCGACGTATGTTGGACGAAATTTGAGTGCTTGCTCGTAGGCACGTTTCGCTAACTTATCCATCGATACTTTTTCATAGAGTCTGCCTAGCACATAAAATGCTTCAGCCTCCTCGGGTAATAATGCTACTGCACGCTGCGCGTGCCCTAAGGCTACCTGCGCATCTCGGCCACCCATGAGTAAATTGTATGCGAGACGAAGTCTCGCTTTACCGCTATTTGGCGCAATCCGAACGGCCTCCTCGAACATGTCAATTGCGTCATCCCAAACGAGCGTCGCTTCGTACTTTCCACCTTTCCTGAGGTATTTCTGAATGCGATGTTCTCCAGCATTGTCACGGAGTCGGGTCGCAAGTTCTTGATACTCTGGTCGGTTACTATCGTAAGTGACAGCCATTTGAACTGCTCTAAGCGCATCCATCGTTCGGCCCGCGGATTCAAGGTCTAGCGCTTCTTCGTAAAACTTTTTCGCCTGCAGCATTCGTTGACGAACAGGATTATTTTTCAGCCGCCGTTTCCGAACTTGTTCCTTGTGCCGTTTTTCACGTTCCTCATCTTTCTTTGCGCGCATCAGTTCATCAAGTTCTTCAGGCGAGAACTCGAACACGCAGGTCTCATCATATTCCTTTCGTTTTTCAGGTTTTGACAGGACTCGATAAGCTTCATTGATTTGCTTGTAAATGACTTCAATCATTCGCTTGAACGAACCTAAGTTGCCCCTTGGAAATCGGTCAGGATGCCACTCTTTACTACGCATGAAGTAGCTTTTCTTGATTTCTGAGGCTTCTGCGCGATGCGATACCTGTAACAGCTCGTAATGATTCCATCCCTCCAGATGTTCATGCGTCCAAATGATGCGTTTACGGTTCGGTTCATCTAGCTCGCAAGTTTCCATCATTAGGTTGGCGGGAAAAATAAAGGAACCGTAGTCTCCTGCGGCACCTGGTTTGGCCGGTTTCGGTTTTGGCTGTTCGGCGGATATGTTCCCAAACGATATGATGCCAGCCCGAGCCAAACGAGTAAGGATGGTTTTGGTTTCGCCAACATTCTTGCCAATTAGTGTTGCGAGTTGACTCACTCCGCTTCGACCGTCGATGCGAGACGCAACAAAGGCATCTTCCACGGTAATATTGGCCTTTGTTAGATCTACCCCGGCGAGCAGCTCGGGTATTGGTTCTGTTGGACTGACCACGATTAGTTCAGCTCTCCACTAAAGTGGGATGGGCGATTTATCAACCTAAGACCACTCACGCGGCACAAGGTTTCCATCGACCAGGGAGAGCGTCAAGCTACTGGGCCGAAATCATTCATGAGTTTGTCGATCGAAGTTTCAAATACTGACAAAGCGGTATCAACGTGAGATTCCTCAAGAATGAGGGGTGGAGCCAGTCGAAAGACCTGAAGGCCTGCGATGTGACTGAGAATGCCACGCTCTCGGCATTCTCCAACCAGAGCTTTAGCATCGAAGTGTAATTCGGGTTTTAGTTCCGCCCCAATCAGTAAGCCTCGTCCTCTTACCTCCTGAAAACACTCGTATTTTTCATTTATCTGGCGCAGCCCTGCCATGAGCTGCTCTCCCCGAGCGGCCACATTCTCGAGGAACGCCGGTTCGTTGAGTGCCTCAAAAACAACTTTGCCTGCCACGCAAGCCACCGGGTTTCCTCCGTAGGTCGTTGCGTGACTTCCGTAAGAAAGTGAAGACCCCACTGCGTTCGTGGCAACCATGGCGCCGAGTGGAAGACCTGCTCCGATTCCTTTAGCAAGCGTCATAATGTCTGGCTCAACATTCTCAAACTGGTGGGCAAACACATGACCTGTGCGACCCACTCCTACTTGTACTTCGTCAAATATGAGAACAGCGCCAACCTCATCACAACGGTCTCGGATCGATTTGAGAAAACCGGGTGTCGGTACGCGGACTCCACCTTCCCCCTGCATTGGCTCGATAATGACTCCTGCTGTGCGTTCTGTAATGCCTTCCTCAAGGACTGAAACATCATCAAACGGGAGGTAACGGAAACCTTCTGGCAACGGCTGAAAACCGATGTGATATTTCGGTTGGGCCGTAGCAGTGAGCGCGGCGAACGTTCGCCCGTGAAAAGAGCCCAAAAAGCTAACGATTTCGTTTCTGTCTTTGTGCCCTCTATCGTGAGCGTATTTACGGGCCAATTTAATCGCCGCTTCATTTGCTTCCGCACCGGAATTACAAAAATAAACGCCATCGAAAAAGCCAGAAGCACACATGAGCTCTGCCAGCTCAATCGAGGGCTGATTGAGATATAAGTTCGAGGTGTGCAAGATTTTCTTGGTCTGCTCAACGATAGCAGAGACTAGTTTCGGGTGATTATGGCCTAACGCACTCACGGCGATACCGGAAATCATGTCCAAGAATTGATTACCTTCAGCATCAAATATATGAACGCCCTCTCCTCTCTCCAATAACAACGGAGCGGGCCGATAATTTGGAGTAAAGGCCTCAGTTGCCCGGTTCTTCCAACTAGAATTAATCATCGTGGTCACATACTACAAGACAAACCGAGATAAATCTTCGGATTCCAGAATAGAAGCCAGTTTTTCTTCCACCATTTGTCCGCCGACCTCCACTTCGTGGTTCTTTTGTTCAGGAGCAGTAAAGGAAAGCTCTTCAAGTAGGGTTTCTAAAATGGTGTGCAGGCGGCGGGCGCCAATGTTCTCGACTTGTTCATTCGCCTGCGCAGCGAAGTGCGCGATTCGCTCGATTGCGTCATCAGTGAAACTCAAGCGAACGCCTTCTGTCTCCATAAGCGCAATATATTGGCGAACGAGAGAGTTTTTGGGTTCTTGAAGAATTCGTATGAAGTCTTCTTTCTTCAAAGCATCTAACTCAACGCGAATTGGGAAACGCCCTTGCAGTTCTGGGATCAAATCAGAAGGATTCGACTGATGAAAAGCGCCCGCTGCTACAAACAAGATGTGATCTGTTTTGACGCGTCCGTGCTTTGTCGTAACGGTAGAGCCCTCAACGATAGGCAGTAAATCTCGTTGTACTCCCTCTCGGGACACATCTGGCCCGTTTCCGCCGCGAGATTTTGTCTGTCCACCGACGATCTTATCTACCTCATCGATGAAAACAATGCCGCTTTCCTGGACTCTGACCAGCGCTTTTCGCTGGATTTTGTCGTTATCTACGAGCTTCTCAGCCTCTTCTTTCTCAATATGTTCTCGAGCTTCTACTATCGTAAGTTTCCTTCTCTTTTTAGGTCCGCCCTTTATTCCCATCATATCTTGAATTTGAAAAACCATATCCTGCACGCCATCGCTGCTGAAATTCTGAATCGTGGACATCGGTGCGCGAGCAGAAACTTCTAGCTCGACCTCCCGTTCATCGAGTTTGCCTTCTCTCAACATCCGCCGAAACGTCTCTCGCGTCTTGGAAGACTCTTCCGTTGTGCTTTGAGACGGATTTGGGTTGTCTAGTGTAGACTCAAAACTTCTGCCTTCCGAGGACGAAGACGACGGTGGGAGCAGCAGGTCTAAAAGGCGTTCTTCGGTGGCTTTCGCCGCCTTTCCCTGCACTTCTGTTTCAGCGATTTCACGTTCTAGGTTTATACCTTCTTCCATCAAATCACGAATCATCGACTCTACGTCTCGCCCAACATATCCAACCTCAGTAAACTTTGAGGCTTCAACTTTTACAAACGGAGCTTGGATGAGCTTTGCTAATCTTCTGGCGATCTCCGTTTTTCCTACGCCAGTGGGGCCTATCATCAGGATATTTTTCGGGACAATGTCCGCTTGCATTTCTTCGGGAACACGTTGGCGGCGCCAGCGATTTCTCAAAGCGATAGCCACTGCTCGTTTTGCTTTGTCTTGCCCGACAATATAGCGATCAAGTTCTCCGACTGTTTCTCTAGGCGTGAAAGCATATTGCTCAATCAATGTTTTCATTCTGATAATTCCTCAATCGTGAACTCTGTATTCGTATAAATGCAGACTTCGCTCGCAATCTGTAAGGCTATTTCAACAATTTCTTTGGGAGATTTATCCGTGTGACGAACCATTGCTCGCGCCGCCGCTAAAGCGATCGAGCCTCCACTACCAATTCCAGCAACGCCCTCTTCTGGTTCGAGCACGTCTCCATTTCCGGTGATCACCAACGTATTTTCCTTATCCGCGACGATCAACATTGCTTCGAGGCGACGTAAATAACGGTCCGTTCGCCAGTCTTTGGCAAGTTCAACAGCAGAGCGTAATAGCTGGCCGCCATGCTCCTTAAGCTTACCTTCGAAGCGTTCAAATAATGTAAAAGCGTCAGCCGTAGAACCCGCAAAGCCGGCAAGAACTTTGCCATTGTAGAGACGCCGCACCTTCTTGGCAGTCGACTTCAATACCGTCTGACCAAAACTCACTTGCCCATCTCCGGCGAGGGCCACGTAATTACCCTTGCGTACTGAAATAATTGTTGTGCCGTGAAATGCCGGCATTTGGTGGTCGGAGGCCATGTCTGGCGTACGTTGCTCACCCTAGACCAATCGTCAAGCCAATCCTGCGTCTATCCCAGCAAAATTATCTATAAGCATACGGGATCACTCGGCATCGAAGTCATCGGAAAGCGGATGCGCACCGTCATAAACATTTCGAAGATGCTCAATCGATACCGCAGTATACCTTTGAGTTGTGCCCAGACTCGAGTGTCCTAACATCTCTTGAATAGAACGAAGGTCCGCACCACCGTCCAACAGATGTGTCGCGAAACTATGTCTCATCATGTGCGGGGTAATTCGCTGAGGCATCTCTGCGTTTTCCGCGCGACGATGGAGGCGTTTCGCTAAACCTCTAGAAGAAAGTCGGCCCCCACGAAAGTTGATAAATAAAGCCTCTTCGCTCAAGCGATTCCTTTTTTCTAGTAGGCTTCGCCTTGCCACAAGCCATTCCGCCAAACTCTCTTTGACCTTTCCACCAAAAGGGACAATTCGTTCCTTACGACCTTTACCTAAAACACGAATTGTATCCCGTCGATGGTCGATATCCCCAATGTCTAAGCCTACTAACTCTGCTGCACGAATTCCTGCTCCGTATAACAGTTCTGCAATAGCTTGATCCCTCGTCTCTAGTTGAGTGTTCTTCGATGCGGGCGCTTCCGAATCCAACAGTTGAAATACATGATCTACACCTATTCCTCGGGGCAGTGGTTGGGGTAGCTTTGGAGAGCTTATCGTGCTCGCGACATTATCTTTCACCCAGCCTCTTGAGACCAAAAACTTATAAAAAGAGCGAAGTGCAGACAGTTTTCTCGCTCTCGTTCTCGCTTGAGTAGAATCGTGAATATCGGCCACATATTTTCGAATATACATAGCAGTGAGCCGGCTCGGGCCATGTTCGAAGCCAAGTTCGCGCACGAAGGCTACAAATGCTCTGAGGTCGCTCCCGTATGCTCGTATTGTATGCTTTGAGACTCGTCGCTCATGAGCCAAAAATTGGGTAAACTCAGAAATGGCTTCTTCGAATGTCTTCGACACCTAAAAACTATAACGCTAATTGCTCACCGTGTCGCGTTTGCCACTCATTTACATCAAACAATGCTCTTTCCCCGTATAATTTCTTGCGTTCGCTCTTTCGGGCTTTCTTTTCAAGTCGTGGAAAAAGGCCCCAATTAATATTCGAGGGCACATGGTTTTCGTTAGAGGCGGTCTCCGCTCTACGCTTACCGAGAACGTGACTATGAAGTGCGCCAAGAGCGGTCGTCGGAGGCGGTATTGGAAGAGGCAAACCATTTCGTCTCGCGAAGATCATCCAGGCTACCAACAATCCACAAGCAGTAGATTCAACGTACCCTTCTACGCCGGTAATTTGGCCTGCAAAACTGATGTGTGGCTGATTTTTCAGCTGGAACCATTCATTGAGAAGTTGAGGAGAATCAATATAGGTATTCCTGTGTATCTGACCAAGACGATGGAATTCTACATTTTCTAATCCCGGAATCATTGAAAAGATGCGTTTTTGGTCACCCCACTTTAGTCGGGTCTGAAAACCAACAAGATTGTAGGCCGTTTTATCAAGGTTTTCAGCTCGGAGTTGAAGAACGGCATGTGGCCAGCGCCCTGTTCTCGGGTCGTCTAACCCAACGGGTTTCATACACCCAAAGCGTAGCGAGTCTCTGCCTCGAGCAGCAATGACCTCGATGGGCAGGCAGCCCTCGAAGAAATGAGCACTTTCGAATTCGTGTGCGTCCACCTTTTGTGCCGCAATAACTTCATCGACAAATCGATTATACTGCTCCTCGTTTAGTGGGCAATTCAGATAATCTGTCGCATTTCCTTTCCCATACCGCGATGCAAAGTATGCCTTTTCGAGATCTACAGAGTCGGCAGAAACAATAGGGGCAATTGCATCATAGAAATAAAGTTTAGAAACATCTCCACAGGCTTTTGCTATCGATTGGGCTAAGGCCGGTGCAGTCAGCGGTCCAGTAGCAATGACGACATCGCTGGCATCTTTCGCTGTCGGTAGTTCTGTGACCTCTTCCTTAACTATTTCTATCCTTGTTTCGGCTCGGAGAAGTGAGCCAACCGCTTCCGAGAATTTATCTCGGTCTACAGCCAAAGCATCACCAGCAGGCACTCGACATTCGTCGGCGGCGTGAATCAAAGCCCCGCCAACAAGTCTCATTTCCTCCTTTATCACGCCGACGGCATTACTTAGTGACGAGGAACGAAAAGAATTTGAGCAGACAAGTTCGGCGTACCCATCGCTACTTTGAGCTGGGGTCCTTTTATGGGGCTTCATTTCGAATAAGCGAACATCAATGCCGCGGCGAGCGAGCTGGATTGCAGTCTCGCAACCCGCGAGCCCCGCCCCAATAATCCAAACGGGGTCTTTTTTCGTCATGTTCTAACGAATCAGGCTATTCGATCGCAGTCGTCAAGCATCATGTTCACAAACAAGACGACTCACTGGTTATTCGACTTCAATTCCATCAGGTTCCGCCGTACTTTCCGCAGCGGTCGTCTTTACGGGTGAGGGGGCTTCCAGGATTTTGGACATCTTAATCAGCATTTCATCGGGGGCTTCCCGAGTAATCGTGAACTCCTTTGGCTCATATTTAGGCGTCAGCAAGGTCACTTTGAGGCTTTTCTTCCCGATGGGAACACGGACACGATGCGGGGTCATACCCACCACAGAGTCATCGACAACGACTCTGACGCCGTTTGGCTCAGTCACGAGGAGAACATCGTGAGGCTGAGGATACTTTGGCGGCTCAACTTTCTTCGTAACCTGCTCAACTTGCACAACCTGTGACTCATGAAAGAATCCGGATTCCACGATAAAATAGAAACCAATCCCGAAGAGGATAGACAAACTGAATGCAATCACAAGAATCGAAGGTTTCCGAATGACTGATTTGCGCTTTGCAATTTCAGGTTTGGCAGTAAGCTGTTTTTTACGAAGCTCTTTTTCTACCGTCAAAGGTGCTGGCTGAATTCGTCTTTTCTCTTTTCCGCGACTTTTCTGTGCTTTATGCTTCCTTCGAAAATCATCCGATGAGCCACCGGTTACCATATAAGTCGAACGCGACTTCGTTTTTGCGGGCTGCGAACCACTCTCACGAGAAAATGAAGTTTCCTTTACCTCTTTTATTTCGCCTCGGGACAGTGCTCCATCGTCCACTAACCGTATTGGGCCCACTGCAGATAAAACGGAGTACGCAGAAGCCAAAACTCGATCAAAATCCTCCGTGCTATCGGGGCGCTCGGCGGGTTTTAGTTTGAGACATGAATCAACAATATCGCTAAGTTCTTGAGGAAGGATTTCTTTGCCTGGATTCACCTCAATTCGCGGAGCCCCGCGTAACTTCGCCATCACCACGGATTTTAAAGTATCCCCATCGTGAGGGCGTGAACCTGTGATCATTTCAAAGAGCATCACGCCTATCGCAAAAAGGTCGGACCTTGGGTCGACCTTACCGCCAGCAGCTTGCTCGGGAGCCATGTAGCGAGGTGTTCCGACGAAGGTTCCAGGTCCATCACTCTCGAGACCATCCCCGGTCAAAAATTTTGCGACACCGAAATCAAGTACTTTAACCTTTGGCGTACGATCATCATCGTCCTTCGCAATAATCATCACGTTTTCAGGCTTTAGATCTCGGTGAACAATTCCAGCATCGTGTAAGGCACCCACGCCATGGCTCATTTGCCTAGCAATATGGATGGCTTCTGTAAGGTGCAATGCCTTATGCCGCTTGAGGTGAGCACGAAGAGATATTCCCCGAACGTACTCCATCGCATAGGCCAAACGTCTCGGCTTTGTCTCCTCGATGAATTCCAGCATCCGAACTAAGCATTGATGATGGACACTTTCCGCAGTTTTGGCTTCATCAATAAATCTTTGTACAACTCTAGATCGAGTGAGCTTCTTTGCAGCAAGGACCTTGAGCGCAACGATTTCCCCGTCTCGAATCCGAATGGCTCGAAAAACCGTTCCTGCTCCACCCTTTCCCAAAAGCTCAACCAGTTCGTACCCTTTAACCGTGTCACCAACCGTTGGGTCAGGAGCTATGTCCGTGGGTTGCGAATTTGGTTCCCTAGGCATCAACATAGGTTCCGCATGCGTTGGAGGTGACGCTTGCCGGTCACGAAGCTGAGCCTTTTGTAAAATATCGCCCTCGATGTGGGCGATAGCGGTTTCCTTCTCCTCCTCGACGATTGCCTCATGAACCGTTTCGGGGTCTTCGGCCAACCGATCGCCTTCGCCGTAACTTTGAGACGGCGAGTTCCTATTGTCTTGTCCGTGGCGCGGCATCGTTCGAATTACAGAGCATGTAATGCTCATCTGTAGTGTCTCGAAACACGTAAAAAAGCACAATACAGGAAGAGCCACTCAGGTAAAAATCAGAGTTTTGCCCCAAGAATCGACGGTGAAAGTCGCAAAATCCCAAAAGCATCCTGACGAATTAGCGTTCTCATCTCCAGCGTGACTACAGAAGAGATAATGTCTGTCCGGGGATACGCGGACAAACGATATACCAACTCTTCCATAAAAAGCCCGTTATGCTGAGTCAAAATGCTCATGATTTGACGCTCTAAAGCGTTTTCTGTCGGCAAGCTCGGTTCTTGTAATTGCGTGCCCGTGGGCAAAGAGAGCTCCTGAACTAATTCTCTGAGAGTTCCCAAAGGCGTCGCACCTTCTAAGACCAGTTGCCGAAACACCGAAGCTCCAGCATCCGTCATGCGCCAAGGCACTGCAAATATCGGGCGTTCGAGATATCGAGCTGTCTCTATCGTATAAAAGGTACCTGATTTCTTGTACGCTTCAACCACAATCAGCAGGTCACAAAGCGCGGCGATAATTCGATTCCGAGTACAAAAAGCGTATTTTCCGTTGGGAGGTTTTTCAAATTCAGACAATAGAGCCCCTCCTGAACTGAGAACTTCCGAAAACAGTCTCCGATTAGACCTTGGTAGAGGATGCTCAACTGTCGAAGGTAAAACTACCCAGGTCAAACCTCCCCCTTCGATACAGCCTCGGTGAGCCGCTGAATCAATCCCTAGCGCACCTCCGCTGACGACAACTCCGCCCATCGAAGCAATGTCAAAACCAAGCTGGTAGGCAATCTGTCGCCCTACCTCACTCGGTTTTCTAGTCCCCACAATACCAACGATTGGGCCACAACTATCGAGACCACGTTCATTCACAAAGTCCCCTCGGCAATGAAGCCTCTTTGGTGGCTGCTTCAGCTGTGTGAAACGCTTGAAGAAAGGGGACGTTTCTATGTCATATACTCTTGCCAGCAAAGATAACTATTAAGGTGAAAACGATTATAACCGTCAACACTCAAGTCTAAGAGTAAAGAAAATCGGAAGTGCCTACAGTTAAGGCCGAGGAAACGAGTAATTGGTGCGCGCTAGATTGATTTACGCATTTCTATTTTTTGGCCTGCACTCAATTCAACCACGGAGCGGACGACCATTGCTGTCGATGATTTTTCCTGCACGTCGATGACCATAAGTTGCCCAACTTCTTCATTTGGTAAACCAGCAAGCTCTCTTGTGTACTCATCACCGCGCATAAAGGCCCGAAACGTATTTCCAAGCTTCACACCGTCTGCGCGTCCTTTGTCGATATAAACGACGTGATGCTCACCGATTTCTTGTTCTCCGCTATCCGCGATTTCAAGAATGTAGCCTTTCAGGTCGTATTCATTCGCTCTTGGAGCAATTCTGCGCCCCGCCGTCTCCGGCCACGGACCAACAAAGTCACCACGTTCGATTTCTCGAAAGGCCTGTTGGATGACCCCAGTCGCAACTTGGGGGCTTGTCTCAACAATCGTTACAGAACCTAAAATTTCAACCGAGTAACCGAACGCCTCTCCAGTAAAAGGATGAACGATTTGTTTTGTATTTCGGTAAATCGCATAGTTTTGCCCTTTTCTCGCGGCGGTCTTGAGCCGAACATAAACGCGGTCATAATCAGACAACATTTGCGAACCTTCAGTAGCGTTAGTGATCTGACCCGCCATCGCTTGGTCCACATTCGAAACGAAAGCCCGTCTTTGCGACATGTAGGAATTTTGCGGAATCTTTTCAATGGTGACGGGAGCAACAGATCGAACCAAGTCTTCAACGTCAAGTTCGCCAGGTATCGCCAAGTCATCATCACTTCCTTGCGCATTCAAGTCCCTGGATACTTCAACCGCAGTCGGGAGACTCTCGTCGCTGGGATAAAAACGCAGTTCATTCCCAGGAAAGATCCAGTGAGGGTTTGTAATCTGCGGATTGTAACTCCAGATCTTTGGCCAGTACCATGGACTATTTAGATATTTGGTACACAAATCCCACAACGTGTCGCCGTCGGAAACAACGTGAGTCTCCGACACCTGCGGCTCCACTTGCGCAGCCTCCCCCGGTACTGCAGCGGCACCCGCGACGGCCCCCGAAGCTTGACCTACTGGCGCAGGCTCTCCTTCAGACTGTGCAAATGAATGGAATGCAATGGTGGTTCCTAGCAGCACCGCCAATGTCGTTCCGTATACTCGCATGTGAGCGAATCGTAAGTTGATATTTCTCATTGTTTTGCCTTCTCGTTAATTGACGCCAGCGTAGACTTTGCTACCTGTGCTGCATCGGTGTTCGGATATTTCTGGGTCACTCGGGATAGAACTTCTTTTGCTTTCGCAGTGTCACCTCTTTTTTGCATGAGCTGACCGACTCTCAGTAAAGCATGTGCTGCTTTCGACGAACGAGGATGCATTTCTGCAACCGCTAAAAATTCGTCCACTGCACGAGATTCCTCTCCGTTTTGAGAACTAATTTCCGCAAGCCAGTACATCGCGTTGACCTGATATTTAGAGTTTGGATACCGTTTTCGAAACGAGTTAAACAGCCTTCTAGATTCTTTAAGGTTATTATTCTCGCGGAGCTGCGCAAGCGCCTCTTTATAGCTTGCCGCCTCAGATTCTTTCGCATTGGCACTTTCTGCTTTAGCTTTAGTCGCTTTGCGGAGAACTCGTTTCTTTGTCAGTACCGGGTCTTTTTTGGACAGGACCGAGCGGTCAACCGGTAACGTATTCGCTGGCCCGAGCTTAATCATGATCGGTTCATCCGTTTTTTGCTGCTCCTCTGCGTTGAGTTTTACTACAGGGAGCTTGGGTAGCTTTTTAGTTACAGGTTGCGATGCTGTTGCGTGTAAGGAATTTGTTTCCTTCGCGTTAGTCGAACGAAGTGATCCCTTTTTCGCTCTTAGTAAGGCAACCTGGCCATCAAGCTCATCAACTCTCTCACGAAGTTGCCGCGACTCCGAACGCGCTTCGCGAACTTCTCGACGCAACCTGCTCATCTCTAACTGCATTTGACTCGACGAAGCACAGCCTAACCCAAAGCCAGACAACGTAAAAACGCCGAGAAATGCGCAAACTTGTATTCGCATCCAAGCGTGATTCTAAGTCGGGCAGCAAAACTGTCAAGAAACCGGTCAAAACGGGACGCGTTGCCCCCCCCGTGAGGAAACCCTAGCAAAATCATCATCATGGTCTAAATGGTGCCGAAAGCTGAAACGACGCTTCGGCCTGAGCGGCTAGGGATAAGCAGAGATGCCACCCATTAATCAATAATTTCAGCAGCCTACGCACCTAGAGTCTTCGTGTGTTTTCGAAGTATAAACAAATCGTGAGCGCTTTACTTTCTCACAAGAAGCGTAGCCGCGGGTTACCGGGTTCGATCTTGATGCCCCCAATTTTTTGTCTGAGTTTTATCAGCTGTCATCTTCTATCCGGCAAGCCATCTTCTGATTTCGAATCGACCTCCCCTACAAATTCCGCAGATAAAGCCTCTTTTTCTGCGATCCACGAGCGGCCCGCAGCAATTCAGCCACCAATGGATCATCCGTCTGCTCCGTTGCAAATGCTCCCCGAACCTGACTCTTGCCCCGAAGCACAGAAAAAATTTCATATGAGGTCTGCTGTGCAGGAAGACTTTGGCGTCCGACGGCTTGGTCAACTCATCGGCGTTCCATTTGCGTTCAACTCTGCGGACTCCTTTCATTCACTCAAAGGATTTTACGCGACGAACAAAGATGGAGCAGCATTGCCTGCTCAATTTGAAGTCCTCAGTCGATACAACAGTGGCCCAAGTGATTGCCAAGCAGCTATTCGCTGGGCATATGCTTGGGTTCGGGCCGAACTGCTTTCCGAAAGCCGGGGGTATATCGTTATCCGAAAAGACAAACGTGCCCCCGAGTTCAAATTTGAAAAACTAACGGTCACCGAAAAAAAGGACATTATTGAAATCAATAGCGGCCCTTCCAAATTTACGATTCACAAGAAACGGTTCGATGGCCTTCATCGAGTAGAGCTCCGCACACCGCGCGGTTATCGACAGTTAGCGGGCCATCAAAAAAAAGGCGCGAAGCCAGACATCATAACTCGAAAACAGCAATCTATATTCCGACTCTCAAACTCAACGCAAGTCGATGTTGACATTGAACGTTCAGGACCTCTTTACGCGACAATCGCTGTCAAAAGTTATTTCACTGACTCTCAGAAAAGAAGACACTATCGTAGCACGGCCCGTTTGAGCTTTGTCGCGGGCTATGCTGGCGTATTCGTTGATCACACTTATTATCACTCTGAGACAGAAAGCGACGCTCCGGATGGAGCCCGCAACCGAAAGCATTCAGACTCTGTCGTTCTTCAGCTGCCTCTACACTTTATACCAAAATGGGTTGAAGCGCGCGCTCACAAAAAAATCCATTGTTTAGTGCCTTCTGCTGATATTCAGCTTCGGCAACATAAACGCTCGCCCGAAGAGATCAGACAAATCTATAGCATCACTCAAGAGGACAAAAGCCACGAAACCGGATTTGTGGCGAACTCACCCTACTTAGCCTTCCTCGGCGATGAGTTTTACGCTCTGACCACCCTTTCTCATTTTTCTGTGCGAGATCCACAAGGGCTAGCATTTGCGAAGAACGGAAACTTACTGAATGTCGAGTTTCAGGCGGAACCAATGTTCGTTGGAGGAGCCCGAGGTATTTGGTCTAAGGCGGTCATTGAATTTGGACACGCTTCTGACTTCAATCCTCGCCGTGGCAATAATGCCTATGCAAGCATTACCCGTCCACTCATCGCAGCGCCTTCAATGAGTGACCTCAACAAAGCCGATGTACTGCCGCTGATGCCTACACGAAGTTTACCAAGTCGGCTCAGTAAAATAGACAGTTTTGTCGACACGTTTCACGAGGAAACCGTGAAATACATGCGAGATTTTCGCATAACGGGACTTCAAATTTGGCCAGACCTTCCCCGAGAAAGCTGTCATCATACGAACGATTGTGACTACGTGAGCAAACAATATTACGATGGCGGCGACAACAATTACTGGGACTGGAGCCTCGCGGAACTTGAGGCATTCCTACGGACCGCAGACCCAGCTTTCATACACGACTTTGCCCTGGCAGAAACGTTCCTTATGGCCGAGACGATAAGCTGGAGACCAGATCCGAAAACAAGACACAATCTGAACTTTGCCGGATTTTCTCCCTGTTATGGTAGTGCAAGCGGTTACGAAGGCCCCTTCTTGGAAGGCCTAAATCAACGGCGAGACCGGTGCCCCGGAGACTATAGTTACAACCGGGTACACAAACTTGCATACGTTCTAACAGCAGACAGAAGGTTTACCGACTTTTTCACGCAAGGTGCAAATTCTGTCGTTAAGTATTATTCAGTTCCGGTAAATCCGCGTCCGGGTCAATGGCTAGAACTATCGTCGAGTCGGTTCACTAACCAAATGCTCGAGCAGTTGCTCAATGGTGCCGAATTTAGCCGCGATGAAAGCTCAAAATCTAATCGAAAATTTCTCACGCACGCGTTGGAGTTATTTCGATTCATGTCGTCACACAGTCTCATCGACGGACATGCCTGTATTCTCGCCGGTTCGGGGGTATCCGACGTGAAATTATCGAAAAAGTGTGAAAGCGATCAAGCCTGGATGCTATCGCTAATTTTAGATTTCACTACTCGTCTTCATGCGCTCACATCCTCTCCAGAAATAAAGACGTGGCTTTCGAAACACCTCAAAAAGTCCCTACGTAATTACATGGGCGTGTCCGGAGACGACATCCCTGACTACAGCCAGAGGGATCGTCAATGGGTCACAACGTACCTGTGCGACGTCGACAATGCGGGACTTCTTGATTCGACCTGCGTGCCCGACCGGACCGTTGAAAACCAGGCACGTTTCTACAACGGAGATGACATGAGTTACCTCAGTAGCTTTTCCTTTCTGTTCTGGCGGCTTCGCGAATCCAGAGCAAAAATATGCTCATGGTTACCCTATAATTACGAGAATGCATTGCGGCTATTGGATCGCAGCGAATCCAACGCTATGATCTGGGGCAAGTTACCGGGGAAAATTTTTGCGGATGCACAAAAAACAGTCGGAGTTATAGAAGCTTGTGAGTAATTTGAATTCTCAACTCAAAGTCGTAATCGTCTGCTCCATGCCCGTCGATGAATGGGTGGACGACCTCAGGCGACTTCGCATCGATGCCTTGGCCGAAAGTACAGAGAGGCTCTTGAGACCTTCAACAATCATCGGCTCCTCTACCTACGTATTTATTCACGCATCGGTCAGTCCGGAGAGAACTCAGGAGATTCAGACCTTTCTTCGACGAACCAACCCAAATACAGACGTACTAATAAGCTCTGACGAAAACCCAATTAGTTCTGCAATTGACCTCGCTCGGATGGTTCAAAGCCTTGCTGATAGAGAATCTACCGAGGCCCACAGCAGCAGCCCAAAGAGCCGAAGACCTGTAACGGTTGGCGAAAAAACAATTCTGGTAGTGGATGACGACGCCATACTGCGTCGAGCGCTCAAAAGAACAATTCGGCGGCTTCCCGCGGCTATCCTCGAGGCAAACGACCCCGAGGATGCGAACAAATTTCTCGGCCAGGTGAATATTGACTTGATCATGTCAGATTACAGCTTCCTGGGAGAGGAAAACGGACTCGATTTTCTGGGAAACTGTCGTGAAAAGTTCCCCAACATACCTCGAATGCTTTTATCTGGACATGATTTGAATACGGATGAAGACCTTCCAGGTGACCGCTCGGCTGCAGACGCTATTATTCAGAAGCCTTGGGATATGCAGCAATTTTTGACCACATGTCGAACGCTTCTAGACCAGGACTAAAGCTGTCTCGAACACTAATTTTAGAATACTAGATTTTTCGCCTACGCGCCCAAAGCACCGCGACGACAAGCATGATGCCAAACAAAGGCGTCTTCGTTTGTGTTGGACTCGATAGCGCGCAAGAGCAGTCGTCCGACGCAACCGGTGGCTCACCAGGGCGTGGCGCTTCTTGAAAACCAGCATCAGGCTCAGCGGTAGTCGTACCCGCATCTGCTCCGGGAGTCGTTGCACCGGAGTCAGGATCTTCAGGCATACCAGCGTCAGGCTGAGGAACGGTCGCTAAGATGATATCGTCTGCACCACGCGGCCAAAGCTGATAGCCAGCTGATAGGCCATTCGGTCCATCCGTTGAGCGTTGAGAAAGAACACCCCTGATCGCAAATTTCTTAGACGGGGTATTTGTACCTACGAGATCAATGTCCTTCCATACACGAACGCTTAAGTTTCCTGTGCCGTCAGTAATGACATAATTACTGCCATCACCCGGGCCATCTCCGGCCCACACTGATACGGGTGATTCAAAATCAACCTCCTCGATAAGAATCAGACGGCTTTCGTATTCCTCTGCATTCGCCAACAGTTCAGAAATTGTCACTCGAGCAGGTTCAATTTTTTCATTGCTTTCTTCAATCACTTCGACACTTAGCGAGCGACCCGAAACCTGCGTAAGACCATAATATTGATCAAGCACACCTTTCACCGCAATTTGGTCACCTTCGCTGAACGCAGGAACAGAAATATCTGTTGCATACACGGCAATCCCAGATTGCCCGTCTTGCAGTGTAAAATTAATTCGGTCGTTTCGGAAAGTGCTCGGTGACGAAGTCGCTCGCCCTTTTATCCATACCGCATGATTTCGATACAACATTTCTCCCGCTGTATTTTGTTGTCTTGCCATTTCCACCGTAACGGGTGCCGCAGGCACAACATTCCGCCAAATGTAATTCTCATTTTCTGCCAATTCACTCGCCTCGGCCGGAACAGTTGATATCGCCAATGCGACATCTTCCGCATAAAGAAATACTCGAACGTATTGCTCGTGAAAGGTTTGAGGTTCGTTAAAGCCAAGTCCCGACGCTAGATTATCGAGGGGGCCACGGAAGTAGTACGCATTAGCGACCGTGGAGGTCATCGAAATCTGCTGATAAGGCATAAGCGCAGGACCGGAACTTGAGGTTGCTGTAGTAAGATATACTGAAGCTTCTGCGATACCTTCCATATCAGTGACTGTAGCCGTAACACCGAAATCGGAGCCGAATGTTGCAACACTCGGACGAATCTCAATGTCACGAATGATGGGCGGAACATTAGCACCGTATCCAATAAAAGGTGCCGGTGTCGTCGCAACAATAAAATCCGCATTGCTGGTTCCAGTCAGTGCCACACGAAGTAAAGAGTCACCGTCTCCTGGTCTTCCAGCAGGAAGTCCTGGCACGTCTCTGTTCAAGGTGCCCCACTCCACCGCGTCCATGACGGTACCTGTCGCGTCTTTTAAGACCACAGCGTCTCCGGTGCTTGAATTACTTAATGCAAAAACACTGGAACCATTTACCGAAGTGAGGTCAGGGGTGATGGTGGAGTTCGGGCTTGCAGAAGCAAGCTCAAAACTCGGTAGATAACCAAAAATATTTTCAAAGGCTGTTGCGGACTTCGCGACGACAATGACTTCTCCACCAGAAAGCGTCAGGGTACTTGAAAAAACCCAACTCGTAGTAGAAATCCTCGCGGGGTCTGACCCGCCTACATAGTCCTGAATTTGCCAGCCGCCAATCGAGGCACCTGTTGTCGAGGTATTATGGATCTCAATCCATTCCGCATCATCCGTTCCCGAACCACGAGGATTTGACTGAACCTCGGTGATATAGACCGTGTTTGTGCTCACCGGCACATCAGCCTCGGCCACTTGCGCCGCCAAAACGGTAAATAATATCGATAAGATGCTGAAAATTGGCCTTTTCATGGGGTCGGTCATAATTGAGTTCATTCCACTTGTCGAGGATTTCCCTAGCAAGAAACTAAAAATCGCAAGAAACGAAGGTAAAGCATTATGTCGAAGCGTCTGGTCGCCGATACCTATAATATGGTTGTTCCTAAGAGAGTTAGTGAGGCTTTTTTCCGTATACCTAGCCCTCGGTTCGAAAATATTACGAACAAATCTATGCAGCCGAACGCTGCTCGCGATACCGCCGATGTGCTTATTCTTAGTAATAAGCCTCATCGAAGTCGGAAACTTTTATCATCATTCTCACCTATCGGCGTAACGCCCAGGCATGTCTCTTCTATCAGCCAAATGCTCTCGGAAATCCGAACAAATCAGTATCGGCTCGTCATTGTCGATAGCTACGGTATGAACATTGAGCCCGTGAGTTTTATAAAGCGAATTCGCATAATGGACTCCTATCTCACGGTGCTTTACTTGGGGGATATAAGCGCGGTCATCCAACGACGAATTGAAAACTATGGGGGAGTTCTCACGTCTCGTGCGCGAACGATTCGAAATAACCTGAAGCTTGCTGCTGGGAGACTACTCGCTCATCACCATGCGCTTGCAAACCTAAGAGTTGATCTGTCAAGATTCAACGCCTAGATGTTCTAGCCTTTCCTCGAACCCTTATCCGTCAGCGACTTCGACAAATCATTCCAACCGGACAAAAGGTCGGCATGGAGAGTCGCTTTGAGTTCGCGATCAAACGCGTAAGCCGCCACCTTTACGGTGCTCTCACCTCCATGCGAAGCATGTAATCCAACCTTTGGCTGTACCCCGATCACTGCCCAGGGCGAACTTGCAGCTAACTCCATCGCCGCATCGAGAGCAATCTTAGGGTCTACATTTTTCGGAATTGCAAGTTCAAGCTCAACCGTATGAGCAACGCTTTTTCCGCCCGAACGAACATCCGTCGCGCCAATCGCATGCCGATAAGGGATCTGAGATACTCGGCCGTCGTTCGTTTCAATTTCGAGATGTCTAAGGCGTAAACGACGAAGTTGCCCTTCGGCGGTGCCTATACGAACCACCTCACCGATTTCAAATGGCCGCTCCGCGGTAAAAACAAGTCCTGCCGAAACATCTTTAAGAGCATTCCACTGCATCGCAATCACAAGAGCAATGAGACCAACCAATCCGTAGAAGAGTACGTTATTCTGAGTGCCAAACGCTTCGACAATGACCCAAAGTGCGAGACCGAGCCAGATAACAAGCTGAAGTAAAGGCCAAGCCCTGATGGATACGAGAGCCCACCGTTGCTCATCCGTAGCTGCTTTTCGAAGAACACGAGTAAATAAGCGACTGACCAGAAAAATAATGAGCCCGATGCAGAGAATCCAGGCGATTCTTTCCCAATCAGAAACCAAGGACACCGTGTCACTCGGGCGCGCCAAAGCGGTTGGAACTTCTACGAAGATAGGTACGGCTTCTTTCTTTACCTTAGCAGCTCTTTTCTTTGAGGCTTTCGGGCGCGCCCGTTTTTTTCCTGGCGACTTCTGCCTTGTTACTTTTGGATTATTTTTTTTCGAAGAGATAGTAGACCGTTCCTTACTAAGCTGTCCTCGAACTTGGGTCGATGTAGCGGCGGGACGAATTGAACCGTTAGTCGTTGGGCTCTCCGGTATCTGTCCGGACAGCAAAAGAGTACTGAGAAGAGCAATCGTTACCGTCACGACGAACTCCTTCTCTCTTCTCTTCCCGGACCCATCTGCCGGATAGATTTTGACCTATTTCTTAACATCAATGAGCTTGCTCTTACTGCCACCCGGGGACCAAACTTCCATTTTGCGTCGTTCAATTACAATCGCAGAGCCGGGTTCGCCGGGCTCGCCCAGTCCTACATCAGCCATAATTAGCTTATCTCCTAACCGAGATAAGGGACGACCAACGGCGGAAGGCCGAACCGCATCAGTTCGCGTATGACCGATCACCATGTGTTCCCCTCCCAAAATATCAAGCGAAGTCCGAATTTCATCTCGGGTCTCTTGTCCTGCATCGAAGCAAAAATCGCGATGCCATAATGGCCCCTTAGGATCTCTGAGAATACCACTGGGCTCCAAATCAGCATAAAACCGTGGGTCTTTTGACCAAGCCTTCTGTGCATGCTCATTCAGTCCGCTCAGTCCCAGGCTGGCCCACATCGGGGAGATTCCGGCATGGACAAAAATCAGACTACCGTATTTTAGAGCGATAGGAAGTTGCCTTATTTCCTTACCGTACTTTCCTTTCGGTCCCATCGCGAGACGATACCGTTCTCTACCTGGCGCATTTTGTTCTTCCCACGCTTGTATTCTTCCGCCAATTGGCATTATTGCTTCGCTGCGATAGGGAGCACCGAGATACTCGTGAACTTGATGCATTCGACGCGTGTAAAAAAGATCAATTTCCGAGTCGGTCGCAAACTCCATATACTCGTCCGCTGTGACATATGCTTCATGCTGAAGTGCGCTTAGCACTTCATGATTACCGAGCAACCACAGCGCGTCCCCACCGGCTTCTTGTGCTTGAGGACGAAGTTTCATCATAAGGTCCATTGACGCCCGCGCACCAGGTCCTCGATTGCAAATATCGCCGAGCTGAATAAAGACAGTTTTACCCCCTCGCCAATCACCATTCTTGGTGATGAGACGTAAACCAAAGAGCATTCGCTCTAACAGCGTGATTTGCGCATTGAGATCACCGATGACCACCATTCGAGGCGGTAAATCGAATTCTAGTGTCGTCATGAAAGTTGTACTCCAAGCTGCGTTAGATGTTGGTCGCCCAAATCAAAACGAAAACAGGACCCGCGAGCAAGAACGTTCCGATCCCACATAAGATTGAGAGTAACGCTTTTCTTCTCGTCGGTGTTTGCTTTGACACGAGTAAAACGACTCCCAAGGTCACTGCCACGGATGCGACAGCTACTCCGGTGCCAAGACCAGCAGCTGCGAACAAAGCTGCCCTCGGAATTCCTAGCCATGACGCGAGGTACGTACACGCGACTCCTAGTACCATGAAGGACAGGCTAAGTGGACCCGCAAGTGCCTGGAATTTGGGCGATAAAATTAACACCGGTAAGTTAATCGCAATGATCTCTTCTTCTTCGACCGGTTTTTCTTCTTCAATTTTATTCAGCGTCAAACCCTTAAACCTCGCCCATCCAATTCATCAAATGACATCAAAAGGTCAATCTGATTGGCGAATGACGCGTAAATCGCTAGGTTCCGGTACAGCTATGGGTGAAAAAATCGAGAAAACCCCAGTAAGAATCGTAACGGCAGCATCACTTTTCGATGGGCACGACGCCGCGATCAACGTCATCCGTCGTATCCTGCAAAGCTCGGGCGCTGAAGTTATTCATCTTGGACACAATCGCGCCGCCGAAGATGTCGTAGACGCAGCCATCGCCGAAGATGCGCAGGGAATCTGCGTGTCGAGTTATCAGGGCGGCCACATGGAATACTTCCGATACATGCGGCAGCTCCTCGATGAAAAAGGAGCCCAACATATCAAAATCTTCGGTGGCGGTGGTGGAGTTATTGTCCCGCGAGAAATCGAAGAATTACAAAACTCAGGAATTACAAGAATCTTCAGTCCTGAAGACGGAAGAGTCCTCGGTCTTCAAGGCATGATCGACCTGATCATTGATGAATGCTCATTCTCAACCCTTGAGTTAGCGCAGCCTTCTGTAGAGACCTTGGCTGTAACAGATAAGGTCAACTTATCTCGTCTGATCACAGCAACAGAGCACGAAAATAATCCACTGAACTCGCTTTTGAACGACTGTGTACTGCCAGCGGCAGATAAACGAAAAAAGAAAGCTCCCGTCCTTGGTATAACTGGACCTGGTGGTGCCGGAAAATCGAGCCTCACCGATGAATTAGTTCTACGCTTCGTCACTGACTTTCCAGAGAAGCACGTCGCAGTTATAGCCGTGGACCCCACGAGAAGGCGAACCGGAGGAGCACTCCTCGGGGACAGAATTAGGATGAACACTCTGTCTCAAAAAAATGTGTATATGCGCAGCCTAGCGACTCGAAGCTCAGGCTCAGAACTCTCAAAAGCAGCATCAAAAGCCGCAGCCGTATGCCAGGCTTTCGGGTTTGATTTGATCATTGTTGAAACCGCTGGAATTGGTCAAGGTGACGACGCCATTTGCGAAATCTCAGACCTAAGTCTTTACGTGATGACCTCCGAATTCGGCGCAACCAGCCAACTTGAAAAGATAGAAATGATTGGTATCGCCGACGCGATTACAATCAATAAGTTTGAGCGACGGGGTTCTGAAGACGCGCTTCGCGATGTTCGGAAACAATATCGTCGAGAGCGACAACTTTTCGGCCCTGATTACAAAGACGAAGACCTACCTATTTTCGGCACAATTGCGAGCCAATTTAATGACCCCGGCGTTTCGCGTCTTTATGTCAATATTGTGGGACAATTTCAAAGCAAAGGTTTTGAGCTCGGTGAGTCAAAGATACCGCCAGAACGACTTACAGGAGAAGGACGGCCTGGAGTAATTCCAGCAAAGCACATACGATACTTATCCGAAATTAGTGAGACTTGTCGGAACTACCGTGAGAAAGTGGACAAGGCTTCTGACATCGCAAGCTTAGCCTACGCGCTTCAACTCGTAATCAAGAATCACACAACTATCGACGTCACACCAGGCAAAACAATCAGTACAGCACGGCTCTCGCCAGACGCACCTCCGATCGTTAGCACGCTAGTCGAACAATATAACGAAACCATTGAACAACTCGATAAACATGCGACCGAGAGCCTCACTAAGCTTCCGACTCTGATGAAGTCATATAAAGAAGATGAGTTGGTCTATCATGTTCGTTCAAAAGAGATTCGTCAGCCTTTAGTCTCTCGCTCTTTATCCGGAACTCGAATTCCTAAAGTAGCCTTACCGAAGTACCGAGATTGGGGCGACCTCTATCGCTGGCTTGCATTCGAGAATGTACCCGGCTCCTTTCCTTATACTTCAGGAACATTTCCGCTCAAACGAACCGGAGAAGCGCCCGCGAGGATGTTCGCAGGAGAAGGACCACCGGAGAGAACCAACAAGCGATTTCACTTACTCTCGGAAGGACAACCCGCATGTAGACTCTCCACCGCGTTCGACAGTGTCACACTTTACGGAGAAGACCCGCACGAACGACCCGACATTTACGGGAAGATAGGTGAATCAGGTGTTTCAATCGCTACGGTAGAAGACGCGGAAAAACTATACGCAGGATTCGATCTTGTTCATCCAAAAACATCTGTTTCAATGACAATAAACGGCCCAGCACCGATTCTGCTCGCTTTTTTCATGAACACAGCGACTCGTCAGCAAGTTCGTAAGTTTGTGAAAGCGGAAAATCGGCTTTCACTCAGTGACGCAGAATGCTTGCAACCAGACGCAAACAACGGACGGACATGGGCAGAAGTAAGATCGCTGCTTTCCGACGAAGAATATACGCGCATTCAAGAGGAGACTCTCGCTCAAGTTCGCGGAACAGTCCAAGCTGATATTCTAAAAGAGGACCAAGCACAAAACACTTGTATCTTTTCTACTGAGTTCGCGCTGAAAATGATGGGAGATATTCAAGAATACTTCATCGAGAAAAAAGTTAAAAACTACTACTCTGTGAGCATCAGTGGGTATCACATCGCAGAGGCCGGTGCGAATCCGATCACTCAAACGGCATTTACTTTGGCGAACGGCTTTACCTACGCTCAATACTATCTTTCACGAGGCATGCAGATCGATGATTTTGCTCCTAATTTATCATTCTTCTTTTCGAATGGGTTAGACCCTGAATACTCCGTAATTGGACGAGTAGCTCGGCGGATTTGGTCAGTAGCAATGTCCAAGCTTTATGGCGCTAACGCTCGGAGTCAGAAGCTCAAATATCATATCCAAACTTCGGGACGCTCGTTGCATGCAATGGAGATTGATTTCAATGATATCCGTACCACTCTGCAGGCATTGCTTGCGTTACAAGACAACTGTAACTCTTTGCATACCAATGCCTATGACGAAGCACTCACTACACCCACGGATGAATCGGTGCGTCGGGCGCTCGCCATTCAACTAATTATTGACCGAGAATTCGGGATGACAAAGAACGAAAACCCGACTCAAGGTAGCTTTATCACGGAAGAACTTACCAACCTGGTAGAAACGGCAATCCTCGAAGAATTTGATCGAATCACTCGAAGAGGTGGCGTGCTTGGGGCGATGGAAACTCAATATCAACGCGGTCGCATTCAAGACGAGTCTCTCCACTACGAACAGCTCAAACACGATGGGGATCTTCCTATCATTGGTGTTAATACATTTCTTAATCCGAATGCCAATTATGAAGAAGAGGCGAATGCAGTGGAGCTAAGGCGGGCCAGCACAGAGGAAAAAGATCGATGCATTTCCAATCTAAGAGATTTCCAAAGCCGAAATCAGCAAAAGGCTCAATCAGCATTACAAGCTCTCAAACAGACCGCATTATCAAACGAAAATATTTTTGCTGAACTTATGAAAACAGCTGACGTCGCTAGCCTTGGACAAATCACAAATTGTCTTTATCAAGTCGGCGGTCAATATCGTCGAAACATGTAAGCCAAATTAGAGTAAGTTTTTCTGAGGTTGCGGCTTTGAGAAATGGTCGAAAGCTTTTCCGGTTGCTACTCGTCCTCGAGGAGTGCGCGCGAGATAGCCCTCTTTTATAAGATAGGGTTCGACAACACTATCTATGGTACTTGAGTCTTCGCCCACTGAAGCGCTGACGGTATCTAAACCAACAGGCCCACCTCCAAAACGTTCGATAATGGTCAGCAGTAGGCGCCGGTCCATATCGTCGAACCCAACGGGGTCAATATCTAGTCGTCCTAACGCATCCGATGCTAAGTCTTTCGTTATTTTGCCTTCAGTTTCGAGCTGCGCGAAATCTCGAACTCTGCGTAGAAGACGGTTGGCTATTCTCGGAGTACCTCTTGAACGCCGCGCGATTTCTGCTGCGCCTTCATGATCAAGTTCCGCACCGAGTAGACTCGCCGAACGGTTGAGTATCACTAACAGCTCATCAGGAGAGTAAAAATCGACTCGTCCCACATACCCAAAACGGTCACGTAGCGGACTAGAAAGTAAGCCACTCTTAGTCGTAGCACCAATAAGCGTAAATCGCGAAAGGGGGATCGGGTGTGTGCGTGCATGCGGACCGTCACCGAGGACGACGTCAATGCGAAAGTCCTCCATCGCCGGATAGAGATATTCTTCCACTGCCGCAGAAAGCCGATGGATTTCATCAATAAACAAAACATCATTCGGCTGAAGGTTCGTCAGGATTCCCGCTAAATCTCCTTTCTTCTCGATCGCAGGGCCTGAATTCACATGTACGCTGGAGCCCATTTCATTCGCAATAATATGAGCCAAAGATGTTTTTCCAAGCCCGGGCGGCCCAGACAGTAGGACGTGATCAATCGATTCTTGTCGGGCACCTGCCGCCTTCGTCATAACTTTCAAATTATCTTTGATTTTTTCTTGGCCGACAAAGTCGTCGAATGTCAGCGGACGAAGTGCGTTGTCTACGGGTTGATCGATTGGCGTCGCAGAAGGAGAAATATCGCGGACTTGAGGCAGGTCAGAACGGGGGCTCACAAAGGCCTTATATCAGGTTTTTGTCTTATTGGATGCTTGCAACTGCATCGGAGGCTGAAAGAATTCCCATCTCCATTGTCGCAAAGCTCACGACAACCCCATTTCCGTTCAAAAGTAGGTCAGTACCAAGGGTTCCAATGTCATCATGACCGTTGCTTGTTCGGCTCGCACCAAGATCAATCGTCGTCATGCTCACCTCACGGCCTGCCACTTGAAAAGGTACCCGACGGGAAAGTTCATGCGCAATGTTTACTGAATCGTCTTCGGCCGCCGACGCTGCACCATTGATAGCTCCACGAGGCAGATATCGACTGGCGTCCGAGTGTAGGAACGTAACTGGAGAACCTGTTTCAATCTGTACTGCTAATTCAGGACTGGTGTTGACTCTCGCGCTCGTATAAACCTCGCCGTTCCAGGTGAACACGGGTGCCTTACTCGTCACAGAGACCATCATCCCCTGACATGACGCTTCTCCAAACCCAAGTAAGAGCCGTTTTGCTCTTCGGTCGATGGTGAAACATCCATCTCGAAGTAGAAGCTGAGGAGAGAGAAATCCGTCAATTCGAGAAGTACCCTTTCCAAAAATCTCGTCCATGGTGCTTAGGTCGGTTACGAGCCAAGGAACATTTTTATTTGTCCAGGTGCCAAGTGCCATCTCATCGGTCGCGCTCGTCGCGAAGCGTACGATATAACCCGCAGCCTGGCGCATTACAGTGAATTGCACATCAGAACGAACCAGGTCGAGCTCTTCCGCGACCTCTGGTCGCAACACATTTTCGGTCGCGCCGGTATCCCAAAGCATCCGGAACTCTCGACCCATCATGTTCATCTTCACGACTGGAAACCCAACAGACAACGCAGCCTCATCGAGTTCAAGACTCATCATCCCCTGGTTGACGTTGCTTTGGCGAATCGGAGCGTCCTGGTCGATATTTTCAAGAAGGGCGCTCAACAAGCGATTGGTGTGACTTCGTCGGTGGAGATTTTCCAAGTTTTCGAGCACCATCGCTGTGTTACCTTTGCGATAGGCGACTCTTGCGTTCCAATCTGCGATATCTTGCTGTTCGCTCACCCAATCAGGGCGCAAGCTCTGGACCCAGTTCTCACCGCCCTGCCCCTGTGCACGAGACAGCTCACCAAAGCGAGCTCGACGAAAGAGCTCAAGCGACTGTTCTGCAGATTCAATATTTTGGCGGTTAGACTGCGCCACAACGGAAATCTTCTTCGTCCGGGTGTGCCCCGCACATCCCACCATGGATAACCCGCTAACAATAAGTGAAAAGCCTAGTAAAATATTGACTGTAGAACGCATAGTGCTCTTCGAATCGGTCGAGCGGCCTCGCAACTTAAGGCCCTAACGCGATTTTCTTTGGCAATTTTCGATAATTAGGAGCGAAGGTAGTTCAAAGCCTGCCGAATCAAGCCATCAAGGTCTTGCTCACCGGCAAGGTCATCAACGGCTCGCTTCGCTGCCTGCTCCGCCGCACCTGGTCGAAACCCTAGGTTTTTGAGCGCACTCAACAAATCACTCATCAATGGTGAATCTCCGGTCGAAGCGACCGGGGGGGTCGAGAGTATATCTACGCCAATCGAGCGGAACTTATCCTGCAGGTCTACCACCATCCTTTCGGCGGTCTTTTTTCCGACTCCCGGCAGTTTTGTCATCTGCTTAATATCTCCACTCACAACTAACTGCACGAGCTCGTCAATCGGCGTCCCGACGATGGCAATGGCTTTGGATGGGCCAATGTTTGGAACACTGGTCAAGTGGTTGAAGATTTCCCGCTCTTGTTTCGTCCGAAATCCATAAAGCATGAAGGCATCTTCTCGAACGTGAGTCTGAACAAAGACGTCAACCTGGTCTCCGACCGCATAAACACCCCCAAGAGCGACATTGAGAAGGTAGCCCACTCCCTGGACGTCAACGACGATGCTCTGGGGTTCCACATCAATCACCTCGCCTCGAATTCTTCCTATCATGTTGTTCTTCCTACTTTGAGTGGTTCAGGTAAGCCGCTGCGTATACGAGTCGCACCGGCAATTGCCACGGCCAGAGCATCCGCGGCATCGGCTGGTGGCGTCTCTTGTAAACCGAGTAACACACGAATCATCGCTTGTACTTGTTTTTTGTCCGCCCGGCCATGACCTGTAACTGCCTTCTTTACTTCCGCCGGGGATATCTCATGAATGTCGGCCTCGGAACAACGCCGAGCTGCCAATAAGGCCACCCCGCGAGCATGGCCTAAGACGAGTGCACTGCGCGCGCTCTTATGATGAAAAATAGATTCTAAGCAGATTCGGTCAGGATTGTGATTTTCCATGTTGGACATAAGTTCATCGAAAATCTTATCTATCCTTACAGATAAAGGTGCATCTTTCTTTGTCCTAATGACGCCTGAATCGATGTATGTAATCTGATTGCCAACACTGTGAAGGACACCCCACCCCGTATTATGTGAGCCAGGATCGATACCGAATACAATCACGAATTCTGAATCTCATTCATGACATCGTCAGCAATCTCGTGATTGCCCCAAACATGCTGTACATCATCATTATCTTCTAATTTATCGATCAGCTTCAGTATTTTTAGAGCAAGTTGGGCGTCACAGTCGACGCTCGTGGAAGGAATCATCGCAACCTCGGCAACCAGCGATTCAAGGCCCGCTTCGTCCAGAGCTTCCTTCACATCAGCAAAGTCCCCTTGCGAGGTGTATACTACAATCTGCCCGTCTTCGGTGAACACATCATCGGCCCCAGCTTCGATAGCCGCTTCCATGACTTCATCTTCCGTGTGTTTATCAGAATCGTAACGAATCATTCCTCTACGAGAAAACAGGAAAGAGACCGCGCCGGACTTTGCTAGTTTACCACCGCTCTTTTCGACCATGTTTCTCACTTCGGCCAGAGATCGGTTTTGATTGTCCGTAGCGATGTCAATAATGAACGCAACGCCTCCGGGTCCATATGCTTCATAGACAAGCTCATCAATTTGACCGCCTTCGAGCTCTCCAGTCCCGCGCTTAATGGCTCGCTGAACGTTGTCTGCGGGCATAGAAGCTGCTCGGGCTTTCTGAATTGCAAGTCGGAGCCGAGGATTGCCCGAAGGGTCGCCGCCTCCCATCTTTGCCGCTACAGTAATCTCCTTCCCTATTTTCGTGAAGATCTTACCCCGCTTTGCATCCTGAGCACCCTTTCGATGCTTAATCGTACTCCACTTATTATGTCCCGACATGTTCTTTTCCGAGCCTCTGACTCAATCGATAGCACGGAGGTTCCCGCTGTGCTAGGAGCGAATGAGCGTGAGCAAGCAATTATTGATTCTAATGACGGCTCTCAACGTCATTTTTGCTGGTTGTTCTTCTAAAGCAACGATAGAGAGCAAGCCAATCACCGCTGTCACATCACCGCGAGTTTTTCAGATCGACAAAGAATCCGACCTCCTCTTGGGGCCTGTCGCTGGTGGAGTCCTAGGCGATTTCCGGCTGGAAAACAGCAAAGTCATCGCTATTGTGGGTCATCCAAAGCGCCCCTTAGGATTTTCAGTTACCGGTGGCAACCTGATTGACCTTGCACAGCAAAGGGCCTTTCCGGCTGACCACCTCAACCAAGTCACCTTGTATTTACAAGATGAGTTTCCTCGGCAAGCGAAGTATCAAAAGATTAGGGTCGTCGACGAAGGAGGACCCGGCACGCCTGCGATTTTGCGAGTCAGTGGCGTAGATTCAAAGGACGAAAAAATTCGGATTGAAACAGACTATATCCTCTACCCTGACGCCGATTGGATTACCTTAGAAACACGGTTCACTTCCACATCGACTCGATCATACGAAAGTTATAAACCCGGCGATGCTATTCAATGGGGGCGCTGTCAGCACATGGGACCTGCAGAAGGCTTCAATTTACCTGGTCGCCGGGTCACCCTCCCCTGGATTGCCGGCTTAGGCGAACGCGCATCCTACGGAATCGTAGAACATGAAGGAGAGCCATTCGAAGTTCTCAGTGGCTCCATGTGGAGCGATACCGTATCGAGAGCACAGCGACTTGAACCTCAAAAAACAATACGACACCGTAGACACATCGTTGTGGGCACAGGCGACACAGCGAGCCTTGTCCCGAGTATTTATAAACTAAGCAGAACGAAAACGGGTCAAATCTCCGGAAAGATCAACAGCAATAAAGGGCCGGTCGATGATGCAAAGGTCGAAATATTTAATGAAGATCTGAAACTAGTCGCCATCGCCAATAGTGGTAAAGATGGGCAGTACAAAGTGGAAGCGCCTCCTGGGCAATACTCGATCATGGTGAGAGCTCCCGGCCGGCCAGGCGTCCAAACAAGTTCCACAGCGAGGATAGTGACCGTTCAAGCTGACCAAACCTCAAAGCGTTCTTTTCGCCTAGGGAATAAAACAACCCTTTCATGGAAAATAGACTCTGAGGACGGACCGCCACAACCAGTAAAGATAACAATCGTCGGTATTGACGGCACCCCTAATCCTAACTTTGGTCCAAACTATCTCGCACACGGTGCCTCGCACGTCGTGATTTCTCAGAGAGGGGCCGGAAGAATACCTCTCGGACTCGGCCGTTACCGTGTATTCATAAGTCGCGGACCGGAATACGAACTCCTCGAAAAAGAAATTGTTATTGAACCTAAGAGCAAGATCACAATTACCGGAAAGCTGCGTCGCGTGGT
>JAYZDF010000083.1:0-18186 GCA_036337945.1 Myxococcota bacterium
AGACTAGGAGTGATTCGATCAAGGATGGCGTTCTTCTCATCGTCTGAGAGCCACTTCATCTTCTTGAGTTGACTACGGCAGTGGTCCATTCCGAGTTCCAAGGCATCCTCTTTGATATCCTTGAGAACAACTGAGTAACCAGCTTGGGCGCATATGAAAGCAAGTCCCGCACCCATCATTCCAGCACCAAGAATTCCAACTTTTTGGATTTCGTCATTTTCAGCAGTAGGTAAGCCCTCGTGTTTTTCGGCCGCGGTACGGTGGTACCAAATGGTTCGAATCATATCCTTGGCCTGGTCCGAAACAGCCAGTCCTGCAAAGTATCGGCCTTCGACCTCAAGTGCTCGATCAAATCGTAACAATGAACCTTCTTGTACTGCGCAAGTGGCCGCTTCATGAGCAGGATAGCATCCTGCCGTCTTTTTGAAGAGCATTCCGCAGGCTGCCAAGATCATGTTCCTGGCATCTTCGCTGCCCGGTTGAGGAGCTGGCCAAGTGTAATCTGACTTTAGCCAAGGCTGCTTAAAGCGCTTGTTCTCTTTGATCCACGCGATCGATTTTTCGATAAGTTGCTCTTCACTTTCTGCAATATCGTCAACCAGTTTCGCCTGAAGAGCCTTTGATGGCCGTACCATCTTACCCTGCAGAATAAAGTCGAGTGCGGTCTGTATTCCTACAAGCCTTGGGAGTCTCTGAGTTCCTCCCGCTCCCGGGATAAGGCCAAGAGTGACTTCGGGAAGTCCGAACTTCGCTTTAGGGTTGTCGAGCGCGATTCGTCGGTGACAGGCCAGGGCAAGCTCAAATCCGCCACCCAGTGCCGAACCATTGAGAGCGACGACAACCGGCTGCTTTGACGTTTCAATCTTGTTGAAGAGCGCATTCAGTTTTGTGGTACTTTCCAAAACTTTGGCAGCATCTCGTTCGACAAACATACTGTCGATATCTGCGCCGACGCAGAAGTCTTTATGCCCACTTGTTATAATGATTCCTTCGAGTCCCTCAAGCGAGTGCGCCCATTCCATTGCTTCTAATAGGCCGACTCCGAAGGCTTCATTTATCTTGTTGGCTCGGCCTTCCATCCGAAGCGTGAGCGTTGCGATATTATTTTCTGCATTGAAGCTCATTTCTACTGCAGCATTTTTTTGTTCTTGGCTCATACTCTCTCCACAATTGTTGCGATGCCCATACCGCCACCGATACATAGGGTGACGAGTCCTGTTTGTAAGTCACGTTCTTCTAGAGCGTCTATCAGGGTACCAAGTAGCATGGCCCCGGTTGCGCCCAGAGGATGCCCTAGAGCAATTGCTCCACCATTGACGTTGACCTTTGAATGGTCGACTCCGAATTCTTGCATGAACATGAGAGGTACGGCAGCAAAAGCCTCATTGACTTCGAACAAATCAATATCACCGATATCCATGTTCGCTTTCTCCAGCGCTCTACGAGTTGCTGGTAATGGTCCGCTAAGCATCACGATGGGGTCATCTCCCGCTATTGCGACGCTTCGGATTTTCGCACGAGGTTTCAATCCGAGTTCTTTTCCTTTGGACTCGCTTGCGACTAAGACCGCCGCAGCACCATCAACGATGCCGGACGAATTTCCTGGCGTATGGATATGGTTTACTTTTTCAAGATGGGGATATTTTTCTTTGGTTAGTTCATCGAGTCCGAACTGCGTTCCGAAGAATTCAAATGATGGTTGTAGGCCAGAGAGGGCTTCTAGTGTTGTTCCCGCTCGAGGATGCTCATCTTTGTCTAGAATGAGGAGTCCGTTGTCATCGTGGACGGGGACCATACTCGTGAATTTGTTTTCTGACTGGGCAACTTCGGCACGCTTTTGACTCTCAAGGGCAAATTGGTCGGCATCGTCTCGTGTGAAGCCTCGTAAAGTCGCAAGTAAGTCACCACTAATTCCTTGGGGCACTGAACCCACTGACCATTGTGTTTTTGGATCGAACATTGCGCCGCCATCAGAGCCCATCTTGACTCGTGACATGCTCTCGATACCGCCGGCCACGACTAAGTCGTTGAATCCTGAAGCAACCATTGCTGCGGCATGATTTACAGCTTCTAGGCCAGAGCCACAGAACCGATTAAGCGTCACGCCCGATGCGTTCTCATGATATCCGGCGGCCAATGCGGCAAAGCGAGCGATGCAGGTACCTTGTTCTCCGGTTTGAGTGACACATCCGATCACCACGTCTTCAACGTGACTGGTATCCAGATCGTTTTTCTCGCTGAGTTTGGATAGGACGCCACTAAGTAGGTCCATAGGCCGAACGGGGTAGAGTGCTCCCGACTCTTTGCCTTTGCCACGCGGCGTGCGGATGGCGTCATAAATATAGGCTGTTGACACAGATTTTTCCTCCGATGTTGTTTGAATATACTTAGCATGCTAAGTATTGACTCAAGAATCAACCCCAATGAAGACAACTCGCGAAAAATCAGATTTGTCGGTGATTTCGACGCCATCGCTCGAACTGCGAAGACGTCAGGCGGAAATCGTTCTGATGTTGACCCGGATTCTAAGGGAAAACGAGCAAAAGGTGTCCTCGAGTCTTGGTGAGCAAGGCCTCCACGATATTACGTCCGCGCAGGCGAATGTTCTCATGGTTTTGTTTCAGGCCAAGGAACCTCTTACGGCCAGTCAGGTCGCAGAAATCTTGGGTGTTTCTGAGGTAACGGTAGCGCGTTTCGTGAAGGCCCTGACATCTTCCGGTTGGGTCGACCGACTGCGCAGTGAAAGGGATGCTCGCATGTGGCACTTGAAGCCAACGTCGAAAGCCTATGATGCGCTGCCAAAGTTCATTCGAGTGTCTAATCAAATGCTCGACGAAACATTCGATGGCTTCAGTATTGATGACTTTGAGACGCTTTGGTCGATAATTAGTCGGGTTCGTGTCAATCTTCACAAGCCTGAGTAATGACAGATCAAGGGGTCAAGACAGATAACAATGGAATTGCATCCACAGAGCCTAATGCCGTCCCCGGCACTCAGGATTCAAAGAATATTGATGAGACAACTTCTTCGAAACTTCCCACAGATAGTCAGGCCGTAGCTGATCCTGATCTCACTGAACGAGTTAGTGCGCGAACCATTTCGGAGAGTCTTAAGCGCAAACGCGCCAAAAGTAACTTAACGGACATCGATGCAAGTAATGCAACGATACCTCTGGATCTTGATGCTGTTTCGTCGACTCGCGAACGAGATGCTGCTCCTAATATCGGAGAATCAACGGCTGCTGATGAGACGGCTCATCAAAGCCCAGCATGGGCCGAAGGACTTATAGAGAAACAACCGTATCCTACTGAATTGCAAACCGTCGACGATCGGCTCCCTGAAAGTGTAGTCGCATCGGCTTCTGACCAAATCGATGTTTCAAGTCTTCCTCAAAGCACGCAAAGTCTGATCGCGAACGTAGAGATGGAAACTCCAAACGAGTCGAGATCAACAAACGATTCTCAGCCGAACCTAAGACCTTTGCTCGGTTCGTTTATACTTCTTGGTGGCTATGGCGAGCTTCGTGACGGTTTATACGAATTTGAGCATGTCTTAGAGGTTCGAAAAATTGCTGCGCCGCGACGAGGTTTGTTACGTCGTGGTCTCTTCGTTGAACGTGATGAGGATTATTCACACTTATTTCTTGCTGAAGCTGAAGTAGCGAGACAAATTGTTCACCCAAATGTGACTCGTGTGTACCACGTAGGGCGTCATAATAGCTTTCCGTACCTTGTGCGCGAACACGTGCCAGGTATTACGCTAGCGGAACACATTATCAGCCATCCCCGCGCTAAGATTGAGTTTTCCCAGTTCGCGGCTATATTTGTTCAAGTCATCGACGGATTACATGCCATTCATGAACTCCGAAACGCGTCTGGAGAGTCGCTTCAAATGGTTCATGCTGCGATTAATCCCAACTCTGTTCTGCTTGGCCGGACAGGTCGTGTGCGAATAACCGAGCCAATATCCTCAGCATATAACGGTCGTGTATTAGACTCGAGTCAGCTTACGCGGCACCAAATCGAAGATTATCAAGCGCCTGAGTTACAAGATACTCCGAAGGTATCTGCCATGTGGGATTGGTATTCACTCGCGATCACAATGGTTGAATTTCTAGGTTCTGCATCTGCGGCAAAAGCGGTGAATACAAATCCATCGGTCGAATCCGTGAAGTCAAATTTATTCAGTCTCTCTCTCATGAGTCAGCACGATCAGCTTTTTGAATGTTTGTGTGGACTACTCACAGAACCGCCAGAACGACGGGTTGAGTGGGCGCTTCAGTTGCGGGCAATATTCCAAGAAGGACTTAAGGGCTCTAAGGCCCACCACGTTGTAGCAGGAATGTTGAAGAAAGATATTTCCGAGGTTGGCGTTGAGTCAGCTCAGGACGTTACTCAGTCGATGAAAGTTGCTTCTGATTCTGAGTCAATAGAAGCAAAACAAGCGATAACAGACGAACTACCTTACCGGCGAAAGACAACCGAAGTTGCTCAGATATCTCAGAATGTCGAGACGAAATCGAAGCTTATTCTCCCTGTCTATCTTATGATTGCGCTCGGCTTAGTTGGAGCACTCATGGGTATGTTTCTTCTCAATTGGTTTGGTGATTAGTTACGCCTTGGTGGCCGCACGTTTCCATTAATTGCTCTGCCTTCGTGTGGGTTCGCTAAATAAGGAAATACGTTTTGGAATGCGATATCATTTTGATCCGTGCCATCACCAAGTTCCGAATTGAGGCCTTGGTCCCATGGAGCACCTAGAAGAGCTCCAGAAACAAGCTGAAAGGTAATATCAACAACATCGTCAAATAATCGTCGGCCGTTAGGGTAGCCGGGATTACCGGCTAAGAGTCCCATCCGACTCGAAGTAGCGTTGGCAGCAATATCAGACGCCGGTTGGGTAACGTCGAGTCGAAGAATATCCGCTGCTCGTAAGGTATAGTTTGTATCTGTCGCTGCAACGTTAAGATGAGGCTGACCAGCAAGTACTCCTCGTAGGTCGGTCCTCGGATTATCGACGGGTATGAAATCGTTGATGTTTAATACTTGGAACTCGCCTTCAAGAACAGGGTTTGCGAGTTGATCACGAAGCACAGTATTCGACTCGTCATTGATGGGTGCTGAACGGTTGTAGGCGTCTTTGGCTGCGCTGGGCATAAAGAACGTATTTATCAGTGGTAAGCCTATTCTACTGACCTGCCTCCAGGGACCAAAAAATCTAGGGCCAGCCGTGTCAGCAATTGTAATTTGGCGTTGTTCTGTTGTTGCCCACACTCCAACAATAGAATCTGGACGTTGAGGTGTAGACGGAATATTGCGATTGAGTGTGACGCTGCTGATTGGAACTTGTAGGACAATCGCCAATACATTTTGGCGGCTGAAATGATCTACACCGCCGCCTCGATTGCCTGAGTTTGTTGGTCGCCGAGAAAGTCGGTCAGAAATAGCACCCCAATCTGCGAAGAAAGGATCATCTCTTGGTCCTGCGAAGACACGACCCTGGCCACCGGCCGGGACAGTAAATTGCCCGATCGCTTGATTGGCGAGCGAACCGTAGTTCGCCGTACTATCGCCAGAGAAATGTGGAGCAACGGGCTGGTCTGTGACAAGCGTAGTTCGCGTATTGGTCTCTGTATCGATATGTGTGACTGTCATGTATTGACGCACAAACCACTCATCGTTTGGCATCGCTACGTTCGTTATATTTTGCGCATATTGGAAACTTTGTGCACCAATGGTTCGCTCTGTTCTAAATCGAAACTCGAAGATAATATCTTCTCGTGCATCACCGTTACTGTCGACACGGATTGCGTAACGAATCGTAGGCGAAAAGTAAGGATGCTCCGGACCGGTGGAGGGAGACTGAAACGGCCACAGAGTTAGAGCGACAGTGACGCTATCAGTAGCTTCGGGACTTCGAAAAAAGTATATATCGCTAAGGTCAGATGCTGGATTTGCTAAGTCTCCAGGAGCCTCTCCATGGCCCGCGTGAGCTTTGAGTCCAAAACAAATGAGGCTTGCTGCGATGACATTTGTCACGACGGTAAATTTGAAGACTTTAACGAAGTTCATAGATTGCTCCGGAGTTTTCTGTACCTCCACGTCGATCGATCACAAACCAGCGATTTGAATTTGGGATTCGATGAACGTCCCGAGGTTCACGAAACTTTTGAGGTAAAACAAGAGGGTAGATGTTTGGCGGATTCGCCGAAATTTCTACAACGTGCAGAGTATCACCGCCATCAATTCCTGGAGTAGAGGTACTGACGAGCAAATAGGATAGATCAAGAGCCATATCGATTCCGGCAGGATAGTTCGATGGAATATTGTCGTAAACGACGGTGAAGGTGCCGTCATCATTGATTTGATAGACTCGGCCTTTTTGCGTTGGCTCAAAATGTGAGTCGTATAAATAGATGACTCGATTGGTTGGAGACCAGAGAAAGTGACTCGGGTCATTGGTCGAAAATGTTTCTTCCAAAGGTATGAGCGTCGGAAACATATCGCCTTCGATATATTGCCAAAGGCCTCCGATATTTGATTCTGGTAACCGTCCAGTTATGAGGACGGCCGGAGTTGCCGTGTCAAAAGCTACACCTGCTGGGCCGGAGAGATCTTGAAGCTGAGCCATAGGGGCTAAGGTTTCAAGTCGCAGATCGTAGATATAGACCTCGCCGGTACCATTCGAAACAATATCTGTGATGTAAAGTAAGCGTCCTGCAGGATTCACTTGCAGATCTACTGGAAATCCTAGTGGAGCTCCTTCGAAAACCAATTCTACCTCATCATCTGCTCTTAGTCTGAAGATGGCTGGCTCACCCGCTGCTGTGAACGCGGTGAAGAAGGCAGCGCCTGCTTCGCGGGGATCACTCGTAATCGCCAAAGGCTCGCGGTAATTCCCTGCTGCTGCACTCCTCAAAACCGCTTCCTCTGGAAATCGATTGAACCCTGCATCTGGAGTGGTTGCGTCCGTGGCGTTTAGTGCAGCGTCCGCCCGGACTGACCCGTCCGCTCTTGTTTCACTATCAGGGGAAATAGCAGCGTCCATACTGGAGTTTGTACCCGCATCTGCGATATCCGAATCAGGCGTGTTCGAACTTTGGGTTTGGGAGCAGCTTGCGACCAGGCCGAAAATCATTGCGAGAGCCAGACCTTGATGATTGAAAATTGTCATTGTTTTCGAGCCCTGATTCGAACAATTCGTTCGAAACTTCAGCTATTTACCCATTATCATGAACTCTGAGAAGCTGTCGACGGACTAAGGGTTTATGACCTCATAAAAGTGTGAATGTGGTCACAAAGGACACAACTTTTAACAATGGGTACCGATAAAAAGCCCTGATCTGGCTCAATTGGCAGCTTTGTTTTCAGAGTTGTGGTTTTGTTCACAGGTCCGAGCATTTGCTCCAAGAGGTTTGAAGAATGGCAACGATTGATCCTACAAAACTAGCGGCGTTCAAGGCGTACCAGCCTACCGGTGATGGTGTTAACCAATTAGATTCAGAAAATAAGATGAAGACCGTCGACAACGGCGTGTCTGTGATTCGCTTTTTTGAAAAAGACCGTTTTGGGAGCGTATCTGGTTTCTTATCTGCAGAGCCTGCGCCCGCCGAAGACAAAAATCGTAAAGACAAGATTCTTGCCCCGACTGCCTCAGAAATCGCGGATTTGAAAGCAGACCCAAGCAAGTTTGGTCCTTGGCTCGAAAAACAGATCGAAGCGAACTCGTCTTACCTAAAACCGAGTTTCGGAGATATTGAAGGTGCAGATACGCACTACAAGCACAACAACATCATCGGGCAGCGTGTTGATCAAGTCAGGTCTGAAGCAACAAAGCTTGCTACAAAAACATACCCAGCCGGTGCAGACCAGGATAAAGCGCTTTTTGCTGTCAACACGAATCATCGCGACCTCTACAACCGAGAAGTTAAATTCGATCATTTTGAAATCGATGGATACGGCTCTTTTGGTAAAGACTCTACATTTCTCCATGCCTACGAGCAGAAGCTAGAAGAACTAAACAAAATTGATGCGGACGTTTTGTCGCCCGAAAGTCAGAAGTCACTTGCGCGGAAAAAAGCACACGTTCAAGCGGAAATGGATGCCATCTTCCGAAACAAATACGTCTATCACAGCAGTAATATGCAAGAGACGGACGCTGAGAAAACCATCGGCCTCGTGGCGATTGATCAAGCCTCGCGCCAGCGTATTTCTGAGGTCGCTGATACTCGCGGTTCTATTGTTCCAAAATTCGAAATTTTAAATCTTCAGCACGACGGTGAAAATAAGGCCGTATATTTCGATGCTTCAAAAGAGAAATACTTCTTTGATGGAACGGGAACGGAGATTCCGGCCGATCAAGTTGATAACATCACCCGAAAAACCTTAAATCAGAGCGACACCGCCAATATTACTTTCCGCCGAGTAAAAGACGGGGAGCCTTTACGCGAAAAATTCCGCTTCGATTGGAACGGAGATGGATACGCGCAAAGCGGAAAAATCGATTGGGTGAGTTGGGGTGGTCATTGCGACAATAAAGCAGCTCTCGAATCAGCTGGCGTAGTCGTTCCTGATGGTCACAAAGGTGTCTACGAATACAACTCTGCGAGTGGCAGTACAGCACACTACGATCGGAACAAACTCAATGAAATTCTTCTTAGTTTCTCCGAAATGGGCTCGTATATGTCTAGAAAGAGTGGCGGAAAGCCCGTGAAGGACATTGGAGAAACCGATTTTGCATCAGCTCGTGATGACGATAGGCCAGACCGATTATCGCTGAGCAACGGTCGGCAAATTCCTTTCAATGCAAGACCAAACGAATTCAAAATCACCACCGTTACCAAAGATGGAAAAGATTACAAAGCAGAAGACGCTTTTCGTGAGTATTTGGTCGCTGACGATAATATGTCGGCGGAAAAAAATCCTCTCTACAAAGGCACGACCGATGGAGATTACGTAAATCTTGATCTGAAGGACGCTGTAGTGAAGGCGGACGTGAAAGTTCAGGTATTTGATGAAGAGACTGGATATCCGAAGACCGAAAACAAGAGCCTAACTATCGACTTTGCGAATCCACCGGATGAACCAGTCATGATAGATTCGGTCATGAAAGACCCTGCGAATCGCGAAATGTATGAGATATCACTCGATATCAAAAACAAAAAATGGGAATTCCAATTAGTCAAAATGGAGAAGCAAGACGACGGTTCTTTCAAACGTGTCGAGCTAGATGAGAAGGGTAGTGAACCTTTTGACCCTGAGAAATTGGTTGGTAAACGTGAGACGAGTCTCGACAACCCCGAAACGTACATGCCGTTCGTTCGCGATTCACAGTCGCGCGGTGTCAATGCGACTGCGGAAACAGCAGATGGTTCAGGCGTTTGGAACGGTCGCATGAAATCACTCACGCAAAGCCTAGATAAACGAGATGGAAACTGGGAACGTGTAAACATCAGCGTCGATGCTCGCTATGGCTCTAACGATGGGCAATATCTCGCGAAGCTTGATGATAAGGGCGAACCAGAGCTTTACATCCCGTTGAAGATGCCCGCGGACTTCTTCTGGCGCTCGAAGGTGGCTTTTTCTCCCGCAAAAGATGGTCTCGTAAACTCTAAGGCTCTTGAACGAGGTGTTGTCACAGTCGAAAATGGTCAAGCCAAGGCTGACGGTCTGAACGATATGACTGAGCTGCTACACAGTGCCTTCAACAACAATCACTACACCGTTGTACACCAAGGAAAGCGCTACTTCTTTGAAACGAAAGACCAATTCGACCAAGAGGTCGCAAAGCTAGAAGAAATGCGCAAAGGAGTTTACACCCCTGCGACTGATGCAGCGGCGACTCCAGCGTCTTCAGCTCCGGTGGGTGACTTGGTGAACGTCAGCGGAACGGTCTCTAAAAACGAAATGAGTCGACACTCATTCACTGCTTCACAAAACGGTGAGGTTAAGGTCCTGTTGAAGACAAAACGCGGCGACGCGGACCTATATATCTCGAAAGATAATGAGCCGACCAGCGATTCGTTTGATTTCCGTTCTTGGAACTCGTCTAAAGAGCTCGATTTTGTGACTCTAAACGTGAAAGCAGGTGAGACGTACAACATTGGCGTTCACGGATATCGCAAGTCCAAATTTGAGGTTGTGGCCAAGTACGAGTAAGCTTGGCCTATGCAAAGTCCAGCGGTACCACCAGAGCTTCTCGCAGACTTGCTCGGCGCGAAGAAAAATAAACAAATCGAGTTTGTCGGGCAACTGGTTGAAGCGCTTGAACAGGTTTCTCCAAATCTCGTTCCTAGGCTCGATGATCATCCTTATGCTGACGCGATTATCGAAGGGCCATCTGCTTGCAGCACTCTACTTAGACTGTATCATTCCGAAAAAGACGAGTTGGCTAAAGCGGCAATTCTTGACGCGATAACCCGTATCAATCATCAAGACTTCCCCACCCAAGAGGTCCTAACCTCCCTCGAAAAAATCTTATCAGAATGTAAATCTGAAATTTTAGTGTCTGCTGCAGCAACTGCGCTTGCATCTGCGCGACATGAATCCTTTCTCGAGCAACAAAAAGCGTTTTTGGCCTCCGACTCGCCCAGTCAGGTTCGTATTTCTGCCAAGCTACTGGGTTATGGTCGCTACGAACCAGCAACGGCAGCACTACTGACTTTATTGCAGCCAGACAATATGGCCGTTGCTGATTCTGTTATTTGGGCCTTGGGTGAAATTGGTCATGAGTCAGCACTGCCCACCTTACATGAAATGTTGACTGCCTCAGTCATGAGCGAGGAGGTCTTGGATGCGATGGGAAAGATCGGAAATCTTACCTCTGTCGTTCGAGTGATCGCAATCTTGCTTGAAGGAACGATTCAACAACGAGAAAAAGCTGCGCAGGCATTCAGCCGGATAGCACGGAATAACGATGGGCAGCTAGACGATGATGAGCTTCAGGCGCGTTCTCTGGGCCTTTTAGAAAGCCTTATTGAAAAGGACAAGAGCATCCTCGTTAGATTCCATTGCATTGTGACTCACTCAATTCTGGGTGGTCACCTCACGTCTGGTCAAATTATGAAAGCTCTTGGTGCTCGTGTCTCTCCCTCCAGATTGGACAGTGTTGCAGGATTCTTCGCGAATCGGGGCTCGAAAGTCTAAGTCGTATGACTCTTAAGGTCCTTGAGTCATTTGTAAGCGACGCGCGGAGCTGTTCGTATCTACCGGCGGAACAGGCGGTACTTGAGTATCGAGTGATGCTTGACGTACCAGCTACCGAATGGGAATCGATGTTGTCAAAAGGATGGCGTCGATTTGGCGCGGCCTATTTTCGTCCTAAGTGCCCCGCATGTTCCGAGTGTGTATCACTCAGAATTCCCGTAAAAAACTTCAAACCGTCTCGTAATCAGTCTCGTGCACTGCGCAATATTTCTAAGTTTCGACTAGAAATCGGCCCACCGCTGATCGACCAAGAAAGGCTTCAGCTTTATCAGGAGTGGCATGACCTTCAGGGACAAAAGCGAGACTGGGAGCTCGACTCGATTTCGGCGGACCGCTACTTTTATGATTTTGCATTCCCGCATGAATGTGCCCGAGAATTCGCTTATTATGATGATTCCTCATCCTCTGACCGACCCGTGATAGTCGCGATAGTTGATGAAACGGAGAATGCACTCAGTGCAGTCTATACTTTCTATGACCCGAAGTACGCGAAACTTTCACCTGGAACAGGAAGTATCGTACGACAAATCGAAATCGCTCGTAGCTCGCAAAAGGAATATGTTTATTTAGGTTATCGGGTGCTCAACTGCGCGTCGTCTGAATATAAAGGTCGATTTCGTCCTCACGAACTGCTCGCCGGTCGCCCAGGAGAGTTCGAAGAGCCGACCTGGACCACAATTGTGAAAGGTTAACTAAACAATCCAACAATTTGTTGAATCTGAGTCGCTCGGGGCAGAAATAATAGTTGCTTCGTTAGGTACCGACTCTCCAAAGCCAAGTTCTATTGGTCGCGCAAACACTTCTGAGTACGCATGAGCGACGTGCCCGAAAGTCATCCGAGCGTTTATCTCGGTGACGGGATGAAGGTGTATCCTTCCGTCTGTTCCCCGGTAGGTAAAGGCATCTATGCCAAGTGGACCGATATAATTTCCTTTTTGAAGAGCGTCTGCAATCTGACCAAAAGCTTCCGTTAGAACGCTTACAATTTGTTTATCAATGCTTCCGTCCTTTGTATCAATTCCACTAAATGTTCCCTGTGACTCGACTTTTAAAATGTGAACTCGCACGTGAAAGATGTTGTCGTGAGTCAAGAATCCGGTAACACCGTAATCTTGAATTCTTGTCATCCATGGCTCCAATATGAGAGTTTCACTCTGTTGAATCATCTTCTCGAGTGCTTTTCGTTGCGTGTCGTTTGCTTCATATCGACCAAGAAGGCGATTGCGGCCTGCAACTCCGTATCGGCTCTTTATTACCCATGAGGGATAGTCGCGCAATTGTTCAATATCTCCTATATGATTAATTTTTTTGCTTTGCGGGAGCTCTATTCCGAGTTGTTTTTGAAGATCATGACAGAATACTTTGTCGTTTGCTCTTCGCGAAGTGACAACTGATGCTCGTGGACAACGCCATGCGGTCTCTTGATATGAAGCTACATCTATATCGGTACAAATTGCATTAGAAGGTTCTTTTGACTGAGCCCAATACATGACTTCAGAACCCTTTGGTACGGTCTGAGACTGAATGACTCTCGGGACGCTGAGGTCTTTGACTTCAGAAAACCAGTTTAGCTCAATAGGGAAGGGTGTGACGAGCAATTGTGGAGAGAACACTCGAAGAATTGTCGCTGTTTTTCCAAGGCGGCGCAGCAATGCCTTCGGAAGTGTACTTTGTTTTGATAGAAGTTCGAATTCATAGTCGAGATTGGCGACTAGTGTTCGAGTCATCTATGAGCTCCTCCGGGAGACTCGGCGACGGCATCTTGTAGATTAGTGATGAATTCTTCAGAAAAACCAGCCTTGCGTCGAGCTAACTGATCAAATTTGGCTCCTCGGGCACGGCTTGGGCCAAGTGGCCATTTGACGTTGCTGTTGTAGGCGTTCCAGTGACTCTCTTCGAGGTTCTTAAATTCATTCAGCCAGTGCCAGCCGAACCGAACGTGAAGAATTTCATCCTTATGAACTTCTGCAAGTATGTTTGCTGTTTGGTGGTCGCTCACACGTTTCGCAGCATCGATGTACTCTTGAGCAAAGTCTAAATTTGCATTTTCGAATGTCAGCCCCATCATGCAGACGAACTCGATAGGAGTATTTATGGTGTCGATTTTAGTCCAGAAGTGACCTGTGATAGGAAAATCACCGAAAGATGTCCCCATCTCCTCCATACGAGATGCGTACAATTTGAAGTGTCGCTGCTCGTCAATGATGATTTTTGCCAAGCCCTGTCGAAACGTCGAGGGCGCTTCAGGGAATGCAAGAATTGCCCAAGCAAACAACTCAACAGCTTGAAGTTCGTGATTTGCTAAGGCATGCAGGATTCTTACGCGCTGAGCAGGATCGGACATGCCTTGAAGTTTGGGGGTCTTTACTTTTTTTTCTCTTGATATTTCCCAAGGAGAAACTCGTGCAGGTGACAGTATTGTTTCGGCTTCGCCTCGTTCTAAATCCGTAAAACGGGTTGGTGAGAACAATTTCTCTTCTAGATGTCCTTGGCAGAGGATTCTCAGCGCAAAAGCACGTAGCTCCATGGGATATATCTAATGCGAGCCTGCTGGGAGAATCAAGCAAAACGAGTATACAGAGGTTTCACGGATATATACGACGATGATCGAGGGTGACCTTGTCAATTGGCGAAATTTTCGAGATCCCTTGAGTTGTGAGTGCTCAAAAAAAGGCGGCTATAGCGCCCTTGCTTGGTATAACTATCCTGATTTCCGTTGCGGCTGCAGCATATCTCTTGAATAAGAGCCCTCAAGCGGAAACGCCGCCGACTCCTCCGGTGTCTGAGGCAGCTGTTCTGGATCCCGCTGCAAAGCCTGTAAATACCTCTACGACGGTAGCTCCAACCACTACGACTGCTGATTCGAAGTCCACTGAGTCGTTAGAGCTACCAAGCGAGGAGCCCCGAAATCTTCCTGAGACTTTTTCCACTCCGGATCCCAATGATGAACCTGACAATACGCTTGCCGGTATTTCTTATCGAGACGTCGAGATGTGGGAGATCCCAGGTTTAGGTTTACCGGAAAAGCTTAAGGGCGGAGTAATGATTTCAAAGATTCACGCGAAATCTTCTTTTGCCGAATCTCAAATTCAGGCTGGCGATATTATTACTCATGCGCACCACTCCAAAGTGGTGAACTTTGACGATTTATCAAATGCCGTGAAGGACCGGTCTCATAGTCTTCTCGATGTTTACCGAGACGGAAAAGCTTTTCAAGTCGTACTCAACAGGCCGTATAGACCCTAGAAAAGTCAAAAGTTTATTGGCCGCGATTACGAGAACGAAGCAAGCGAATCTCTCGCATTGCATCTGTGTGGTTGTTTTGCTTCTCGACGCACTTCTTGAAGTACTTCAGCGCCAGGTTCTTATTGCCGCGAAATTTGAGGATTGATCCGTAATAAAATAGAGCATCTGGATCTGCCGGCGACAATCTGACAGCCTGTTCGAGTAATTTAGTTACTTCTTCGAGATGCTCATCGTTGGGCATCTTCGGGTCAATCCAGATTGACCAGGCGAGGCTCGCTTTGTATCGACCGTCTTCAGGAATCGTGTTGGTCGCGTAGGTGAGGTACTCCCTAGCCTTGTCGAAGTCTTTCTTTTTTATGAGAATTTGCGCCATCTTGAATTTTTTATCTGCCTCGTCAAGCAAACCAATTTGACTCATTTTGCCGCCGATGCGGGCGTCGTTATAGATCTTCAAGTATTCTGCACGAGAATCTTCGTTTGAAAGTGTTTGGAAGGCTTCATTTAGGCGGGAAGAAACATCTGCTGCTTTAGACATAACCTCGGGCGATAGACGTTTTGAGCCCAACGTGTCCGGATGAAACTTTCTCACCATTTCAGTATATTTCGCTCTGAGTTCTCGCTTGTTACTTTGAGGAGTTACGCCCAACAAATCGAAGTAATTCTTGTTGTCGTACGTTTCGTGGGTGGACTCGATTTCAGAAATTATTCGCAGGGTCGCCTCATCGTATTTGGATATGCTTGAGACGGGTCTAGGCTCCGGCTCTCTCTTTGAGACCTCAGGCTCTTTAACATTTGAAGTCGATGTGAGGATCGGCTCATTGATTACTTCAGGTTTAGGCCGTGACTTTTCTAAAGGTACGCCTTTTTTTGCGGGAAATTTTTCAATGAATCCACAAAGGTTCAGTGCTTTCAGGATCGCGCGAGCATTCGTTTTACCAAAAGCTTTTTCGAGGTGTGCAGGTTTCCGAGGTTTGCTTAGAGCTTGAACGATATCTTCGTGTTCTGGGCCAATGCCATAATTCTCTAGAACGGATGGGTCGCATGTGACCTGGACGGACTTTCCCAGCAAATCATCACTAAAATCACGAAGCTCGGTGGGCGACGAGAAGGCCTCAATTCCTGGATTGATGACTTGCCATGGATCAATTACAGCGCCTTTCTTGACGATATCAGAACGCTTACTCGATAGGCCGTGCCACATACCCGTAGATATACCAAAGCATTCCATGATACGTTTTGTCGTTTGAATTTGAAGTCCGGCTTCAAGAGCTTCCTCAGAAAGAAAAGCTTCACGTTTAAGGAGTGACCCAATGAGCTCTGTCTTTTTTTCTTCGCTCAGTTCTTGAACTCTCAGTGCTAGGTCCACATCGTCCGAGTTTACCATTCCCAGTTTCTTGAGAATCTCCCCAATACGATTCCCTTCATAAAAAGTCCCTGAGCAGTGGAAGGGGCGACCTTTAGAGAAATAGATCCTGGCTTCGGTTTCGGTTTCTCCCGCCCAAATAAGCAATCCGCCGGAGAATTCTTCTTCGACAAATTGCACAAATAAGTCAGAGAAATATATTCCTTCGCCAATTGTTCCAGATAGTTCCTTTTTTTCTGACATATAATACTTGCCGTAAGCTTTGCATATCACTCGGGAAGGCGCAAACATTTCAGATGTGATTCACGCCTAAGATTCCGTATTTATTGGTTTTATTGCCTTGCCGTTCCGTATTCGAGGCAACACAGCACTCAAAAATCTTCAGTGTGCTTAGCATGGTGACGAAACCTTTAAAACGGGACAAACTAAGAATATCTTGGGGCTTAAACATGGAGTCACTCTTGGACGCTTCAGCTTGGACAAGAGAATCGCGATGGGGGGCATGGCTGAGATCTGGCTCGCTCATGACTCACACACTTCTGAAGAGTGTGCGCTAAAGGTTTTACTTCCGGAGCTTTGCGGTGACCCCGCTATAAGAACAATGTTCATGGATGAGGTTCGCCTAACCATGCGGTTGAAGCATCGGAATATTGTTCGGGTACATGGTGTATTCGAGGTTGAGGATTGCCTCTTTCAAGCAATGGAGCTTTTAGATGGCAAGGACGTACGTAGATTTCTGTCTCAATGCGTCCAAGCCGGCCAACCGTTTCCTGTGAGCGTTGCACTCGCGATTACTGCGAGTGTGGCAAAAGCTTTGGCCTATGCTCATGAACTGAAGTCGGAATCTGGTGTTCCGCTTGAGATCGTCCACCGCGATATCTCTCCTCACAATATTATGCTGTGTAGCGACGGTACCGTGAAAGTTCTTGATTTTGGAATTGCTCGAGCAAAAGAGAGAGCAACAAAAACGGCACAGGGCGTAATCAAAGGGAAGCTGTCGTACATGTCACCAGAACAAGCCATAGCGCAACCGGTCACCTATAAAGCAGATATTTTTTCGCTGGGCATTGTCTTGTGGGAAATGCTCGCGATGCGCAGATTATTCTATGCCGCCAGCGACGCCGAAACCTTGGCACTCGTCTGTGATGCTGAGATACCGCCTCTGAGTGATTTTCGAGATGACGTACCCGCGGAGTTATCTAGCTTGATCATACAAATGTTGCAGGTCAAACCAGCTCAGCGGCCGAGTGATATGCGTGCTGTAGAAAAAAGACTCAAAAAGATTATCCATCAGTTTGACGATTCAGAAAGCGATGATGACTTCATTCGGGAATGGGCGAATGGATATCTCAGTGAACGACCGGCAACAAAGGTTCAGCCGTCAAATTCTCCTGACAACGCCGTTGGGAAAGCGACCCGACATGACAACCAACGCGACTCAAATCCTGCAACATTACAACCAGATGATAAGCAGAAGACGGTTTCTCAGACCGCGCTACCATTTGAAGAAAGCCGTCGAACTGAGGCTCTCGATGTTTCATCGATGAGTCAGACATTACAAGACCCAGATGAGACAGACCTTGTCGAAGCTCCTCTTCAAAGTGATATTCGTCAAGCCCTTGAACAAGACGAAACCTTTCAGGTGCCGGTTGCGGTTCCGGAAATAGAAACATTGATGGAGACGGAACAGGGAGACGGTGACGATATAGGCTTATTGACCGTGAATGTGGAGGCCACAGAAGAATCGCCGCTAGGATTTGGTGGCGATATCTTGTCTGGAGAAGGAAATAACGTCGATCTTCATGCACAAACGGCTCTATATTCCGATACGAAGGTTAGGAATCTGGAAAATCCACAGGCACTTCCACAGGCACTATCAGGGAACAGCGCCTTGCCTACCGCCTCAGGTCCGCTGGTGATTGAAGAAAAAAGCTTAAGCGGTCTTGAGCCAGGACAAACAAGGACGAAAAATAGCCGTCAAAAGCTGTTTTTTGCAAAACTTCTCTTTGTTGTCGGTATTCTCGTATTTTTCTACGCCCTGTTTATTCAGGATAGTTGACGCTTCCCGGACAAACGAGCGAAGACGCATCATAGGTATGAGCTACTCTTCTATTTTTCGTCAGGATCTTTTTGAAGGACAGGTTGCAATTGTTACCGGTGGCGGCAGTGGTATCGGTCGCTGTATCGCCCATGAGTTATCGGCGCTCGGCGCGACTGTGATTTTAGCATCGCGAAACATCGAAAAGTGCGATGGGGTCAAAGACGAGATCACTCAAGATGGAGGTAAGGCTTTTTCAAAAGCCTGTAATATTCGTAGCGAAGACGACATAAAAAACCTTATCGCTGAGACCATCAGTGAACACGGCCAACTT
>JAYZDF010000084.1:0-26549 GCA_036337945.1 Myxococcota bacterium
TTCGGCTTCATCACCTTGGGTGCCTTGAGCGTGAGACCTAGACGGTGCTGACTTGCAGCTAATTTGATGGGAACAACTCCATAGGCTCTCATTGGGGCCATTTTCTCTGGAGACTCTTTCCCGCGAATCAATTGACCCGAAAGAAAAGCGTTGGGGAGCATATTATTCGTTACGGGAACTGAAAGAGTCGCGAGATTTCCATCGAGTGGAATTGTTTTAGTCCATAACACTGTATCGCGTTCAACTGTAAGAATAAGTGTGCCCGTAAAAGGTGCTCTAATCATTACTTTTGCTGAGTCACCCGGGCGATAATCAGGTTTATCTAAAGTCATAGACAAAACGTCCGGGTTACTCATCTCGACCTGGTCATTTCCATAACCAGAGACGCGAATCTCTTGAGCACTTTCTGCACCAGTTTTTTTGTCGCGGATTGATATGCGATATCGAGCGGCGACCTTTGGTACAAACAGAAGAGAGACCGGACTGAGAGCACTAAGAATTTCTTTTTCTTCAACGACCGCGAACGTGCTTTCACTCACGTATCGGTAGCGACCATTGACGAATTTCAAAACGGACTTCCAATTTTGCCTTTCAATAACCACGGCAATTTTCTGACCCGCCTTGGGCTTACCATCGCGATCAACGACGAGCGCTTCTAGCCGTGTGTCCTCGCCAACCATAGTGTAAGATAAGTCAGTGTTTTGACGGATCCCGACGTAGGTTTCATAAGGGTGAATCAGCCCTGAGGATCGAGCAGTAACGGCTCGGCCGCCTGTTTCTCTTACGGAAGCGACCAGGCTTACACGAATTGGGCCGCGCGGCTTCTCTTGTCGGCCAAATTCGCACGTTCGCATTGTTTTGCCCTCTGAATCAAGCTCAACCTCGTTCAGATTTTTGCGGTCGTTGAGTCGGCTTAGTTTCTCAGATGCAGCATAATTTGAGAATCTGAAGGATCTGTAACTCGGGCTGCGAATTGATGTTTCATTGTACAGACACTGAGCCGTAGACACGAGGCCGCTTGCAGGTGCACCAAAGAGAAAACTACTTTCGACATCAAAATTTATGGGTTCAGAAAAGCTCACTGATTTGGCTTGAGGAGTGACAGCCACCTTTAGTCTTTGAGGCATAAATTCTTCAACTTGAAGTTTCTCTCTACCTATTGTTCGTCCGTCAGGAGTCATCAAGCTTACAGAATAGTCGCCGGTGAGAGCGTCTTGAGGAAACGAAAGCTCACTTGTAAAAATGCCGTCTTTCTCAGTGTCCTGACGAGTTGAGAGAAAAAGGCGCATCTTCGGATCACGAATTTCGAGTTGCAGGGGAAGGTTTGGAGGCGATTCGAGATTAGGTTTTCGAACGATAGCTGTTACGCGAGCCTTATCTCCTGGGCGATAGAGTCCTCGGTCTGAGTAGATATAGGCTTCGTATGCACCTTTTGATCGGGCGGCACCGCCTACGTCAAAATCAGTAACGGAAACTTCATTCGCGCGAAGACTAAGGTATGAAAAGTCATTCCCTCTTTGGGCAGTGATCACACCGAGCGATTCGCGTTTACGGCCGGAGAGAATCGCGACGCCGTTTTGGTTCGTCATTCGGGTTCCGTAGATTTCATTCGTACGACTGTAAAATTTGACGATCGCATTGGGGATGGGTCGCTTAGTCTTTAGAGAGATAAGCTGTACGTGATTTTCGTTACGACCAACTTTCAAGGTCATTCCGATATCAGTAGCGAGCATATATCGGCGACTGGATGTCCAGCTGCGGTCTTTATCTCGAATCTCTACAAGATAGACACCGTTTAGCTCTTGCGATTGAATCTGTTGAAAAGGAATTGAGCTAATAACCGGCTTATTTTTGACGTAATCCACGGGGACTTCTCCCGAAAAGAGAACTGGACCAAACGAAGCCGTGTTTACTCGACTATAACCATAGTAATCATGCTCCTCGTCGTCGTTATTGCTTCCGCCGAGTTCTGGAACAACATGGACAAGATTGTTGCTATGAATTTTTCGCACCGAAATCCGCATTCCGCGGACATTAATGGAGCGAATATTGAGGGTTTGTTTTCCGTGCTTTTGAATGTAGTTGCCTTGACCAACGAAGGATAACTTGGGCTCAAAATCAGGAATTACTACAGATTTTGAAAATGCAGTATCTAGAGTTCGGCCATCAAGGCCCATCAGGCCACTTTTCACATTCACGGCGTATCCATTGCCCGCTGCAAAAGAGCCCACAAGACGAAGACCGCGATGGATTTTGACCAAGGTATATTTGACCGCGGGAACAACCGACACAAATTCGGAGGCCGTTTGGGGATCAACCTGCGTATTGAATCGAAGATCAATTGTAAATTCGGTGTTGCGTTGGTGAGAGGACACAGATTTTACTTTGAGCGGGCTGACTCGATTTACGGTGACCGTGCGGATAATTTTTTTTCCTAAGGAACCTCCACAATCAACACAGGTGAGCTCAGGCTTGATGTGAACACGGAGTTCTCTTCCTGCTAGTGCGTTCGGGGTGAGTTGGATCTCGGCGGCAATATTTCGTGAGACTTTTTTTGTAGTGAGAGAATACGGCTGAAGCTGGCCGTCGACTGTTTCAAATCGAACGTTCGCACCGATCGTATTTGGGTCTATTTCATAATTGAAATCGAGATTTACGCGAATATTATTGTTAGGATTACGGACAAAGGTCTCAACACTTCTGAGCGCAAATAGCCGCGTATTAAACGAGAATTCCTTGTCCCCATCAATCTCGGTTCCAAGAACCGACTCATCAAGAACCACTTTGTATTTGGCGCTGCGCCTAAACTGTTCAGAAGGCCTATAGACGAAATTGCTGTTATCTACCCACATTCCGGTGCCTGCGAGGCTTGGCGAAATACTCACCGGGAGATTGTCAGAGAGCTCCTTACCTACGAGTGATGCCGAAACAATCGGTTCGCTGAATTGAATGCTGATGTTTCTGGTAGAGGTTCGACCCACGGGTTGAGCGGCGAGAATGATTGGTAATCCACGACTAACCGACGATTCGTCAGCAGATTTTCCATCATTAGATAGAGTCGGAAGGTAATCACATCCAAGCAGGGTAATGACAGAAGCGAAAAGAATGGGGTGAAACGGGCGCATAAATGTATCCTTTTCAAGCACAACACTGAAACGCTTTAGGATACTTCCCTAAAGTTCACAGACATTTTGCTTGTAGATGAAATTAGAATAGAAATAGGCAGAAAACTCAAATGGCTGCATAGTTTTCGTTAAGAAGCTTGGCCGTAAAGCGAGTTCTTAGATAGAACCCTTTCGGGGAGGTCTTCACGCTGGCGCCGTCTTCATCAATGCCCCAACCTCGACTCAAGGAATTTGCTCCCTTAGGGCGCATTTGTAGGTACTCACCTTCGGAAGCACTAATTGTCTCCACATAGCCGTTGGCTATTTTGTTCGCGAAGTATTCCCAGTCCGCACGAATTACCCGATCGTCATCCGCCGACGGACTCCACAAAAGAGGATTACCGACCATTCGATGCCTGATCTCAGTTTCTGGATCCGCTTGAACAGGGACCCAAAGCACTCGAGACAACTTTTTGCACACTCTGGAATCGGTATACGCCCATGCTCCCATCTGGGTGAGAGATGCAGTACATATGAACGTGGTTTCTTTTGGTCGGCCTTTATGATCAATGGGAATGGTCTTGAGTTCTATACCAAGTTTCACAAAATCGGGCTCACTTCGGTTCGCAGCGTCCGTTCCAAGCATCGTTTCAATGAGCTGACCCACCCAACCCTTGGATTGATGAAAGGATGTAGGTACCTGGCGATGGCATTGCGCAGCCAAATCTCCAAGACGTTGCCCAGCTAACCGACGGGCAGCTTCCATAAGTTCGTCTTCGGTTTCCGGTGTTTTGAACATGTTGCTCATGGGACGAAGTTCTTGCCGCAAACAGCCCCTAAGAAGTCTAACGCAGTTCATGACCACTAGCGAACGAGTCTGCCAAGTCGAATAACCTATCGTTTACCACGAAAATATACAGGAACGAGTGGGATCAATGGAGGACTGTGAGCACGAATACTTGCGCTGGTATTTTTTTGCCCTTACCAAAGGCAGAGCATGAAATCTTTAACATTTCATACGATCTGGGGCGCGGCACTGGCTTCTGTCATTGGATGCGCAACCAGCGGCTCAAACTCAACTCGAACAGAAAACAACATCGATCTGGTGATTTTTCACAATAATGATGGTGAATCTCAACTGGCAAATGCAGGCACAGGCCTGGAAGAATTTGGAGGCATCGCTAGATTCGCAACCAAGCTCAGGCAACTTCGTGAAGCTGTCCCCAAACAATCCGGGCATCTTTTATTATCTTCCGGAGATAACATCCTGCCGGGTCCGGAACTACGAGTGAGCCTGGATCGAGGCAAACCCTTTATAGATGCGCTGGTGATCAATCGACTGAGATACAATGCGCTTTGTTTAGGAAATCATGATTTTGATCTGGGACCTGATGTGCTCGCAGACTTCATCCAAGGAACGCAACCACAAATCAAATTCCTAAGCGCCAACTTAGACTTTTCTGCAGAACCAAAACTCAAGGCACTTTTTGATGCAGGACGTATAAAGAAAAGCACCGTTGTTGAAGCTTCAGACGGAACCAAGGTCGGAGTGATCGGTATTGTCACTCCGAGACTTCCCTCAATTTCTGCACCTCGAAAAGTCAAAGTTCAGGACAAGCTTCGAGAGATTGTTCAAGACGAAGTAGACAAGCTTGAAAAGCAAGGTATCAAAATCATTGTCTTGTTGAGTCACCTTCAAGATATTTCCATTGAGGTAGAACTGATCAAATCAATCTCCGGCGTAGATGTCGTTATCGCAGGAGGCGGAGATGAACTGCTGACGAACAACAAAAATATGCTCGTACCGGGTGACGAGAAATCAATTCGTGGCCCCTACCCCCTCATAGTGAATAACAAAGGGGGTCAACGCGTGCCGGTTGTGACCACCGCAGGTTCATATAGATACATCGGAGAACTAGCACTTCGCTTCACACCAGACGGCCATCTGAAGCAAGTTCTTCCCAGTAGCCGTATCCATCGTGTTGCCACAACATCACCCGCGGAAGGCGTAAAGAACGACTCCAAATGCTTAGCAGAAATTCTAACGCCATTAGAAGAAGGAATGGCTGCCATTGCTAAACGAGAAATCGCTCGAACAGATACTCCCCTTGAAGGACGACGCAATTACGTCAGAAGTCGAGAAACCAATTTAGGTAACCTCGTTGCGGATGCGTTTCTTTGGTACGCTCGAAATCACGCGAGTGAACATAATCAAACGCCGCCTCAGGTCGCTTTCGTGAATGGCGGTGCTATTCGTAATGACTCTGTGATTCCTAAAGGTGGAATCTCTGAACTCGATGTACAGAAGATTGTGCCGCTCCCGGGCTTTGTAGCACTTGTCTCTGAAGTTCCCGTACGACGACTCAAAGAAGTGCTTGAATACTCTTTTTCAAAAATTGGAGGAGGAGGATTTCTGCAAGTAAGCGGTCTGAAAGTTAAGTATGATGCGAAGCGATCCAAAGATCGAGTTCGGATGGTCAAGCTGGATGGCGGGCAGGTTCTCGTCAAAGACGGTAAGCTCACCGGCGCACTAGACAGTGTGAACCTTGCGACGCTCAGCTTTCTTGCCCGAGGCGGCGGGAATATTCCTCTGAAGGGTCTTGATGCAGTCAATTTTGCGGCAGATTATAAAAAGGCTCTGCAAGAATACTTGAACCACCTGACGTTGGTGACCAAGCAAAGATACCGCAACGGAAAGCCAGCTCGGCTGATCCCGGTTAAATAAACTCGCAACGAGTTTCACACTTATTGAAAAGAATCGTTGTCACTTGCCTGAGCTACCGCAAAAGAAAACTGTTCGATCCGAAGTATGGTCTGCAATTCAGCATGCTGGAGCGGGGCGCTTTCCGGGAATTCTCGGTCGAATACCAAACTTCAAGGGCGCAGAACGAGCCTGCGAACTTCTGGCAGCAAGTCCGCTCTTTGCCAAAGCACAATTTATCAAAAGCAATCCTGATTCGCCACAGCGTAAACTCAGGCATTTGGCGCTTGTAGAAGGAAAAAAGCTCTATCTGGCCGTGCCCAAACTTGCCCACGCCAAACCCTTTTTAGAAATTGATCCGTCTCAACTACACGAAAAAGAGCTCTGGCAAGCTTCGTCTATAAAAGGCTCTTTTGAATACGGTCGACCGATTTCTATTGAAGAGATGCCAAAAATAGACCTGATCATCACAGGCTGCGTCGGTGTGACTTCGGTGGGTGCTCGATTGGGAAAAGGAGGAGGCTATGCTGATTTAGAATACGCCCTTCTTCGGCAATTTGAAAAAGTGAACGAAGGAACACCGGTTGTGACTGTAGTTCACCCCGTTCAAATTCTTGGAGACCACTCGTTTCCGATGCTTGAACATGACACCTCGATCGATATGTACGCGACACCTTCTGAGGTATTTCGATGCAAACGAAGCTATTCCCGACCCACGGGTATATACAAGGAATCTCTCGAAAAAGAGAAAATTGATGCCATTCCTGTGCTCAGGCGTTATTTGCTTGGTGAGACCTTGTAATAGAGTCGAAGCAGATTCAGCGTGAAAAGAAAAACACTCAAGGAAGTCCTCGACCTCGCTCTACCGATTATCGGCGGAATGGTCTCGCAGAATATCCTAAACCTTGTGGACACTGCGATGGTGGGCAGTCTAGGCGATGCAGCACTGGCCGCTGTGGGCATGGCTGGATTCGTAAACTTCATGTGTGTCGCAATGGTGATGGGACTTTCGGCCGGGGTTCAAGCAATGGCCTCCCGCAGACTCGGTGAAGGAAAGTCAGACAGTACTGCCGCACCACTTAACGGCGGACTCCTTCTGTCCTTCATTGTCGCCGTACCTCTTTCCTTGTTACTCGCTTTTCTTACCCCGAACTTATTTCCTCTCCTCGTCAACGATGATCTTGTGGTGGCTGAAGGAACACCCTACCTGCAGGTGCGGCTTTTGGCGATGACTGCTCTGGGTATGAATTATTCGTTTCGCGGATATTGGAACGGCATCAACTTATCAAAGATTTACCTGCGTACCTTGGTCATTATGCACTTATCCAATTTACTGCTGAATTACCTACTCATTTTTGGCAAATTTGGATTTCCTGAGCTTCAAACACTAGGAGCGGGTATAGGGACCGCTATCGCAAACTACATTGGGACCTCGGTCTATTTCTTTCTCGCTTTTCGACTTGCACGAGAAAACGGGTTTCTTCGAGCCATGCCGAATAAAGAGACCCTCAAGACAATTATCCGAATTAGCCTGCCAGTAAGCATTCAGCAGCTCTTCTTTGCGACCGGCATGACCGTTTTCTTCTGGATTGTCGGTCAAATAGGAACTCGCGAATTAGCGGCAAACAACGTACTCGTGAACTTGCTACTCGTTTGTATCCTTCCTGGTATCGGTTTCGGGATGGCTTGCGCGACACTCGTTGGCCAAGCGTTGGGACGAAAGGATGTAAAAGCGGCAAAAGACTGGGGCTGGATTGTCTGTCGTATTGCGGCATTAAGCATTGGTGCTCTTGGGCTCCCGGCGGCTATTTTTCCGGAATTTTTTCTTCAGTTTTTTATTTATGATCCCCAGACTCTCAAAATCGCCATTCTTCCGCTACGCATTGTTACGAGTATGATCGCCTTGGACTCCATTGGTCTCGTTCTCTTCAATGCAATGAACGGCGCTGGCTATACACGCACACCAATGATCTTATCCATCATCATGCAATGGTGCTTATATCTTCCGATCGCTTACTTTATGTGCATTGTACTCGGCTATGGGCTTGTTGCGATTTGGGCGGGGCAAATGTGTTACCGAGGTATTCAGGCGCTCTTATTGATGAAGATATGGTCAAAAGGAAAATGGGCTTCCGTACGGCTCTAACGTGTTGATTCGATGAGCTTAATCATCAAAGCTTTTTGCACGTGAAGCCGGTTTTCTGCTTGGTCCCAAATGGCGGACTTTGGACCGTACATCACCTCTTTGGTAATCTCTTCGCCGCGGATCGCCGGGAGACAGTGCATAACAATGACTTCGTCAGAAGCTTTCTTCAGTAGGGCATCATCAATTTGGTAGCCTGTGAAAATCTTCCGGCGTTCTTCAGCATCTTTCTCTTGTCCCATGGAGATCCAGGTATCTGTGTAGACCACATCCGCATCACAGACGGCTTTATCAATATCTTGTAATTGGTTCACTGTGCCTGGTAAACCATTTGCACTTTCCATAACCCAAGACGGTAATCCGTATCCGTCCGGAGACACCACTTGAACTTCAGCGCCAAGCTTTGCACAAAGCAATGAAAGAGAAACAGCAACGTTGTTGCCCTCCCCCACAAACGCAATTCGCCTACCCTTTATCTGTCCAAACCGCTCCAATATAGTCAAAACATCTGCCAGAGCTTGGCAAGGATGCGAGTCATCAGAGAGCGCATTGATCACTGGAACTCCGGCCATTTTAGACATGTCCACCAGGGATGGATGATCAAACACACGAGCGACCAAGAGATGAATATAACGGCCTATCACGCTCGCAAAATCTTCGATGTGTTCGCCGGAACCAATCTTCGTATTCAGAGTACCGAGCTCTACAAGGTGACCACCAAGCTCGTGAATCCCAACAGTAAACGAAGTACGAGTTCGCACTGAGGGCTTCTCAAAATAAAGAGCAATATGAGTGTCTTTTAGATAAGGATGAAGTTTACCGGATTTTCTCTCGGCCTTGAGCCGCGCTGCAGAGTCTAGAATTTCACGAGTTTCATCTTCATTAAAATCAAGTACTGATAAATAGCTACGCATACAAAATCACTCCTCTACGATTTCCGAATTAGGGTACCGACACCACGGTCCGTGAATAATTCCGCAATCAAATTATGAGGCACCCGACCATCAACGAGATGAACTTTTTGAACCCCGCTTTTTAGTGATTTGAGAGACGCCTGAAGCTTCGGCAGCATTCCGCCGGTTACTTCACCGCGTTCGATTCTATCTTTGAGTTGGTCTCCTGTCATCTCAGGTACAACCTTTCCTTGCTCTAAGAACCCAGGAACATCGCTCATGAAAATGAGCTTAGCCGCACTGAGCGCCGAAGCAAGCTCAGCTGCGACGACGTCGGCGTTAATGTTGTACGCGATTCCGTCGGAGCCGAGTCCTATCGGCGAGATCACAGGAATACGGTTATCATCCAGAAGCATCTCAATAATTTTAGTATTTACGGTATGAACCTCTCCCACTCGCCCTAGGTTCGGCGTCTTTTGATAAGCTTTGGCGCGAAGTAAACTCCCGTCTTTGCCACTGAGTCCTATGCCTTTATCGCTGTGAACATTCATGGCGGCTACCAATCGCTGGTTAACCTTGCCCGAAAGGACCATCTCCACAACCTCCATTGCATCAATGTCGGTTACGCGAAGGCCGTCAATGAAGTGAGATTTCAAACCAAGTTTTTCTAGAGTTTGAGAGATTTCTGGACCGCCGCCATGAACAATAATCGGGCACAAACCAACCGATTTTAGAAGCAAGATATCTTCTGCAAATTGCTCTTCCAGTTTGGGGTCGACCATCGCCGCTCCACCAAGCTTGATTACCGCACGACGCCCTTCGAATTTCTTGATATACCGCAGGGCTTCTATAAGAACTTTCTTCTTAATACTCGGACCAAACTCTCCCAGTTTTTCATTCAAGGACACTGATCCATCTTCTGCGGGGATGGTCACGCTCGCATAGTCAGCGTTTATTTTTACGTAGTCGTATGTCAGGTCACAGCCCCAAGCGGGTGCCTTATATTCTCCCTGTCCGAGATCGATTCTCACCCGAATATCAGGCTCTTTCATGCGCTGTCGCAATTTACCGATATCGGAGCCAATATCAACTGGGGCACCGTCTTTAAACAAAACGATGTCTTGTATTTCGAGTAACGTACACCCAACATCAACTTCTGCGTTCACACGTGCTGCTTTCGCACCAAGTGCTCCCATAATTCGGCCCCAAGCATAGGGATCAGCACCAAATATCGCCGATTTCACGAGAGAGCCACCAGCAACCCCGGTTGCAAGTTCACGGGCATCTTCGAGAGTCTTAGCACCTTCTATCTCAACGTGGAGAACCCGAGTAGCACCTTCTCCATCTCGTACGATAGAGATCGCCGCTTCTTGAAGTAGTGAACGAAGGGCTTCAGTGAATAAATCATGTTCGTTTCCAGGCGAATCAATGACGGCATTTTTCGCACGTCCGTTTGCCATAATGATAGCCATGTCATTCGTGGACATATCGTTATCTACGGTGATCTGATTGAACGTCGTATCAACGGCAACCTGGAGGGACTCACGCAAACGTTCGGACGTAATGTTCGCGTCGGTGACGATAAAAGATAGCATCGTTGCCATTGAAGGCTGGATCATTCCAGCGCCTTTCGTGATGGCTTGAAGACGAATATGTCGCCCTGAAATAAAGACCTCTTTTTCAGCAATCTTTCGAACAGTGTCGGTTGTAAGAATAGCATCGGAAAATGAAGAGCCTGTTTTTTCAAGGACGTTCATGGCAATTGGAATCGCTTTTGTAATCTTTTCGGCCGGGAGGCGCGTACCGATCACGCCCGTCGAGGCAGTCAAGATTTCCTCAGGCAGTATATCGAGCGACTTGGCCAAGGCGTCGGCCATTTCCTGATCGTCATCGGCCCCGACGGCACCTGTGAGGGCATTTGCATTTCCGCTACAAGCAATGATCGCACGAATCTTCTCTTGAGATTGCAGGATACTCGCTGCTCGATTGACGCAATGGGCCCGCATCTTATTGTTGGTGAGCGATGCCGCGTAGCTACATGGAACGTCGGAAACAAGTATTCCTAAGTCTTTCTTGCTATTCTTGATTCCACTGTTGATGCCAGCAGCTTCAAATCCTTTGGGCAGTTTTCCTTTGATTGTCATAGTGTTTCCTAAGGTAAGAGACCGAGTGTTTCGGAGAATCCTTTGATCAGATTCATATTCTGAACGGCTTGGCCCGCTGCACCTTTTACCAAGTTATCGATGGCGCCGAATGCAGAGACTGTTCCAGTCCTTGGATCCACTTTGCAGGTTACATCGCAAAAATTAGTCTGCACCACAGCGGCGGGATGGGGAGAGTCATCTGTAAGAAATCGAACAAATGGCTGGTCTTTATAAAACTCAGCATAGGCTTTGTCGACTTGCGTCTGGGTGAGACCTTCTTTCGCTTGCACATAACTAGAGGTTAGCAAGCCTCTTCGAACGGGTATCAAATGAGGCGTAAACGAAACTGAGATATCTGATTTTGCAGACTTCGTAAGGAAGCGTTCCATTTCAGGCGTGTGCTGGTGCTTAGTCATACGATACGGACGGAATGTTTCGGCAACCTCATTATAAAGTAAGTTATCGGCAAGCTTACGCCCTGCTCCAGTCACACCACTTTTTCCATCCACGTGCACTGGAAGATCTGTTCGAACGAGTTGGTGAGCAAACAAAGGTGCTAATGAAAGAATACAAGCCGTCGGATAACAACCTGGATTCGCAATCAAGGAGACGGGAGAATTGGAATAGTCATTCGCGTACAACTCAGGAAGGCCGTACACTGCGTTCGTGAGGAGTGCCTCGTGCTGATGTTCGAAGCCATACCATTTTGACACATCATCAAGACTCGCTAAACGAAAGGCACCGGACACATCGATGACCTGCGCTGACTGCGCAATGATTTTCGGAGCAAGGTCATGACTCACTGTTGCGTGGGTTGCGAGAAAAGCCAGGCTGCCGGGTTCTACACGCTCAAAGAGTTCGTCATGGCTGACAAAAGTCTCATCTCCTGACCAAGCGGGGCAATACCGAGAAAGCGGAGCGTCCGACCAACGATTCGAGCTTGCGCCCAGAAGTTCAATATGGGGGTGACCAGCAAGAATTCTCAATAATTCTAGGCCGGAATAACCAGAACCACCGAAAACAAGGACTTTCGTCTTCATATGTGAGTCGTGGCTGGATCAGTTCATAGGGTCAAGTCGACGGCCGGATTTAATGCGAAATTTCCGTGATTTTCTCTAAATGAGTATCAGCTCAGTGAGCAGCAAGCAGAAGCCTCAGGCAGGAAGGTCCCAGGCGTACCTGGTAGGCCTTAGCGGTTGCGGCGACGAGTACCCAGAAGAAGCGCTCCTACGAAAATGATTCCGAGCAGGCTCGATCCCTGCATCGGTTCAAGTGGAGTCTGTAAACAGCGACAGGATTCTACAAAATCAACCTCTGGAGCGACCACCTGAAGTACGACGGCTGTCTTTCGAATTCGTCCGGCCTCATCGGTCACCCTTAGACCAAAACCATGAATGAAGGATCGATAAGATGAGCCAGTGAGAAGAAGCTCACGGTCAGGAGCATCAGGGTTGGGCGCAATTTCAAAACCATCTGGTAATCGGTCACCAGGCTCAAGACGCCAATTCAGCGCACCGGTACCGCCTTCCGCTCTAAAGACATGCCGAAGTTGCGACCGTGTTAATAACGAATCTAGGGGGTCGTTGACGATCGCGAATGTACCCGCCTCATTGACTCGCAAATGGAAGAGCGCTGTGTCTCGCCCCTCGGCATCTGTAGCATCGATGACTTTCACTCGAAATGGATGAACGCCTACTTCAGTCGGTACACCAGTAAGAATACCGTCCTCGCTAAGGCTCAGTCCTTCAGGAAGCTGTGATTTGGCTTCCCAGATATAGGGTGGGCGACCACCGGACGCTTGGAACATAAGTTCTACTGCGGCACCCAGCTCGACACTGGAAAGCTTCTCAGTCGTAATCGTTACGTTTGGGGATTGAATTTTGAAATCATAACGGGCGCTATCTTTGGCACCCAATCCATCTACAACCTCTAAGGTGACCTGATACGTCCCTTCCACTTGCGGTACGCCGGATAGCCAGCCTGAGGTCGAAAGGTCGATACCTTGGGGAAGCGCACCATCGACGAGAGACCAAACATAAGGAGGCTCTCCGCCCGCCGCAGTTAATTCAATTTGGAACGGCAAGCTAATCGTGCCTATGCCCAAATCAGGTGTCGTAATAACCAAGTCAATCCCACTCGGCGAGATCTGTATCGTATACGGTGCTACTGCAGTGAGTTGCTGGCTTCGGACAGCGACGTTGAAGCTATGGTTTCCGGACTCTATAGGTTTGCCGGTGAGCGCTCCTGTCGACTGATCAAGCTGTAGTCCCATGGGGAGACGTCCTTCGCTAATCTCAAATTGAAACTCGCCATTGCCCCCTCGAGCTTGAATTTGGGCAAAGTAATCTATGAAAACGGTTCCCGATGGAAGGTCACTCGTTTGAATAGCAAGGGTCGATTCGAAAATATTTAGCGGTTGGAGACTTCGATCAATATTATTCCCTTCGCGCGTTTCTGTGACCAGAGTATCAGGATCAACAATCACGGCTACTTGATAATCTCCAGCGGGCAAATCGTCCGGGATGGTGACTGTCAAAGCCTGTGATGCGCGTTCACTAGGCTGTAGACTTGTTCGGAATCGTGCGAGTTCGAGGTCATCGGTACTGACCGAAAAATTTCGACTAAGAAATACAGCGGTCTCAGTCGAGGCAGTAGCATTCCCAGAATTCAAGACCGCGAAGGTGACTTGCAAGACCTCACCAGATTGGGCACTAAATCGGTCAAGTTGTACGTTTGCGATGCTAAAATCCGGAAGGCGACTTCGAATACGAGTGAAGTCTGGAGACAAGGCCGTATTATCGTACTCATTTCGCTCAGGAACGAGATTGTCCGCGTCAACGACGACCGCTAAACGATGCCTGCCCGTCACCGATACAGGGAGAATGATCTGTTCATTGACTGTAATTACTGTGTTCGGTGCAATCACGACAGGACCAAAGTCTGCAAGACGGATTGCGCCCTGCATACTCCCGTTGATCGTCAGGAACACGGACCAACGAAAAGAAGTCGATGCAGAGCTTCGTGAACTAATTCGTGCACTCACCGAGATGTCATCGCCGGCAAAGATTTCGATCGGTGCCTGAACATCGGAGACAGAAAGATCTCGAAGTTCTACAGATTGGGCCGAGCTGAAGCTCGCGCCTGCAGTGCCGAGAAGAATCGACAGTACAGCTGCAGTGGTGCGCAACATGACCTCTACTGTAGAATCAAATTCGGTGGTCGTCAGTCGGTAATCGTGCGGACCCTTACAATCAGGGAGTTGCTCCGGGAATCGCTAGAATGCACCACACATTTGTCCGGGTATTACCGCTCCGTTGGGCTCAACAACTCGGTCTGGCCAGACCAAATCGCCGACAACCCAAACGTCTCCGTCATTATCGAGAGGCTGAGTGAATTCCGCAGCCAATAAACCATAGATGAAAACCCTTAACGTTGCGATCGACCGAGAGGTTGGCCAGGTAGATATACCCTCATTGCTGGCATAGTAATGCACAGCGATTTGGTAACGACCATCGGGAATATAGCGTTCAGCCCCTTCTCCATCGATGTCGATGGTTTCGGGACCAAAGCCCGAACGGTCGTCGACATCTAAACGGGGGTTAGAACCGGGGCTCTGAGGAAACCAGTTTGGGCGACGAGCACAATCACGATAATGGCAGTCGGTCGCGCAATCACAAAACGCGCCGTTGCTTTGAATAAGATGCAGATCAAGGTCAGAGTCGGGATGATCCCAAGTCAATTCCATCCGAACCGCATTGGTCGGCAAAGCTTCTACAGCAATAAGGCATGGGGTCTGGCTTGGAAGGCCGAGGGCATCAGTCACCGTAAGCTCAAGTTCGTATGTCCCGGTAAGGTCCACCCAGAAACTCGGCTGGGCCGTGTTTGCTCTTTCAAGTTGAGTCGTCGAGCCGCTCGGACGAGTCAGCAAGCGCCATGTGTATTGAAGCGGGTTGTCCGGTGGGTTGTCTTGGTCGTAACTCGCGGAGCCATCCAACAAAGCGCGACTCCATGGCTCTACCGTGATGTCCTCACCGCACACCGCGATCGGAGGACGGTTTGATAAGGCACGAATGGGAACATGAACAACACCTCGTTCACCAGGTACGTTCTTCTCGAAGGGGACATTGGTTTCAATAACGATCTTAGCCGTCACCGTGCCGGTCTCGGTCTCGGGAAAAGCAGCTCTTACGCCAACACTGGCTTGCGCGCCGGGAACTAAACGCCCTGGCGCCTCAGGCGTTGGTGTCGAAGTCGTAATCCGATACGGACTATTTTCCGGTACAATGCGCACTCTGTCGATCAGTAGGTCGTTGTCACCGGTAGACCTAATACTGAAAGAGTTAACAGCAACCCCTCCAGCGGGAACAAAACCGAAATCGACTGAAGTGGGCGCTACTTCAATGTCTGGTCGACGCATATCGGAACCTCTTCCGACCAAAAAGACTTTCGTGCTGGGCAAAAGAGGGTCGTCGGTCTGAAGCGTTACAGTTCCTGTGGCGACGGCGAGACGAACAGAACGAAAGCGCACGCCAAAATCAACAATGCTCAGACCCTCAACTTGGCTGGGCGGGCTTACAGCCAGAAAACAGCCGTCACAATCATCCGTGACAATCACCGAGGTAATCGTCGCTGGTACTGCTTCAAAATTGGTGATCTGGATATCTTTGATGAGTTGCTGACCGAGTTCAACGGTTCCGAAATCTAAACGTTCCGGTTCCACTTTCAGAACTGGATCAAGTTGCCCTACGCTGTCATCGTCGCAAGCAACTGCCAGCAAAGTCGCCGAGGCCAAGACGAGAAGATGAATTCCGGATTGGAGTCGACGAAAGGAAGGCTTCACGTAAATAGTCTACCGGATTCTGCGGCGTCTCCGGCGAATTATTAGTGCGAAAAGTGCAAAAATTGTCGCGTATACGGTCCACTCAGACCTTTGATCGACAGAGTTCAGGGTTGCACAACCACATCCCCCTTCTTCTGAGGTAGACGTGTTTTGCAGTGCGCTACTCGGTTCGCTGACCTGAATAGACAGTGAACGATTAGTGGTTCGCCCCACAGCATCACGAACCTCGATAAGTAAGGTAGAGATACCACATGCACAGCCTACAGGCGGTGCCTCAGCAGAAGGTCCAGCCGGAATTTCCTCAGGAGTGCCCAAAATTTCGATGAATTCTCGCCCGGTCTCTGCATTGACCTCATACCGAAGACCTCGTGGTAAAGCCCCTGACACCGGAACAACTGACCATACAAACGGTGGTGTACCACCCCGAGCCTCTAGCCTTTGTTGATACTCTTCTCCAAGCGTCGCGGCTTGCAGTTGGCTCGGAGTAATTGCAAAGTCAGCCGAAGACCGGACGGAAATGGTGTAGTTCGCCGTGTCCCGAGCAGCGGATGCACCGACACCTTCAACCACCTCAACAGCAAAGTCCGTTCGGCCGATTTCCTGTGGAACACCCACAATGAGACCGTTTTCAGTCAGCGCTAGCCCCGAAGGAAGCGCTCCGGCTTTCAGTGTAAAAGAAAGAGTTGCCGTATTCGATTCGCCCAAGACCTGCAAAGGGTGTTGATACGTTTCTTCGACTTCGGCGTCCAAGACTTCGGAGACGAGTGTTAAGCGGCCAGGCTCAACTACAGTCAAAGTCAAAGTACGTGTCGCGGTTTCGGTTCCATCAGTGACCGAAACATCAAGATCAAATCGACCACTTTGCGTAGGTACACCGGATAAATATCCATCGGTGTCGAGACTCAGTCCGGGCGGCGATAGCCCTTCCAAAGTAAACATCACCGCGCCTGCACCGCCGATCGCGATGATTCGTTGACCAGAACCCGCAGGGGCGCCTGGCTCTACCGGTGGATAATCTTGACCGACGATTCCCGGAAGTAAAGAGCGTGTAGCGATCGTGAGGCCACCATCTAAAGATTGGATGCTTAGAGTGAGCATTTTATCACTCGTCAAGCCGTTACTGGTCACTTGAAGAGTCAGGTCGTAATCACCAGAAAGGGTCGGTCGACCACGAATCTCGCCACTGCTTGGAATCAAACTAATTCCGTCAGGCCAATCTCCGGCTGTTTTCGACCAGGTATAGCTTCCGTCACCACCTGTAGCCTGCAAGAAGGTGCTGTAATCGATGCCCACATATCCACCAGGTAGAGCTGAAGTTGTGACATCAACAAAATTGACGCCTACAGAAATGGGAGCGTCAACGACACCGATATTATTGATCTCGTCAAGTTCTTGAACCGCGTTCGCTGTGTCAGCGATCGCGCCAATCCAATATCGACCAGGCGTGAGAGCTGTGGGCAAGGTCAGTTGCACCTGAGTGGTGTCGGTAGATAAAGGCGCTAGAGATACGGAAGAAGTAGACACAGACACGTCATCGACGCTTACTACAGAATTTGGAGAAAGGAAGAGATCCCATGATGTTTCAGCTGAGAGATTCCCGGCATTCTCTAAAGTCACACTGACGTTGATAATCCCTCCAGGCGTAGCGTTCGTCTCTACGATGGAGATCTGCGGAACAGTAAAGTCAGGTCGACGTTCAGCTACGACGATATCAGAGGTACTAATGAATACATTGTTTGATTCATCGGGTTCGTTAATATCATTGGCCGAATCGACGACCAGAGCCAATCGATACCGCCCAGGAAGAGTTTGAATCGGTATGTTGGCAGGTACATTAATTTGACGAGACTCGTATGGCGAAAGCGTAATCGCTGTGGTCGAACTATAAATTGGATTGTTAGGAGTAATTTCTCCTGGAGACATCAAGTGAACCTCGTAAGAAAAAGGCCCAATGGGGTTTTGGTGCTGAGACACAATCAATGCTCGAACGTTAAAGTCTATCGCTTGAAAAACTGACGCGGGAGCCGTAAGCCCAGCAGCAAGCACGTCCTCACCACCGTCTTGGATTGCGCGATACACCTGGTTCGCCGCTGCGGTGTAATCTGCGCTACCACAACGCGGAGAACAGTTGAGGAAATCGTGGCCCTGAGAACCAGTAGCATTTTCGTAGCCCGCGGTGGCGGCTAATCCAATCGATATTGCGACGGGCGTTCCATAATGAATCTCAAATTTTCCAGCCAAACCTTCATAGAGTTTGAATTGGAAATTAAGAGAGCTGGTCGAAGGAGCGCCAAGCTGTCTTCCCCCTTCCCATTGAATGATCGCAACTCGCTGAGGCGCAGTGCCTTCGATATGTACTGAAGCTCTTGGGCTTGTCAGGTCATCCCATATCGCCGCAATATAATTATTTGGAGGATTACTGTTTGGAATTGGATCAGGCGTGAAGTCTGTTAATCGACCACTATCGAAGCTAATTAGACCATTGGTGGAGACCTTCAAAGAAGTATACATCGCGTCATAAAACTTGAACGGAAATGGTAGCGTCACCGTTGCTTCACCATCATCCGAACTTGAAAACATGAGAGCCTGTCCACCGGTTCGAGAAACATATGGTTCACTGACCTGAGAATGAAAATAAGGTATCGATTGAGCAAAGCTGTTCCCTGACAAGAAGACCAAAGTTCCCAAAACCACTACTGCTATGACTTTTCTTTGACGCCAGCGAACGAGCAAAAGTCCCGCTAGCAATGCGAAAAGAGGAGCAAAATCAGAATCCTGAGACTCGGTGGACTGACAAGAACAAGAGTCGTCGACGGTACTTACACCGCCGGAGCCTTCCGTTGCTTCGTAGACTAAAATGCCGAGACCTGCGACATTTGTTTGATTTTGTCCATCCGTCGCAGCCAAGAGAAAGTCGAAAATCCCAGCTTCCGTTGGACTACCAGTGAAAGTGCCGTTTTCGGAAAGCTCGAGCCCTGGCGGCAAAGCACCATCAACCAGGCTGTACTTGATTGTGTCGTTACCCGCTGGAGAGATCGCCTTTAGAGTCACGGGCGTACCGTCCGTATTTTGATACGCTTCGTTCAATCGCCCTGCGGGAAGCCCGTTGGTCACAAACTGCAGGGCATCCTCGGCAACTACTTCGACGACAAAATAATTCAAATCAAAATCACCTCGGTTATCGACAACTCGAACCGAAAAGCTAAACGTTCCAACTTCAGTAGGAGTACCCGTGACTTTGTTGTTTTGGAGTTCAAGACCCGCAGGTAGTTCGCCCTGTGCTAACTCGAAGGTGTAAGGAGAGACACCATTCACAGCTCTCAGAGCTTCGTCGTAGACGCGGCCAACAACTCCATCGCGGAGAATGTCAGTAGAAAAACGAACGGCATCATCAGACCCAATAATGCGAACAGCAATTGGTTTTTCGTCAAAAGCGCCAAGAGCATCGATGACTCGGAAAGTCACAACGTTACTGCCGGCAACAATAGGTGTACCAACAAGAAAACCTTCGTCAGTCAAAGAGAGTCCCCTTGGTATGATTCCATCTGCAATCCACGTGTATGGAGGAACACCGCCACGAGCAGTAAGAGGATACTCGTAGCTTCGCCCAATCCAAGCAGGAGGAACACCACGAGTAATTAAATTGAGTCCAATCGAAGGTGTAGAAACGATGAAGTTGAAGGCGCGACTTGAGATCAAAGCACCATCGGTTACGGATATTTCAACGGGAAAACGACCTTCTGCAACCGCGGTTCCACTGATACGACCAGTGGAAGCGTCTAGATTAATCCCGGCAGGTAAGGAGCCGTCACTTACCGACCATTGAAGGGTTGCACTCCCACCAACAGCCGCTAGAACAAAGTCGTAAGACAATCCGATTGTAGCGAGAGGAAGAACCGTGCTTAGAATTCGAAGACTGGAAGCTTCGACCTCGACAGAAGCTGCGGACACGCCAATGTTGTTCATTTCGTCGAGCTCTTCTACCGCTGCCGCAGGATCAGCTACGTAAAGTATTGAATAGGAACCGGCTTCAACGTTGGAGGGAATTCTAACCGTATCAATATCCGTATCTTGCTGACCTGGTGCGAGCGTCTTTTGCGACGTGTTCAGAAGAACATCGCCCATCAGGTCGAGGTTGCGATCCTGGGAAAGGTAAATACTGTAGCTCATGTCACCTGTCGCGTTACCGAGATTATCCAAGGTCCGTTGGATTCTGATCGATTCGCCTGCGGAACCTTTTGGTGACGTTCGTACGTCAGCGATTATAAAATCGGGCGCCGCATCCCGAACTTCAACCGTGTCCGTTTGCATGCGCGCAATATTGTTATTTTCTCGCTCTTCCAAAACTGTGGTTCGCGAATCCGCGATAATTCCGAGATGGAATAAGCCATTGGTCAAGCCACTGGTTGATGAAGCATCGACGACGTGACGAATGCTGGTTGTCGCACCCGGCGCAAGAGTAAAGGGTCCGATTTCATCGAGCAAGGGGTCGGTGACAGTGATGAGGAGGTTATCGGAGAGATACAACCCGCAATAAAAATTCTCGGCTGTTGCACCACCCTCGTTACGAAGTTCAATATCGACTACGTAAGATTCGCCGCGGAATAAAGTTAGCGGTCCTTCAATCAAATCAACGCTAATATCAGGACCTACCATTTCGGTAGATGACGGAGCGACGCCAACATTGTTATTCTCATCCGTTTCAGAGATGAGGTTATTCGGATCAACTAAAGCAATAAAGTACTGATCCTGTGGAAGGATTCCGAAAGGAACGGTTGCATTCACCGTGAGCGGTAAGTTGCGGAGGCGTCCCATGGTGCTCGTTCCTGTCGCAACTAAGTTATCCATAACGTCGAACGTTTGATCTAAAGAGACATAGATAGACCACTCAACATCATCAAGCTCCCAACCGTCGTTGAGTAGATTAAGTTGTAATTGAATAGGCTCACCTGGACCAGAGACCGAAGGAGCTGTCACACCGACTCGCAACTCCGCACCGATGAGGAAAGCGGGAGACACAGACTGGTTGTTGTTTTCGTCTGCTTCGACGATCGAATTGCCAGGGTCAACTACACCGATGAGAAAGTATTGGGCAGCAGGAACGGTAGGTAATACTGTTGTTGTGGTAACTGTTGTTTCTGGTTGAGAAGGAACAGCAGAGGTTCCCGTCGCGACCAAGGTGTCCATCGCGTCAAGCGTTTGATCATTAGAGAGATATAGATTCCAAGCAACCGCAGGAAGGGCCGAGCCTTCGTTGAGTATTCGGAAAGACAAAGTCGATAATTCGTTGGGTGCTGCGACCACAACGGTGTCCATCGCCAAGGAGACTTCAGAACCGACAAGGAAAGCATCAGGCGCCGAAACCGTATTATTCGTTTCTACAGCTTCATCAACGATTCCGGTCGAATCAATAAGGGCAGCAATGGTGTAATATCCAGCCAAGGCTCCTGCGGGAACCGTCGTCGTCAGTACTTGAGTTTGTAAGTCGCCTGCGTCAACCTCGGTGAAATTGAGGGTTCCCAAAAGCGTATCGACGCCGGGAGTTATGGTTGTATCGGGGGAGAAATAAATGTCCGCTGAAAACCCAGTTGAAGAAGAGACCGTCCCAACATTGCGTACGTCTACCTCTACGGTTAACGGGTCGCCCACGTTTCCACCGGTAGAAGGTCTAATTTCTCCAATGAGCTCTGCGGTCGTAAGAGGTCCTAATTGGATCGTCTGGTTTGCAAGTCCAGATAAGTCCGAGAAGCTACATTGGTTCGAGTTGTTCACGCAGGTGAGTGGAGATATTCCGACCGCGCCGGTGTGGTCTTCAATTCCCATAATTCCAGACCAAGAACTGTTATTATTTCCGCCCGAGAAAGTGCTGTAGCTCAAGAACACCAATCCAGTCCCTTCTTGCAATCTTATTTGCATAGAGATGTACGAGAACCCAGGAGAGCTCGGGCGCGGAAAATGCCGAATGTTCTGCCATTCTATTGTAAAGACACGGTTTGGGGCTGTACCGCTAAGTTGGGTCACCACTTGGGCCGTCGGTTGGTTCGAGGGGTCTAGGATGAGGTCGTCCCAAAAAACAGCAATCGCAGCTTGAGGATCGGTCGACGATGGAAGAGGCCTTGAGCTTGTGCTCATGTAATCTCTCGCGCAAACATTGGCGACGGGGTCACAAGTCTCACTAAACGATGAACAGATACCTGCATTGCAAGGCCGGGCAAAAGTCGCCGCCCCATTCACGCCAATATTGATATATGCGTAGTCATTTCCGTAATAGGGAAAGTCGAACCCGATCGCGACCATACGTGCACCGTCATCGGTATTGAGCCCGAAATTCACCGGAGTTCCGTTAGTTACCGGAGTGTACATTTCGGCGTATTGAGTTGAGACGTAAGGCACCTGAGCACTGGCTGTGCGGGTAGCTGTCGCAAAGAGAAGAAGTGTAGCCGGAACAATCAGCCGGCGAGAAACAATACTATTCATAAATTCTCCTGTTAGGAACGCTTTCTGATTCCGAAGAGCATTAGTGTCAGCAGCATGGCAAGCACCAAACTAGACTGCCTTGACTGTGCGTTGAGGGCAGTGTGTTGACATCCGCCCGAATCGGCCAGGTTTGCGGCGGAGTTATCAGGTTCGGGTTCACGAGAAACAATAGCGAAGGGTTTTTCGCTAACCCGCCCTTTCGAATCTTCCACTCGGATAATGACAGCCCAAGCACCTTCGACTTCGAAACGACCGGTCAGCACAAAATCGAGCGCACTTTCTCCTTCTAAGCTCTCAATGCCGTTTCTGACGGTGAGACCTTTTGGCAACCGGCTCGAGTCTTCCGGAATTGACCAAGAATAAGGAGGCGTTCCGCCAACTGCCTTGATCACCGCAGTGTAGTCCGCATTCGGAGTCGCAACCGGCAATTCTAGGGTAGAGAAAGTGACCCTCAATGCGGAAATAACATCCAAAAAGACCAGGTTGCTATCTTTAGAACCGACAGAGTCCGTGACTTCGACTTGGAATCGATATTGGCCTAAAGCCTCAGGACGACCCACCAAGTTTCCAGCCTCTGTAAGCGCTAGACCGAAAGGTAGCTCGTCCGTGGTTGCCCAAGTATAAGGACCAACACCACCCGAGGCAAAAAGACGAATACTGTAGTCTTCATCGACAATTGCATCGCCAAGCCTTGAACTTGAAACCGTTAGATTTGTTGGCGCTCGAATTTCCAAGGTGTACGCGACGGTGGCTGTCGCCATCTCGCTATCCATGACCTCTAAGCCGAACTGATTAATCCCTGACTTTTCGGGAAGACCGACGATAGTCCCGTTGGTCGCCATAAAAAGACCTGGCGGAAGCTCGCCAAGAAGCGTCCAACTAAAGGGGGCAGTTCCACCCACTACTTGCGGCGTTACAACATACTCAGTTCCGGCCAATCCTGTTGGCAAAGTCTGGGTCACAATCGTCAAAGGAATCTCGGGTGAAACAACTTGAAAATTGACTGTTTTACGTGAAACGGCAGTTCCGCTACTCACCTCGAATTCGAGAGGAAACTCACCAGTCTGTAAAGGGATACCGTAAACTTCCGCGTTCTCTGCATCAAAAACCAAGCCTCTCGGCAAAGTACCATCAGTAAAACGATAGCTATATGTCCCATTACCGCCTCGCGCTTGTAAGCGACTGCTGTAATTTCGAGTGAGGACGGCCGAGGGAAGACTGTTTGTTACGATTTCCAGTTCACTAGAAACGACCTCAATCGTCTCGGTGAGTAAGATTGAGTTATTGGACTCATTCAGCTCATCAACTTGGGCTGTTGGATCAACAATAAGTCCTAAATAATATCGACCGGCAGGAATCGTCGATGGAAGTTGAGCAGATACCGTCGCAGACGCAGTTTGACCCTGAGCAAGCTGACCTACCGCAATTGAACCAACATTAATGTCATTCGTTGTTATCGCTTGGTTCGTGGAGAGATAAGCGGTCACTTCGACATTGCCTGGCTCGTTGCCTCGGTTTACGGCAGAAAAGAATACATCAAAACTTTCACCTGCATTCAATGAGGTACCAACAGCTGTTGCGCCATATAGGTCAAAATCTGGTGCACGCCCGGCTACTCTGATTAAGTCGCTCGCTTCAACGATATTATTATTTTCATCAACTTCGTCTACTTGGGCTTGGCTATCAGCCACGACCACCGCCCGATAGTAACCAGGCGGAAGGTTCGAAGGGAGAGTTGCAGTGAGATCTAAAGGAGAGATTTCATAGGCCGCCAAAGTTGACGGCATCGTTCGCGTCAGCAAAGTACCTTTCGCGGTAGAGGTTTCAGTTGAGTCCAACAGAACCAAATCAACGGTATGTGGACCAAAAGGATCAGAGTTACGACTGGTAACTACGGCCGAAACGGGCAACGTAAGACCTGGATAAGCACGAGTTGGCGCAACCACATCACTCACCGAAACATCTGGTCCGCGATCAACAAAAATACTGATCTTCGTGTTACTCATTTGGGTTAGGTCAGTGCTGGTACAAGCCGCCCCCCCGGTGCAAGGGCCAACAAATGTCCCTGCCCTTCCGAAGTAATCCTCAATTCCTAAACGAGCAATAATATCGGTCGGTACACCACTGAGCTCTTCCCCGATAACGATATCACCGTAGCTAAAATCGATTTGACCGCTGGCATGGACCGTCACAGAGAAGGTTGCAGAGGTTGGAGAAAGAATATCGTCGCTGTGTTTAACGGCCCGATATTCAACCGTGACTTTCTCAAAACCAGGAGTAGTGTCAATTTGAGTATATACACCGGTATCGGTCTGGGCGGTGTCTGGATTGGCGCAGGAGCCACCGCGGCTTGAACACCAGTTTGCCCAAAGCGGCGCAATATATCCATGTGGAAAAGAGGTACTCGGTGACGTCGCTGGAGGTGAGTTGTACCCAGAACCAATACGCCGAACCGTGATAAATCCATTCGCATTTATGCTGATTTGCCTCGATGTTCGGCCGTACAAAGGAACTTCAAATGGCAGATTAATGGTGACAACGCCGCTATCGGCCAATGGGCGACTCACAGGTGTTCCATTTGTGAGTGGGACATAGGGTGCTGAAACAGTCACAAATTGATAGTTATTCGACTGAGCGTATCCATCCGTCGAGCCAAGCATCAATATTGAGACTAAAGTTACCGCCAGCCAATTTTTACGACGACGAAAGAAGAGGCCTAGGAGCAGTAGCGCACCCAACCAGACACTTGAATCTCTGGTTGTTGTGGTTTGGCATCCGCAACCTCCATCACTCGTGCTTGTTGCCGCAGTGTCTTCCTCAGGCAGCACCTGAATTGCAAACGTCGCAGCGTCAGAATCACCCGTAGAGTCCACGGCCAAAACAGTGAAGGCATAAACACCAGCTACGGTTGGTTGACCGGAAATGGCTCCAGTGTTCGGATCTAGTAGAATCCCAGATGGGAGCTCACCGTATACTATAGACCACGAAATCGCCCCTGCAGCAGACGCACCACTTCTTCGCACCACACGAAACTTTACTGGCGTGCCATCCTCTTTGACATAGGGCTGGTTAATTCTTGCGTCAGGCAAGGCTGTACCATCTTCTCCTGTTTCGATAATTAAATCGCCCAATTCGTCAATCCGAAGTACATAGGCATTCCGATCGATGAGACCAGCATTGTCACGCACCTCAACAACCACCGGAAAGTCTCCCGAGACCGTCGCTGTTCCAATCAACTGAGCCGGACTACCACTTACAAAGCGAAGACCTGGAACAGGTTCGCTCACGAGGCGCCAAGTATATGGTGAAGACCCTCCGGCAACTTCAAAAGACGCAAGGTAGTCACTCCCAACAATACCGCTAGGAATGTCTGCGGTGGCAATCGTCACACCCATTGATGGGTCGATGATGTCGATCGCGATCAACGCCTGACTAAAGCTGTTCGCAGAATCAAGAAGGATGACTTCGAAAGTGTACGCACCAACATCCTTTGGTTCGCCTCCAATAAGTCCATCGTCACTAAGAAGAAGGCCGGCGGGAAGGCTCGAATTGCTGGACAACTCCCAGGTATACGGCGGCGTTCCGCCAACGCCAACTAAGCGCACGGAGTAACTTTCGTTCGCAAGAGCCGGAGGAAGTTTCGACGTTACGATTGTCAAAGGTAGAGTTGGAGACGTAACAATCAAACGATAATTTTCACTTGCAGAGACGCCGCCGGATTCAACAACAACCGTGAAGGAATGGGAACCTTCTGCTTGAACGGTTGGTGTACCGCTGAGCTCGCCTGACGCAGCATCAAAGGATAGGCCTTCTGGAGCCGCTCCAGAATCCCAAGAAAGAGTCCAATTGTAATCAGCCGAACCTCCAACAGCTGCAAAACGCCACGTATAAGGTATTTGGCTCACAGCATTCGCTGGAGGTGGACTAACGATCGCAAGCTCCGCGCCTCGAACGCTAAGCGGTCCGTAGCTGATTGCATTGTTAGACTCTCTTACCTCTTCGATTTGTTCGAGTGGATCAACAATGACACCAATGTAATAAGCGCCCGATTCTAGATCTGTCGGTAGCGTAGCCCAGGTTGAAACCGGAATTTCCTGGTTGGCAGCAATCGATACCGGCATGGTCGTCTCGTAAATTTGTCGATCCATTGCGGTGACGCCTGGGTTTTCAGATACGACAAATCGAACGGTGACCGCTCCGTCGACGTTACCGTAGTTGGCAATCGCCGCGGCCACAGCTAAGCTTTC
>JAYZDF010000085.1:0-33461 GCA_036337945.1 Myxococcota bacterium
ACTAGGATGAAGTCTGAGAAGGCAAATACTCTGATATAATCCATCACAGGTACTCGGAACCGGTTCTGAACGGAGAGGAAGAAGCCAAGGTCAGCTACGGTATCCCGCCGAGTTGGAAATAGATATCTCGTATCCAGCTGACTCTGCCAATCCAGTGTTTTTCCGAAAGGCCATACCAAGCTGTAACCCGCCTCAAACCCTAAGCTGGAATGCGTTTCATTGAGGTCACTGAAGTCAGCTTGCACCAAAGCACCCAGCCGGATTTGCTTCAAAATACCACTACCTGAAGCCACGACTCCCAAGGACCCACGCAACAGTTTTTGTCTTGGAGAGGTGGTGGAAGTTGGAGTGAATTCAGTATCAAAAGCCGCTTTGATATAAGGGGCAGCATTGAGTGTTTGTTTGGCAAATTTCTTACCCACAAAATTTAGCTGCAGCTCGGAGAGAAGTTCAATATCGTCGATTCTCTCCGTCGCTAGGTCAGCTTGTGATTGTCCTTCAAATACTACTTTCGCAAACTCCGCTCGCAATCGGTTTTCCCAAGATAAATTTGGGTCATCGTAGCGAACCGCGGCCTTGGTCCGCACACCCAAGCTATAGTTGCTTGCTGTTTTTGCTCTAGTCTCTGTAGACATCGCGTACACGTCCAAATCTGAATTATTCTGATAGTTCGAACCATCGACAGAAAGTTCTTCTACGATAGCTTGCCAACGCCCGACAAATTCATTCTTCGGGGCAGTAAAAAAGGATGAAAATTCAGCCTGGTCTGAAACATCAATTCGACCGCTCTCTGACTTCGACCATTCCTTTAGCTTGTTCAACATCAAATACTTTATCCGCACTTCTACTCCGCCGGTTTTTGGCGCATAGGTTTGATCACTGCTGGGGAGGAATTCGGAGTAAAATTTTGCGTTACTCATAACTGGCGCAAACTGAGGTAGGCCCTTCACGTAATCTGTGATGAGGATTGAGTATTCTTCAAGGTCGACGATGGAGCGACCTGCAACTTTTTGGCGTATCAGGTCTAGACCCGTCTGATAGAGCAAACCTACGGAGTCCAACCGCTCTCGTTCGCTTTCTTTGCGAAGCAGAGCCACAAACGACTTCAGTAATTTTCCAGGAAGCTTCATGACTAAGATGGTGTCCGGAACCTGGAGCCATGAATCCAAATACTGTTCATCCGTGCCAAGCTCCATTCCGCGTCGCAAGCGCGTACCACGGCTAACAACCGCGTCAACGTCAAAAGAACTGGACAGTGCTTCTCCGACAAGCTTCATCCATAACGGTTCGGTGAACTTAGCGGGAGATGATCTCGAATAGGCTCGAAAACCTCCGCGGTGAGGTATCTTCGGTCCCCAAATGTAAGGATGCAAGTGCGGACGCTTTTCTACAAAACTTCGAATATCCGGTGCTATCACTCGTCGAAATAAACGAGCATCGCGTTCTTCCAAAGCTCTTACTCTGCGTTCTAATTTCTCATCTCGCTTTGAGTTTTTGACGACGGGTACTACCTCGTGATCAAGCTGCACCAGACGTGGACTCTCAAGGACATCGTTGCTTTGGCGAAAACGGCTTATGATACGGCCTATAGTTAATGGATGAGTCTCTGCGACAAGAAGTGTTCTCGAACTGCTGAGACCAAACCTCCCTGATTCTTCGGCTGCTACCTCAATACGCTCTCGTCGACGAATGAGTTCCTCATCTAAACCGTCCGTGATAACGATGTCAGCGGCCGCTGTTATACCTGTGTCGAAAGCCTTGCGACCACCCGACTGAAGAACAACAACCAAATCAGGCATTCTTCCCAATTGCTGATACATTTCGCGTTGCGCCGTTTTTATAGATTCTTCGGAATCGAAAAGTTTCCAGGCGGAGCGAGCATCAGGCGTGAGTTCATTGAGCTGGTTTTGTCCAACTAAACCAATGATTGAGATAAACTCCCCTGAAGGTAGCTCCCTGAGTACGAAGGGAGGAAACACCCGGCGATTTGTCTTAGCATCGTAGAGATTGGTCGCAATATAGGGCAGTCCGTGCAGTTGAGCCTCATCAACAAGCAACTTTGGGTCGAGTGTAAGTTCCTCGCTGCGTGGTACGACAGCATCAAGTCCTAGTCCTGACAGTGAATACGCACATAACTTTCGTTGAGCCTGAGATTTTGACGCGCCCAAAATTCCGCCGGGATGCACGTAGAGCTGACGGTCACCCTCTTTTTCATCCAATTTCCAATCCAGTAGAGCCTGCTTAACCTCGGAGCCGCGAGCAAGCTGGCGACCGATCGTATATATTCTATTGGTTTCACCATCTGCTGAAACCTTCGTAAGTGTGCCCCACTGTCGGCGGTATTTAAACACATCATCGCTCCATTGAATCTCATCATCAAACTCAAGAAGCAGTGCTGTTCGACCTTTAGAGAGATGTACTCGATACAAATTGGCTAATTCAAACGAGAGACCCGGGTTACGGCGACTAAGGCTCGCTTGCCGTTGCAAGACCTGCAACCAGTTGGTCTTAGCTGTGTCCGGATACTGCAGAACGATTTCAAATGGACTGACCAACACCGGCAGGTCCCGCATCACAAGTGTCTTGCTTTCCCCGTTAGCTACAAGAGCGAGAGCTTCCAGACTTCGTCCTGACTGATGCATATCGAATTCAGGAAAAAGCGCTTGATTGGTCTGGGTAAAGACGTTGTAGCCAGCTGAATCCAAATAGTCATGGCCGGGATTCTGCTCGAAGTACGCAGTAAAATGGGAAACCAGGGTCGTATTTGTCCGTCCGGTTGTCAGGCAGCGGGGTCCGGAGTAACTAATTTCAATCTCGCCAGCGGAAGCAGAAAGCGACAAACAGAAACAGGCCATAGAGAACGCCAAGCACATCGCCCGCTTCACCGGAGGCTGCGTCATATTTTTCTCCTGATTGCTAATCATCAACCCCTTCGGATCCCACATTTACACCACGCTCACGGTTTGTCCCGCGAGATTTAGGACAGACCCTCGTTGAGCTAACAGTCGGGATAAAACCATTTATTTCAGGCACTTACAATCCCTGAAACCTTGTGCCGAGGCTAGAGAGATACGGAAAGTAGGTTGATGTGGGGAAAATGTCACAATTTAGCACAACTTCTGCCAAGGAAACCCGAAAAGAATAGCACTATGAAATTTAGCCCCATAAGAGACACGTTAAGCGCAGCCCTAGGTGTTGCCCCTATGTATGTTGGCCTTCCACCATTCGGCCTTATCGGAACCGCGGCTAAGAAAGCCTTCATCAAAGAGAATGACAGTTTTGTAAAAAAGGCGCTGATCGGAATTGCCGCGATGATCGCATCAGGCGGCGCGGGGCTCATCCCTTACATCGTAGCTGCGCCAGGACAAGAAGTGCAAAAAGATGTCCAAGCATGCCGCACTCAGGTTGCCAACGACCGCTACAGCCAGAAAATCTAGGTCGTGCCCGAACAAGTCGTTATTGATGCCGTCCTTAGCTGGGCCAACGCCCCAGACTTTACCTCAGCGCATCAAGCAGTAAAAAACGCACGAGACCTTCTGTCAGAAGCACAATTCTCTGTTCTGATTTCTGAAATAGCTGAAATCAATGTCGAAAGCTTCGTACAGCTTTGCATGCCCCGCGAGGACGATGCGGGTGAAACGGTTGTTGAGTTCGAAGGTGTATCATTTACTGAAAAACAAGCTGCGCGACTTTCCGCATGGCTATCTGACCAAGAAGGACTCGGTGAAGCGCTAGGAATGAACTTGGATGCTTGGTCCTCCCTGCTCACGAAGAAGATGCAGAAGCTCGTGACAAGCCTAAAAGAAAACGAAGGTATCAATGACGCAAGTGTTGATGCCGCACAAAAATTACTTGGAACCTCCGGCCCAGCATCCTTCGAACCAAGAAAAAGCGCAGGTCAAGGTTTCGCAAGTTTACTTGCAGCCAAATCCTTCAATAAGAAAAAGCAATAGCAATCTGAAAACGCGAGACTCTGGATGCTCCGTAGCATCGAGTAAAGTGAGGAACAGGAGCTCATGCGGGGCAACTTTATCCGACTTATCGAGGAGTCCCAGATGAGATAAGTCGCCCACGAGCTGCACAGTTGATTGTACTCATACACGTGATTAACTCATCGTAAATCGTTGACGGTTCTTTGGAAATAGCAGCCTGGGCAACTTGAGAGCTCTCGTTCGCCCTGAAGTGAACCTCAATCGCTCCCTTATCGCGCGAATCAAATACGTCTCCAGAATCGACGGAGTGCGTCAACTCATTCCAGTCAGCATTCCAACCACGACCGACGTGTTCTGACACAGCCAGAGTGCTCACATAAATAAGCAGTCAATCCCATCAAGGCCCATGTGAATGAGCAGACCGACCCCGATCCATCGCGTTTTAGGATGCAGAGCCAGTAGCAGATACAGAGGTTGAATCAAGTACTGATGCAGAGGATGGAAACCTAGACTACATCGGTTTGGTTCATAGATAGGTGTAGCAAACAGATGGTCTATATCGACCACCATCGTCATTATCATCAGCCCGAAAGCTCCTGCTTTACGAGACTTCCCGAAACCGTAGGCAACTGCCGCCGGTATGATGAGATGCAGCATAATGTGCAATTGAGCGCGTCCAAACTCCATCGGCTCATTCTAAATATACGAATACGACTCAATTTTCCAAAACCTATCTTCATGGAGGTGCCCTTGTCGAAGACTCCGAATCATTACTTCGGGAGTAGTGCTGGAAGCATTGGCCTAACGGATCTCTCTCGATAGACTCTGTTCCTCTATCGAGAGAACCTCGTGCTTTGCCTAATCCTTCAACAATAAACTGTCGATAGGTGGATACACATGCTTTGTCACTGAGTGATCGTGTTTCATAAATTATTGAGTCCCCCCCGCAACTCTAAGAAAAGAACTGAATTAAGTGAGGAATAATTCTTGCTGGCTCCTCAAGGAGACCCATATGAGACAAACCGTCTAACGTAACTTCTGTCGCACGGATATGTTGACGCAAGATATTGAGATCTGGGTCTACCGTGTCTGTTTCACTCCCAAAACTAATCATGAGCACGGGTATATGAGCAGCGGCGACGCCTACCGAAGAAACCTCAACTGCCATTGGATTTTGTTGATGGAGAAGTTGGTTGGTAGCGGCCCTCGCAACCGTTTTACGAGCATTCATACAATCAATCGAATGCTGGTAAATTTTCACGGCTTCCGTGGATGAACGGGACTGGAGAGCTTGCGAGTGTCGTCTCATGCGCGACGAAAAATACCATCGCATAAAAGGGGCAACGAGAGCATCAAAACCGGGGATCCGAGAAGCCAGGCGGAACAATAGATTGTTTGTTCGACGATCCAGACCGCTTGGAGCAAGCCAGGCTATCGCTGTAATACGATCTGGTATTCTTGTGGCAACAACATTGGCTACCAAGTCACCGTTAGAAAGACTCACTAAAGTCACAGAACCCGTGATACCAAGGTTGTGAATCACCTCTAAAGCCTGGGTAGCAAGAAAGTCTGCGGAGAGTTCTTCGCCTTTCCACGAAGATTCCCCTCTTCCGTAAAGATCAAAACGCACGCAGCGAAAGCCGTTCTCAATCATCGGCTGAACGATCAACGAAAAAACCTCTAGCGGATAACTGACTCCGTGAATAAATAAGATCACAGGCCCATCTTTTGGACCTTCATCGACGATACGAAATCGTCCAAAAGAGGTTTCGTGCGGTACAGAATTCAATACTCAGAGCTTGTTCTTTTCCCGTCGCGAATGCAATCAAAACATTTCTGTACGCCTAACAAAGCGTGAGCTGCTCCTGGTATTCGCCTGATCTGAGCAAACCTCGGCGCGAAACGAATTCCTAATTCAAGACAAAGGTCTAAGGGATTCGGTCAATATCGTTTCAAAAATGCGTATCCGCTCGTTTAGAGCGGCATATCGAAGGCGCCTCGAAACCCGAACTTCAAATAGCTCGTGTCGTAAAGTGAACCTTCGCGGCCATACAGATGATCGTAGGAAACTCCAAACGAAGCGCCGGGTAAAAAAAGAAGTTGGCGGGAATACTGTAGTCCGTATGCAATTCCAACTCTAAACCCATGCGAAAACTCCGACAGCGCATTCTCTCTCGTCTGAACGAGATAACCGCTTTCAAGTTCGAAATATGAATTCACAATCTGGTACCGCAAGCTCGCTTGAGCAACCACATCTACAAGGACCGTGATCTGACCCCTTTGGCCATTTTGGTCGCGAGGAAATCCGGCACCGCCGCCAAGTTCAAAACCAGCAAACGCTGCCCAATGCTCGTTTAGACCTCGCCCAATAAGAAGGCGACCTGCTCCACCGAAATTGACGTCGTATCTGTCTCCCTGTTTCACACCGATGAGCTTTCCACCACCGCCAAAGCTCAACGCCCAACGATCGCTTATTAGTTGTCTTCCTCGGAAGTCAGATGATGGTCGCTGCCAGAATGGACAGTTTTCTGTTCTCTTTTCCGCCGCGGTGTCCAACAGTAATTGAATCCGGTGAAGGGATAATAGAGCCCCCATGCCTTCAAGAGATTGACCATTTTTTTGATAAAATTCTGCAGGGTCGCCCCCTAGCCTTAGCTTCTCATCAGAAAGCCAAGTAGAAAGAGTTTTGGACGTACCGAGCTCGGTCCCACAAATCGACTGAAGTGCGGTGGGCACGATTTCATCGACCTCATATTTATCAATTGTCCACCCTTTCGCTTCCTCTAATAATACGATTCTTCGAAGGTCGCGATAGAGAGCAGAAACAACGGGGTCTTTGGGTAGAGATGCCTGGCACGAACTCAGCAAAACGCCAAATAATACCCCAATCGATAATCCTTGAATGGTTCCCACGGCGGCAATTGAGCAAATTGGGTCCCAAAACTCAAGTCCGTTTGCGGGTCCTCAATAACTCCTTCAATCTTCACTGCTGTACGAGTCGGACCAAATCAGTTTTATTTGACGGCCTTGAACGAAACCATTCCACGACAAGGTTTGAAGCGAACGTAGCGCTATCAGTAGAGATCCCGGTGTCTTTTTCAAACTCTCGCCGAAAGGAGCTGTCCGCCAAAATGGCTTCGGCATGCCTTTGGAACTCCGGCTCCGTTTCCTTAGCCAGCCGAAAACCCGACGTTTTTAGATCGAGGGTGACACCAAGTTTATCCATCGCAGGCTGCGACTTACGTACAAACCTACTTCCCGGTTCAGGCGCTAAATCACGCGCAATTTGCTCTTCGTAATAGGCCTGTACAGGTCCTCTGTAAAGGTTCTCAACAATTTCCCCTTGAGTGGCTCCTTTCGTCATATTTAGCCATTTTTCGAGACCGAGCGGGGTAAATTGCATTTCATCATCGTTGAGCAATTGAGTCCTTACGGCTTCAGGCAAAGCGGCCGTCGCCGAACGAAGAGATTTAGCGTCAGCTCGGTACTCTTCTCGTTGTGCCGTTGAGAGAACGCCCTCCTTGTCTATGATTGCGCGCCACTTAGCCGCAAGGCTGGTTGCACTTATGTATAAGTCCTCTAATTTGTTAGCCGCACCTGCTGGAAGTTCTCCTCTCTTCTCCATCTCAGCAAAATCGACTCGAACCTGACCCCGCGCAAAGCCTGCCGCGATAAAGCCCGCCATATGATGGCCAAGAACTGCGAAATAGACCTCCTGAGCGGAATTCAAACCCTTTCCAGCACTATCCACTGCGTTCTTTACAGTTTCGAATGATGGTAATCCGTGTAACCAAACGCCTAGCATAAAGCCCTGGAGGTTAAGAAAATCGCCCGATGCCATGATCTTAGAGCCCCAGATGGCCTTCAGTTCCTTTGTTTCCGCGGGAGTCAAATCGAATCGCGCAGCCGTGTCGGCGACACCTTGTGGATCCATGGGCACAAAACTCTGAGTTACCCAGGCCTCGATACATTGTTTCGTCGCAGGCGAAGCATCAGAAAACTTACCAAGAATCTGCTGTTTCATATGCCGATAAATATCGCCCCCAGTAGCACCTGCATCCGTTTGGGCTATTTTTGTGTTGGCTAAAACATCCACACTTTGACCCTTCATCCAGATATCTGTACAGACGGTTTCAAAAACAAGTTTGTCTACTTCCCCTTGCACGAGTGATCGGCCTCGTGACTTTGCTTGATCTTCAAGCACGCCTCGATACACAGTTGCAAGATGGTCAATATTGGGAGCCCCTTGAGCATCGATCGAGCTAAAGGATGTCCTAATCGCTCCCGCGAGAGCCATGAGAACTTGGTCACTCGCCGGTGCAACACCCGCAGCCAAGGTACCTTGCTCCAAACCAAGACCTTTCGGCGTGGAAAACCTCCTCAGGAATACTTCCAGCGCCTTCATTTGGGGAGACGATAGCTTCGACCAAATTTGAGTTTCTGTATTGTTGGCACCGTACGCCGCTTTCCACTTATCAATTTGAGCACTGGAGCGGTTTTCGAGAAGACTACGGCGCGATTTTTCGAAACCGTCCATGGCTTTCGCGAATCCTTTCGTCCTTTGGCTCCAAACTTTCGCACGATTTTGAGAGAGTTTTTCCCCGGGGGTCGGGGCCGCATTTTCGCGGCGAAAAGGACGCAGCTTTTCTTTTACGTTCTTCAGTGCCCGCTCGACCTGTCGAGTATTGTCACGAACCCGAAGTTCCGTTGTCTCAACCGTATGACGGACGCGAGAAGCCGCACTTCGCGCCCTTGCTGCACCCAGTCGACCATAGCCATTATGTTTAGACTCCTTCGAGGTCTCCTCAATGTGTTGAAGCCTTGCCGACTCAATTGCGCGGCTTACGGATGAAATATTGATTTGTTTAGGTAAGGATTTTGAAATAATAGTCATATGGATCAGACAGTGCAGCAGAATTCGTGCCAGCTCTATGCGTAAGCAATTTTGTGGACCGCTGCATGGTGTCTTGTGCAACTGCACATAATCTGTAGCAGTTTTAGATTTTGTAGCACGCAAACAGCATGATTATTGTCACATTGGAGCGTCTTTCCTGACGCGTGCTTCTTTGCAGAAATTGATCCGGGTTTTCTCTTTTCATTCCGGAAAATCGGTTAATTAACCCCACCTGAAAATGGTCAAAATAGCGATTTCTGGGGCGTCAGGCCTCATAGGAAAAGAACTTAGTTCTCAATTGGAGTCCGCGGGACACGATGTACACCGACTCGTCCGGAAGCCCTCTGATAAACCGCAGGAAATATTGTGGGATCCCACAGGAACTGAACTGAGCACCAATGAGCTAGAAGGGTTTGACGCCATCATTCATCTGGCCGGTGAACCAATCGCCAATGGTCGATGGACGAAGAAGCTCAAAGATAAGATTATGAACAGCCGAGTCGATGGGACCAAGACACTCGTCGAGACCATCAGCCAACTCAAGTCGCCACCGTCGGTTTTTCTTTCCGCGTCTGCAATCGGGTATTATGGTGCGCAGTGCGGCGATGAAATCATTGATGAAACAGGAACCAAGGGCGGTGGTTTTTTGGCCGACGTCTGCGAAGCATGGGAAAAAGCGTCTCGCTCACAAACGCTCGAACACACCCGCCTGGTAAATCTCCGAATCGGCGTAGTTCTCGATAAAGAAGGAGGCGCCCTTGGAAAGATGCTCCTGCCCTTTAAACTGGGCGTAGGTGGAGTTCTCGGTAGCGGTAGGCAGTGGATGTCATGGATTTCACTGCACGATGTCGTGCGAGGAATCATCTATGCCCTCGAAAGGGAAACGATAACTGGGCCGATAAATTTGGTCAGCCCAAACCCCGTCAAAAACAAAAAGTTCACAAAAGCACTGGGTAAAGCTTTGAATCGGCCAACAGTGCTTCCTGCGCCCGAGTTCGCTATGAAAATGGCCTTTGGGGAAATGGGCACTGAGACTATTCTTTCCGATCAAAGAATCCTACCAAACCAGCTCCTTGAACACGGTTTCGAATTTGAGCATCCGCAAATCGACGATGCGTTCCAGAGCATCTTTGCTCGGTAGGGTGTTGTACTGCCCCATCTAGAGCAAGTGCAAGATAATTAGAGAGGCTTTCGTTCTCCGAAGTCATGAAAGCCGAATCAGAGCAAATACTTATACCACATGGGCACCATCAAACTCGTAGGATTGATCGCTTGATGCCTTTGCCACAGTAGGCTATGACGCCTTTAGTTCTGGGTCGGCCTGTACCGACCGAGCTACGAAATTTATCCGCGACGCACGGATCGACCGTGACCCAGCGCAAAGAAGGCAAGAAATGACGCAAAGCCCAACCATCATATACACGCACACTGACGAAGCTCCTGCTTTAGCAACCTATTCGTTCCTACCTATCATCCAGGCTTACAGCGCAAGCGCTGGCGTGAATGTCGACATTCGAGACATCTCACTCGCCGGACGAATCATTGCCAATTTCAGTGACGTCCTCACCGAAGAACAACGGATAGATGACGCTTTGGCCGAACTGGGCGAACTAGCAAAAACTCCCGAAGCAAACATTATCAAGCTTCCGAATATAAGTGCGTCAATCCCTCAGATGAAAGCCGCGATTGCAGAACTCCAAGCCAAAGGTTACGCGCTCCCAAATTATCCAGACGAACCTGAAACGGAAGAAGAAAAGGCAATCAAAGCGAAGTATGACAAAGTGAAAGGAAGCGCCGTCAATCCGGTATTAAGGGAAGGCAATTCGGATCGACGCGCACCCGCAGCAGTCAAAGCGTTTGCCAAGAATAATCCGCACTCCATGGGCAAATGGGAATCCGGTTCAAAATCCCACGTCGCAACGATGTCGAATGGAGATTTCCGGTCCAATGAGAAATCAGCGACCGTTACTGAAGCAACAACGGCTCGTATTGAGCTCATAAGCGAGGATGGAAAATCTACGATTCTAAAGTCGGACCTGCCATTACAAGCTGGCGAAGTCATTGATGCAACTTTCATGAGTAAGAATGCGCTCATCGCATTTCTCAACGAACAAGTTGAGGAAGCCAAATCCAGCGGAGTCCTCTTCTCGTTGCATATGAAAGCAACGATGATGAAAGTGTCTGACCCAATCATCTTCGGTCACGGAGTGAAAGTATTCTTCAAGGATGTTTTCGCCAAACACGGCGCAACTTTTGATGAGCTTGGCGTAAACGTGAACAATGGTCTGGGTGACCTAGTGGCGAAGATTGCAACTTTGCCTGCAGATAAACGCTCGGAGATCGAAGCAGATATTCAAGCGGCATACGATAACGGCCCTGCCCTTGCAATGGTCAATTCCGACAAAGGAATTACAAATTTACACGTTCCAAGTGATGTCATTATTGATGCGTCAATGCCCGCAATGATTCGTACATCAGGTTGTATGTGGAACCTCGAAGGTAACACTCAAGAAACGAAGGCGGTGATTCCCGACAGCAGCTACTCTGGCGTGTACCAAACCGTCATCGAATTCTGTAAAGAACACGGCGCATTTGACCCAACAACGATGGGTAGCGTTCCAAATGTTGGTCTTATGGCACAAAAAGCTGAAGAATATGGTTCTCACGACAAGACATTCGAACTTGAGAATGCGGGCACTGTTCGAGTCGTTACATCACAAGGCGATGTTCTCACCGAGCACCAGGTCGAGGCCGGCGATATTTGGAGAATGTGCCAAGTGAAGGACGCTCCAGTTCGTGACTGGGTTCAACTCGCAGTTCGACGCTCTCGCGCCACCGGAGCCCCCGCTGTCTTCTGGCTCGATGAGACAAGAGCTCACGACGCTGAACTCATCAAAAAAGTAAATACATATCTCGCTGATGAAAATACGGACGGAATAGAGACCTTGATCCTGTCACCTGTCAAAGCCACGCGTTACACGCTTGAAAGACTAAAAGACGGGAATGATACGATTTCCGTCACCGGGAATGTGCTCCGCGACTACCTTACTGACCTATTTCCAATCCTAGAACTCGGTACGAGCGCGAAGATGCTTTCTATTGTTCCTCTGATGAATGGCGGAGGATTATTCGAGACAGGCGCAGGTGGTTCCGCACCGAAGCACGTTCAGCAATTCGAATCAGAAGGACATCTTCGTTGGGATTCACTGGGCGAATTTTTGGCTCTCGCAGTGTCTTACGAACATCTTGCGGAAAAATACGATAATGCAGCGGCAAAAATCTTAGGGCAGACCTTGGATGAGGCGACTACAAAATATCTCCTCAACAATAAGGCCCCCTCTCGTAAAGTGAACGAGCTAGACAATCGAGGAAGCCACTTTTATGTTGCTATGTACTGGGCACAGGCACTGGCTGAACAAACCTCAAATCCAGACCTAGCCACACGCTTCAAAGCGACGGCAGCCGCGCTCACCGAAAACGAAGTCAAAATCGTGGACGAATTGAACGCGGCTCAAGGCTCCGCAGAAGATGTGGGCGGCTACTATATGCCAAACAACGAGCTTGCGAGCAAAGCCATGCGACCAAGCGCAACACTTAACGGTATTATCGACGCAGTATAATCATCTCTGACCTTGCCTGGTTGCTTGGCGACGAACTATAGTCTCGCAGCACGCAGTCATGGACAGATCTTCAAAGCAACCTCTCGACAAAAGCGCATACACGCTCAATCGCGTGCAACAAAACTGGTACATCGTTTGCCGGAGTGATCAACTCAATGACACGCCAATATCGGTCCGGCTTTGGGACGAGCCTTTTGTTTTATTTCGTGACGAGCGAGGTAAGGTCCAGGCCCTCATTGATCGATGTCCTCATCGTAATGTTCCCCTTTCCGCAGGAAAGTGTAAGAGCGGCAAACTCGAATGCGGTTATCACGGCTGGATATTTGATGGCGAAGGAGTCTGCACCGAGATCCCCTCGCTACACCCAGAAGACTCTCTTCCAAAAATACGAGCTGACGCCTTTCCTACCGTCGAAAGTCAGGGCTATGTTTGGCTGTTTCCGTCACTTGAGGAGCCTAAGCTAGCTCCTTTTTCTTTTCCGCATCTTTCTGATGGCAATTACGTCTCTATTCGATACCAAACCGATTTTGAGGCAAGTATCTATTGCACCGCGGAAAACATCCTCGATGTACCCCATACAAATGTTCTCCATAAAGGCCTCTTTCGCCAGGACCAGCGCAAAGAGGTTGAAGTTGAGATCCGTCGGTACTCAGATCGCGTGGTCTGTGAGTTCCTGAACGAAGCTCCACCGTCTGGTTTAATTGGTAAAATTTTGACTCGCGGCGCCTCACGAGTTCTGCATCACGACCGCTTCATTTTGCCGAGTGTCGCTGAAGTTGAGTACGCAATTCCTTCGGGCCCTAAACTCGTGACGACGAGCTTTCTGACGCCCGTGTCTGACTTTCTCACGCGTATGTACTCCGTTGTCTCGCTCACAAAGTCACGATGGACAAACCTGGCCGGTCCCGCCGTGAGACCAATGGTCATGAAAATCGTGGAGCAAGATGCTCGTATGCTTCGAAAGCTGACTAAAAATACAGTACACTTTGGGCGCGAGCAATTTATCCATAGCAGAGTAGACTTTCTTGGACCTTCCATCCAAGCTCTTATGAAAAAAGCTTCTCACGAACAAATACAGCCTCCGCAGGACACAGCACCGGAAGAGCCAAGCTCGACACGTCGGACAAAATTTCTCGCGTGAAATCAATGAGACAACATCGTCTTTTCTTTTGGCTGGGACCTTGGTCACAGCCCTGGACACCCGAGCCGAAAGACTGCATACAAGAACTTGTTACTCTGCCCGGAAATGACGATGAAGAAGACCGCCTTTCTCGACTCAGGATCTTCGTGCCGCGTCGAAAACCGATTGGCGCACTTTTCTTACTCCCGGGATTTCATTTTCAAGGCTTCGATCACCCAGAGTTATATCGGTTGGTGTGCAGCCTGTGTCAGACGGGCTTCATCGTAGGAGCACCGGATATCCCAGATTTCTTGCATCTTCGTTTTCATCGACGCTCACTCAACGACGCAAATACCCTCTTTCGAGCGTTCGTTGATAGTAAGCATGTACCATTCGCGTCTGTAGGGCTTATTAGTATCTCTTTAGGTTCGCGACTTGCATTCTCTATTTGCGCTCAAAACCCTAAAGAAGTTAACAACCTCATTACTTTTGGTGGATATTATGACTGGAAGAGTGCATTGCATTTTTGTCTCAAAGGACGAGGAGACAGACAACATGACCCTTTGAATCGACCGATTATCTTTGCCGCACTACAAGATGATCTACCGTCAGTCAGCGGCAAGTCCATGGTCACAGAAGCCTGGGTAACCTTCGCCCGACGGACCTGGGGGCAAGACACCTTAAAGAACATAAACGCCGTTCAGAAGATTGCCGACGACTGGCAGACCAATTTTTCGCCAGCAGCCAAACAATTGTTTGAACAAGGCCTTGGAATATCTCCTGGCGGCAATGAACTCATCGATAACGTACTGGATTCATCGACGACCTTATCTTGGCTCGATTCAGCTGATGACTTGGCGCAACTGAAATGTCCGTACCTTGCTGTTCATGCGTGTAACGACGACGTCATCGAATACGAACAGAGCGAAGAACTCGCGAAAAAAGCACCCAAAATCGCGAACGCAGAGTGTATCTTGACTGGTTTGTACAGTCACAGCGCAAGAAGGCTTCCGTCGCTACGCTCGATTTCACGGGAAATTCAACAACTTCGCAATATTACCAGACATCTCGTAAGTTTCGACTAAATGAGAGCCAAGAAATCTTATGCGGCCGCGATATGAGATGTAGCCAAGCCTTGAAATTATGGTCTATGAGCTTCCCGTCCTAGTAGGTCATCATGAGTGTTCCACTAAATCATAATTGCTCAAGTCGCTCTCATCAAATCGGTGCATTTGTCGTTTCTTGGAGCTTTGAACAGACCCAACTTACGGTCTTTCATCAAAGCGAACCCAATCGAGTTTTGTGGGCTTCAGTTCCGGGAGAAAGCTTCGTTCAATTTGCGAACTGCGAACTAAAGGTCAAAGAATCTCGAGGCTTTTTCAAGTTCAACGAGAGACGGCGAGACTCAGGCTCTCACTACAGCCTTGAAGAAATGCTTCAAGAGGACTCAAACATTGTCATTCGCGGAAAAGTAAAAGGCTCAATTGTTGGGGATTGGCTTGTCACTTTCACACCCGTTGATTCCGAGCAGCTTCAGGTTCAAGCCAAGATGGAGTCGACTAACAATCTTAACGTCAACCACGTTACACTCGTTCAAACCGGCTACGGAAAAGAGAAAGTGTTCGGGTTCGGAGAACAGTTCACGAAGTTAAACATCAATGGAAAAAAGATTCGTGTACTCTCACAGGAACCAGGTATTGGACGCGGCGTTCAGCCCATAACGTGGTTCATGGAGACCTTCTTTGGTGCCGGCGGCAAGTGGGATAGTTCTAATGCGCCAGCGCCACATTATCTAACGAGCGGCGGTCACTGTTTCTTCTTGGAGAATTCTGAGTATAGCATTTTTGACTTTACGAATTCTGAACAGACCGCAGTTCAGGTCTACGCCGATACACTTTGCGGCCGAATTATTTACGGGAAAGATCCATTCGAACAGATTGAAGTGTACACGCGCTACGCAGGCCGCATGCCCGCTCCACCTATGTGGCTACAAACAGGTGCTGTTATCGGTATGCAAGGCGGCACACAAGCTGCTCAAAAAATGAAGGAAAGGCTTTCGAAACATCAAACTCCAATCGCCGCTTTTTGGCTTCAAGACTGGGTTGGGAGTCGTAAAACATCTATTGGTAAACAACTATGGTGGAACTGGGAAATCGGACGAGAAACGTATCCAAACTGGGAAGAACTCGTAGAAGAATTCAAAAATGAAGATATTCGCGTTCTTAGTTATATCAATCCCTTCTTAGTAGACCCAACAGAGAAGGGGCAGTTTGAACGCAATCTTTTCCAAGAAGCAATTGATAAAAAATACGTTATCACTAGGCCAGATGGAGAGCCTTATTGGATTCTCAACACCAGCTTTTCAGCGGTGTTACTTGACCTCACTAATCTTGATGCTCGGGCATGGATAAAGGATGTGATCAAGGAACAATTGATAAAGAGCGGAGTAAGCGGTTGGATGGCCGACTTTGGCGAAGCTCTTCCCTTTGATGCTGTATTATCTGACGGCACAGACGCCGCGAAATATCACAATCAATATCCGGTAGAATGGGTGAAAATAAACCGAGAAGCTATCCAAGAAGCGGGTAAAGAACGCGAGATCGCGTTTTTCGCTCGCTCTGGTTTTACACAAAGTCCCCTTTATAGCACTTTGTTTTGGATGGGGGATCAACTGGTCGGGTGGAGCCGGGAAGATGGCATAAAAAGCACCGTCATCGCCCTACTTTCAAGCGGATTTTCAGGTTACTCACAGAACCACAGCGACATCGGTGGGTACACAGCAACAACAGTTCCCTCATTACCGTTCAAGATTCCCGGGCTTGGGCACACGAGAAGCCGAGAGCTGCTTTGGAGGTGGATTGAGCTCAATGCCTTTACGCCTGTGTATCGAACTCATGAAGGCAATCAACCCACGAGGAACTATCAAATCGACAGAGACGATAAAACAATGGGGCATTTTGCCCGATTTGCCCGAGTCTTCGCCGCACTTGGCGAATATCGGCAACAGCTTAGCCAAGAAGCTGAGGAGAAAGGAACTCCGTTGATTCGGCATCCTTGGCTTCATTTTCCCGAAGACCCAGAAACGCTCAAATTGGAATTACAATTTATGTTGGGGCCTGATTTTATGGTGGCTCCGACTTTGGACTCAAATCAGAGCGAAACGACTATATACTTGCCCAGAGGCACTTGGACTCATCTTTGGTCTAATGAGTCCATTGAGCTTGAAAACGGTAAGGCGACGAGAGTGAAGACTCCTATTGGGTATCCAAGTGTTTTTTACCGGTCAGAATCTTCTTGGGGACGACGTCTACACGAAAGCCTGTCGAGCTCTGACGACTTGGGATGGCCTAATGGCTCGGCGTTTATCAGCGAAAACTAAATTGTTTTCAACAAAGACGTCTTCATTGACGATTGATGCTCAAGACTGCACAGTCGACACCAATCTCATGCCTGGTACTTCAGAGAAAACTGAGCCCACATCGGCATCGATCGAGGGTGAACTTGGTCTCAAAAGAATTGATCGAAAAAGTATGGCGTTGAAGCTCCTTGTTGGGTTCGCCTTTGTTTTTATATTAGCCACGATTTCGGGTATTTGGTTGAAAGAACCAATTGAAGCGATAGGCACTTCCGCGGTCGAGAAATTTGGCGTCCCTGGTCTATATCTCTTTGTCTTGGCCATCGACTCTTTTCCGACCCCATTCAGTTATGCTCCAATCATGTTGCTGGCCATTGAGGGAGGTATTTCAACGCTTCAGGTTTTTATCGTCAGCTCGCTGGCAAGCATGAGTGGAGGACTCATCGGTTATGTGATCGGAAGAGTAATCGGTCTGCCACCAAGACTTGCCGATTGGTTGATCACAAAACACCCAGAGAATTTTCGCTTACTCAGAAAATATGGAGCACAAGGCGTTGCATTAATCGGCGCATTACCTCTTCCCTTTGCGCTTGGAACCTGGACCGCCGGAGCAATGCGCGTCAATTTTGGTGGCGTTGCTCTTGCTCTTCTTATCAGAATCCCTAAGACGGCCTTCTATATTCTTCTTATTACCGCAGGTCTAAGTCTCGGAAATTCCAGTTAAATACCGTCATTCCTGCACCAGCATGGCAATATTGCTTTTTTGATTTACTGCTCGACCGCAAGCAACGTAGAGTTTCGAAGGCTTCGGTCGAAATACAAGAGGTGAGCTAGCTGATGATAAATACCGCCAAAATGATTTCGCGCGTACTGAGCTTTTCAGCGCTATGTCTTTCCGTAGGCGCTTGTAGCGCTCCCCCCGACGCGCCCAACGACTACCAGGGATTATTGAGTTACGCCTTTACCTATATGGATGATGAAACCGGGCAACTCGAAACCGGCTTAGTCAAACTACACGACTACATCGAGCTAGAGACCAATCGAACGCCCGCTATCGACGGCTTCTCAATCAGTCTTCTCACCGAAGAGGCCGTAGACTCATTAGATGGCACCGACCACAGTGCAGAAGATCTTCTTGGAGTCACGGTCGTAACACCAAGTCCACACAGTACCGAAACTCTGGCAAAGACCCTAGTCTGGCCTGGATTCGAGGAAATCATTGAAGATAACGTAGATTTCTTCAACCGAACCTTCGTTCAACCTGACACTTCCTGCTTTGGTGATAAATCATGCGATTGGGTCGAAGCAGAAGGACACACTAAGTCTCAATGGGGCGGATTTATCGCGATGGAGACGAGGTATACGATTCAATACCGTTGGCTCGAAACCGAACGCGGGTGGATGCTTCTTCATCGCCAATGGCTCAAGGAACGCGCGGACGGTGAGTGCTGTGATGTGACCATGTACGAAGCCTATTATATTGGCGTAAATCTAATGATCGACGGGCAAACCTATCGTATTCATGCGCGTTGGTTTGATATCGATACGGGACCTGGTGGATTCCTCGCAGGGGATCCAAACAGAAACGCAATCGGCGCAATCCGAGACGACTCTGAGCTGATTGACGAGTGGATAACTGACAACCCAAACAGGATTCCCTAATCCCCTAAAACGGATGTCCAGCCATAAAGTTGATGCCGAGCACCGGCGAGTAATTCGTATCTAAACTACCTGGCGCAGAAAGAAACTCATCGAGCCCCACTCCAATATCCAATCTCACAACAAACACGTCGTTGTAGATCAAACGAGGTCCCACTCCAGCGGTCACGTGTATGTTGAAAGGTCGATTATCGGTAGCGTCAGGGTGCCAGACACGCGCAGCATCTATATAAGTAACCCCGAGAACAGCGAACTTGCGATTCCAAAGCCTAAAGTTCACAAGCTTCGCTCGAATCTCGGTATTCGAATAGAGAGTCGTCAAACCGTGATAGCGACCAAATGGTAATCCTCTCAAAACGATGTTACCACCGAGTTCCACCCACTGACTGCCTCCCAGCTTCGACTGATGAAAAAATGGCGTTTCACCCTGATTGGTGTCGATAGCGATTCTATAGGCAAAGACATATTCATCTGAGTCTCCCATTTCGAACCATTGTCGAAAGGTTATGTTAGCTCCATAAGATTCAAAGTCAGAAAGAAGAAAACGTTGCGCGGTACGGACGGACGCTTCGAACATATAACCCTGACTCGTGCTAGGTTCTTTATTTCTACGGTCGGTCAGTAAGCCGAAGCTCCATTGTGGATAAAAGCCTCCCGAGAAACCTACCGGTCGTGTTTCAGTGAGTAGACTATTCTCGTAGTGGTTAACGTCTGCAAAACGTATGTTGGCCTTGAGGAAGATGTCCCATTTCTTTGTCACCGGAACTCGTAGCGTTGGAACAAGCCAGAAGTTCACAACGTCATAATTATAATATCTCGTAGGCGTGGCTTCTGGACGTAACCTTGGAACATCATTACCAATGCCGAAAAAGTTGGAATCCTCCCAAGATTCGTAGCCGGAAACCACATCCAGTCGTAGACGGGTATCAAACAAGTTTGGGAAATCAAGCAACAGCTTGTGAAACGCATAGTCATCCGTAGTTTGATAAAATTGAAGAGCTACCGACGCACGGTAGGGCTCCTTTTCTTTAGGAGTATCAGAAAAATAAAAGAAAGAAACGAACGCACCAAAGCCAAGCCCACGATCAGTCGTGTAGTTCGCCAAAGGAAATCCAGCAAAATCGTACTTTCTAGCCTCTTCGGTTTTTTTAGAATTCTCTGTCTTGCCTTGAGCATCTGCAAGACCGAAAGACATCATCAAAGTCGAATAGAGCACACTCGCAATCAGTTGCCTCGCCCTTTTCATTTATTTGGCAAGCTCCTGATATTCAATTGTTCCTGTGATGATTTTGCCGCGGTAGCGAACTTGGGCGCGAAAAGTGCGGTTGATTGGGTTTCCAATCCAAGGCTTTGCTAGAGCACCCAGCATGCCGTATTGCTTTACCGGCCGATAATCGTAAATCAGTGATTTAGTGAGCATCTCAAACTCAAATGGCTGAGTTAGGCCACGAACAGAGACTTTATTGTCGGCGATTTGCGCTTGAAACATCTTTGCCGTGAGCGGCGCAATTTTGCTACCATTGGACCACACCCAACCTGTGGGCGCTTTCGATGAATCCGACGGGTACCGAATTTGAAATAAGATTGATTCATTTGAGCGAAGCCCTCTAAAGCGTAACCAGCGCGAAGCGATATTCGGCATCAAAGCGGTTGAACGAGAATGGTCTAGATAAGCGCGACCTTTTTTTGAATACGTTTTTCCGCCCATAACGAGCGTCAACTTGGCAGCGGCATTTCGAATGAAAATCTCAGACTCGAGAAATGCTTTCTCGTAGGTAAGCCGACTTCCTGGGGGCTTTGTTTTCGACGGAGCAGCGTCGATTGTTAGATAGGCGTGAGCTGTACCCGTTTTTACAACGAAGTCGGTTTTCTTTCCGAGCGTTGAAAGTGAGCATTCTCCGACATAGAGACCTTTCTCTTTCGGAACGTATTTCCATTCATCTCTGGAGTATCTTTTGACTGAATTATTTCCCTTCGAACCCGGAGGAACAATCAACGCTCGGCATGCCGCTTTTTGATCGCCCATTCCCGCATTCGTAAACATAAGTTGCAATAAAACATAGGTGTCGTCTTCAAGATCAACGACCGAAGTATAGCTCTCAGCATAGGCTTCTGAGCTCACGGGACGTGGCTGAAAGAGCTCTTCACTCCTCGCAACTCCCGGGAGTAATACAATGAGAAAACTTATGCAGAAAAGTAATGGATGCATTCGCCCGTTTACGCCTTCGCGATGGATGCCAATATTCGGCGTTCACCCGTAAATGGTCGCCTGGAGTGTAGAACAAGAGCGTTATCAATCCAAAGGACATCACCCTTCTGCCACTGAAACGCGACGGCCTCTTCTTTCATTGCATCGGCTGTCTTGGTGAGCGCGTCACCGTTAACGGCTGTTCCGTCGCCCAAGCATACCGCTTTCGTTGGGTCGTTTCGGGAGTCAACCCAACCTGTATACGCAGCAACCATTGAGTTGAAAAATGTCTTCAAGCCAGTCCGAGGTTCAACGCGTATCGCAGGAACGGTCGCCGTCTCTGTTCGTAGATCTCCATTTTCGTGCCATTCCCAAGTGGTGCCTAAGCTCTTCATCCGTTCTTCGGCTTCGTGCCTATCTTCGGTCTGAAAGGTTGAAACCCAAGAGCGACCAATCGCAGACGTCGGATCATCAACCGGCGGCATGACTCGGACGTAACGTACGCCGAGCTCTTCTACTTGTGCACAAAAGTCAGGATCAATTTTATGAAAACGTTGGTACACGGCATTGCTATGACAGATGGCCGTTTCACCACCAGTATCCGAAGGCAGATCACAGTAAAAGAATACGTAGGCTGGTGGTTTCGGTACCTGTGCCATTTCATGGTGAAATGGAATTGGCTCACTGGGTGGCGATTCGTTGGCAGTAAGCACCCTGCGCTGCGTCACGTTATTGCGTGGAGCTGCACCTCCCACGTAAGGCATGTTTTCAAACTCCGCGACATCAAGCATCTTTTCAAAAGCATCGGGATTATCAATGGGAAATCCACGAAACAGGATGGCTCCGTGCTGAACCAGTTTCTCTCGTAAATGCTCTTTATTTTCAGCAATCCAGTTATAAAACTGCTCTTCAGTGGCTTGCTCTGAAACTGGGGCGAGCGCGAGTGGAAACACACCGGTCTCGACCTGCCTTTGTTCTTTGAGCTTAAATGCTTCTACAATCATGAATGCACCTCGTGGAAATCGGACTGCCAGGGCTACGGCAATGGCTCGCCTTGCGCTGCTACTAAGACGTTATTCCAGTCAGTCCGAGTAAGTCGAACAGAAAACGCCGTGAGGCTATCTTTGATACGGTCAAGATTTTGCGTACCGATAATAGGAATCACACCTGATGGGTGGGCCATGACCCAGGCCAGCGCGACGGCGCTACGGCTAACGCCTTGTTTTTCAGCCAACTCATCTAAACATCCAATCAGCGTCGACAAACGTTCTCCATGTGGTAATGCTTTCGCTTCTTCCTGAGAAAGAGTGAGCTGACCACCAGCCAATGGACTCCAAACCAAAGGCGTTGTCTGGTACTCAAGGCATTGATCTAAAACACCATTTCGTAAGATCTCATGTTTCCAGCAAGAAAACTCTGGCTGACGACTAACAATCGGAAACTGCATGTGAGCCTGTAGTGCCCGGAATTGAGATGGCGTGTAGTTAGACACGCCGATGTACCGAATCTTGCCTTCTTCCTTTAAGGTCTGAAAAATTTCCGCAATTTCTTTTGGGTTACCTAAAAAATCGGGGCGATGAATCTGATAGAGGTCAATCGTGTCGACTTTCATCCGCTCCAGAGAGGCTTCGACAGCTTTGCGAAGATACTGCGCACTTGAATCATAGGGCACGCCCAAATCAATCCCACCTTTTGAGGCTATCACCATTTTCGAACGTAGATGCGGGGCGTCCGCAAGAACTTCTCCCAACAATTTTTCGGCGTCTCCGAAAGAACCACCACCATCGCATCCGTAGACATCAGCGTTGTCAAAAAGGTTTATTCCGAGCTCGAGCGCTGTCTCGATCTTTTTGCGCGCTGTCGCAACGTCGGTGCCCGCGAATCTCCACAGCCCATACGCCATGGGAAACACGCTAAGGTCCGAAGAACCGATTGTTCTATGATCCGATGTAATCTTAATTTCGCTCATCTCACTCCTCTTCTTTAGTGACTGCAGATTATCTACTGGCGAGTAGACATACTCCACATGATGTAGGTCTGCAACCTACTTTTTCAGTCCTGCTATTAGTGAAATCGGATACTTACGAGATTTCCAGGAAATATCAGAACCATATCTTCAGAAGCGCAAAGCAACCAACACTGCCAAGAACAAAGACCAAGCGCTCGGAACGGAACAAATTACGAATCTTGAGCCCGCTTCCTATCCGCACAAGGACCAAAAATAGCGAGACCACGGCTATTTGAGCCGCTTCGATACCTAAGTTGAAATTCAAAAGCTCGGCCCAATAGATATCATGACCAAGTTCACGGACGGCCGACGAAAAGCCCATACCGTGAAGCACGCCGAAACCTAATGACCAAACCTCAGTACCAACCGAAAGCTTCGTACGATGCCTCACCTCTAAAGCTAATAGGACAACCGACAAAGCAATAAACGTTTCAACTAAGCGAGTAGGTACATCCACCTTGAATGAAACCAATGCAACCAAACTCAGCGCATGACCCACTGTAAAGGCTGTAACTAACCAAAGAAGTTTGCGGCGAATACCGATCAATAAAAACAAGCCGAGCAAAAACGCTATGTGATCATAGCCCTTCAGCAAATGAAGTGCGCCCATCACAAAAAAATTGGCACGGTTCTCTTCGGATTCTGTCAGAATACCCAGCTCGGCGCGCGGACGGCTCTGTGACAACAATCCCCTTGTCACCTCACCATTGAGCCACTCAACACGATAAATGATATTCGAGGCAGACCCAAGAAACCGAGATTCTCTCTGGAGCATTAGTCGGTGCGATTCAGAACATTGTAGCGAGTAGTTTTTTTGTTGAACTCCTGCAGCCATCTTGTTTTTCAGCCAGGGTGCCTTGGTCAATTGACAAGAATCCTGAAAATTAACCGGAAGTGATGACGTTGCCCTTCTTTGAGTAGAAGAACTAAATACAATGAGTGCATCCGTAGGAGAGACGAATTCGACATCTAAACTCGTCACGCTTAGCTCGTGTGCTCGTCCTTCACCGGTAGCGAAGACGCTCAGGCAAAAACCGCTTGCTATAACGCACGTACGCAATTTCATAGCCGCGTTCCAAAAAGTTGCGAATCGAGCTCTAACCGCTTGAGCGCGTCTTGAAGATTACTCGATTCAATTTGACGAAGAAGGCGACCTCTTGCCTGATTCTCTACCTCTTCGAGCCGTTTCACCTGAGCGGGCACGAACCGATCTATCCGAATCAAGTGAAACCCAAAGCGGCTTTTTATAGGTTTTTGCCAGACACCAATCTTTGCTTGACGGACACGTGCGAAAAATTGAGCGCCATATTTTTGGGTGAGCTCGGGACCGGTCATTACCTCAGCCGTTCTTGCATTCATTAGCGGGTCACCAAGCGTTGAGTAGTCGAGATTTGGCCGTGAGGATAGAAGCTCCAGGGTTGATACGGCGTCACTCTCTGTCGACTCTCCCCGAAAACTTTCACGAAAAACAAGGTGTGAGAACGCATATCGCTCCGGCGACGTAAAAAACTGTGAATTGTTTCTCACAAACTGCTGAAGTGCACTCCGAGTAGGATATTGAGTCGAACGAACGGCCGCAAGCTTTTGCCTCATGACGTATAACAGACGAGAGCGAACGACTGAATCACTTTGGAGTAAGCCTATTTCTAAAGCCTGCGCAAAAAGAACTGGATTGGAAAAGTCATCCGCATCTGACTGTAGTCGCATGTTCCTAACAATATGCTGATAAATAACTGGGTCCTTCAGGTGCAGTCCACGCCGAAAGGCCTCTTCGAGCAGCAGAGTCTCGGAAGAATCTCTGGCATATTTACCCTCGACAGACGGCGGATACTTCGCAAGCTTTTCCTCGTCGAATTCGAAGCTTCCAAAAGTATCTGCACAAAATATCGCCAGCCCACCGAGGAAATAGAGAAGTAAAGACTTCGAGTATGCCAATGCTTGATTCATTTCGGAGAAATCCAAATTGGTGAGGTCCAGGCTCGTTCATTAATGACCGGTTGCACGAAGGGTTCGCAACAGATTCGTTCTTGCTGAGATAAATTATCGTCAGAACAGTCGACACTTTCGCAAACGGAACGGTTCAAACCCAAAAGTGGGTTACAACATTGCTGATCAATTTTGCGGCTTTGCTCGTTACAGTTATAATTCGCTTCGAGACACTGTCTCGTGCTCCATCGACACGTCGGCTGCTCCAGTACTCGAATATAGTAAAAGGCTCTCTGCTCTGGCGAATACGAATCATCCGTAAAACTCACGCACAGTTCTGATTCTCCAAAATTTTCACCATTCACACCACAGTTACTCAGATCTAATTCGCGAACTTCAGTGTTGGAGCCCGCAATCGTAGTTACGCTCGTTTGAAGTGAGGGAATGGTCGAGGTGTCAATCCATCCCTTGATCAGCTGAATGCTCTGCAGGGGTGTTGACTCAAACTCAGCGCTACCAAGGTCCTGTTGTGCTATGACAAAAAACGATGGCTTAGCACTCATACTCGGAGGAGTGAGAGTTCCGCCCATCGGGACGCCTTTTTCGTAGGCCTGCTTAATTCTGTCAGAAGCGCGGCATAGGTTTTGTGATAGATTCCATCCCCCAAAAAAGCGGACAGTAATTCGTGGACCGCTGGTGCCAAAAGTTTCTTTTCGGCGCAAAGCCTGAAAGATTGCTTCGCGGGAGTTCTCTTCAGCCCACACGCCGGCAAGACCACCTGGATTGAAATATGCAATATCAGTCAGGCCATCAATCGGCCGCGTCGGTTCATCAGACGAAGCGATACGATTAGGCTGCCCTGCCCCACCGTGACCAGGAAATTTCTTCTCAGACACGGCACCGGGTGCTGCAATGTGCGTATCAGTGGATGCAATCATGCCATATTGGAACGGGTTCACTCCGAGGTCGCTTTCAAATGTCAAACCTTCGAGTAAGGCATCTCGTAGGAAGTCATTTTTCTGTGCGGGTGCAAACAACGTGAAAGATGCTCCACCCAAGTTTGCGCTCGCAAGATTATTCCAGGGTAATTTTTCGAAACGGCAGTATTCGTCGGAGGCTCCGGTCGCCAGGCTACATTCAGAATCGCCTTTGTGCTGAAACACCTCAAAAAGAGGCTCCATACTTGCACGAGTTCCTGCATAGTCAGAACTAAATGCGGACCCAGTAGAATCTTCGGTTAAAAACATCGAACCATTCGATAAATTGGAATTATGAGGAATTGTAAGTACATCGCATCCAGTGTCAGCATCTAGGCATTCTTCCTTCAGTTGCGACCATAAATCTTCAACCGTAGGTGCCTCAAATACACTACTCACACGAGAAGGGACCTGATGATTTCGAAAGAGAATATTCCTATGCAGATTCAACGCCCGAGGATTTGATGTCCATTCATAACCGACGAATGAAGTAAATGAGCATTCTGAACTCCGGTCGTAAGCCGTTTCAGCTTCACGCTGAATTCTCTTCCATACTTCGTTGCTCGCATTTTCACATTCAAATCCAGAAGAAAGGCACAAATCAGGATAGCCTATGTCGTAGGCTGTTTTCGAATTCAAAGCGACAAAGGAAGTCTGCGGATCTTCGCGAAAAGTTCTACAGTCTTCGCTATCGTAGCCACCAAATCCCGGATCTGTGCACACCGAGATCGTACCAAAAAATTCGGCGTGGTCACTCAACATTACAAAATCTAATGGCTTTTGAATTTTGACCGAACGAAGCCCTACTCCGTTATCGTCATAGGGCTGTATTCGAATTTCTTCTCCCCGCGCAAATGCGTAGGCGTCCGCAGGCCCAAGGCGAGTCGCTTGCAGGTTGGCGTCTAGTGATAAAGAAGTGTGTACATGAGTGTCCCCAAACCAAGGCTTTCGAAGCTCATCGAAATGCTCACATCGACCGATCTTCTCAGGTAAGATGCCTTCCTGTTCATCTTCCTTACAGGCAAACACACATCCATAAATCAAAAAAAATGATATTGCGTAACGTCTAAAAACCACTGCTCTCTCGACTTTCGCGCAAAGCTTAGCACGGCTATATCTTTTCATCGTAGGCGATGGGTAAAAATCAAGTTCATTTTATGACTAGGATAGCCCTTCGTACTCAAGAGGAACGTAAGAGACGATGATTTCTCTCCGAGACATCAAAGTCAGAGCCCATAAATAAGATTTCGACGAATTTTACAGTCTCGATAAAGAAATTGAAGGATTCACAATGCCTACGGACATCATATTGATTACCGCGCCATGACGACGGTTTGTGCTTCCTTACGCAGAACCTCAGCCAACGCCTCCTCGAGCACTTCAAACGATTCAAGAGGAGGAACGTGGATAAAACTGCCTACTTTTAGAAAATCAGAATTTTCAGCAACGTGACAGCCAACAAAGAAAGACTGATTGCACAAAAAAGTCCCCGCATGAGTCGCTATTTGTGCGTCTAAATTGTAGCCTTTCAAGATATCGACCGCAGATGCTTCATTTATACGAGATCGATATGCTAACGGTGCTTCTGCGATAATTGGACGCATGTTCGGGCTTTCTCCCGCGTTATCTGAAGAGGTCGCATGTTCAAGATTTAGAGCGACGGTCTCGACATCAATCTTCAACCGGTGTGGTGCATATCCGAGACCAAGCCAGATTAGTGGTCGATATGATTCAAAAAGTTTTTCGAGAGCTGGACGAGTCTCGCGATACGCAACGGGCAATGTTGCGGCATAAGCATTTTCTAACCGGTCGGCGATACGTTGTGCCGTCTTTCCCGTGGGATTGTGCGTCAGTTTGAGGCCTTGACCAGTCGTAAATGGCTCAAAACCCGTGATTAGATACTGAATCATTTTTGCTTTTTCCTTATAGCGGTATCCACCGGTAAAATACACTGGCTTTCGTGGCCTAAAAATGTATGAATGCCGGTCAGAGTTCTGAGATGCACGAAGAAGATGAATACTCCGAAGACATCGTAACGCGGGCGGAGATGAAAAAGACGGCCCAGGAACTTCAAGACCTCGGAGAGCGCCTTGCAGAGCTTCCTGAATCACATTGGGAGAATTTTAGCCTTCCAGAAGAACTCATCGATGCATTACGAACTGCGAAACGTTTGCAAAGTCGAAAACGCGAAGGTCTTAGGAGACAGAACCAACGTATCGGTAAACTCATGACCCAACTTGATACCGATCTCGTCAGGAAAGAATTCGCGGTATATCGAGCCAAAATACATAAGAATTCTCAGGCCAGCCCGTGGGCAGAGAAGCTGATTCTGAAACCAGTTGCTCTAACTGAATTCTGTAAAAAATATCCTGAAGCGAATGTTCAACTCCTTCGGCAGCTTATTCGAGCAGCGCAAAAAGCGAACTCAGAGGATAAACAATTATCCACCCGGAAAAAACTTGAACAATTCTTGCGAGAAATTGGCATTTGATCGCATTATCCCTGCTTGATTCGAACGTCGAAATATAGTCTCATCCGCGCCGAGGTAATTCGAAATGACTAAGAAAATTGGAGTTGTATTATCGGGCTGTGGATTCAAGGACGGTGCCGAGATTCATGAAGCTGTTCTCACCCTTCTGGCATTGGATCAAGCAGGCGCCGAAATCGTTTGTATGGCGCCCAATGTCGACCAAACCCAGGTCACCAATCACATCACTGATGAGGCGCAAGCTGAAACCCGAAATGTACTTGTAGAATCCGCGAGAATCGCGCGAGGCAACATCGAAGATATTGCGAACGTAAGTGCAAATGATCTCGATGCCGTAGTTCTGCCTGGTGGGTTTGGTGCTGCGCTTAACCTTTCAGATTTTGCGACCAAAGGCCCAGAAGCTGTGGTGAACGCCGATGTAAAACGTCTACTTGAAGACATACATAATCAAAAGAAGCCGATTGGTGCCATTTGCATCGCGCCCGCCGTCGTGGCGGCTACACTCGGAGCGTCAAAGGTAAAATTAACCATCGGCAATGACTCAGGAACAGCGGACGCGATAAACGCCCATGGCGCGAGGCACGAGACCTGCGCTGTAGAAAGTATTATTGTGGATGAAGAGAATAAGATTGTAAGCACGCCTGCTTACATGCTGGGACCAGATATTCGGCACGTAAATTCAGGTATAGGCCTTCTGGTCTCTGAAGTTATGAGAATGGCCTAAGCGGCCGTCATAACGCTCAATTTCTCTTTTTTTGCTACGTTTCTCGGTTAAAACGTGCCAAAAACGCAGGCAAGTATGCTGCACGAAGAGAATCTCGCTAAACCCAAAGTCAATTTTCGAGTCGACTATCAAGTTCCGAATTACTTGATTGAAACAGTAGATCTTCAATTTGAACTAGGGGAAGACTACACGACCGTAGAATCTGAGCTTGCGGTTGTTCCTAACCCAGCCCATAAGGGTGCTCGAGGGCCACTGATTCTTACAGGTCTCGAGATGGAGTTACTTCACGTCTCAATCGACGGACAAGATGTCGCGAAAGACAACTACACAGTATCGAGCGAGAGCTTAACACTTTCCTCCCCTGACCAAGCATTTCAACTGAAGATACGAAATAGGATCAAGCCCCAAGAAAACACACGATTGATGGGGCTGTATAAATCAAGCGGCACATTTTGTACGCAGTGTGAATCAGATGGGTTTCGGCGAATTACTTACTACCTTGATCGACCCGATGTCATGGCGAAGTTTCGAGTTCGAATTACCGCTGACAAATCGAAATATCCTTTACTTCTTTCCAACGGAAATCTCGTCGAAGATGGGGTCCTAGAAAATGGCCAACATTGGGCACAATGGGAAGATCCTTTTCCCAAACCAGCATACTTGTTCGCATTGGTTGCGGGTGACCTCGCACGAATGTCAGACACCTATACGACTACTTCTGGCCGGACGGTGAAGCTCGATATTTTCACTGAGCATGGTCAATTGGACAAATGTGACCATGCCATGAAGTCACTCAAGGCATCATTGAAATGGGACGAAGACACCTACGGTCTTGAGTGTGACTTGGACAATTACATGATCGTTGCTGTGAGTGATTTCAATATGGGTGCCATGGAGAACAAAGGTCTCAATGTTTTCAACACCAAGTATGTTCTCGCTGACTCGCGAACTGCAACTGACACAGATTATCTTGGCGTCGAGGGAGTGATAGGGCACGAATACTTCCATAACTGGACGGGAAACCGCGTTACCGTGCGCGACTGGTTCCAGTTGACGCTCAAGGAAGGCCTTACGGTTTTTAGAGATCAACAGTTTTCAGCCGACTTGAATTCAAAAACAGTCAAACGTATCCAAGACGTCAGAGCGCTTCGTGCAGCTCAATTCCCAGAAGATGCAGGACCTATGTCTCACCCCATTCGCCCCGATTCATACATTGAGATGAATAATTTCTACACTTCGACAGTGTATAACAAAGGCGCTGAAGTCATCCGGATGATTCATACAATCGTAGGAGAAGAAGGCTTCAGAAAAGGGATGGACTTATATTTCGAGCGTCATGATGGGCAGGCGATCACTTGTGATGATTTTGTGGCAGCAATGTCCGATGCAAACGCTCACGACTTTTCACAATTCATGCGGTGGTATAGTCAATCTGGAACACCCGAAGTTCATGTTTCGACCTCCTATAATGCAGATGACAAAACGTATACTCTTCATATGAAGCAGACCTGTGCAGCAACGGCTGGTCAGTCAGAAAAAGCTCCGTTCGTCATCCCGATTAAGATGGCTTTATTGAATCAAGATGGAGAGGAGCTTCCTCTTACTTGGTCTCAAGATGACCAAACGGACACGACGAGAGTCATTTCGGTGACCGATGCAGAACAATCATTTACGTTCACCAATATCGACGCAGAACCAATTCCATCATTGCTGCGAGACTTTTCAGCACCCATCCGATTACGTTTTCCTCAAAGCCGAGAGAATCTACAATTCCTCATGTCGAAGGACAAAAATGAATTCAACCGATGGGAGGCAGGACAGAAGCTAGCCACAGAGCTCATATTAGAAATGGTCGCGCAGCGGGCGCGAGGTGAAGATATGGTGGTTGATCTAGGGTTCGTCTCAGCTTGCCGCTCTATTCTTGAGGATGAGTCCATCGATAAAGCCCTGGCTGCTCTAGCCCTTGCCCTGCCGATGGAACGAGTTCTCGCTGAAGAAATGGCCACGATTGACATCGATGGAATCCATCATGCTCGTGAGCTTCTCAGAGGAACCATCGCCTGTGAGCTCAAAGACTCTCTTTTAGAGGTCTATAACGCAAATATTTCAACCGACGAATACAGCTGCGATTCGACCTCTATGGGCCGCCGAGCGCTCAAAAATGCGTGCCTGAGCTACATTGCACTCCTAGGTACAGAAGAATCTACAGCGATATGTGAGAAACAATATCAAGAGGCAAATAATATGACAGACCGGCTCGCTGCCCTGTCCTGTTTGATTGATCTTGATTCTTCAGTTCGAGAATCAACGCTTCAAGATTTTTATGAGCAGTTCAAATCAGAAGCTTTGGTTATCGACAAATGGTTCATGCTCCAGGCGATGTCTAAACTTCCGAACACCCTTGATAATGTAGAAAAACTGCTTTCTCATCCTGACTTTAGCATGAAGAATCCAAACCGTTGCCGAGCACTTCTATTTAGTTTCAGTGCAGGGAACCTTTATCATTTTCACCGTGCTGACGGACGAGGTTATGACTTTCTAGCAGAGCAACTTATCGCTCTAGACAAAAGCAATCCTCAGATCGCTGCTCGCATTTCTCGCTCATTCGACCGATGGAAGAAATTTGATGAGGGACGACAAATAAAGGCAAAAGCGGCCCTAGAACGAGTTTTGGCTACAGAAGGACTAAGTAAAGACGTTCACGAAATCATCTCGAAGAATCTAGAATAATCCGCACTTATGTTTCGTCCTGAAAGCTCTATGGACTTTATCTTAGAGGGAAATTGCGATCTTAGCATTTCTACCTGTTTTGACTATAGACCAATTTCGTTGGGTATGAATCCTAACGGGGGTGAGCGAGAAACAAAACTCAGACAACGATTCAACATCTGCTGAGACGGAACACGACTTTCCTCCGGTTCAAGCGAATGTGAAACAATTTACATTCCGAGCGATCTTTACCGGTATGCTGCTCGGAGGAACGCTATCTTTATGCAATGTGTACCTCGGTCTCAAAATTGGCTGGGGCTTTAATATGTCCATTACGGCGGCGCTACTTGGTTTTGCCTTCTGGTATGGCACATCTCGTGCGTTCAAAACCGAACCTTTTGGGGTACTGGAAAATAATATGAACCAGACATCTGCTTCTGCGGCCGCATCAATCAGTTCGGCCGGATTGGTAGCTCCTATCCCGGCGCTAACGATGCTCACAGATTATCAGTGGACCCTACCAATCCTCATTATTTGGACCCTTTCCGTCTCTTTAGTCGGTGTAGTGACGGCCATCGGTCTACGCCAACAAATGCTTGAGGTTGACAAACTCCCATTTCCCAATGGTGTCGCAACCGGCGAAACTTTGAAAGAAATCTATTCCGAAGGCGGAGAAGCTATTCAACGTGTAAAGATGCTCGTCAGCGGGATGGCGCTAGGAGTCATCACCAAAATCATCAATCTGATTGTGAAAGTAAAGAAGCTATCGATACCAGGTAGCCTCGCCGTCTCATCGAATTCAGCACTGGCGGGCAAGGGCTTTTCAGCGGTTACGCTAAAGAACCTCGGCTTTGCTCTCGACCCATCATTGATGATGATAGCAGTAGGGATTATCGTCGGCTTTCGGGCTTGCGTGTCAATGCTTTTGGGTGCCGTGCTTGCTTGGGGTGTTCTTGGGCCAATCGTCCTAGACCTTGGCTATGCCTCCGCAGGAAAGAATGCTGCTGATGCGATGTGGTTTGGTCCCATGGTCAAATGGATGCTTTGGCCAGGCGTCGCAATTATGGTCACTTCGGCACTGACATCATTTTCGTTTTCCTGGAAATCGATGCTTCGAGCTTTTACCGGAGGCAAAGGCGCTGAAAACAGTAGTGTCCCACAGAGTGACAGCTCAGTGAATATATCGAAGAAGACCTTCATTGTCGCAGTCGTTGTCACACTGGTCATCAGCGTCATTTTGCAAAAGTCCCTTTTCGATGTGGACACATTCGTTGCGACGGTCGGAGTCATTCTTACTTTTGCACTAGCTATTGTCGCGGGTAGGGTCTCAGGTGAAACAGGCATCACGCCGGTTGGTCCGATGGGGAAAGTCACTCAGCTTGGACTCGGCGCGATGGATCCAGGAAATGCGGCCTCTAATCTCATGGCTGCTAACGTCACCGGCGGCGCTGCGAGCCAGTGTGGTGATATGCTCCACGATCTAAAAAGCGGCTTGATGCTAGGCGCAGTGCCGAAGTATCAAATTTATAGTCAATGTTTTGGTGTGTTGGCGGGAGCAGTGTTCGGTTCTGCTGCTTATCTCGTTTTGATTCCGGACCCTAAGAAAATGCTTCTCACCGAAGAATGGGCCGCACCAGCCGTTGCCCAATGGAAGGCCGTGGCTGAAGTTTTTTCAGAAGGAATTGAAGCCATGCCCGAAGGTGCACTAACGGCTTTCATAATTGCGGGACTTCTGGGAATCGTCATGGCACTGCTCGAAAAACTCTTACCCAAAAAGGTCGCTAAATGGGTTCCAAGCCCCTCAGCCGTGGGGTTGGCCTTCGTGATCCCGCCTTATTACAGTATTTCTTTCTTTATTGGA
>JAYZDF010000086.1:0-26873 GCA_036337945.1 Myxococcota bacterium
TCAGTAATCATTTTTCTAGTGCTGCTCGTCTACGGTTGGATGACAGCGCGAGTAAGCCGGTCCGCAGAGGAAGCATTACGATGAAAACGAATAAATTACATCAGTTCATAGCTCATCTCGTTCTTATATTCGGTTGCGTCATTGCGCTCTATCCGGTGCTTTGGGTGATAAAAATGGCGCTTTCCAGTGGTTCAAGCTTTGCCGCGACGATTAATCCATTCCCTGAAGAGTTTAATCTTGGCAACTTTGAGCGAGTTTTGGGCACAAGCCTTTCCGATGGTAGCTGGCTCTTTGGACAACAGCTTTTCAACTCAATCATTGTATCAGCCGCGACGACCGTTGTTGGTGTGACCCTCGCAACAACCGCCGCATATGCATTCTCTCGGTTTCGTTTTGGCGGAAGACAGATGCTACTCTCAAGCTTTCTCATCACACAAATGTTTCCGGCGACGATGGTTATGATTCCTTTGTACGTTATTTTGGACTCGCTACACCTGCTCGACACCTGGACAGGCCTTGTCTTAGTCTATTCGACAACAGCACTTCCATTCTGCGTTTACATGTTAAAGGGCTATTTCGATACGATACCCACTGAATTAGAAGAAGCTGCACTTCTCGACGGAGCTTCTCGCTTCAGAATTTTTTGGTCCTTGATTCTACCATTGGCTCGACCAGCGATTGCGGTCACTGCTCTTTTTAGCTTCATGACCGCGTGGAACGAATTTATTTTGGCAGCAACGTTCATGGCTAATGAATCGAGTTATACGCTGCCTGTTGTATTGCAAGGTTACGTCGGCGCTAAAGCCGTCGACTGGGGTGCGTTCGCCGCCGGCGCAATCGTTGTCAGCATTCCGGTAATGAGTCTGTTCTTTATGCTAGAGAAACACATGGTTTCTGGGCTCACCAGTGGAAGTGTAAAGGGCTAATTAAACCCGGAAAAACTCATCAAAGCCATTGGATTGATCCCCAAAGTTTGAATGGCTTCCGACCACCGGTTCTCCAGGTCGGTATCAAAGAGAATAGACTCTCCCAAATCTGTACCTAGCCATGAACCTTGCTTCATTTCTTCGTTAAGTTGACCTTCTCCCCAGCCGGAATATCCCAATACGAGCATGCACCGTGAAAGGGTTGAATGAGAAAGTGCAAACTCGAGAGCTTCTTTAGACGTTGTAATGTGCAAAAAGTCGCAAACCTCGATCACGGCGTCGTCGTGCGATAGAAAGAGCTCGCGAGGATCATACAGGAGCCATCCTGTTTCAGGTGCGACCGGACCTCCACTCAACACGGGAATATCAGGCAACGGACGCGACTCGTCTAAAAGGTTCAGTTCACGAGCGACGTCCTCGAGATCAATCCCCATGAGTCTATTGATGACGAAACCTAATGACCCTTCGTCGGTATGATTCGTCATCACCAAAACGGACTCGCGAAAGTTCGGGTCAAGCAAAGTTGGAGAAGCTGCTAAGATTCCCGGCGCTATTTCGGTAGCCATCACGTTTTTAGCTTACTAGAAGTTACTCACAGTTCGAAGAAGCAAATGAGAAGGAAACCGTAACCACCCGAAATCATGGAATATATATAGACACATTTCAAACTGATGCTCGGCAGTCTCAAAAATTCGAAAGGAAAGCGACGAGTATTGTAGGTTTTGGATTGAGTTCTGCGTCAGAATCGTTTGATACTGCGCACCGTGAGAGAACGACTGACTATTGGACAAAGCGTCCGTTTCAACCGTCGATGTGTATTATCATCCACTGTCCCGAGAAACTCGAGAGGCTACACCCACGCTGTACTCGAAAGCGGTGAAGACGACAAGTACACGGGAGCCGGAGTAATCTCCGAAGGAACGGAAGCCGAAGTGATCGACTACGTTTCTCATGGAACTGGAACAATGGACTACCCTCTTCTTCGAGTCTTGGGCAAGGTGGCGGTTTGCCACAATCGTCTCATCGACGGACTGTAGACTTTACTCTTGCTCAACTGGGTCATCATTGTCCTGATCGCCGGTGGGACGATCACTGCCGCGTTCACGGGTTCGATGGAGGCGGCCACAAAAGCAGGCATCGATTCGGCTAAAACTTCTGTGCAATTAGCCATCGGCCTCATCGGTCAGATGGCTCTGTGGCTTGGAATGATGCGTATCTTACAAGATGCGGGACTTCTCAACGCTATCTCCAAAAAGATGGTCCGAATTCTTGGGCCTCTCTTTCCCGGAATTCCGGCTGGTCATCCGGCAATGGCCGCGATGGTGATGAACATCGCGGCGAATATGCTTGGACTTGCTAATGCAGCGACTCCCTTTGGCCTAAAGGCCATGAAACAGCTCGACAAATTGAATCCTCACAAAGGCGTTGCTACTGACGCCATGGCACTATTCTTAGCAATAAATACTTCAGGCGTCGCTGTAATGCCACTTGGTGTCGTCGCGGTCAGAGGAATGATGGAATGCGCAGACCCAGCTGGGATTTTTGTCCCGTCAATGGTTGCCACCGCGTGCTCAACAATGGTCGCCATTTTTGTCGCAAAGTTTGCATGTAAATTACCCCTCTTCGCTGTCAAGCCTCTGGAACCAAGCGAAATTGAAACGCAAACCGAAGAAGCGAGCGATACAATTAAAGGGCTCGACGAAGCAGAAGCAATCGCTGCCGAAACACGGACTGTTGACGGCTGGCGGAAATTTATTATGCCGCTGTTTTTCATTACAATGCTGGGTGCTCTTGTTCTTCGTGTTCAAAATGCACCTGCAGCTGAGACCGGATTCGAAACATTTAGAACCGTACTCGGACAGTGGGTCTTACCCACGTTAATGGCAACGATTGTACTATTCGGCCTGTCTCGGCAAATTCGTGTTTACGAATCTTTCGTAAAAGGCGCAAAGGAAGGCTTCGATATTGCGGTGATGATTATTCCGTTCCTTGTCGCCATCCTCGTTGCCATCGGTATCTTTCGCGCTTCCGGTGGTCTCGACGCAATTACGAGTCTCTTGGCAACGCCTCTGCAGGCGATTGGATTTCCAGTCGAAGCCTTGGCGATGGCGCTCATTCGCCCCCTTTCCGGAAGTGGGGCACTGACCGTGCTAATGGATACACTCAAGACACATGGAAAGGATTCGTTTGCTGGATTCGTTGTCTCAGTGATGAACGGCAGCACGGAGACTACGTTCTACGTCTTGGCTTTATATTTTGGGAGTATTCAGGTCCGCCGTGCGAGACACACTGTTCTCGCGTGCTTAGCTGCCGATGCGACGGGCATAATTGCGGCTGTCGTTATCTCGAGTCTTTGGCTTTCATTGTAGAGATCAACTCTTCAATCCAATCAAACTCGCTCACGCCGACGGTAGTTCGCCGAACATGCTCAGTCACCTGCTGAAAAAAGCCTTCAGGAACTTCTGGCTTGGACATCAAAAAGATTCCGCCCAAGGTGAATGCTCCGACTCCAACCCTTCCTACAGTGCCGAATTTGACCCTTAGATGCGATGCACGACGAGGTTGAATCAAGAGCCTGCATAGCGCTCCTTTGGATTGGAGCAGAACCATATTGTACGTCGCAGAAATTTTACCATCCTCACCTTGCATAGTCGTTCTAGGTTCACGATAGATGCACTGAACAATTACATCGGCAGATTCGCACACAAAGCGTTCATCGCCCTCAATGAGAAAACCGCGGTAGATCCCCTTGTCGTAGCTAGCTAGTGAGCCTTGATTTGAAGAATACAGAGTTGTCAGCTTCAATTGATCGCTATCCAATAGTTTTTGGATAGGTAATGTCTCATGAGTCGCTTGCCAATGTAGATGGACCTGCGAGTTTCCTGCATTACCGTTGAAGTGTAGAGTAACCGGGCGTGTTCCTCCTGCGCATTGTTGATAATCTATAAGGTCACGTAAAACTTTCGAATCGAAGACCTGCGGCCGGTGTTCTTTCGTAAGTATCAAAACATGTTTATATTCTGCGGGCAGATAAGGATATTTGTTGGGTAAAAAATATAAATTGCGCCACTGGATACGACGCGATCGATGATCATGAGGTCGGCATAAAACGCACTCATTGACCGTGTTTGCACGGCTGTCTCGAGGAAGAAATTTACGATGAGGCGCGAGCTGAACCTCCAGCCCAGTCTCATCGTCGACGACTCTCTTCATGTCCGTAAAGCCTTCCGCAAAAAAACCAGCGTCTTTGACATGCTTGTAAAGTATTGAAATGGCTTCCTCGAGTTCGTGGTCCGCTACCACTTCAATCTCATTGCGTTGCAGCGCGCCACGAAGACGACTGAAGACCAATTTTGCTGGGTTAGGCTGCATGAATAAAAGGTTGAGGCAAGACGAGATATCAGTATAGCTGGTCTAACTCTCGACAATGATTATCAGCTTCAAGACTTCTGCAAAACCGCTATTCGTAAATTCTGAGCAAGCAGGCAGAATAGAAAGAATCCTTCTTGAGAATCAATCGGGTCAAAACAGTATTGCAGCATGTCGCAATGACCGAAGGAAATCCCGAGTTTGCGAAAAGGAAGCCAAAAATAATCAGAAGACACGATAAGGTACGGTCAATTGTTGCGACTAACAATTGCCCTCACGTGCATGGAAGGCTAGCTTCATATCGAAGTGGATCTGTCAACACGCCTCAATCCTGACCAACTTCTCGCTGCAACCACGACCGAAGGGCCTCTACTCGTTTTAGCGGGAGCGGGGAGTGGAAAAACAAGAGTTCTGGTTCACCGTATTGCCTATATTTTACATCACCGACTGTGCCGCCCTTGGGAAATCATGGCCGTCACATTTACCAACAAGGCTGCTAGTGAGATGCGTGAGCGACTAGAAGATCTACTGGGTCCTCAAGTTCATGACGCATGGATCGGAACATTTCACAGCATGTGCCGAAGGATTCTACGTCGAAATGCTGAGGTCCTAGGATACACATCGAGCTTTAGTATTTATGATAGCGATGACTCAAAAAGAGTGATCAAGCGAGTAATGAAACAGATGGGCCTTGAGACTCAGGGTAGCGGGGTTTCGGTCGCTGCCATTGCGTCTGAGATTGATCGCGCGAAGAATCGCGGCGAGACAGCAAAACAATACGTTGAAAATGGACAATTCAGACTTTCTCCAGCTGCTCGAATTGCAGAACGTGTCTACCCCAAATACCAATCAGAACTCCAAGCATCAAATGCAATGGACTTCGGGGATTTGCTGCTACTTGCTTTACAGCTATTACGGCATCACCCGGATATAAGAGCCAAATATGGTCGCCAATTTCATTATGTGATGGTCGATGAGTTTCAGGACACGAACCAGGTCCAATATGATTTGTTGAAACTCCTCGTGCAAGACCACGAAAACCTAATGGTCGTTGGGGATGACGACCAATCGATTTACCGTTGGCGAGGAGCGGACATTCAAAACATCCTCAATTTTCCAAATCAGTTTTCACAAACAACAGTTGTAAAACTAGAGCTCAATTACAGAAGTACAAACAACATTCTAAGCGCTGCAAACGCTGTGATTGCACGGAACACCAACAGACACGAAAAGACGTTGCGAACCGACGCAGAAGACGGGTTAGAAATAGGTGTCGCCCTACTCCAACACAGTGACGACGAAGCTCAGCTTATTGCTCAGTCCATTCGAGAAAGATTACAAGACGGTGCCCAGGCAGAAGATTTTGCAATTTTGTATCGGCAGAATGCACAATCACGATTGTTCGAGTTAGCTCTTCGGAGAGCCCGCGTGCCATACCTTCTTATCGGAAGCACAGCATTCTTTGATCGAAAAGAAGTCAAAGATATCCTCTCGTATCTACGATTAGTCGTGAACCCGGATTCATGGGAAGACTTCGAGCGTATCGTAAATATCCCAAGTCGAAAGATAGGGAGTAAGACGATTGAAAAGCTCCGACTCGCAGCACAAGATGCTGGCGTTGGGGCAAGTAGAGTCCTAGAGCTGGAAGAAGAAAAGCTGAAAGCAGCTAAAATTACAGGCAAGACGCTTAGGTCCATTCAGGCACTCGGTCGATTGTTTGCCGAACTTCGTGACCCTGCAGAAAATAGAACTGCTACAGAAACGGTAGAACGGCTTATAGAGAAGATTGGGTACTTAGACTATCTTTACCATAACGACCCAGCGACCGCGGAGGACCGTGAGGCCAATATCGCTGAACTGGTGACTTCAATTGCGGATTTCGAAACACAACTGAATACTTCTAGCGACTCTTCAACATCTTCAGAAACAACAACGCCTCTGGGTTTGTTTCTCGACGAAGCTGCTTTGAGCTCATCGTCTGACAAAAAGTCAGAAGCGGGATCGGTTTCTCTACTTACACTGCACGCCGCGAAAGGGCTCGAATATCCAATCGTATTCATGGTTGGGATGGAAGAACATACGTTTCCCGGACGCAGAGCTGTTGAAGGAGACCGTGAGGATATCGAAGAAGAACGACGGCTTTGCTACGTCGGCATTACACGCGCACAAATCGAACTCAATTTTACCGCGGTTCGGTTTCGAAGAATCTATGGGACAGAGGAGCTGCGCAGACCATCGCGCTTTTTGGGCGATGTACCGGGCTCAGTCGTCCGAAATATGCCTATGCCTTCAGGATTCTCAGGACAAAGCCCCAGCACTCACTTCCGAGGTTCGGACCAAGTCGAATTCGATGACCACCAAGATTCATGGGAAGACGATCAAAGCTGGCAAGAGGATAGTGAACTTCCCGCTTTGTCAGGTGCGTCAGTCCAACCAAGCTCTCGCAGCAACACGCGGTCCTTCGGATTCGACACAGCATCTATAGAAGACGATTCAATAAACGGGTTTCGAACCGGTTCTAGGGTATCCCACAGTACTTTTGGAGAAGGCACAGTTGAATCTGTAGATGGCACCGGTCCTCGCGCGCATTTAACAATCTTATTTCCGAAGGTCGGAAGAAAAAGAGTCATCGCGCGATATGTGGAAGAACTCTAGCTTCTCATTTTGCTGAGTCATGATAAGCTCCGCCGGGAGCATCGAGGGTGCTGCCGAAGCGACCGTCGACAGGTTACGTGGCGGGCATTGCGGTAATTCTGGTCATTTATTTGATATGGATGTTTTTTGTAAAAACTGCGGAACCGAATATGAATTCGACGCCGCACGAATTGGGCCACAAGGTGTAAAGGTTAAGTGTACCGCCTGTGATGCCGTATTTTTGGTCCAAGCAAACTCTCAAACACCAATAACTGTTTCCACGACTGATTGGCTTGTTCGAACAAGTGATGATCGACTCATCTCATTTGAGAAACTCACGACACTTCAAAAATGGATCATTGAAGGAAGAATAGAACGTCAGGACGAAATTTCACGAGACGGTGAGTCGTGGAAGCGAATGGGTAACGTCCCTGCACTAGAGCCTTTCTTTTCTGTTTTCGACCGCGCAAGCGCGCTGAATGACCTCATGAATACAGGAAGTATCGGTGAGCACCCTGTTCTTATAAACGGTAGCGAGGTGCTCGCCACAGCGAACCCTATCCGTCGCACTCGTCCCGCAAGTCACATCACGAAACCGCCGAGCATACCTACCGTTCCAGCAAAACCGAGACGCACTTCTCAGGCTCTGATCGATACACAACCTGTAACTGTTCAGGATCGAATAGCGAGAAGAGCATCTGATATTTCGGTCAAATCGACTATACCCTATGAAGGCGAAGAAGCGAGTGTTTCCGACCGTCCGTCTTTTGAACCGGACGTCCCAACGGAGGCCATTGCTCAAAACGAAATACAAAACGCAGCACCTCCAAGCTATTTCGATTCAGAAATTGAAACCGGTTTTTCAGGTCCGTCTGACTTCGGCCAATTGGATTTAGATAATGAGGTTCGTGACGATGAAAGTATTCGTGCCTATGAGAAAAAGTCACGCATCAAACGCCGAATTCTAGGTATCGCAAGTTTAATGGTTGGTGGTCTTATGGGAGGAGCGGTGTTCGCACTGTATGGTGTTCCACAATCTCCAATTAGTAAGATTAAGAACTCAGCTGTAATAACAAGTTCCGATAAAAAAACTCAGGCGCTAGTCGAAGCTCAGCAAAAATTCGAGCAAGACAGTTTAGAAACACTGCGTTTCGCAGAACAGACCTACGGAAAAGCTATTAAGGCAGACCCGACAAATATCGATCTCCTGCCGCTCAGAGCACTCGTAATGACGACGTGGGCGGGCCAATTACGGAGAATTGCGAGGCTGCAAGAACGACGCACAAAAGACTTTATCGACGCCAAAAATAAGTTTGAAAAGCAAGTCGACCTTTACGAATCTCTTCCTCCACAAGCCAAAAAACGAGCGACGCAGCCCATCGCCCCTAAAGCTCTCGAGGTTAAGAGGCTAAAGTCAGAAGTTGAATCATTTCGTAAGCAGGCATCAACACTTACAAAACAAGCTTTCAAGCTCATCCAGAGGTCAAACGAAAACGGTGCTTCGAAGCTGGGTACTTTACGCGCACTAGCCGATTATTACCGCGTACAACGAGATCCAAAAACGTTTGACTACATCAACAAAGCAAAGGCGCTCATTTCTCAGGGCGGGCAAAAAGACCCTGTTATCTTGTTTATTGAAGCAGCCGCTCTCAGTGCATCAGCAGACAAGCAAAATCGAGCATCTAGGGCTAAAGTCGGACGACAATTAGAAGAAGTGCTTACGCTCAGACCAACATTGGTACGAGCGAGAATCCTCCTTGCGCGTTTGCAAATAGAGCAGGATGCAATCTCATTAGCAGAAGCGCAACTCAAGCAAGTACTCAAAGAGTCTCCAGGCCACACAGAGGCACGCATCATCCTTCTCGAGCTCAAAAGCTCAACCAAAACTCAACGATCGACGACAATCTCGGAAGCTCCGCAACTGAAGAAATCAGAAAAATCGTTGGAGGTTAGAAAGAAGACGAAAGAAGTCGCTACCAAGACGGCAAAACAGGCGTCTATAAGCCCATACCAACGATTTCTCAACCAAGGTCGAAAGCTGAGAAAAGAAAATCTTCCGTGGAAAGCGTTACTGGCCTACGAAAAAGCGACAGAGCTTCGAAAATCTTCTGCTGCGCCATATATCGGTATAGGCTGGTGTTACCTTGAGCTCGGAAAACCAATCGCAGCTCTCAATCAATTTAAAAAAGCAAGTCTCGTGGCCCCTGATTCAGCTGAAGCCTATTTAGGACAAGGGCGAGCGCTGACAGCTCAGGGGAAATTAAAACTCGCAATAGAGAAGCTAGAACGAACTATCGAGATGTCACCTCGAAGCCGTCATGCGAAAAGTGCTCGAAAAACTATCGCAGAAATTGAAGATTCAGAGTAAGAAGCAGACTGTCGAGGACAGAAATGAAGATAGATGAAAGTGTCGTCCGTAAAATGGCAAGGCTTGCATACCTAGAACTGCCTAGAGTGATAAATGAACAAGGTGAACTTTGTGAGCCTGATGAGCACCTAATTGGAGATGAACAGCTTTCCCAAATGGCGAAAGACCTCAATAAGATCATAGAGCATGTTCAACAACTCAACGAACTCGACCTATCAGACGTTGAACCAACCAGTCACGGCGTGCCATTACCAAGTCTCCTCAGGAGTGATGTTGTTGGTGAGCCTCTATCATCAGAAGTCACCCTACAGAATGCCCCCGCAAAGGCCGGCACTGCTTTTCGGGTACCAAAGGTGATCGAATGAGCGCATTACATCAACAAACTGCAGAGGAGCTTTCTCGCGCACTAAAAGCCGAAGAAATTTCGTCTCAGCAGATTGTTCAAAGTTGTTTTGAACGTATCTCAGAGACAGAACATCTCGGATGCTTTTTGCACGTTGATCAAGCAAACGCACTAAAGGCCGCTCAAGCATCAGATGACCGCAGAGCGAAAGGGGAGAAATTATCGGCACTCGACGGAATTCCAGTGGCATTGAAAGATAATCACATGACATTAGATATGCCGACGACTGCCGCTTCAAAGATTCTCACGGATTTGCAGTCCCCTTACGAAGCTACAGTTGCTCGAAAGCTCCGCGAAGCGGGCGCGATTATTCTCGGAAAGACCAATATGGATGAGTTCGCCATGGGTTCTTCGAACGAACATTCAGCGTACCAAGCGGTTCGCAATCCTTGGAATACAGAGTGTGTCCCGGGCGGCTCCTCCGGCGGGAGCGCTGCAGCTGTTGCCGCGCGGCAAGTCCCACTTAGCCTGGGTACAGATACAGGTGGTTCAATTAGACAGCCAGCTTCTATGTGCGGCGTCTACGGACTGAAACCAACTTATGGTCGCGTCTCTCGACAAGGTATCATAGCTTTTGCATCGTCATTGGACCAGGTCGGTCCCTTTGCACGCACTCCCAAGGATCTCGCAGCCCTTCTCGATATTATCGCAGGTTACGACCCACTCGACTCGACGAGTGCCCAGGTCGAAACACCTCGTTATTCAGATGAACTGTTGCCACAGGTAAAAGGACTGAGAATTGGAATCCCAAATGAATATTTCGGCGAAGGACTTCAAGACGAAGTTCGCGACCGAATTGAGCAGTCGGTCGATTCTTTGAAGCAAGCCGGAGCAATCGTTACAGAAATCAGTTTACCTCATACTCAATATGCGCTCAGCACGTACTACTTGATTGCGACAGCCGAGGTTTCGTCAAATCTCGCTCGTTACGACGGAATTAGGTATGGCGCACGAATTGAAGATCGCGACTTACGGAAAATGATTGCGCGCACGCGTTCCGCCGGATTCGGAGCTGAAGTCCAACGCCGAATTGTACTGGGAACTTTCGTGCTATCAGCTGGGTATTACGATGCGTATTATGGCAAGGCTCAGAAAGTTCGGACTTTGATTCGAAAAGATTTTGAGAATGCTTTCGATTCAGTTGATGTCATCCTAACGCCTACATCTCCCTTCACGGCTTTTCCTCTAGGCAGTAAAACTAAAGACCCAATGTCTATGTATCTTTCTGATATTTGCACACTCGCTGTAAATCTCGCTGGCGTTCCGGGTCTGAGTGTCCCTATCGGATTTTCTGATGCCGGACTTCCGATTGGCGCACAGCTTATCGGTCCCTGGTTCAAAGAGAAGCGCCTACTTCAAATCGCACAATACTTTGAAGAAAATCTTTCAATGAGTACAAAGTCACCTGACCTTTAGCTGGCAATCCTAACGACAAATAAAGCCACGGGAGCAAAATTATTCGGGTGGGGGGTTGACGACACCACCGGGAGTAGCTACGCACCAAAATCGTAAGGGTCATTGAAGTTAGTCAAAGTCCCTTAGGCGTGAGCCTTGAAGCAAACGACGATCTCGATCCGGCTGCTTCAGGAGTTGATTCACCACGGTTGTGAATAGCGTCTTCAATATGAATATAAAGGTGGCGCTCGATAGCTATAGAGCAAAGCCGGGTAAGGAGCGAACTTGAAAACTTCAGTTGGATTATCAGACAGCCTCAATCGATTTATCGAACACAGCGCATCAGATTATATGCCGGATGCAGCATCCGAATTATTAGACCTTATCGAGTCAGATTCGGTTGAACCACTGGGTAACCCAGGACGCTCTCTTCGGGCCGAAGAGGTCGCCGAGCGACTAGAGCAACGAATTGACCGCATTCGACAACGTGGTGACGAATCCGTAGATGGTCTAAGCCTGATTGATGATGCAGTTGCTCATCTGCGCGCTCGTGAAGCAGACATGGTAGACCCTTGGAAGTTTGAAGACGGAGAAGGCATTCGCTGGTTCGTCCTAGCCAACCAAGGCGACGTTATTGCTTGCTACAACAGTCGACCATTCATCGAAGCAGACATCTAAAAGCTCGTTCACCAGAAACGAGTTTGCCTCACTTATGGGCATCCTTTCTCTTGAAATCTTTTGAGATCCGAAAAAGTAAACCGATATTCAGGTGTTTCTAGACGGCCATTCTCTCGAGCAAAGTACCATGGCGTGCGATGCTTCGGATTTTTCAGAACATGTATTTCCTGAGCGGGCATGTAACTTTGCCCCAATAAGAACCTCCGATTACCATCTTTGTCGATAACAACATCAAGCACTATCACTGCATGACCCGGAAAACCGCCTTGAATAAATACATCGCCGGGCATGACCTTTGTCGTATCTCGAACACGCTTCAGCTCCCTGGTCAGAGAATATGTTCCGGCATACATAAATACTGAATCAAGATATTTTCGAAAGGTCTGATATGAAGAACTGGGTTTCGCGCGCTGAGACCAAAGCACTTTATTCTTTTTGATGCGAGGTCTTATGCCTCTCGACCAATCCGACCAAGAGGAAGCATCTCCGCTTGTATATCGGAAACAGACGTCTGATTTGCGATTCGCTGACCACAAGTATTCTGCTCGCAAACGCATCGCTGCGTCCGCACATTGTTGAAGGTTTTTCTTGCCAACATCGATATCAATGACGGCGACTTGGGCTTCTTGATTACCTTTCAATCGGCCATTGTGAAGCCGGACCAAAGGGCGCCCCGATTTTATGGGAAGTGTTCGCAACCACGCGCCAAAGCTATCTTTGGACTGCTCTATTCGTTGATAACCGATAGGAGCTGCAAAACGCTCTTCTAAGGTTTGTAGTCCTTCTTTGTTCGGCCAAGGGTGAGTCGATAAGACTAGACCAAAAGCGATGAGACCAACCGAGACAAGCATTAGTCAAATTGTGCTCGTTCCGGTTCGCGAAGATACCCACAAGCCAATGCACGGAGTCGTGCATCTTCCACCTGCTTCCAGTATTGCCTGGTCATTAATAACCAAAACATCTTAGTGACGAAAACCGGCACCTTCGCCGAACTTGTAGCCTCTTTCAAGCTGACGCCGCTATCTCGAAAACAGTAGTGACCAAATGCGCCCACCGCTCCGGACGCAAAAAAGAGTAAAAGATAGTAAGGATTCTTAGTCATCACTGCTGCGAAAGGACCTCCGAAGAACATCAGCCAAGAAACAAAGTGAACAAAAAGATTCGCGGGGTTTCTGTGACGCAAAACGAACACATCCCACTCTTCGAGACCACGCATCATTTTCATAGCCCAAACCTCTTGGTTTGCACCATGTAACTTCGATAGCTACGGCCAAAATGCTTCAGCAATAATGCTTCTTCTTTCGGTATCCTTATGTACAACAATACAGACAAGCCTCCTGTTCCCAAAAGCAGTACCAACATGTTTGCGGACTGCAGATAGAACGAAAAAAAGATTCCAAATAACGTGACGTAAATCGGGTGACGAATATAGCGATATGGTCCCGAAGTGATGAGTACCTGATTATCATCAAGATGAAGGACGCTATGGTAATTCGAGCCCAAGACCCGATAGGTCCAAGCCAAAAACCCCAAAGCGAAAAGACCTAATCCTGAACCAGTCCAACGAAGAAACATGGGTAATGGAGTGACAGCGAAGCCAAAAACCTCGGGCTCGAACACCAACCCGACCAGCAAAATGACCTGACCAAGAGCAACTGCTGACATCGCGCCTCGAAAAAAACCGGACTCATGGAGAACCACAGAAGCAGTGCGGGAGGGCTCGTAGGCGAGTCGAAGAGCGAAAAAGGCGAGCAACTGACACCCCATAACCAGCTGCAAAACATCCCACATGTGGGTATATTAACTACAAACGCTGGCCGTTACAACGGAAGAACGGTCCTAGTATATACCCTAATTACGCCAAAAAGTGGAGCCAAGATGACGCTTCGCATACGCTTACAGCGGTATGAACGAGAGAATCGAGGATACCCACAATTCAGTAGCGGTTGTGGTTTTCAGTTTGGCTCTGCTCGTATCCTTAGGTCTTACCGCCTGGCTCTTCTCCGCATTCTTCACGGACTTCATACTTGCGTGTCTTTTTGTCGGTTTGCTGGGACCTTTACATGCTCGTCTCACCGATAAGTTAGATGGCCGCGCAACAATATCTTCGGTTATCTTGTGTGTAAGTCTTGCAATCCTTATTGCGATTCCCGCCACCTTCGTCGTCACCAGTCTATCGGTTGAGGCGCACAGTGCATATGTTACCAATAAAGAGTCCGTCACTATGGACAGGTTACACGAGGTCTTGTTTGGTGACTCTTTCATTTCTCAGCAGGCAGCTCGGCTCGCATCTCTGATCGGCTTTGAATATTCACCGCAAAGTGTCAGCAAACTTCTGGGCCAAGTTATTGGCACGGTGACCAGTTATCTCGGCAAACAGGTTAATGGTTTGCTCACGAATCTTGTAAACTTTTTATTTCATGTATCCATGATGCTACTCATGGTCTTTTATCTTTTACTCGATGGTTCAAAACTTAAGTCCTTTTTGTTCCGGATCTCACCTATACCTGACGAAGAGGAAGAATTAATTTCCACAAAGTTCAAAGATGTCGGACAAGCGATTTTACTCGGTAATGGACTCGGAAGTCTCATACAGGGCGTTTTGGGCGGTGTCGCAATGGCGGTGGCTTCAGTTCCCTCCCCTGTCTTATGGGGTACCGTCATGACCATCGCCGCGTTTCTACCGTTGGTCGGCATCTCCGTCGTCTCGATTCCAGCAACGATTTATCTCGTTCTCAATGGAAAAATAGCACCCGCGATTATTTTCTTTTTGCTGTGTACCTTCATCGGTCTATTTGTTGAAAACGTTGTCAAAACGAAACTCATCGGATCACGCATGAAAATGCATAACTTTGTCATCTTCATGAGTATTCTAGGCGGACTAACGACGTTTGGCGTCATTGGTCTTCTGTATGGCCCGTTAGTTGTAGCAGTATTTTTAACAATGGCCGACTTATACGAACAGCGGTATCGTCCCCGAATTATGAAACGATTTCGGCGATTGACTATCAGCGGTTAGACTAAAACTCGTCACCCGCGGAAAGATTTTCTTCAAGACGAGATTCATTGATATTTGATGTGGAGCAGCCGCCACCGCTGCCGGTGTCAACACAGGTCTGCATCGCCGGACAATTCACGTTTTTGCAGCTTGCGTTCAAAGCCAAGGGCAAGACCAAGCTTTTATCTTCTGCCAGCTCAACCACGGCTCTTCGAGTCACGACAACTTTCGAGCTCACATCTAAAACCGCAAGGTCAATCGTGACTTCATTATTAGGACCGCCTCCCGCTTCTACTCCGAAGGAAAACGGAATGTCTGAGGAACTATTGATGACAAAAGTGTTGGTCCATGGAGGACTAAATTCTCGACTACTCACCACGGCCTCGATCTGCGCCAGGTCCATTTGGGGTTCAAGGTCAGAATCAACAACAACGACCAACTGTGTCGCTGGCTGTGCGCAGCCGGTCACCACCAAAAGAGCCAATAAAAAGGTCAAAGAAGATAATTTCGCAAAATACTTCATGCCGCTAATCTCCCATCGGACGCGCGACAATCCCCGCGCTACCGCCGTAGGCTTCGCTTTGCGGCCAAAGGAAATATCCTGCCGCCGCACCACCACCAACGACAACAATCGAGCCGATCGTCCAAAGCCAGACGTTTAAACTTGAACCCGTATCTGAACCCTGAGCACTCGAACCCGGAGGCGGCACTGGTTTAGCAATTAGGGCATCTTTCGTCTGGGCCTCGGCGCTCGGCGCTGCGCTTGGAACAGAAGGAGTAGCTTCCGCCACAGCCGGTTCATCTTCGACCTCTCCTTCTGCTTCTTTTTGCGCATCGAGTAACTCTTGAGTCAGTTTCACTGTCTCTCTTATTTTTTCCGCGTTGGGTGGATTCATGGCGAGATACTCGCGATAATGCGCTATCGCGTCGTCATACATTTTGAGCGCACGTTCACACTGCGCGAGTGCAAGCACCGTCGAACGTCGATGCCCCGAAAGCTCATATGCTTTTCTAAACAATGGAAGGGCCGCTTCAAATTCTTTCGCCCTAAAGAAACGAACACCACGTTTGAACTCTTTGAGACCTGGTGCGTTCTTTCTCCTTTTGGATTTCTTTTTTGACGACTTTTTTCGTTTAGATTTTGACTTAGACTTCGACGAAGAAACCTTTTTGGAAGGTTTTTGCGCCAAAGCGTCAAGACCGCTTAGCGTGAGCCCTAAGCCCAATAGGATTGCGAAAAGCGTTCGCATGAACACACCTCTACCTTACCCGGATGGGCTTGTAGCGCAAGATCTGACCCGTGGGGAAGTCATTTTCATCACATCCGGCGGAACAACCCAAGACATCTGCACCGCCTGTTTGTGAGATATCGGCCTCCCAACCTGCGCCCGCACCCCAGCCGTTTCCACTGATGCTCTCGTAATGAACCTCAATAACGTTCGAGGTTTCATACAAATAGAAACTCATCGAAACGCTATCGGAACCGCTGCCACTCCAAGAGGGAACAGCATCGAAATGAATAGCAAAGACTCGGTTCGGTGCAGTCCCGGTCGTCTCTTGGCGAATCGCACCCGAAGGCGTAAGGTCAAGATCATCCCACCAACCGGCAATGAAGGCACTCGGGGGGCCACCAAGAGGTATTGGTCGGGTTGATGGGGTACCAAGATTGCTCGGCGCGAAACTGATAATTCCGTTGGTCGCCACGTAAATCAGCGTCTCGTTAGAGCCCATGTAATTAAACGTGAATGGAATCGTCAGACCCGAAATACTGTCATCCGGGTCAGAAAAAGTTATGACCGTACCGGTACTCGGTACCGGTAGAGCATTGGGCAAAATATCAACTTCAAACCAGTCTTCTGAGACATCAGTTCGTGCCAAACGTAATCCAACTTGGTTATAACCAGAGCTATTCAGCGGAGCACTGTTTCTGTAGGAAGACCGTACGGAAGATGGTGAAGAATTGTAGGCCCCACCGCGAAGGACTCGCGGTCCAGTTGGGTTAGAGGTGACACCGATAGGGTCGATTTCATTATTGAAAGAATAATTACCGTATACGTCCGTTACCCACTCCCAGGCGTTTCCATGCATATCGTAAAGCCCATTAGTGTTCGGCTCCAGCTGAGCCACCGGCCGCGTTCGATTTCCCGCATTTCCGCAAAACCAAGCAACTGAGGTCACATTCGCTTCGGTGGTACTACAACTATTGAAAGTGAAGTTTCCGGACGACAGCATGTCGCTGGTCCCCGCTTTGGCAGAATACTCCCACTCGGCTTCTGTCGGTAAACGATAGCCGTTACAACTGAGGTCTACATTGACCGAGTTTGGATTCGATTGTCGGTAACATTCGTCTCGACCCTCTCGTATAGACATTTCATTAGCAAACAGCGCCGCCTGCTCCCAGCTCACGTTTGTCACCGGGCAACCGAAGCCACAAACGGAAAAGTCAGCGGACGAAATACTGCCTATCACGGAGCCATACAGCCGATTGGTAACCTCGGTACGCCCGAGTTGAAAATCGCGGGAGATTGTAACGTCGCGCGTGTATTCATCGGCTTCTTGGAATGGGTCCGTAAGCGCTGCCCCCATGGTAAATGTTCCCGACGATATCCTCGCCATGTCTTCGCGTATACCTAGCTCAGATCGAGTCAAGAAATACAGAATTTCGTTTTCGAATAACTCTCGGAGATCGTGAATAGAATCACCGTCGATATCACTTCCAGCATAGGGTCGGGTTGAAAAGCCATGAACGATGACTCGACCATATTTCGTCATCATCATCGCTGGCGCGCCGGTTTGGCCAGAATCATACCGGCCCAAAATCAAGCCCAGCTCTGATTGTCCGGACGGTTTCGTTCCAAAGTCTAACTCAGCACCAGATACCGTGAGGCCAAAGCTGCTCGTGGAGGCATCCAGGAATAAAAACTCGTTCCAGGTATTATATCCACCAGATTCAATCGGTAGGCCGAATAGATTGATGGGCAAAGCAGCAGGTCGATAGATATCTCGTGCAACCGACGCGGTCGCGGTCACTCTCACACCAACAGCTGCCAAAAGGTCACTATGATTATGAAGCTCGCCGTAACTGAGAATGAGCTTATTTCCTCGATTCACCCATCCAATGATCCGTTGAATAACATCTTGAGAAAGTGTTCCAACCCCGTGTTCAATGACCACTAGTTCAAATCCGCCTTGGTCGAATGCGGTGATAAGTTCAAACTCTGTGGTGGTGTATGTATAATTGACACCCAAATTGTCGGCGGCATCTTCAAGCGAAGTACCCCCACTTGTTGTTGCGTAAATCAACACGGAGCCCGCACTGCTTAGATTCAAGGAAAAATCGTTATCCGTGTTGACGACCGTAATCACTCCCGTTGGAATCGCCGGAGAATATACTGGATCACTGCTTGCAGTCACCGATACATTGACCAAGTAATTTTGAGCACCGTCCGCATCAGCGTCGTCGATGCCGGTGATTGTGATGAGCTGAGGCACATTCCAATTATTGGCATCAAAAACAATCGACGAAGGCGACGCGGTCCCTTCTGTTGTATCGTTACTCAAAATACTGACAGTCACAGAACCTTGAGGCTCAGAAGTCAAAGTCACCGATGCAGTGGTCGTCCCGCCCGCCTCGGTCGTGACGCCGCTTGCGTCGGTTACTGCAAGACCCGCGACATCATTATCAACATTGGGAACCGGAGCGTCAGAAACGGCTAAACCAGAATAATTGAGGTCGGAGCTTGTTAGAACAAACGAAACATTGAACACGCTCGTTCCATCGACGACATTGTCATCCACTCCTGTCACCGTAACAGTTTGCGGCGTGTCCCAATTTGACGTGGAAAACGTCAGCGAAGGTGTGGATACCGTTCCCTCGGTCGTATCCGAGCTAGAAAGTCCAACCGCCACCGAATCCGTGGGCTGAGAGGTGAGAACTACCGTGAAGGTTCCTTGATCTCCCGCTTCCGTCGTCGGTTGAGACAGTGCACCGAGCGCCAATCCGGCTGTGTCATTGTCCAGATTCACTCCCGTACGCTGAGGGATCACCGCTTGTGCATAGTCAGTATCGGTTGAAGATGTGAGTCCCCAATTGACATTATAGGTCTGATTACCATCCGCCGTTTGGTCATCCACCCCTGTGAGTGTAACGGTTTGCGCAACGTTCCAATTCGAGGTTGTAAATATGAGAGATGGGGGACTAATTGTCGCTTCCGTAGCATCGCTTGATACAGGCGAAATCTCTACAGAACTTGCAGGCTGAGACGCGAGCACAACAGTGAACGTCGCGGTCGTTCCACTCTCACTGGTTGGGCCAGACAATTGGGAAACGATGAAGCCTGCATCTTCATTATCCACGTTGGAGAAAGACAATGGTGCAACACTCAATCCATTATAATTTGTATCCACGCTCGTGATCGCCCCAAATTGAATCTGGTAGTTTTGGGTACCATCATCAATTTGGTCATCAACTCCGGTCACGGTGACTGTCTGGATGGTATTCCAAGTCGAAGTCGTAAAGACAATGCTGGAAACGCTAACGGTTGCTTCCCCGGGGTCTGAAGACGACACGGGAATCGTTACATCAGAGCTTGGTTGCGATGTCAGTGCGATGCGGAAAGAGCCTGATTGTCCGGACTCAGAGGTGGTAGCAATCACATCAGAAACCGTAATGCCCGCGGATTCGTTATCAAGATTAGTCACAGAGATACTGGCCGGTGTGAGGCCAGAGTAAGACAAATCAGCACTGGTGGCCTGACCGAAATCAATGCTGACAATTTGGTTTCCATCTGCGACTTGATCATCCACGCCGGTCAAAGTCACCGTTTGAGCGGCATTCCAATTGTTTGGAGTAAAGGTGATCGACGAGACATTTACGGAAACCTCGGAAGCATCGGAGGAACTGGCGAGAACCGTAACGTCGCTTGTCGGTTGCGTGCGTAAAACAACCGTAAAAGTCGCTGTACCACCTGACTCGGAGGTTGGACCAGACACTCTCCCAATATCTATCGCAGCGGTATCGTTGTCATTGTTGAACAGAGGATGCGCTGGCGGAGTCAGACCGGAGTAATTCGTATCGTTACTCACGGCTGGATTGAAGACGACGCGATACGCCTGATCACCATCTGCAATCCCATCATCTTGACCAGTCACAGTGACTGTCTGAGGCGCATTCCAATTGGCCGTTGTAAACGTCATTTGATTCCCGTTTGTCACGCCTTCGGTAGGATCATCACTTGCATAGCTGACGGTCACGTTCGATGAGGGTTCAGACTGTAGTCGCACCGTAAAGGTAGCCGTGCCACCGTTTTCGGTCGTCGGAGCCGATACATCCGAAAGGAGGAATCCCGCAGTGTCATTGTCTAGATTCAAAACACTAACGCTCGCGGGCGATAAAGCACCGTAGTCGGTGTCCGAGGTGGAGTTGATCGAAAGGGTCACCGTAAAACTCTGATTGCCATCTGCAATATTGTCATTCACGCCGGTAACGAAAATAATTTGTGAGGAATCCCAGTTACTGGGGGTGAAAATTAGGCTGCTGACTGCAACAACGCCCTCGGTAGTGTCTGAGCTTACCACATTAACCGTCACATCGCTCGCAGGTTCGGTACGAAGACGAGCACTGAAGCTTGCGATCGCCCCATCTTCACTGATAGGACCATTCATCGCCTCAATCTCAAATCCTGCTGTGTCATTGTCGTTATTGAACATAGTGACTGAGTCGGGAATCAAACCGTTATAGTTTGCATCTGAGCTGATCGCAGCCGCAAAAATAATCCGATAGCTTTGGTCACCATCTGCCAATTCATCATCCACGCCTGTAACAGTCACCGTCTGCGGTGAGTCCCAGTTGCTCGGCGAGAAATTAATCGATGAAACGTTCAGTGTGCCCTCTGTTGTGTCATTAGAGAAATAGGTCAAGGTCACCGACGATTGAGGTTCAGACTGAAGTCGAACCGTGAACGTAGCCTGGGTACCGTCTTCGGTTGTGGGCGAACTCGGTGAGGAGATGAGGAATCCAGCCGAGTCATCGTCTAGATTGAGGACATTGACGCTCGAAGGTGTAATTCCAGCATAGTTCGTATCATTACTGGTCGAAGAGCCAAACGTAACCTGGTAGGGCTGATTACCATCTGCCAATTCGTCATCTTGTCCCGTCAGGGTTACAGTTTGAAAAGAATTCCAATTGAGTGTCGTAAAGGTTAGGCTTGATTGCCCCAGTGTACCTTCGCCGGTATCGCTCGAAGAAAAACTCATCGTGACATCATCACTTGGTTGAGTTCTCAGTCGCACAGTAAAGGTCGCTGTTGTCCCATCCTCTCCGGTTGGCCCGCTTGCCTCACTCACTTCAAAACCAGCTGTATCGTTGTCCGTGTTGAACACCAAAACAGGCGATGGAATTATGCCCGCGTAATCGGAGTCGTTGCTCACAATCGCGCTAAACACGATTTGATATGGCTGGTCACCGTCTTCTAAATTATCGTCCTGGCCCGTCACAGTAATGGTCTGAGTGGTATCCCAGTCGCTCGGAGTGAAAACGAGAGAACTTGGAGAGGAAATACCTTCGCCAGTATCGTTAGAGGAAAAGGCAAGAGTCACTATCGATTGTGGCTCTGTCTGTAGCCGAACCGTGAACGTCGCCTGACCGCCGTCTTCAGTCGTGGGCGAACTCAGGTTTGAGACAACGACACCCGCCGTGTCGTTGTCTACATTGAAGACGCTCAGATCATTGATGCTGAGGTTCGCAAAGTTCGTGTCCGTACTTTGAACAGCACCAAATTGTATTTGGAATACCTGGGTCCCGTCCGCCAATTGGTCGTCAACACCAGTGACGGTCACCGTTTGTGGCGCATTCCAGTTTGAGTTTGTAAACACTAAGGCGCCCGTAGAAATGGTGCCTTCTCCAGTGTCAGAAGAAGATATTGCTATCGAGACGTCCGCCGAAGGTTGAGAGTTTAGAACAACGGTAAATTCCGCGGTGGCTTGGTCTTCACTGACCGGACCACTCATCTGACTCACTGTCACGCCTGCGGTGTCGTCATCGACATTGATCACCGGTACGGGTGGAATAGAGATTGCCGCATAGGCAACGTCCGAGGTGACATTAGGTTGAAATTGAATCGCATAAGGTTGATTGCCATCAACGAGTACGTCATCCTGCCCGGTGATGGTGATGGTTTGGGGCACATTCCAGGTTGCAGAGGTGAAAGATAAAGTACCAGGTGACACGATACCTTCGTTCGTATCTGTAGATTCAGGCGAAATTTGGACGACAGCCGTAGGTTGGGAATTGAGTCGGACCGTAAACGTTGCATTACCTCCGGCCTCGGTGGTTGGACCGCTGATCGCACTTACGGTAACCCCAGCTGAATCATTATCGGTATTTACAACAGTAACTCCAGAGGGAGCCAAGGTCGCGTAGGCCACGTCGTTACTCACTACTGAGGTGAAGTTAACAACAAAGGTTTGGTTACCGTCCGCTATTTGGTCATCCGCACCCGTAACCGTAACCGTTTGTGGCGCGTTCCAGTTCACGGCAGTGAAAATCAAAGTGGTCGCCGATATATCTCCTTCTGTTGTGTCGCTTGAAACTAAAGACAAAGTAACGTTATCGGAAGGTCGAGACGTCAACGCGACAGTGAAGGTCGCAGTATCCCCCGCTTCCGTAGTGGGTCCACTAATGGGCGACACAAGAATACCAGCGCTGTCATCATCGGTGTTAATTACAACAATACTTTGAGGAGTAATCGCCGCATAGGTTGCATCGTTACTGACCGTCGCGGCAAATACAATTCGGTACGGTTGATTCCCATCCGCGATTGAGTCGTCAACTCCTGTCACAGTTACATTCTGCGGCGCATTCCAGTTGACGGGTGTAAAGATGAGGCTATTGGGAGCGACCGTACCTTCTGCGGTGTCGTCAGAATCAAAAGAGACTGCCACATCGGCAGAAGGCTCGGAAGTGAGTGAAACCGTGAAAGAAACTTGCCCACCCGATTCGGTTGTAAAGCCTTCGACTCGGCTGACAGAAATTCCAGCCGTGTCATTGTCATTGTTGACAACAACAATGTCAGAGAGGCTTTGCGCATCGTAGGTGAGGTCGTTACTGGATACACCAGAGAATCGAATTCGATAAGTTTGGTCTCCGTCTGCCAACAAATCTTCTTGTCCGGTCACTCGCACTACCTGTTGCGCGCTCCAGTTGGTCGGCGTAAAGACAACCGACGTTCGGTCTACTCGACCTTCGGACTGATCAGTGGAATCAAAAGAAATCGTGACGGTATCGGTCGGAGCAGACGTAAGCTGAATGGAAAACGATGCGAAAGTTCCATTCACAAGGTCTCCTTCTGAGGTGGGGCCACTGATCGAATCGACGAGGATCTCAGCGTTGTCGTTATCCGTATTGATCACACTCACGGTATTAGGGGTGATCGCAGCATAGGTTGCATCCGTGCTGACGGTGTTTGAAAACACAATTCGGAATGGTTGATTTCCATCAGCGACCGAGTCATCTACACCGGTTACGGTGATCGTTTGCGGCGCATTCCAGTTCATAGGTGTGAAGGTCAGCGCATTGCTACTCACGGTACCTTCGCTGCTGTCATCAGTATCAAAGTTCACAGTGACGCTATCTTCAGGTTCGGATGCGAGCGCCACGGTGAATGTTGCGGTCCCTCCTGCCTCGGTCGTTGGGCCACTTATCGCACTTACATTGATGCCTGCCCGGTCATCGTCAATATTAATGACAACTACCTCCGCCGGCATGATGGCGGCGTAAGTCGCATCGGTGCTTGTGACCGCGCTAAACTCCACGGCGTAGGGCTGGTTTCCATCTGCAATTTCATCGTCGACACCCGTTACAGAGACGTTTTGTGCTGCATTCCAATTCACTTTCGTAAATGTGAGCTGGCTTAGGTCCGTGGTTCCTTCGCTCGAGTCGTTTGATGCAATACTTAGGACGACATCAGCTTCTGGTTCGGACGCGAGGACAACCGAAAAAGTCGCTGAGGCGCCGGTTTCGGTGGTGGGACCACTGACTGCACTGACATTGATGCCCGATGTGTCGTCATCCAAATTGATGACAAGGACATCCGCGGGTTTGATCGCAGCGTAGGTCGCGTCGTCACTACTCGTTTCAGAAAAAACGACTCGGTAAGGTTGATTACCATCAGCAATTTTGTCCTCGACACCTCGCACGCGAATGATCTTATTCATCGCGTTCCAGTCGTTTGGCGTGAAGGTAATGCTGGTTGGTCCATCAATGATTCCTTCTGTGCGGTCGTCAGAATCAAAGTTGAGAGTGACATCGGACTGAGGCTGCGATGTGAGACGAACCGAAAACTCGGCTTGCGTCTGAGATTCAGCAGTAGGCCCCGACACCTGCCCCACTACAAAGCCTGCCTGGTCATTATCAATATTCACGACAACTAAACTTGCGAGACGGAGAGCTGAGTACGACGGATCCTGACTTGACGCTAAATCAAAGGTAATTTCAAAAGGTTGATTACCATCTGAAACAGAGTCATCTACGCCTTTGACGGTTACTGTTTGAGAGATATTCCAATCCGAGGCCGTGAAGGCCACCGTACCTTTGTCTAGGGTTCCCTCGGTCGTGTTGCTGCTCGCAAGATTAATCACCACATTGCTTTGCGGCTGCGAAGCCAACACTACGGTAAAGGAAGCCGAATCTCCGCCTTCTGAAGTGGGACCAGAAACTGGACTCAGGATCACACCCGCGGGCTCAAATTTGGTGATTTCGCCCGTGTTTTCGCAAGCCACAAGCATGAGTAAACCTGCGAGCGCCATGGTTGATCTACGAAAAATACTGAACGAAGATCTTGAGTCATTAAATGTCTTGGAAGGTGTTGTGAGCATCATAATTTTGTCTTTCTCGGAGCCGAGATTCTGACCGCAAGACTAGGCTGGTATTGAGTTTCAGGCAACTATCCAGCTTTTGACGAAAAAACATAATAACGCAGGGAAATATCTGGTATGCGGCGCTCGTGATGACGTTTTTTCTCAAGAGTTGATTGGTCAACATCACCGTTTAGGGCTATGGGGAGTGCGTGTGGAAACTTCCTAACTCAGTGGGCTTCTTTTTGGTCTTCTGCGGCGCCTAAGCGGTGAATACCTCCGCGGACGCTCAAACCAATACCTCTACCCAAGCCCTATTTTTGGCCCAGCCTCCGAAACTCAAAAAACTCATCGCGGTGGAACTGCCAAAATCTACGGTTTACCCTTCAAAAGAAATTCCTGTGCGCTTGAAAATCGTTGTAACGGCCACGGGTTCGGTTCAAACCGTCGATGTTCTGCAAGGATTCGGTGAGCCTTTCGATAGCGCCGCGAGAATGGCAGCAATGAAGTTCGAGTTCGAACCGGGAGTGTTGAACACCGGGCAAACAGTTCCAGTGACGATAAACTACGAATACCGAATTTTGGCACCGCCGCCGCCAAAACCCAAAAAAGAGGTTCCGCCGCCGGTGACTCTGAAAGGAACGGTTCTTCAGCGAGGAAAAAGAATTCCGATAGAAGCTATTGAAATCTTTGCGGAAATCGATGGGAAAACGGTCACCAGCACCCTCACAAATTCGCGCGGTCAGTTCTCTATCGTGGTCGACTCGAAGAGCTTTCGGATTCGGACCAAAAGTCTGTTCTTTGAGAAGATGAATCTCGAAATCAACGGAGAACCTGGTGAAACAATTGAAGAAAAATATTTTTTGCTGGCCATTGGCTCCAAATACGAAACAATCGTTCGTGCTCGAGCAGTTCGCCGGGAAGTGGTAGCAAGAACACTTAGTCGCGAAGAGATCAATCGTGCTCCGGGAACAGCAGGTGATACCCTTAAGGCTGTCGCTAATCTGCCGGGTGTGGCGCGAAACGCGTTCGATGGTGGGCCACCTGTTCTTCGTGGATCTGCCCCCGGCGACAGCGGCATCTTCCTAGAAACTCAAGAAATTCCACAGATTTACCACTTCGGCGGACTACGAAGTACCTTCAATTCTGCCTTCTTAGAAGAAGTAAATTTTGTGCCCGGGAACTTTGGACCAGAATTTGGCCGGTCGATCGGTGGAATTATCGACGTTCGAGTGAGAAACCCAGCCGAGGATTTGTTCCGCGGCTCGGTGGATGTCAACGTGTACGATGCCTCTCTCGTTCTCGAAGGCCCCGTCAGCGAAAACGTCACGATGGGTGGCGCATTTCGAAGATCCTATATCGACTCTGTTCTTCCAGCCGTTATTCCAGACGAGGCGCCCATCTCATTTAATACGGCCCCGAGATTTTATGATTACCAGTTCATCACCCGATGGAAGATTGATGACAAACAAGACCTGCGCTTCATTTGGTTTGGATCCCGCGACAAACTGACTCTTTTGTTCGACGATCCACAAGCCGACCCGCAAATACGAGGGGCGCTGCAAACCAATGTCGGATTCCACAAGGTACTGATGATTTACTCAAGCAAGATCTCATCTCGAGTCCGGCAATCCGTAAACATCATCACTGGAATTCAAAATCTAGATTTCGAACTCGGTGAAGCTATCAATTTCAACCTAGATAATCAGAATATCAATCTCAGAAATACTTGGGACATAAAGCTCAGCGATTGGCTTGCGACGAGATTCGGAATCGACGCCGAATACTCGCGAGTCCAACTCAACCTAAACGTACCTCAGCCGCCCAAAGAGGGCGAGAATCCTGTGCCACTCTCCACGACTCAATCACTAAGTAATACGATCGACGGTGATTTGATTAACCCCGGTGCCTTCGCCGAACTCAAGTTTACGTTCTTCGATGATCTCATTATCGTTCCCAGCGTTCGTACCGATTACTACGAAGCGATTGACGAATTCACCGTCGACCCTCGATTACTCGCGCAGTACAAACTGAATAAAGATTTCCAATTCAACTTTGGTCTTGGCTCTTATCAACAGCAACCAGAATACGATGAGTCCGACGATGTATATGGCTCACGGTTACTCCTTCCTGAAAGAAGCATCCAAACATCCTTAGGGATGCAATCACGGCTCTTCGACTTTCTTGAGTTTGACCTCACCGGTTTCTACAAGACTTTAGACCGCCAAGTGGTTCGAAACCTCGCTGCAT
>JAYZDF010000087.1:0-14170 GCA_036337945.1 Myxococcota bacterium
TTTTCTGATTATCGTCGGACACAATTTGGTGGATGGCCTTGGGACGCTGATGACCCCGTTCACGGTAGCAAGGACGCTCGTTTTGCAAAACACGCGGATGGTCGGATTGAAAAGCCCGTATAGAGGTAGCTGCGCTATTCCGTAGCACTCCGTGTTTCTAAATAACCTACGACCAGATAGGAGCAGGTGCTGAGGCATAGTGCGACGAAGGGCAGGGGCACAATCCATCCTTCAAATAGAGCTGGAGCTACAAAACTCGCCACCGTCTCGATGAAGATGGTGAGGTAGCCCAAAGTCAACGAAACGGTCGCTGCCCATTCTCCTCCAAATTTAAAATAAACTCCTAAGACTAGAGGAGCTAGGGGGCCCGCCATCGTCATGGCATAGCTGCCTTCTATGAGCTCGAACGCGCTTCGTCCGGCAAAGGCGAAGCAGACACTGACTGCTCCGACCAATACGACGCAATAACGTACAGCCTTGATGGGTTCAGCGAGTTTTTTACGTGGAATAATGATGTTTTGAACAATGACGCTCGCAGTGGTCAGCATAGCGCTGTCTAGTGTTGATAGTACGGCCGATATTAGAGCGAGTAAGGTGATCACCATCACTGGTTTGATCCAAAGCCCGAGCTGCGAGCCATGAGAGATGTGAGCTATCAGTTTTGAGATGATTTGGTTTAGTTCTCCATGGGCAAGATGTACCGAACCATAAAGCCCCATCATCACTGGCAACGTACCTAAAATTAGATAAGCGCAACCCGCCGTTATGCAGGCCTTCTTGGCTATATCAGCGTTTTTGGCGGCAAACACTCGCTGCATGAGGTCGCTACCAGGAAGGTTTCCAAGCATTCCTATAAGCAATAAATTACTCCAGCCCATGAATGCTTTGAGATCTTGTGTCGGGATGACAACTTTTTTTGATTCAGGCAGTTTATTCCACAGAGAGGAGAGTGAGCCAAACTCTACAATGACACATCCGGACAGTACCATCAGTCCCAAGATCAAGAGTCCGATTTGAATCGCGTCCGTTTTTGCTACGGACCACATTCCGCCCAGCATTGTGTATGCAGTTGCTACAGAAGCGGTACATATTATCCCCAGCCAAATGGGTGCTTCGAAGAAAACGTTGAGAATACCTGCGACGCCAACGAGCTGAGCTGCGATCCACCCAAAGTAAGTGAAGGTCGAAAAGGAGAACATAAACTCTGCTTTTGAGCCAAACCGAACACGATAAAAGTCGGCAAGTGTTAGCAGATTGGCATTCCACAAAGGCTTTGCGAGAAGAAATCCGGCGAGAACAAGACAAAGCCCTGCGCCGATCGGTTCTATCGCCATTGCGGACAAGCCAACATTCGAAATTTCGTCGGCGGCTGCTAAGAGAGTGCCTGCACCAAACCAGGTTCCAAACAGGGTAGCGGACGCCATGAAGAAGGTCATGCTTCGACCAGCTACAATATAGTCTTCTAGTTCTTCAATTTGGGCCTTGCCACGAAGGGCGATCCAAAAAATCAGAATAAGATATCCGCTCAATGAGATTGCGAACCAGTGCTTGATATCCATAACTTACTCTTCTTTGCCGCGCGAGACTTCTCGACCGGGCTTCTATACCGCATGTTGAGTATTAGCACATCGCAAGAAAGCTAAATTGAGCGCGCAAGGCGAAAGCCTCCGTCTGGGCCTAGGAAGTCTGGGGAAGTAATGAACCGAAACGCTGCCCGACAATTGCCCTCGAATGTGATCCAAGAGCCTCCTCTGACTACTTTTGAGGTTGCGTAGTCAGACAATTCATAATCCGGGTTCCAGCGCACAACATCGCCATCTTTCCACGGAATTTCTTCTTGGTACGTGTTGATACACCAGTCTCTCACGTTACCACTTTGCCCACGAACGCCGTATGGACCTTCATCAAGTGGAAATTGGAAAACGGATGCTGGTGCCGGGGTTTCTTTATGGCTTTGCCTCATACAGCACCAGGAAGGATCCAAAGTATCTCCCCAGGGAAAAAATCTTCCGTCGATACCACGAGCTGCTTTTTCCCATTCGAGTTCATGAGGCAGGCGCCAACCTAAACCGGTTTTTTCGGAAAACCAGCGGCAGTATGCTACGCATGAAAACCAGTTTATCGATGTAGCCGGTAGGTCTCCTTGTATTTCGTGACTGAGATTTTTTTGATCTGGATACGCAAAGCCAATATTTTCATCGTAATCATAAAGCAATTCTCCTTGCTCTCCTTTCTTAGCGGACCTTTGTCGCGGCGCATGTTCAAAAGCTTCTTTTGTTCTGCCGGTTTTCAATAGGTCGTTGAGAAAGGCCAGGTACTCAGTGTTAGTGACCGGATATTTCTTTATGATAAAATCTTCAAGCCACAACCGGCGGCTTGAGAGAGATGTGGGGATTGTAGGATCGCCGCCACAACGAAACCAGCCTGCAGGAACATAGCAATCGTCATCATTCAATTCTGTTACTTTGAACATTCGAATTGCATAGGGCTCTGATGTGTCTGGAATTATGGCTTTCCATTCATCACTACGCTGTAGTGAAACGGGAACAGTCGTCTCCTTGTAACCTTCTTTTCGAATAATTATATGGTGACTGCCTTGAGGAATCTCCGCCGATTTTACAGGCGTACGGCCGAGATGCCTTACGAATTGCGAAGCCATACGTCGATTAGATTGACGATATTCGCACAGTAGTACATCAAAACCTTCTGGTTCGGTCGTGATACTCAGTGTGCCTTTTGACTCCAAATATTCTTCAACCATGATTTTCTCACTCGCTGAAGAATGAAGCTGATTAGCGTGCGCGCGAAGTCTCAGCTCTGCCCTGGAAGCTCGTCGTTCATCTTCTTCATTCTCTGCCTGCATGTGCTCTTTATGATAATGTCGTACGAGTGCTCGCTGAACGAAAGAAGCCGAAGGCGCATGCATATAAGCAGCGTGAAGTTTTTGTTCTGCATCAAACCTTTTTGAATCAATTGTCACTGCGAGATCATGAGCAAGGTTTTCTCGTTGCCAAGCGTATGATTTCTTTCCTGCAGGAGCCCAAGCAGGAATGGCGAGAAGAAGCTCTTCTGCCTCTTTTTGAAGTTCGAAGTGTTGTTTTTCCAAGAACCCAATTTCGGTGCTGAGGTGCTCATACTGTTCAAGCATTGCTGCCGCTTCTTCATTTATTTTTGTGCCATAAATCCAACATTGAATCGAGTCCGCTAACAAGCTTGCGTTGGCATATCGCTCTCTCCTGACTTTGTTCATGGCTTTTTGTTGAACTTTAACAAGAGGCCAGGGCGGAATTACAGCAAGGTTCGCGTCACTCAAAGATGATGATTCTCCTTCTGCGGCTTTAGCCAAGGTTTGAATAGGTTCCGACCCTTGGAATGGAGGAACGCCAGACAAGATTTTATATAAGATAGCTCCGAGCGCGTAGATATCGCTAGCAGTTCCCACCTGCTCGTGTTGTCCTCGAGCCTGCTCTGGCGACATATAAGCGGGCGTTCCAAAGATTGAGCCAGCGATAGTCTGGGAAGCTTCAGTCCCTGGCCGCAAACGAATCGGCAATTGGCGTCTACTATTTTTAGCGCTCTGAGTTATATTCCGCTCATCAGAGATGAGTTTAGCAATACCCCAGTCAAGAACAAAGACTTCGCCATGCTCTCCCAACATAATATTCTGAGGCTTGAGGTCACGATGAATTACATTCTGGCTGTGCGCGTACGCGACTGTGGCACATACTCTCTTGAATGCGTCAATGATTCGACGAAAAGTCCAGCCATCGACGGTCTCGCCCCATTCGCCGTCTTGGATGGTTGCATGAAGTTCGTCACAAACCTGATCTAAGTTTTTGCCCTGAACGATTGGCATAGTGAAAAAAAACTGCCCGTTTTCGAGGTATCCAATGTCGTGAACTGGAATAATGCCTGGGTGGTTGAGTTGCGATGTGATTTGAGCTTCTTCAATCAGTTTTTCTGCGCGGCGATCGCTATTTGCGAGGTCAGTCCGCAACACCTTTAGTGCAAGCTCGCGATTCAGACGAGTATCCAACACGCGACGTACTTCCGCGGTTCCACCTTTACCCAAGAGCCCTCGGTCGATGTAACGCTGGTTACGCTCAACCGAGGACTGGCCGTCTATGAGAAATCTTTCTCGTTCAAAAGCACCGCTGAAAGAAATTGTCGTAGGATGTTTGTTCGCTGATGCTGTTTGCTCTGATTCGCTTGTATCGTTCGAAGATTTGCTGGCTCGTTCCGTAGAACTTGCTGCTGTTTGCTCTGGGTCCGTTACAACGCGGTCTATTTCGGTGAATCGCTTATTTTGCTTGTCTGGGTGAAGTTTACGAGTCACTTTCGCGTCCTACAGCGACGAAAATATCTCGACTTGTCGTAGAAGACAATTCCGACGCGGCTCTATTGTATAGGGTAAATTCCGGTTTTATGAACGCCGGGGTATCAAATGAACGGATTGAACGAATTTACCGCGATTTTGGTTTGAAGAAGTCATCCTACATCTTTCTTTTTCATCTTCGAAAGTTGATGGCCGGTCAATTTTGCCTAAAACTCAGAGAGTGTCTGTATTGCGCCCGTATCTAAGGTTTTCCTGCACATTAATTTCGGCGCTTACCTTTGCGTGCGAAACCAATGACCAGGCCATTGTTGCTCCTTCGCTCATCGCAGTGACGCCAAGCGAAATCGATTTTGGTAAAATCCCTGTCGGTTCCACGGTTCGACGAGAACTGGTGATCGCGAATTCAGGACAACGAAGCCTGACAATTAATCGCATTCGGTTTGTCGGTGATTCGTCCCAGTTTGCGCTCACCCAAGTTCCCGGTTTGATAGAAGCCCAAGATAAAGCAAGCACGATTTTAGAGTATCGTCCAACTGAGCCCGGCACCGTATCTACTACGCTTTATGTAGACAATAATTCAGACAATAATCCTGTCGTCCAAGTGCGGATCACCGCAGAGGGCGTTGACAGAACTTTTTGTGGTGACTGCGATTCTCCTCCCGAAAATATATGCCTCACTGATTCTGATCTTCGCGTATTTGATCGTGTTGGTCGCTGCCGCGATGGAAGCTGCCGATATGAAAGGCGGGTCATCCCGTGCCCAACCGTGTGCGCAAGTGATGCCTGTACAAACTATGAAGTTCCGACCGCCACCGTGAGTATCTCGCCGGAGGAGGCTTTTACTGACGATAACCTGGTTGCTTCAGCGAGCATCACTTCTGACCAGTCAATGACAGCAAGCGTTCAGTATCAATGGTTCAAAAACGGTCAAATTCAGGAGCAAGCAATCGATAAAGTATTATCGAGTGAACTCACGTCAAGAGGAGAGGTCTGGGAAGTTGTCGTTACTCCTGTTTTAGACGGTATTGACGGACAAAAGACCTCCGCGGCCCGGATTGTAAGTAACTCACCGCCAACTGCTACAGACGTGACGATTACTCCACAAATAGCAACTGAACAGTCCACTCTTGGTTGTTCCGCCGCCACAACAAACGACAAAGACGGCGATACGGTGACTTTGCTCTACAACTGGCGGGTAAACGGGCAATCAGTGAGTCAAGCAACGACTCTCGACGGCTCTAGCTTCAACCGAAATGACGTTGTCGTTTGTGAATTGAGCCCGTTTGACGGTCAGGTGAGTGGCAGCACAGTCGCATCGAATGCCATTACAATCGTTAATTCAGCCCCTCGCATCTTGAACGTTTTGATCGGTCCTGGTTCTCCCAATAAGAGTACAACTGTGACAGCAACGATTGCTGGTTGGTTTGATCCGGACGGAGACTCCCCAACGTATAATTATGTCTGGTCGGTCAATGGTGTTGCTGTTTCTACTCGCGCGACGCTTGAGACTTCTCTCTTCTCTCGGGGTGATACAATTGAACTGACAGTTGAGCCTTCCGATAGCTATGAAACGGGTGTAATCGTAAGGTCGAACCAGCTCACGGTCGGCAACGCTCCACCTAGCCTTAGCCAAGTTGCTCTTCTACCCATTTCCCCACGAACTGTTAACAATATCGTTGCTTATCCACTTGGATTCAATGACTTCGACGGAGACCCTGCCTCATACACGTATAATTGGTCGATTAACGGCACGCGCATAGTTGGTGGGGCAACTCTGGCAGCATCACAAACCTCTCGTGACGATAGAGTGTTTGTTGAGGTCACTCCTTACGATGGGTTCTCTAGAGGACAAACCGTGAGTTCCACGACCATAGTGATTGGTAATTCAGCACCCGTGGTCGGTGCCGTTTATATTTCTCCCACGACAGGGAATGAAGAGACGATATTTTCGTGCGTAACGTCTGGTTGGCGGGATGACGACGGAGATCCTCCCAGGTTTCGTTTTCAATGGTTTATCAATAGTAGCCCGTCCGTTACGAGTAGTACGATCAGTAATCCGTTTATCCAGCGAGGTGACCGTATTCAATGTGAAGCAACTCCTCTTGATGCCTACGGCTCCGGACTGGGCGTACTTTCTGGGTCTGTCGACGTTGAAAATAGCCCCCCCGAGATCGCTGGAGTTCTGATTACCCCGGCGACGGGTAACGAGACGACCGTCTTTTCGTGCACTCCTCAGGCTTGGTATGACGCGGATGGTGACCCTGAAGGTTACCTATTTCAGTGGTTCGTGAATCAAACCCCCTCTGTAACGACCGCGACTATTAGCGGTCAGCATTTCGATAAGGATGACGAAATAGCGTGTCGAGTAACTCCGACGGATGCTATCGACCTGGGGACCCCGATCAATTCGTCTCCTGTAATTATTGAAAACTCACTTCCCCGTTTACTCAGCGCGAACATTTCTCCTCAGCCTCTCAGGACCAGTGATCAAGCCCGCATTCTTGCTCAGGGCTGGTTTGATCCAGATGGAGATCCAGAACTCTATAGCTACACGTGGTTCATTAATGGCCAACCTATTTTGCTGCTCAATTCTCCGACACTTTCAAACACTAATTTCATTCGTGGCGACAGTCTTTATGCGCGGGTTACGCCCATCGATACGGAGTCTGGCTCTTCTGTCTTTACCTCAACCGTTATTGTACAAAATACGCCACCACAGATAGCCTCCGCGTTTGTGACCCCGGCATCGGGAAATAAAACAACAGAGTTTGCCTGCGTTGCAGGCGGCTGGTTTGACGCCGACTCCGATTCTTCTCAGTACAGATATGTCTGGTACGTAAATTCTTCTTCTGTCTCTACGGCGTCCTCTTTAAGCGGAAACTCTTTGAGCAGAGGAGACCAAGTTCGCTGCGAGCTTACGCCATTCGATGGCTTAAACTTTGGCCCTTCAATAGACACAAGCACGATTACGATTCAAAACACGTCGCCAACGATTCAGAGCGTGCGAGTTGATCCCGCCATTGGAACAGAGTCGACAACATTTGCTTGCGAAGCTATCGGTTGGCAGGACCCAGACGGCGATAATGAGGATTTTGATCGACAGTGGTTCGTAGGTGGCACTTTTGTTTCAGATGGTGAAGCCCTTACAGGTGCGCTTTTCGACAAGAATCAGACGATTCGGTGTCGTTTGCGACCGAAGGATAATTTTGGAGGATACGGTGCTTGGATGTTCTCAAATACAGCCACCGTTTCCAATTCGATTCCCAGCGCACCTACAGCAACCATTACGCCAGAGCGTGCGACGGACGCAGACGACCTCGTTTGCGCGATTGTGATACCGTCGGTAGATCTTGATAACGACTCGATACAATACTCTTATAGTTGGACTAACGGAACCGATATTATAGAGGGACTCACTTTAACCGCGACGCATACTCAACCCGGTGAAACTTGGACCTGCACGGTGACTCCTCGTGATGACGTCAGCGTGGGAACCAGCACAAGCGTGAGCATGGAACCTCTGATCGAATATTGCCGCATAAGAAACGGCTCCACAGCAGCTTGTTCAGCCTCTGATTGCTATACAATCTTGCGGCAAGGTCTGAGTACCGGGAACGGTCTCTATTGGCTTTCCTCAGGCACAACTGGAACAAACTATCAAACATATTGCTTGATGGATGCAGCCTATGACGGCGGCGGTTGGACATTAGCGGCCGTCATCAGTGATGATAACTCGGATCAGTGGACGTGGAATAACCAACAGTCTTGGACGAATCCAGTCGGCACCGTTGGCACAGTGAACCAACTGTCTCAAGATTTCCGATCTCTTGCCATGGATTCGGTGAGTGCAAACGACCTTTTGTTTGTTCATTCCCCAAGCGGGGTATGGGCGTCATATAATGACGTATCGCGTACTGAGTCACCTCTGTCCGAGTCGCTTTCTCAATTCCCGTCGTCGCAGTGCCTTGACTCTTCTGAAGGAACTCCCATGACCGCAGGTACTCTTAGCGTTAGCGGTTCACTTTGTACGACAAACTTATATATAAATCCGTTAGATCAAGACGGTACCGATAATTGTATTTGCCCCACATGTGATGATCACGCCTTCGGTCCCGCTTGGAATGTCAGCGGAGGAAACACTTGCTCCTTTACGAATCCAGGCTCCGCAGGAAGTCTTGGCCCTAGCGCCGCCGTTTCGGATGTCGAAGGCGGTAATTCACTCACGGGAAATCCTCTCGGGTTTGGGCAGGCACTAGGCTTGAACACCGGAACTCCTGGTAGTGGGCAAAACAGAATGAATGTTTATGTTCGGCAAGTCGATCAGGATGGTGATGGCTTCGCGAGATTCGCTGACTGTAACGACGCACGAGACGATATCTTTCCTGGAGCAGGAGACGTGCTTGGGGACGGCATCGAGCAAGACTGCGATGGAATGGACTGCCAAGCAGGTATGGTTGGCGATGCTTACTTCACCATTTGTCCCGACAATGGATTTTCGTATTCCCAGTATGATGACCGTTGTTCCGCGGCGAACTATGAAGGATTAGCGTCGATTCGTAACGCGACGGAGCAAGCAGCCGTTGACGACCTTATTCGTCAGTCAGGAACAACTCCAAATACCTCCCGACAGGCCTACTATATAGGCTTAGACACCCAAACGGGACGGTTCTCTGATGGTTCTGTCAGTGCATATCGCAATTGGTACGTTGGAGAGCCCAGCGGTGATGGTACATGTACAGTCGCCAACTGGCTCATTACTGGACAATGGAATGATATCTCCTGTGGATGGATAGCCGGTGGCGGAATCTGTCAAAGACGCTCCCCGGTTGGAGTGAAATTTACCCGCGTATATGAGGCTGAGACTCAATTAGCGCACCTTGTTGGAAGGCAAGAGGGCAACGGATGGTCAGCGAACACGGTGGACGATTCTCCCGAGCACATGGCGTATGGTCCCTATGCGACGGACTGGCCCGAAACTGTTCTCAACGTACGGTTCAGGCTTATGATCGATGTTGTAACCACTGCACCTCAGCAAGTAGTCAGCGTCGATGTATTTGATGCAACGACAGGGCAAGTTCTCGTTACTCGGGCCATCCTAAGGAATGAGTTTTTGGCTCCTTATACCTATCAAGACTTCGATATCAGTGTAGACGTCTCGGGCAGGAGCGGTAATGCGATGGAAACCAGAGTCTATTGGAACGACGTCAGTTACGTCCGGCTCGACTCCGTATTTGTTAGCGAATAATTGAGTCTATGAAGCCTCATCAGATGAAAATAAATTCAACCAGGAAAGTCCGATCCCAAGATTTACCGTATATTCGTTTAGGTCTAAGCGGTGAAGAAGGTCAATTGTCCAAAGTAGAGCGACTTCCGCTTGCTTTATGAGAACGTAACTTCCTCGAACACCGGTTTGAAATGATAATGCGGGAAGCGTTTGCTGCCGAAAAATAGGTCGCTCCAACGATAGACGCACGTAAGGCAGCAAACGAGAACGATTCAGTCGATATGATTGATAGGCTTCAGCGAAAAGATTTAGAAAAGACCAATCAGTACGTGACTCTCCATAAATTGCTTGATGCTGTAAAACACCCAATTCAAGCGTTAGTCGATTTATTCGCGTTAGGTATGTGACGCCAACTTCCCCTCTTAGTCCGAATTCTTTATCTGTTGAAAATGCAAGGGAGCCCGAAGTGAGAAGGGCGAAATGATTTGCGAATACCGAGCAGTAGTTGAATCGCAGGTTTTGCGAAAGGACGGTATGGCGAACCTCCTGACGCGTAACAGAAACGAATTGCATAGGTAGAGCGGTGCTCCATACAAACTCTACGTCTTCAGTTATCTTGCGGCGAGCGGAAGCGAGCAGTGCCGCTTTTTGGGCCAGAAGGTCTTCTAAGGGACGATGAAAAATAGGCTCGCCACGAACGAGGTAATTACTGTCAATCACGGCTGAGGTGGCGAGGTAATTATTCTGTGAAAGACAAACTGCGTTTTCATCAAAGCTTTTCCACTTCAACCACAAAGAGCTACCGGTCTCTGCGTAAGAGTTAGATATCGCAAAAGAGGCGCATACAAGCAAACAAACGAAGCCGCGCTTGAACCAGGTTAGTTCTCTTCGGAAGTAAAATCGTCGCATTTTCGGTACTAAGGTGAGGAAGCAAAGCTCACAGAGCTTGTAGTGGTCGTTCCGACAAATTGGATTGGGGTAAGGTCAACATTGACCTGCACTGAAAATGAGTCCGGCGAACCGTCCCCGTCTTGGTCTACGTCTGGGTCGCCCAAAATGGCCGAGAAAAAATCTTCTGAGATTCCTCCACCACTGCCTTTTCTGAATGACTCAATCAAATCAACCGCGCGTAACGCAAATTTCATGGTTCCTTCATATCCCATACAAGGCCAGGTCATATCGTTGTTCTCTGCTAGGCATAGCCCAGTAGGCTGCTTTTGAAGAGCGATATTGAGCTGGTACGCTTGCAGAAGTAGGTCTGATTGTTCATAGGGCATGACCAGCCAGGCCTTGTCTGAAGTTGTTGTGATCTCGGTTTTACTCATTTTTACGTCTATGTTCGCCAATTTCGGTGAGCACTCGAAGCTAGAGAAGTATTTTGCTTCCAACACGTCATCTCCGCCAAAGTGGCCGGGGTTACAGTCGACACCTATCGACCTGGCGCATTCTTCACCGGTGAGCGTATTACTTGAGTAGTTTTCAGGGGCAACCTTTCTTCGAGAGTCTCTCAATTCTTTTGGTTCCGGTTCTCCTCTAACTTCCTCCCAGATTCTCGATGAGACAAAGAGTCCGTTGTACACAGATAATTCCGTTGTCGTTGGAGCGTCTGGAATATCTTCATCGAGCACATCTTCAAATTCTGAAAAAACCATAACGAGAAGCAGATCCTGGTCCCAAATCATATTATAACCGTCATCTGTTTCGTTGAACCAGTACTCGCGAAAGAAGCCATTTGCGTTGAGTGCTCCAAACACGTCTACTCGATTCTGGTTAAGGATTTGTAGTTTGGTCACAAGATACGCTCGTCGACTCTTGGCTTCACATCTTCCGTTTACTGCATCAAAGCCTTTCGGGCAGGGCCTGCATCGTCTCGTTTGTTCGTCGAAGACTTCGTTAGATAAGCAGGGTCCGCATTTACCGTCCGCCTGACAAGCTTCTTTATTCGGGCAGGTCAGATTCAGTCCCTGACATAATGGGTATTCACAACCTAACCGAGTTACTTCTGGGATTTTGTTTGAAGGGCATTTTGCACAAACGGGGGAAGTATCGGGCCCTGTCTCTAGGCAAACCTCGTTGAGTTCGCAACGGGCTACGTAGGTTTCACATTGTACAGGCATGCAGGATTCAAATTCACTTGCTGGTCCGCAACCTATATTTCGAAATTCAAACCCTTCTTTGCCATTGCAATCGCATACTTCAATAAGCTTTTCCGTGTCGTAACGACGAAATTTATTGTCGTCTTCTCCTTTGGGCGCGTATTCTACTCGGCAGGTACCATGACCACCGCAGGTGTTTCCTTCGCAGGGCGCGTATCGCTGACAACCAGAGAGGACAAGTGAAGCAGCCAAGAGCAAAATCACGGCGAGACTATTTTGCGATTTGGTCCTAGTTGTTGGACTGCCTTGTGGTCGGTCGTACACGCTGTATTAATCAATATACTGATTAGTTAGAAATTACACTCTGGTCAGCGTTCAATAGAAGAGCTATCCTCTGATGGATAATATGAGTGTTTTCCGCGTTTTGACCGGCATTGCATTGATTGGGTTGCTCTCTATGGGAATGACTTGCCCTGGGATTGATGCCAATCCGAAGTCTAAGGCTGAATGCGTTACGCAATACACGAAGTGCCAGCTACCATCAGGTCCACTCGGCGTGTGTGATATAGGTAAATGCTCACCAGGAGAAACACCGCCATGCCTAGTTTGTATGCCTCAACATTAGGATAGACGGCGATCTATGAGGATTCCAGACGCGACAGTGATGATTTCTTACCAGATTTTGATGCGCTTTGATTCCGGACGGAACATGGCATCGCCTTTCTTTACGTCAAAGGCTTCATAGAACTCTGGCATATTCGCAAGAATACCAATGACTCGATATTCGCTTGGAGAATGAGAGTCTGTCATGAGTCGTCGCTCCAGTTCTTCTTTTCGGTACTTCCGTCGCCAAATCTGAGACCAGCCAATAAAGAATCGTTGCTCACCAGTGTATCCATCAATCTTGGATGACTCTTTTCCGTTGAGAGACATCTTATAGGCTTTGTAAGCGATAGTCAGGCCGCCTAGGTCACCAATGTTTTCTCCTAGCGTTAGTTTTCCATTCACTTGCTTTCCGTCGAGAGGCTCATACTTGTTGTATTGTTCGACCATGATTTGAGAGCGTCGTTTAAACTCTTCTGCATCTGACTCCGACCACCAATCTCGCAGGTTCCCGTCGCCATCTGATTTCCGTCCTTGGTCATCAAATCCGTGGCTTAGTTCGTGCCCGATAACTGCGCCGATTGCGCCGTAATTGACGGCATCATCAGCTGAAAGATTGAAAAAAGGAGGCTGTAAAATCGCAGCGGGAAAAACAATCTCATTCATTGGAGGGTTATAGTACGCGTTGACTGTCTGAGGCGTCATGAACCATTCCGTTCTATCAATAGGCCCTCCAAGTTTCTTGATGTCTCGGTCAAACTCAAATTGAGACGAACGAAGTGAGTTACCGAAGGCATCATCCGCTTTTACTTCTAGATTACTGTAGTCCTTCCACTGGTCCGGATATCCGATCTTCGCAACGAAACGCTGCAACTTCGTTTTTGCCTCGGCCTTAGTCGCCTTGGTCATCCAATCGAGTTCATCAATGCTCTTGTCAAATGCAGCCTCAAGGTTCTGAACGAGCGCTTTCATTCTCGTTTTCGCTTCTGGCTTGAAATGTTTTTTGACGTACTCACGACCCAATTCTTCACCTAAGGCACTATTGAGTGCGGCAACGGCTCTCTTCCACCGAGGTTTGTTTTCGCTGATTCCTCGAAGTGCTTTCATTCGAAAATCGAAATTTGCTTGAACAAATGCTTGAGAAAGTAATGGAGCGGCGCGGTCAAGAAGCCCGAATACCAAATAAGATTTCCATGTTTCCAAATCGGTTTCGGCAGTGAGTCTCGATAGCTCGGCTAAAAACGGAGGTTGCCGAACGATAACAGAGTCTGGTTTTGTAATGTTAGCTCCCGCAAAAAATGAGGTCCAATCGAAACCCGGAGCAGCTTCGGTCAATTTTTCAAAGCTGAATTTGTTGTACGTCTTGTCGCGATTACGGTTTTCAACTCGTGACCAATGAGCTTGAGCTATACCTTTTTCTAACGCCATGATGGCCTCGACTTTTGGTGAGAAAACATCTGAACCTGCAGCAGCGCTTAGGTTCTGCATATATTGTTTGTACGCTGAACGGTATGCTTCGAATCTGTCTCCTTCCTTTAGATAATAGTCTCGGTCCGGTAAACCCAATCCAGAATGATGGAGGTAACCAATATATTCTGTTGATTTCTTTAGATCTTGATTTACGTAAAAGTAGATAGGGGTACGCAACCCAGAACGAAGAGACTCTCCGAAGAACTGCGCTAGCTCTGCTTTTGAGCGTATTGCATTGATCTTTTTGATGTGCTCCGTAAGGGGCTTGGTTCCAAGTTTTTCCACTTGGTCTTCATTCATAAAGGCCGCAAAAAAATCACCAATTTTGGTTCCTTTAGGAGCTGTTTCTATGAGAGCACGAATGTTTTTTTCGGCTTCATCTGCCAGCTTTGTGAAAGATCCGTAGTTTGACTTGTCTGCTGGAATTTCGAATGAGTCGAG